>DASXLK010000103.1:0-14240 GCA_036496365.1 Candidatus Angelobacter sp. | reverse complement strand
GCCGCAAGCTTTGGATGACATTGTGACCGCGGGCTATCTCCACGCGATACCGAAAGACCCATTTACGCATGCCTCGGACACATGGCAGGCAGTGCAGGAAGATGTGCTTGAAAGCATTGACCAGACTGCTCCAGGTATCAGTGATGTAAAGAGCGGATCAAGCCTGATCAGTACTGAGGGAACAGCCTACAACACCTGGTAAGAGCGCTTTGCGTAAAGTGGTCGTTATGACGTTATGCGGCTGCTTCGCCCTCTTCCGGCTCAGCTTCTGCACGGGGATCCAACTCCGCTTCTTTGAATGACTCTTGCATGGCTTCAGGATCTACCTTTCGATTTCGCACGTCTTCTTCGCGCGGAGCAGGCGGCTCGGCACCTTTGTTCTGGGGCATAGCAGGCGTGGTGTCTTCCGGTTCGGCGGCTTCAGCCGACATTTGACGAGAGTTGTGCGCTCCCGTAGTGACTGCATTTGGTTCTCCCAAAAAACCGTCATCGGACTTTTCCTGTTGAAGTCTTTTCTTTAGCTCAGCCATTGCGCGTTCTCCCTTGGCAATCCCACGATCAACGATTTGTTCCCTTAGTTTGACGAAATACATTCGCACCTTACCACTTATCTTGTGGTTGGATGCCGGAAGCAGAGCTCGAGACCTGGGAAAGCTCTTTTACGGGAGATTCCACGATGAGGCAGAGGCATTTTTGCTACCATCTTTCTATGCCGGTTGATATTGAAACTCAAGCTACGAATCTACCGCCGCTGAAAGCTCCACGCGGAACAGAGCTAACGTGCAAAGCATGGCCGCAGGAAGCCGCCATGCGCATGCTCATGAATAATCTTGACGATGAAGTGGGTGAGCGCCCGCGCGACCTGGTGGTCTATGGCGGTACTGGAAAAGCTGCCCGTAACCAGCCATGTCTGGAGGCGATTTTGGCCTCATTAAAGTCTTTGGATAACGATGAGACGCTGCTGGTGCAGTCCGGCAAGCCCGTTGGAATTTTCAAGACGCACGAATACGCGCCGCGTGTGTTGATCGCCAATTCAAATCTGGTGGGACATTGGTCTAATTGGGAGAAGTTCAACGAGCTGGAACGTGCGGGCCTCATGATGTATGGACAGATGACGGCTGGCTCGTGGATTTACATCGGGTCACAGGGGATTATTCAGGGAACATTCGAGACCTTTGCTGCGGCAGCGGAAAAGCATTTTGGCGGCGAATTGGCCGGCAAACTTGTGGTCAGCGGCGGTATGGGCGGCATGGGTGGCGCGCAGCCTCTGGCGGCGACCATGGCGGGCGCGTGTTTCCTGGGCATTGACGTGGATGCCGAGCGCATAAAGAAACGGCTGAAGACAGGCTATTGCGACTTCATGGTCAACAATCTGGATGAAGCGTTGCGCATCTTGAAAAATGCTGTGCGCAAGAAGGAAGCAATCTCTGTCGGACTGGTGGGCAATTGCGCGGACGTGATTCCTGAACTGGCGGAGCGCGGCGTACTGCCGGACATTCTTACCGATCAGACTTCGGCCCATGATCCACTGAATGGTTATGTGCCCAACGGCATGACGCTGGAGCATGCGCTGGAACTGCGCAAGAACGATCCAAAGGGGTATCTGGAAAAATCAATGGACGCGATGGCGCGCCACGTGGAAGGCATGCTGCGTCTGCAGAAAATGGGCAGCGTGACGTTTGATTATGGCAACAACATCCGGACATTTGCTTTCCAGCAGGGCGTGAAGAATGCCTATGATTTTCCTGGCTTTGTTCCGGCTTATATTCGGCCGCTGTTTTGCGAAGGCCGAGGGCCGTTCCGCTGGGTGGCGCTTTCCGGCGACCCTGCCGACATCGCCGTTACGGATGATCTGATACTGGAGATGTTCCCGCAGAACCGCATCCTCAGCCGCTGGATTGATCTGGCACGCAAGCGCATCAAGTTTCAAGGCTTGCCGGCGCGTATCTGCTGGCTGGGATATGGCGAACGCGCGCAATTCGGCCTGGCCATGAATGATCTGGTAAAGAAGGGCAAGCTGAAAGCGCCGATTGTGATTGGACGCGACCATCTGGATTGCGGCTCCGTCGCTTCTCCCTATCGCGAAACCGAAAGCATGAAAGACGGCAGTGACGCCGTGGCGGACTGGCCTCTGCTGAACGCAATGCTCAACACCGCCAGCGGAGCCAGTTGGGTGTCGATTCATAACGGCGGCGGCGTGGGCATTGGCTATTCACTGCATGCCGGGCAGGTCACGGTCGCCGATGGGACAGATGCCATGGCCAAGCGGATTGAGCGCGTGCTGACGAATGATCCAGGGATCGGCGTGGCGCGGCATGTGGATGCGGGGTATGAAGAGGCAAAGACGTTTGCGGAGAAAACGGGCGTGAAAGTGCCGATGAGCTCTTCTTAATCCCGAGGGTAGCAAGAGAACCCTTTTAACCACAAAGGACACGAAGGAACACCAAGGGAATTACCTGATGAAACCCGTAAAATTGTAGAATTTCCTCTTGCAGAAAAAGACTCCTACTCCGTACCTCCTTCTGGCCAATATCGGCCAACTCCTCACGCTGCGTGGTGAGAGAGCGCCACGGCGCGGTGCTGCGCTTAAAGAGATCGGCATAATAGAAGATGCGGCAGTGCTTTGCGCCGGAGGGAAAGTGATTGCCGCAGGGCCGCAAGGCGCGGTGATGGACGATCCGTGGCTGAAGAAGAACCGGCGCAAAGTGCAGGAGCTTGACTGCAAGCGCGGCGTCGTTCTGCCTGGGTTGATTGATTGCCATACGCATCCAGTGTTTGCCGGGCCGCGACTGGTTGATTTTGAGAAGCGCATCGCTGGCGCAGGCTATGAAGAGATTGCCGCTGCGGGCGGTGGAATTCGGTCGAGCGTGGCAGGAGTGCGCGGGGCAAGCCGTACTGAGCTGAGCAAAAAGGTGCTTGTGGCGTTCAATGCCATGCTGGAGCAGGGAACCAGCGTGGTTGAGGCGAAGTCCGGCTACGGGCTCACGCTGGAAGATGAGATCAAGTCCCTGGAGGCCATACGTGATGCTGCGCGTCACTGGCCCGGCGAAGTATCTGCGACATTGCTGGCCGCACATGTGGTCCCGCAGGAGTACGCGAAAAAGCCTGATGAGTACGTGCGCAAAGTCTGCAACGAGATAATTCCGCTGGTGGCGCAGAAGAAGCTGGCAAAATATGTTGACGTGTTCTGCGAGCGCGGAGCCTTTACGCTGGAGCAGTCAGAAAAAATTCTGGCAGCAGCGCGTAAACACAACCTGAATACGCGGGTGCATGTTTGCCAATTCACGCCATCCCGGCTGAGCGGCTTGCTGGGGCATCAGCCAGCTTCCCTGGACCATATGGACTGTGTTCACAACGACGATATTTCTCTTCTGGCCGATGGAGATACGGTGGCCGTGCTCTTGCCTGGAGCGAATTATTTTCTGGGTCACAAGGAATTTCCGGATGCGCGGCGGCTCATTGATGCCGGAGTGCCTTTGGCACTGGCAACCGATTACAATCCTGGCACGTCGCCCACACCGAGCATGCCGTTTGTTATTTCGCTGGCCTGCACTCACCTGAAGATGACGCCGGCAGAGGCGATTTCTGCTTCAACGATCAATGCGGCATGTGCTTTGCGCCTGCAAGATCGAAAGGGAAGCGTGGAAGCGGGAAAAGACGCGGACATGGCGATCTTTGACGTAAAAGACTACAGGGAAATTGCTTATTGGTTTGGCTGGAACCGCTGTGTTGAAATGGTGGTGGCGGGACAGGTTGTGGAATTGAGTGAGAGTTGCTAGTTGTTTCACAGAATAAGGGCGCGAAAAATTGAGTCCAATCAAAAAGGGATCGTCATCCCGAGCACCGTTCACGAGGGTGCGTTTTAGCCAGCGCTCGAATCGGGGCGAGGGACCTTGCGTTTGTACAGCACCGGATCAAGCATCTGAAAGCACAAGATCCCTCGATCCTACTCGCAAACTGAAGAAGGCGCTTGCTCGTTTAACGGTTCTCGGGATGACGATTGGCTGGGGTGCATTTCCTCTTGCTGCGAGCGCAGTGCATCCTTATGTAATATTTGAATCCTCACAGAATACGCCGACACAGCAGGCTCAGCCAGCGCCCTCAGCGACGCCTCAGCCAAATTCAGAAATGGCAAGTCCTTCTCCGCCGAAGACCGCTACGCCAGAGCACCCCCCCGCTCCCTTTGATGAAATCATCATTACCGCTGTGGGCGACGTGATGCTGGGCACCACGTTCCCTGATGAGTCCACACTGCCGCCGAATGATGGAGCAGGGCTGCTGACGGAGGTGACTCCGTTTCTGAAGCGTGGCGACATTGTTTATGGAAACCTTGAAGGCCCAATTGTTGACGGAGGCGAGTCAGCGAAGTGTCGGGGCAAGAAGATTGGCACGTGCTTCGCCTTTCGCGTGCCTACACGTTACGGCAAATATCTGAAAGATGCGGGTTTTACCGCCATGGGACTGGCCAATAATCATGCCATGGATTTTGGCCTGGAGGGCCGCGCGAGTTCGAGACAGGTGCTGGATGCAATGCAAATCGCGCACACGGGCGAAGTCGGTGATGTTGCGCGGCTAAGTGTGAAAGGCCGTAAGGTCGCGATTATTGCCTTTGCCACGTATCCCGGCGCTTATAACTTTCTTGATCTGGATGAATCATTGCAGACCATCCGCTCGCTGAAGGCTGAATCAGATCTTGTGATTGTGGGTTTTCACGGCGGAGCCGAGGGCGCAACGCACCAGCACGTCCTTGAAGGCGATGAAACATTTCTGGGCGAAGACCGCGGCGATCTGCGCAAATTCACGCATGCGGCGATTGATGCCGGCGCAGATATGGTCCTTGGCTCCGGCCCGCACGTGGTAAGGGCCATGGAGATTTATCAGGGCAAGCTGATTGCGTATTCGCTGGGAAATTTTGCCACCTATGGGCCGTTCAATTTGAATGCGGAGAACGGACTTTCGTTGGTTCTGGAAGCGCATCTGGCCGGGGACGGAACATTTCTTCGCGGCAAAGTTTATCCGGTGAAGCAGGAAAAACCGGGTGGCCCCAAAATGGATGCAGAGATGAAGATTCTGCCAGTGCTGCGAGCGCTCTCAAATACTGACTTCCCACAGACCGCCGTTGTGGTAGGGCCGCTGGGTGAACTGTGGCTGCCTGGGTCGATTGTGCCGCCATGCGTGAATGCCCCGGACCTGCTTGAGCAACGGTTTCCCGCTACTCCGTGTGGTATCTTCCCTTAATAGCTTCGAATGACAGGTTTCCAGGCCCAAATGACTAAATCTAATATTTTGATGTTATTTATCTTATTTAGTGGATTCATGTTTAGTGGATTCATGCTGGCGTATGCAGCGCAGCAGGAAAGTTTGCCAGCCGGTTTGAAAGAAGCTGCAGCGCGAGATGCAGCATGCACCCAGCCCGCTGACGGCAAAGATATTGATCCAACTCTAACGGAGACGCCGATTCGCTCTGGTGGACGCGATGTTGGGACGATTATTGAGGTGCAGGGCGCGTGCCATTGCCAGGAAGCGAATTGCGATAGTCTGGTATATCTACGCCAGGACGAAGGATACCGGCTGGCATTGCATGAAAAATATGCCTCACTTCATCCGATGAAGATCGTCAAACTAGGTATGCCTTCACTCACAGGACAGTTTGAAGTGAGTGCTAAAAAGATGGAAACGACCGTATATGACTGGGACGGCAAAGACTATCGGCCAAGTCTTTGCGCCACCGTGATTAAAGGCAGCCGAGTGCCCGCGATTACGAGACATCCCTGTAAAGTCGCGCCTTAAATAGAGAGCAAACAGGCCGACGTTGTTCGCGATGTCCGCAAAACGCAAGTGGGCTAAAGCGCGGCTGCAAAGCGTAAGTCCTTGAGGAGAAAAATGTCGCCATTGAAAAAAATCGTCTGGATGCTTCTTGTATGTCTGCCGTTGATGGCTGGTGCGCAGCGCCTGCCGTATGGCGTTACTCCCAAGCACTATGCCCTGAGCTTTACGCCAGATTTGCAGAAGGCAACTTTCAGCGGCGAAGAAACAATTGACGTGGAAGTAAATCAGGCAGGCGGTTCGATCACGCTCAACGCGATTGAACTGGAGTTCCAGGAAGCAACAATTACACAAGACAACAAGACGCAGGCGGCAAAGTGGAGTTTTGCTCCGGAGAAAGAGCAAGCCATGCTTACCGCGGCAGATGATCTGCAGCCGGGCCCAGCGAGCATTCACATCAAATTTACCGGCATTCTGAATGACAAGCTGCGCGGATTTTATCTGGCCCGATCCAAGGAACGGAATTACGCAACCACGCAATTTGAGAACACAGATGCGCGCCGCGCATTTCCCTCATTTGACGAACCTGCATTCAAGGCAAAGTTTGATATCACGCTGATCGTGAATGACGGTGACACCGCGATCTCCAACGGGCGAATTATTTCTGACACGCCAGGACCAGCGCAGGGGAAACATACGATCCAGTTCGCCACGTCACCACAGATGTCCACGTATCTGGTGGCCATGGCGGTGGGTGATTTTGAATGCAATGAAGGCATGTCAGACAATATTCCTATCCGCGTCTGTGGAACTCCGGACAAAAAGCCGCTGGGCACCGCGGCATTGCGGTATGCCTCTGAAATCCTGAAATTTTATGACCAGTATTACGGCATACCGTATCCTTTTGGAAAACTCGATATCGTAGGCGTGCCGGATTTTGAAGCTGGCGCCATGGAAAATACGGCGGCGATTTTCTATCGCGAATCGCTCCTATTTATCGATGACAAAAACTCTGCTGTGGATTCTCATCAGGCAGTGTTTGAAGTGCTGGCCCATGAGATGGCGCACCAGTGGTTCGGCGATCTGGTAACGATGAAGTGGTGGGACAACATCTGGCTGAATGAGGGCTTCGCCACATGGATGTCCTATAAACCATCGCAGGCGCTGCATCCGGAATGGAACGGCACGCTGGATGCAGTACAGGCCCGGGACAGGGCGCTTACGCTGGATGCACTGGTCAATACACATCCAATTCGCGTGAAGGCAGAGACGCCGGAAGAGATCAACGAACTCTTTGATCCGATTTCCTACGAGAAAGCCGGCTCAGTATTGCGCATGATTGAGGCGTACGTGAGCCCGGAAGTCTTTCGCCGCGGAGTAAACGTTTATCTGCGCAAGTTCAGTTACAGCAATGCTACGGCGGAAGATTTCTGGAACGCTTTGACTGCGGCATCGGGCCGTCCGGTGGATAAAATCATGCCCACGTTCGTTGACCAGGCAGGCGAGCCGCTGGTAACGGTGCGGTCGGCCTGTGTCAATCCGCCTGCCACAAAAGAGCCGGTGCGGAGGGGTAAGCGCTCTCGTCGTGCGCCGCTTAAGCCGCAGCCAAAGACACAGATCACGGCGCTGCAGCAGCGTTTCTGGGCTGATCCATCTGTCGCGCCCCAGAAAGACCAGGTGTGGATGCTGCCTGTATGCGTGAAATCCGGCGGCGCGAAACCTTTCTGCCAGATCGTGAGTGAAAAAGAGCAGATCATGCCCATGGCTGGATGCTCGCCTTGGGTTTTTGTGAACGCAAGTGCCGCAGGCTATTACCGCACGCGCTATGACAAAGCCGATTTGCAAAAGCTGATTACTGTTGCCGGCACCGAACTCTCCACGGCAGAGCGTATGGTCCTGTTGCGGGATGAAGCCGCCATGGTTGGCTCTGGCCAGGAAAATATGGGGACCTATCTTGATCTGGTCGCGGCCGTGAACCAGGATGCCGAACGCTCCGTGGTGGAAAGCTATGGGCCAACGTTCGACTTCATCAATGACTATCTGCTTCAAGACGCTGAAGCCGGTCTATTTCGCGCCTGGGTGCGCTCCAACTTTCAGCCTATGATGGCCAAGATCGGCTGGACGCCCGGAGCAAGCGAAAGCCCTGATACACACACGTTGCGCGGTGATTTGGTCCACATTCTCGGCATTGTGGGTGAAGACCCTGAAACCATTCGCCAATCCACGCAACTGGCGGAGCAGTATTTGAAGTCCCCGGACTCCGTGGATGCCAGCATGGCCGGCGCTGTGTTGTCAGTAGCAGCGCGTTTTGGCAATGAAGCGCTGTTTGAGCAATATGTCTCTGCCCTGGGCAGGATGCAGTCGCCCGAGCAGTATTACAACGTGGCCCGCGCGCTGGCGGATTTCCGCGAACCCAAAATCGTTGAGCGCGTGCTGGCCATGGCAGTCTCCGATGACATCAGAAACCAGGATGCAGCGCGCATGATTTCCTCGGTGCTTGCCACGGTCGACAACCAGAAGATTGCGTGGGATTGGATTAAGGCGCATTGGCCCGCGGTGGAAAAAAAGACCACAGCGTCCAGCGGTCCGGCGATTGTGAACGCCACCAGAACATTTTGCAGCGCGGAAACGCGTGACGACGCCCAGAGCTTTTTCACGGAGCATAAAGTTCCTTCCGCTGAGCGGGCACTGAAGCAATCCCGCGAAGACGTTGATCGCTGCATCAAAACGCGTCCGCGGTTGCAAACAGAGCTGGCAGAATGGCTGCAACAGCACTCAGGAGCCGGCAAAGCGGGAACCCTTTAGCGCGCAGGCAGCCGATATTGGATCGTCAGGTTGCCCCAGTGTTCATCGTGCTTTCGCAGCAGCTCGGCCTTGCAGCGGGCGCACTCTATGCTCAGCGTCGCGGGGCCAGTCCAATGCAGCGAGACGGCAGCATCCGCGGCGTCCTGCTCAACCAAAAATATTTCGCCATCACTCGCTGAGCCGGAAAAGAACCCGGTCTTCAGGTCGGCTGACGCAGGGCGCACATTCACATGAGTCAGAAATGGCGCTTCCGCGCCGCAGCGGCGCTCCATCACGGCCGCCGTCCATTGCCGGCTTGGGTCAGTGAACTCCGCCACCAGCCGGTCATTGCACTTCGGACGCATGTGCAGATAAACCACCGTGAGCACGGCAAACATCACCAGCATCACGCCGCCATAGACAAATGAGCCAAAGATCATCTTGCGAGCAAAAGGGTCGATTGGTTTACGTGGCATGAGACTCTATTGGCCCATTCGAGAACGGATTTCGCGCCAAAGCTCCGCGCGTCCATCGCCTGTTTTAGATGAATAAGGAAGCGGCGGAGCAATCTCATGCTCCGCAGCCAGCAGAGCCAGCGCGCTGCGCAGCTTGTTGCCGGAAAGCTTATCGGCCTTGGTGGCCACCACCAGATAATCGGTCCCTGCCGCGCGGAAAAAATCGATTAGTTGGCGGTCCGGCGCTTGCGCGGGTACGTTGGCATCAATCAGCACAATGGAGAGCGCCAGCGTTTCGCGGTCTTGAAGATATGGCTCAATAAATTTGGGCCATTCGGCGGAAATCTCTTTAGAGATTTTGGCGTATCCATAACCGGGCAGGTCCACCAGCAGCGCCTCAGGAAAGGGCTGGCCTGGCTTGGCATACAGCCCAATAAAATTAATGGTGCGGGTGCGCCCCGGCGTGGAACTCACGTGAGCCATCTTCTGCCCCAGCAGGGAATTGATCAGGCTGGACTTGCCTACATTCGAACGGCCCAGAAAAGCAAATTCAGGAGGACCTTCCTCGGGAAAGAATTTGGGATCGGCAGCAGAGGTAAGAAACTTGGCGATGAACGGCTTCATTTAGGTCAGAACCAGTTTAACGGAAAATGAGAAGAGTCATCGCCCATGCTCTCGCCTCCGTCGGTTGTCCGGATGTTGGGCCGTCAAAGCATTCAGTTGTCAAAGATCTTTTCCTGACTGGTATCAGCCAGCGCTTCCTATCTATTTTTTGCTTCAGCTCAAGCCGCTTTCTGCCAGCTCGATGGGCCGGTATCCGTGTAGGGAACCGCATTCCAGCGCGTCGCCCATCTTATCGCGACAATCTTTACTGCCTTCGTTCCATCCGCCCTCACCCTATTCGCCCGATCAGTGTTATCTGTGTGAATCAGCGGTAAAGTTCTGCCCAATTTGCGTTCATTCGCACAAATCTGTCCCAGTTCGCCGTGGATCTGCGGCAAAATTTGTTTCTTGCGTCCCTTGCGGTCAACCATTCGCAGCAGCTTTGACATCGTTTGCAAATGCACCACCAGCCTGCCTGCCGTTTTGCAATCAATCCTGCCGTTAATCAGCGCCTGCGCCATTAACGCTAAAGTCACCTGAATCCCGTTGAAACTCGTAAATAAGTCCGCCATTTCGCACTGTAAATAGCCCTTTTTGCGCATTACCGCAACTGCTTCTGCCAGCACCGCCCTGCGTTCCCGCTCTCTGCGCAAGGCCATCGCCCGCTGGCCGGCGTGCGCATGGCAAATCTGCGCTCCTTTTTCCGCCGGGGCCTTGCACTGTTCGCCATTTCTGCGGAACTCCTGGCACCGGCGGTAATACCCATACCGCGCCTCAGGTTCCCTCTGTTTATTTTCAGCCATCATTTGATCAGTGCCATGCTGCATAAAGTTAAGTTGTTTTGCTTTTTCAATTACCAATTTACCCAATTGCCAAATCTCCTGCCCACCCCCATAGCCCCTCGACTATGATTCCAAAAGGCTTATTAGGGTCGACCCAGAAAATCTGCCTCTGAATCGGGCTCCGATCACGTCAAACTAGGGTTAAATCGCGCTAAATCTGCTTGTCTTGGCCTTTATCGGATGGTTTTGATTTTGGAGTAGTTAATGGCTAAAGGCTAAGTACTTATAGTTGGTCTTAATCTACCTTTTATTCGCCCTTAGGTCAACGGCGAAATAGGACAATGACCCAGCCGAAACTTTTGTGGAACAGCCATCCGCCGCTGTACAGGTTGGCATAGCTATCTTCGCCAATCGGAATTGCGTTGGATAAGAATTGCAGAGACAACCAGAGAGGGAATACGATAGCGAATCCTGGTTAAAATCCAAAAAAATGGTGCTTCCGCCAGATCAGACTTGAGATTGTAAGTGAAACCTCAGTTCCCGAATAGATTCGACCTGGTCTCTCTTAGTGGCCCTAGAGGGAAATCCTTTTCGCAGCGTGAGGACGCATTTCAACAATTAGTAGGAGAAGGTCTTCAATGCCTGGCGGGCCCGTATGCTCATGTCGCTGCCACCAAGGGCAGAGACGGGTCAATTGACGCTTGGCTCGAAGCCTCTTTGGATATCCCTTCGCCGTTTCATGGCCTGCCTGCTCCAACCATTATTGAATGCAAAGACCATGATGATACGCTTCCCAATTTCATCAAAAACGTCTCAAGTGGATGGGCAAAAGTTAAAGAGAAACTTAAAGGGGAAGCCGAAAACGGCTGGTCGGGTCTTTTCGCTCCATGGAAGAATGCCTGCGGTTACGCATACTGTGTCAGCGCTGTATTGCATCAGTCTGCGCGTGAGAGCCTGACGAAAGAAATTCAGCAATTCTTCGCATCGCTCACGGTAGATCAACGTCCGCCCATTCAAGCCGTACGCATTCTTGACTGGACAGATCTCCGAGCGTGGCTCAGCACAATGGCGCGAGTCAGTGACGCATGGCTCGGGACAGGTTCTCCCGCAATTCTCACGTACAGTGAATACCAGACGTCACTCAAAGGTTTTCGTGAATACCTGCTTGGTTCAAGGCTCCCGTTCGTCTCGCCAGGACTTGCATCCCCAACGTCGCCTGAATCTCTACTCAGCACGCTGGTCAACAATTCAGAGAAACCGGGAATTCTTCTCGTCGGTCCGGGTGGTGTCGGGAAAACGCGTACAAGCTTTGAAGTCGCGCGTCTGGCTGAGCAGCAAGGCTGGCGTTCCTTGCATGTCTTGCCAGATGAGCCGGGAATAACCAGTGAGGACTTGGCTTCTGCTGTCCTGCCTGGCAATTCTTCAACGCTTCTTGTCTTCGATTATCTCGATCAAATGCAGCGACTTGATTTGGGGGCTTTGCGCCGCTACCTGATTCCGCAAGCTGAGCAGCGCGGTATGCGGCTAAGGTTCTTCGCCAACTGCCGGCCTGGTTGGCTGCGTGAATCACGCCCCGCTCGAGACGAATTATTCGCCACCATCAACCTTAGGCAGGATGTGGCGCAACAGGAAAAAATCATCCACACCATGATTCTTACGGCCGCACCTCAGTGTCTTAATCGTTTTGGAGAAACGGAGCTTCTGCGCATTTGCGGCCGTCGGCCCATTATCGCTCTGTTGATCGCTCGGGAGTTAGAGCGGCGACTGCTTGCTGGCACCCTTGACAGCTTTGAATTCGCAAAGCTTCGGACCGGCGATCTTCTGCACTGGTTGCGCAAGCGCCTGGCTGATGACGGCATGAAGGTTGATGTGCCCCCTTCGCCTTTGGTTCCAAGTCGGCCGTCGGGAGTCATGGTAGCTGCCGCCACAGCGTTTATCTGTGCTCCCAACCCTCCTGAAACACTGGTGCGCGCAGCGGCAATAGCTGCAGAAACATACGGTGAGTCATGCAACGCAAGGTTTATTGTAACGGCACTGGAATCGCTGGGATGGCTGGTGAAAAGTAGTGGTAGTTGGCTGGCCGCTGCCCATGACGTAGTTGCAGACGAAGTCTTCGATCAAGTGACTTTTGAAAAAGGTTACGTGCATGAGGTGCAGTTTGCGGCTGTGCTGTCTGCTTGGCCTGCAGCGGAAAATATAGTTGGCCGGTTAGCCACAGCTTTAAGGCGCGTGATCGGCGCAATTGAAAATCAAGATGCGGCAAACGTGTTGCAGGGTGCTGCTGCGAGTTGGCTTGGGGCCCATGCGCTTTCCATTGGGCAGTATTTGGCTTCCGCTGGCCCTGGTAGTGCGGACTCTACCTCGTATGCGCTCGGTGCAACTCTGAATGGCATTCCATGGGCTGATGTCGCCGCACAGAAATGGAGCGATCTAATATCCCCTTGGCTGGCTTGCCATGGTACTGAGGCTGCGGCACGTCATCTGTTGTATCGAGGTCTTTCGCGGGATGAAAGTGCGTCAAAACTGGTAATACCTAGCTTGGTTTGGCTGAAGAGTTTTTTGGATGTTTACGAGGCAAGTTTTGTGCTTGCGCCGCTGCTGGGTCGAACTGACCTTGAACCTCCTACTGCTCAGCAAGCTGTCGCCGTCGGGCAAATTTGGCTGAAGAAGTTTCCAGAAACGTTTGGGAGGCCGGATTCGTACTCGCCCCGCTGCTGGGTCGAACTGACCTTGAACCTCCTACTGCTCAAGAAGTCATTGCGCTCGCGTTGGCTTGGCTGAAGAAGTTTCCAGAAACGTTTGACGCCGGATTCGTACTCCCCCCGCTGCTGGGTCGAACTGACCTTGAACCCGCAGCCGCTCAGCAAGCCGTCGCCATCGGACTAATTTGGCTAAAGAAGTTTCCAGAAACGCTTGACGCACAATTCGTGCTTCACTCGCTGCTGGGTCGATCCTATCTTGAGTCTGCAGCAGCCCAGGAAATCATCGGACTTTCTTTGATCTGGATGGAAATTCATAATCAAAGCACAGACGCCGGATTCGTTCTTAAATTTCTCCTGAGGAGACCTGATCTCTCGCCTGCTTACGCCTTGGATCTAAAACGATCTGCGATGGGGAGGCTCCAGTTACAGATGAGAGACCCAGGCGATGAAGAAGCGAGTTTTCTTCTTAGGTGGTGTCTGCAAAGCCGCGTGAACGATCCAATACTCGATCATGACCTGCTTGGATTAGCAGTTTCCTGGCTGGAAGCCAATGAGCGCCGCAAAGATCGTGATTTCGTTTTTAACCGAATTCTTCGCCGGCCAAGTGCAACTAGGGATCAATGGCTACGTGGCGCAAAGTCTGCCTTGCTGTGGATTCGCAACTTACGTCCCGGTCAACCCGGACGGGATTATGCAATCAATTCCTTATTGACTAGGGGCGATTTCTTGAACCAGGATGAGTTGGATTTTGTCATTCGTGAGGCGATCTCGTGGTTGAATGAAAATTCATCTGGACCGAATTCTGACCGCATTAGGCGTAGCCTTAAAAAAGCTAAACGCTTCCTTGCCCCAGAAAGCCCATTGCGCGAAGAACTGGATCGCTTAGGTATTTAAAGCGCGCAGATTTGCTGCGCGCTCGCCTGCGGCGCGAGGAAATGTTTTGTACTTTTTCTTTTTCCCAGCACTTCAGCGCGCGATTTCGCACCTTGGCACGTACTGGGCTATTTTCGCGACGCGCCTGGCGGCGCTGAGCGTGTCCTTCATTGATTGCTAACTGCCATTGCTGCGCTCCTCCGCAGCGAAATCCTTTTCTCGCCGCTCCCTGTAGACAATCTACCTCCCAAGGGTGTAGCCTATCTACATGCCCA
>DASXLK010000102.1:0-60341 GCA_036496365.1 Candidatus Angelobacter sp. | reverse complement strand
AGAGCTGTGGCAAGAAATCAACCGGCATCTTGCGCATCTGACATCTACCATCAAGCCTGAGCAAATAGGCTCCATTCCGCAGATTGCTGCAATGCGGAATGCATATAAAGCGCTGGGCAAAGATCCTTCGCGCTATCGCGGATCGGCTGAGGCGTTGTTGCGTCGTGTGCTCGCTGGCAAGGGGCTTTATCAGATCAACAACGTTGTGGACATTAACAATCTGGTCTCGCTGGAAAATTTTCAGCCACTGGGTTCGTATGATCTGGAGCATGTTTCCGGCGCGATTGAGTTGCGTACAGGTGCGGCGGGTGAGACTTACAAAGGCATCGGCAAAGGTGAGATCAACATTGAAAATTTGCCCGTGTTTGTCGATGCACAAGGCCCATTTGGCAGCCCCACCAGTGACTCAGGGCGAGCGATGATCCGCATGGAGACGAGGCGCATTTTCATGGCTATCTTCTCTTTTGCAGGCCCGGAAGGATTAGAGATAAATCTGTCGCGAGCAAAAAAACTACTGGGCAGTTATGCAGGCGCGAGGAATATTGAAAGCCATCTTGCAAAGTAGCTTTGGGTTAAAAGCAGTAGTTAAGTGTCTTCCTATATCTAAGCGTCTAAGGCGGAAAAGTTTTCAATCCGATTCCGTTTTGCAGGATAATAGGCGACGAAGGAAGTAAAAGCATTATGCGTAAGCTGGTATTGGTTCCTGCTCTTTTTTTATTGCTCCCCGTTTATTTAGCAGCACAAGACGCCTCGCCGGAAAACATCTTTACCATCAAAGTGGCCGGGCCCACATTACCCAAAGATGTACAGGTGCGCTACTTCCTGAACGGTAATCCTGCGGTCCTGCAGTCTTCCAGCAGCGCGGCATCCAGCGATAACCAGATCGTGGTCAAGACCGATGTTGAGGGCAAGGCGGCAAAGAGTTTCCGTGCGATCGTGTATTCGCCGGGGTGCCAGTTTGCCACTGTTCGCGCCGACGATCTTTCCGCCAGCAACCGTCAGAGTGACTTTCAATGCCAGAAGCTTGCCACCACTGCACTACACGGCAAAGCGGATGTATCAAGATTTGCGGGTAAAAGTTTGCAGGTGGAAGCGCTTTATTCCTGCAGGTGGGCCGGACAGTTCTTTGGCGTGCCCAGCCTTTCGATCTCGCCTCTCTCCGTCGGCAAAGTGAAGGTGGAAAACGAAGGAGATTTTTCTCTTGATCTACCGAACTTCACCAGCGATCCGCTGTGGGCCACCCTTACTAACAATGCAGTGCTGACTCTTTACCTGGTTGACGCGCAGACCGGCGAGCGGCTGGGGCGGCTTGCGGCCCCAAGTGATCTTTCCCGCAAAGGCGCGCTTAAGATTGCGGGCAGCTATCCGGAAGAAGTTCAATTTACGGTTCGATAACATGAAATTTGCAACAATAAGCTTGTAAAAGCTGGGCCCTCTGGCGGTTTTGCAACCGTAACTTAGTTATAGGGTTCCCTCGTTTGCACTCGGGATTTTAACGGCATCATTTTAAAGAACCGGGCAGCAGAATACCTGCTACTTGCATCCCAATACCCTGATGGTAAGTCCCTGTCCTTTTTATGTTTATGCACAAAATCAAGTTTAGCTTTTTAATCACGTTCACTTTACTGAGCTGTTCCATCTTTGGCGTGGACACATTTGGTGTTGAAGCCAAATTGCGCCAGGTGGCGTTGATTGACCTGCCGGGCAGCCCCGGCTTCAGCCAGATAACCATGGCCAATGGCCAGGTCGTGATTACCCGTCCGGGGACCAATACCATTGAAATTTTCAGCCCGGTAAAACGGCGCGTGATTGCCCGCATTTCGCAGATCAGCGATCCGCGGGGCATTACCGTGGATGACGCATCCGGCATGATGTACGTTGCGCTGGCGGGAAACAGCGCCATCGCCGTTGTGGATACACGCAACTGGAGCGTGGAAAAAGTGATTCCGGTGCAGCATCGTCCGGAAAAGCTGCTGTGGGTGCCGCAGACCAAGACGCTTTATGCCACCAGCGTGCTTGACCGCTGCCTGAGCATTATTGACCTGCGCATCAGTGCGGAATCTGCAGTCCTGCCGCTGGAAGCGTTGCCCCAGGCCATGGTGTATGACAGTTCGCGCAAAGTGCTGCTGCTGACTCTGCAGGACCTAAGCCAGATTGCCGCCATTGATGCCAGCAACAAAATTACAGGCCGCTATAAAGTTGTAGCTTCTGAGCCCACTGGACTGGCGTTGGACGAACAGCGTCGCCGCCTTTACGTAGCTGTCCGCTACGCCGTGCTGGTACTGAATGCTGATACGGGAGCTGAACTGGCCCGTATTCCCGCTCCGGGCGGGACCGATGCACTGGTGCTTGATCCTGGCGGCAATCTGCTCTATGCCGCTGCCGGCGATGGATCCGTGCTGGCCATTGATCTAAATAAGAATAGTGTTGACCACGAACTGCCTACGGACGTAAAAGGCTTCAGCATCGCGTATGATCCTGCGCACAAGATGCTCTTTCTTCCCGGCGGACGCGAAGGTCGCTCGAAGATGGTGATCCTGAGCCCTTCGGGAGTGCCAGAATCCAATAAGCTGCAAAACGCCGCAAGTCCTGCGCCTCAGTCGGCAACGCCGCCCAATGCAGGGCAAGTCGCGGTGAAGCAGTAGGAGTTTTCGCTGGCTGATCTCACGGCCATTTCATGCTAGACTGCGCGCAATGAGCGCTACCGTCACGCAGTTTGAAGCCAGTCCGACGCCGATTCTGGATCGTTTGCAGCCTATGCCGGCGGGCAAGACTACCCCACATTCCCATAAATATGGCTTGGTTGCAGGGATTTTAGCTGTATGCCTTCCCGTGGCATTCATATGCCTAATGATTTGGTCGCCCAGTTTTCTGGCTATTGCTGAAAAGGTACTTGGGCCGGCTCAAAAATTCCTGGATGCAACAATCGATTCGGCTTTTTCTGGGCAATGGGGAGGACTGGCCATTGCTGCGCTGCTGCCGTTTTCATTGTTTGCGATAATTGTTATTCACGAAATCGGCCATCTTATCTGTGGCTTGTCTGTAGGGTTTCGGTTGATTTATATCCGGTTCGGTCCGTTGCGGATAAGCCCTCCCCTCCATTTTGCATTCAAAAGAGAGCCCAAGACAGGCGCGTCGGGTGCAGCCCACATGATCCCCGTCAAAAGTGAGAATCTCCGTTCGAGAGCAATCTTATTTGTCTTGGGTGGACCACTGGCGAACTTGCTTACGGCGGTTATCATTTTCTTTCTGAAACTGGACGGTCCAGTTGTAATTTTTGCTGTTCTCTCTATTGTTATTGGAATTGGCAATCTGGTGCCTTTTCGGCGATTAACTACAACTTCTGATGGAAAACGTATACTGATGCTGTTGCGGAATAAAGAGCAAGGTGAGCGCTGGCTGTCAATTCTGCAGCTTGTTGCTGAGTTGCGAAGCGGGGTGGATCCAGAAAACCTATCGCCAGACTTCCTGGCAAAAGCGACAGCTGTTAAAGATGAATCACCCGATACAGTAGCTGCCTATATTTTTGCGTATTCTTCAGCATGGTATGGAAACAATGTTGATGAAACGGCCCAACTGCTTGAGACATGCCTGGAGTATGCACAGTTTTCACCACCAGCCATGCGTGAAGTATTGAAGAGTAGTGCGGCGGTCTTTCAAGCAAGAAAGAAGAAGCACGGTGATCTTGCCGAGGGATGGCTCTCTGAGCTTCCAGAAAAGACGATCACTCCAAATCTGCGATTGTACGGGGAAGCGGCTATTCGTGAGGCACAGGGCGATCTTGAAGGAGCGGTCAAGAAACTGGATGAAATCGAAACAACCTTGTTGGCCATCCGTGACACTCAACAAAGGGCTGTCTCACAGCGTTCCCTGAAAAGGTGGAGACGTGAGTTGCTTGAGGGACCACCATCCGTCTGAAAAGTGCGTTTATCGAAGTATTCTGACTGTTATAATCCGCCAATTCAATGCTTCCCACACACAAAAGGCGGATTTATGAAAAAATCAGGCGTTGTTCTATTTCTTCTGCTCATGAGTACATTTCTGAACGCACAAAATAAATCCGACAAATCCGACGGTACATCTGCCAACGGCGCCGCAATGCCACCCGTAGCCAAGTCAATCCATACAGAGAACGATATTAATGGCGGCAAGCTAGTGGACAATTACCGCTGGCTGCGCGACAAATCGAATCCAGAGGTCGCCCAGTATTTAAATGCGGAGAACGCTTACGCCGATTCCGTGATGGCCCCTACTGCGGCGCTGCAGCAGAAGCTCTATGACGAGATGGTGAGCCACATCAAAGAGACTGACGTGAATGTCCCATATAAATATGGCGGGTACTTTTATTACTCGCGCTGGGAAAAGGGACAGCAATATCAGATTTTTGCCCGCAAAAAGGGCAGCGTGGACGCTCCGGAAGAAATCACGCTGAACGTAAACGAACTGGCCAAAGGGCAGCCATTCATGTCACTGGGCGCGTATGAGGTAAGTGACGATGGCACTCTGCTCGCTTATTCCACTGACAATACGGGCTTTCGCCAATACAAGCTGCGCGTGCGCGATCTGCGCACCGGCAAAGATTCAGCGGTGATTGCTGATAGAGTTGGTTCCGTCACCTGGGCCAATGACAACAAGACAATCTTTTACAGTGTGGAAGACGATAAGACCAAACGGCAATATCAGCTCTTCCGGCACACGCTTGGAGTGGAAGCTGGAAAAGACGACCTGATCTATGAAGAGAAAGATGAGCGCTTTAGCGTGGGCGCAGGAAAATCGCGCAGCGGCAAATATATTTTTCTGCAGATTACCAGCCACACCACGTCAGAGGCCCGCATGCTGGACGCAGACAATCCTAAAGGCGAATGGAAGCTGATTGCTCCACGCCAGCAGAATGTGGAGTACTATCCTGACCACCACGGCGACCAGCTTTTGATCCGCACTAATGATAAAGGCCGGACATTTAGACTGGTTCAGACATCTCTTAACACACCGGACAAGGAAAACTGGAAAGAAGTTGTTCCGACCCGCGCTGACGTGATGCTTAATGACATTGACGTTTTTGCCGACTTCTACGTTCTGGTGGAGCGCGAAAATGGCCTGCCCCAACTTACGGTGGTGAATTTCGCAAGCGGCGACACAAAGCGCATTGCCTATCCCGAGCCCGTGTACACTTCGTCACCGCAGACTAATCGCGAGTACAAGACCAGAATGTTCCGCTATGCCTACCAGTCACTGGTCACGCCTGCTTCAGTGTTTGATTATGACACGGAGAAACACGCTTCCACGCTGCTGAAACAGACAGAAGTTCCGGGTGGCTATGACGCTGCCAAATATCAGTCTGAGCGGGTGTGGGCCACGGCCAAAGATGGCACAAAAGTACCGGTTTCAATTGTGTATCGCAAGGACCTGAAAAAGGCGGATGGCTCCAATCCGCTTTATGTTTATGCTTACGGATCTTACGGCGCCATTCTGCCTGTGACTTTCGGTTCCACACGTCTCTCCATGCTGGACCGCGGCGTGGTGATGGCATACGCGCATATCCGCGGTGGCGGTGACATGGGCAAGCCATGGCACGATGCTGGCCGGATGATGAACAAGATGAACACCTTCACGGACTTCATCGCCTGCACGGAATATCTGGTGGCAAACAAATACGGCTCGCGCGAGAAGATCGCGATTGAAGGCGGTTCCGCAGGCGGGTTGCTGATGGGGGCTGTGACCAATCTGCGTCCTGATCTATTCAAGGTGGTGGTTTCTCACGTACCGTTTGTGGATGTGATGAACACCATGCTGGATGCGTCACTGCCGCTTACTGTGGGCGAGTATGAAGAGTGGGGCAATCCTAATGAGAAGCCGGCTTACGATTACATGCTGACTTATTCGCCTTACGACAACCTGAAAAAAGGCGCATATCCGGCGCTGCTGGTGAAGACCTCATTCAATGACAGCCAGGTGATGTATTGGGAGCCAGCGAAATACACAGCCAAACTGCGCACACTGAAAACTGACAAAAATGTATTGTTGCTGAAAACTAACATGGCTGCCGGGCATGGCGGTGCTTCCGGCCGGTATGAACACCTGAAGGAAATTGCTTTTGATTATGCGTTTATGCTGACGCAACTGGGAATAAGCAACTAGCAACTGGCAATTGGCATTCAGCTAAAACAGATTCATCGCAAAGGACGCGAAGGGCGCAAAGAGTTTTTTCTATATCCCGAGCAGAGCGAGGGAGCCCTATAGCAACGAAGATTTTCAGCTTGTGAAGGCAGTAGCTTAGATGGGCTATGAAGATTTAGAAGATGATAGTGATCCCTCACCCGCTGTGCGGAATTCGGGATTTCAGAAAAATAAACCGCAAAGTGCGCAACGTTTGCAAAGATTGCTCTGCGTCCTTTGCGGTTATTTTGTTTAGCTAATTGCCAGTTGCTTCCTATGCCGCCGGCTTTTTCTTCCTGTCCTGCTTGTCTTCAGTCTGTAGCTGTTCTGTGGTTGTCCTATTGAGCGGGTTAGTGCCAGGATCTTCGCCTTCAGACTTGCCCGTCTCCGGGTTCGTGATGTAAAGCAGGTCAGAAAGATCGCTGGCGTGCTCTTCTTCTTTTTTCAAGAGTTCTTCCACCAGAATGCGCGTGGTAATATCGTTGTCGCCAAAATAGCGGACCATGTTCTTATAAACCTCAACCACCATGCGTTCGGCAATTAAATCTTCGCGGATCATATCGGCCAGCGTTTCGCCTTCCACATATTGTGAGATGGAGCGCTCCAGCAGACCTTTGGGATTGAAGTCAGGCTTGCCGCCCAGTTGCTGGATCCGTTCCGCCAGCGAACTGGCATGCTCGCGTTCGTCGTCAGCGTGTTCTTTAAACTCATCGGCCACACTTTTGGCGTGAACGCCTGTGGCCATAAAGTAATGGTGCATATAGCGCAGCACGCAGACAATCTCTGTGGCCAGGGCTTCATTCAGAATTTCAATCGTCTTATTTACGTCGCCTTTGTAGCTCTCGGTCACTGCGCCATCTTCCATTTTATGAATGGCGCGTTTCCGAATCTCCTCAATATCACGAACAAAATGTGGCATAAGTCCTCTTGGGGCGGGATTTTATTTTCTTAACATAAGTAAGATTGCGGCGGCTGGAACCGGGATGTCTACGTTATATGTCTGGTAGCAGACATAATAAGGATTGGGGGCCAAAAGCTGCTCACACACTTGATTCCGGTGGAGTATGGCCTCTTTACCTGCTATGATTTGTCCGTTCTCGACTCTGATAGACGCGTCGCTGCTTTGTCGCCTGCCTATTTCTGCTGAGTAACATTCGAATCCTCACAAGAGATGTAAAGGACCTCCATGAAGAAGATTTTTGTTGGTAACTTTTCTTTCAGCCTGTCTGAAGGCGAACTGCGATCGATGTTTGAACCTTTCGGAGCAATAGACAGCGCCACGGTAGTCACAGACCGCGCCACAGGACGTTCGCGTGGTTTTGGATTTGTGGAAATGTCAAACAATGAAGAAGCGGACAAGGCCATTGCGGCACTGAACGGTAAAGATTCCGGCGGGCGCGCGCTTACCGTGAATGAAGCCCGGCCGAAAGTTGGCGGCGGTGGTGGTGGTTTCCGGGGCGGCGGCGGCTCAAGGGGTGGGGGCGGCGGCAGAGGCGATCGCGGCGGGAACAGCAGAGACGATTATCAGGGGCATGCACGCCAGCCTCGCGAACCTCGCTGGTAATAAGATTTTTCATGCATCGCGCCTGCTTGCAGCCGGGTTACCGGCTGTAAGCCCGGCGCAGATGTTTCTTCAGGCTACTCTTCGCGTAGCGCTTCAGTTGGATGAATGCGAGTTGCGCGAAAAGCCGGCAGATAACTTGCGGCTACCGATACTGCGGCCAGTGATAGAGCGGCCAGCGCCAGAGTTAAAGGATCATGCGGCTTCAAGCCATAAAGCAATGAGGTCGCGGCACGGGTAGAAACAAGAGACAGTCCTGTGCCAATCAGCAAGCCAAGCGCAACCAGAACACCGGCTTCGCGCATGATGAGCGCCAGCACGCGTCCGCGATCAGCGCCTAAGGCCATGCGTATGCCAATTTCGTTCCGCCTCCGCGATACCATATAAGAAATCACTCCATATAAGCCCATCGTCGCGAGCAATCCGGCAAGAAATCCAAAAAATCCTGAAAGCGATGCCATCAGCCGTTCACGCAGAAGCGTGTCACGGATCTGGGTTTTGAACACGATGAATTGAATACCAATCTCCGGGCTCAACTCTGCAGTGCTGCGTTCAATGGAAGAAGTAAGAGATTCCAGCGCGAGATCAGAGTGCAGAATGATGGAGTTGTCCAAATCCGGCTTGCTGTCTTGCGAGCGGGGAAGATATGCTGCCGGCTGAAACTCTTCCTGAAGGTTTATGTATTTCGTATCTTTCACCACGCCAACAATCTGATACGGAGTTTCCGGAATGCCAACCCCTAAATCCACGCGAAAGGTCTTGCCCAATGGCTCTTCTCCCTTCAGGACCTTGCGCACAAATGATTCATTCACAATAGCGACCAACGGTGAATGCAACGTATCCTGCTCGCCAAAATCGCGCCCTTGAAGGAGCCCAATGCCCATGGTATGGAAAAGCCCGGGACCTATGCGGTTGAAATTCGAGACTTCGCGTACTTCTTTTTTCGGATCAGAAAACTTTACGTAGTCATTCCATCCGTTCCCGCTTAGAGGAACAATATCGATTTCTGCCGCGGAGTCCACGCCGGGGAGAGCTTGCATGCGCTCCGCCATCTGCTGCTTGTAACGGATGCGTTGGCCAGTAGGAAGATTGAGATGTGTTAAATCAAAGTCCACCCACAGCAGTCCGCTCTGCCTGAAACCGGGGTCCTGGCTGACAAGGTTCTGAAAGCTCCGTACAAAAAGAAACGCGCTCACCAGCAAGACCATGGACATGGCAACCTGAACCACCACCAGGCCACGGCGAAGACCATAGCGCTCACGTCCGGAACTGGCACCCGGGCCGCCGGTTTTCATGGCCATGATTGGCGGTGTGGCCGTTGACTTAATGGCCGGCATTAACCCAAAGAGCAGACAGGTAAGAACTGCGGCAGCCATTGCAAATCCAAGTACGCGCCAGTCGAGCCCAAGATCCAGTGAGACGCTGGCGAATTGCGTGTTCAAAAATGACAGCAGAACACGCGTGAGCACTTGCGCCACCAAAATTCCCGCGGCTGCGCCAATACCGGAGAGCAACAGGCTTTCTGTGAGGAACTGCTGCATCAGGCGCATCCGCGAAGCGCCCAGTGCAAGCCGCACAGCGATTTCACGTTCGCGAACATTGGCACGCGCAAACATCAAGTTGGCAAGGTTCGCGCAGGCAATCAGCAGGACAGTTCCGGCAATCGCCAGCAGCATCCATAACGGCTCTTCATAATTTCTGCGCAACCTTGAGAGCCCAGTGCCAGCGGGCTGGGCCGCCAGCTTCCATAGCAGAAATTGTTTGGCATCCTCCTCATGATAAGTAGGCGGAAGAGTGGCCTGAAAAGTTGCTGGTGAGATGGCTTCCAGTTGTGCTGTTGCACGGGCAGATGTCCAGCCGGGGTTAAGACGTCCAATAATGGCCAGCCACCAGCCGTCGCGGCGGTTGGTGAGAACTTGCTCGCCGTTAATGACCGGCTCGCTGCAAAGCGGTACTGCAACATCATAAGCGCGGCCAACCTCCACACCGTAGAATCCAGCGGGGGTAACTCCAACCACCTCTGCCGGATTGCCTTCCACCGTGAGCCTGCTGCCGAGCGCGGAGTCTTTTCCGCCAAACTCTTTCTGCCAATATCCATAACTGATTACGGCACTTTGCAGCGCGCAGCCACGCTGATCGTCGGCGGAAGAGAGAAGCCGGCCAAGCACCGGACGAATGCCCAGGGTTTTGAAGAAATCACCATTCACGAAAAGTCCGCGGGCAGAGCGGACACGCCCACCAGTGGTCATATTGAAGTTTGTTGACTGCCAGACGGCTAGCGCTGAAAAAGCTTCCTGATGATCGCGGATTTGCTCGTAAATGGCATAGCTGAAAATGGGCGCAGAGCCATTGGTCCTGCCCGAGCGTCCTTTTGCGTTGGGAGCATTAATGAGCATGAGCTCATCCGGCTTTCTAACCGGAAGGCTGCGCAGCGTAACAGCGTCAAGCAACTGGAAGATGGATGTATTCGCCCCAATGCCCAGCGCCAGTGACAGCACTGCGACTGCGGTGAACATGGGATTGAGCCGCAAGGTGCGCAGCGCATAACGGAAGTCTCTGCCAAGCCGCGCAAGTGTTCCGCGCAAGCTGGGCGATGCGGGCAGGGCCGGTTCAAAGCCAACAGATCTTTCCACCTGCAGCAGGTCTTTTTCCAGACGTTCGTTCGTGTTCAGCTCTTTGAGCACTGCATCGCGGGCAGCAGAAGCGCTGAGACCCTGCGCGGCCAGCTCTTCAAAACGCTGCTCCAGATGCTGGGCCATCTCTTCCACAATGGCGGCTTCGCGCGTGGGTTCAAGATGCAAACGTGCAAGGCGCTGGCGAACTTCACTTTTAAAGTCAGGCATTTTCAATCCCCGCAATCTGGTTAATGGCGGCAACAAAGGCCTGCCAATGAGAGCGCTGCGCCAGCAGCACTTTCTTGCCTGCAGCGGTCAAACGGTAATATCGGCGGCGGCGCTGGCCTGCTTTATCCACCCAGCGGCCCTGGAGCCAGCCGCGCTTTTCCAGCCGATACAGCATGGGGTAAAGCGAGGCCACATTGAAGCTCAATGTGCCTTCTGAGCGCGATTCGATCAGCTTGCTGATCTCATAGCCGTGGCGCTGGCGGTCTTCTACCAGGGAAAGAATCAGCAGCTCTGCGCTGCCTTTTTTGAGTTCGCGGTCAAAGGGTTGTTTAGGCATATATTGTTATGCAATATATTGAGACGAGATATATGGCATGTCAAGCAAATTGGACTGGGAAGGGCGGAAGCGGTTAGCAGCGGGCTTTGGAAAAGGCAGATTGGCTAATGGCGGGGCGGGGCAGGGCAAAAAATAAGGCCGCATCCTGAGTGGGATGCGGCCATTTAAGGAGCGTACAGACTTCTTTGTTACCGAATGCGTCGCGCGATCAACTGCCAGGACGTTCCGTTCCAGAAGAGGAGGCCGCGTACATTCACCGCAGCGCCGTTGGAAAGCGTCACGCGAGTGTCAGTGGCGGAAACCCTGGTCACATGCACCACGGATTGGCCGGAGATCGTTGTCAGAGCCGAGTCAGTCGCCAGGTTCAGGTCGAATGTGCTTGCCGTTACGTTCGAGGCTGTTCCCGCAATGCCCTGCTGCTGTAGCTTGATCTTGTCCGGGTTAGTGATGGCGCCATTGGCCGCCGGTACCGGTGTATCCAGATCCACTTCAATGCGCTGTCCTGCGCGGATCGACGTTGCATCGAAGGGGAAGGTTGCGTTGGGCAGATTGCTTCCGCCAAAGCCGTTGCCGGTATTTACGCGGAACTTGCTGGCGTTGAGTCCGGCAATGTTTACGGTAAAGCTAGCGCCGACTTTGCTGTCGTCAAAGCCATTTCCGATTCCATCCTGCGCCGTTACCGTTAGCGTGGTTCCACTGATGGAGGTGATCAGGCCTTCTAGTTCTCCGCCATTCTGGTTTTCCAGGCCTTCCACTTCCTTGGCGAACAGGGTGCCGTCAGACTTGGTGAAGCCTTCCACGGTCACAACCTGGTTGAGCAATCCGGCTACGCCCGTGACGCCATCTTTAAATTCTGTAGTGGCGTCGGTGGCAAAGGTAAGCGATGAACCTGTTGAACCAACCTGAAAGGTGAAACTGGTGCCGTTTACTGCGGTGACGGTTCCAACCGTATCTTCAAATTCGCCGTCGTCATCCTGCTGGTTGTTGGCTACGCCCGGTGCTTTGGCGGTGATGGTGAATGATGTGGAAGTAAATGCTATACCGTTCACTACGCCAGCAGCAGTGGTAACGGAAGCTCCCACATTGACATCAATATTCAGGACGAGTGGGCTGGTGCCGATCGTTAGGTTCGGGCTGAGCGGAATTGAGACAGAAGCGCTTGCCGGACCGTTGATGTGTACCGGAGTTCCAGTGCTGCTCAGGAACGTGAGTTCGGAATTTGCAAGCGTCAGGTTCGCGGCAGAAAATGTGCCCTGCGGCAGATTGCCAGCGGCAAATGGCTCGAACTTGCCAGACTGATGCGTTAGCTCAATGCGATTGTTAGCGGGAACGGTCACGGAAATCGGTGTGCCGCCGCCTGCTGGTGTGAGCGTTAATGCGGATACTGAAACTTCAAATGAGATAACGCTATCTGCTGGCGCGTCGCCAAAACGGACCTGCGTGGAAGTTGTGCCTGCACCGGGTGTGGGTGTGGGGCCCGCTGCAGTGGTTGATCCCCCGCCGCCACCGCAGCCTGAGGCAAATGCAATGACCGCCGTCAATATGAAAGCGATTGCAAACCTGGTCGCCGGGTTAAATGAGTGCTTGAAATTCTTAGTGTGCATTTTTTGTATCTCTCCTGAAGGGGACCAAGTTGTTTGAACTTGGAGTTTCTCAGTCCACCCGTCGAAAATTTATTGATTTTCGTTTCTGGGGTATGTGACAGCAGTCACATGCCTTCTGGAACAACTTTCGAAACCCTTTGTCTGTTTAAGCTGCGAAAAACGCGGAGATAAACAAGGTTAGTTGCCCCGCAAGGGAGCACCTGGCGCTTTTCAGAAAATCTATGCCTGTTGTTTATATAGTGGCGGCCTAGGGCGCAAAAAATTGGTAAATCTGCGGGTAAATCTGAATGGACGGCAGAACGGTAGATTTCAATCATGAGTGGGGCTTTGTGCGGTTTCGCGTATTTCCATGGACGCAATGAGTCCATCACGGATGCGGTAGACGTGCTCCACCATTCTGTCAGCCAGAAGTTTGCCATCCATATCACGGATGATCTGATGCACGTCAACAACGGTTGCGCCGGCTGGATCAAGACGAAACCCCTGCGGCTCCACGTGAGGATTGATCTGGGTCCATTGCCGCAGCCAATATTGGCGGACCGCCTTGTGTCCGTGGACTCTGCCGCCTTCCATGCCGTTGGGCCAGTCAACATCGGCTTGCATATTGGCCAGCGCCGCATCCACGTCGCGATGGTTAAATGCCTTATATGTCTGGGTAAGCAAATCCTTAATACGTTGGTCCATGAGAGGTCCCTTAAATGCAAAAACCTATTGTCCACTATTTTCAGGGCTGTTTTCAGCTTTCCTCCCGGTAAAATTGACGTCCCACGCCCCTGTGCGTCATAATAAATATTCGAACGAACGTTCGGTAAGTTTCTAATGGCCCTATCCACTGTAGAAACTCGATTGGCTGGCGCGCCCTTCAATGGCCGCAAGGTTCGTCTCGCCGCTTCGGCTGGAAAATCTGAAGCTGAGATCGTGGATTCCCGCTTTGATCGCAGGCTGGCTAAAGTGCTGCACTATGCCGCGCGCATCTTCTGTGAAAAAGGATACGAAGGCGCTTCCATGCGCGATCTTTCCCGGGCTGCAGGCATGTCACTGGCGGGGCTTTACCATTATTTTGATTCCAAGGAAGAGCTGCTTTATCTGATTCAGAAACACACGTTCCGGACCATCATTGATCGGGCACAAGAGCGGCTGAAAGGCACGAAAGGCGCGGAGCAGCGTGTCCGCGTCTTTATTGAAAACCATCTGGAATATTTTCTGGCGAACAAAGATGCCATGAAAGTCCTGACGCATGAAGATGAAACGCTCAAGAATGGCCGCGGAACTGAGATCAGGAGCATCAAGCGCGAGTACTACCGCATCTGCCTGGAGTTGCTGGAAGATCTGCGCAAGGAAAAAGGACTACAATTTTCCGGACGCCTTGCCGTGCTGGGCCTGTTCGGCATGATCAACTGGATTTACACCTGGCACAACCCACGCGTGGACCTGAACGCCAAAGAGCTGGCAGAAGAAATGAGCAACATGTTTCTGCGGGGTGTTTTGAATCCGGTCAGGAAGAAAAATTCTCAGGGCAAATGCCTGATGTCAGACAGAGATTAGAAATTCAGATTCGGAAATCTATAAGGAGCTTTGAACCATGGCTACAATCACAGCAACGGAAAACAAGACCCTGGTCAACTACCGCGTTGAAGGCGGCGTGGCGATCATTGAGCTGAGCGATCCGCCGGCAAATACTTACACCTATGAGATGAACCGGCAACTCGACGAAAGCATTCTGAAGGCGCGCATGGACAACGATGTATACGTGCTGCTGCTGACCGGAGCGGGCGATAAATTCTTCTCCGCCGGCGCAAATATCAAGATGCTCTCCACCGTCGATCCTACCTTTAAATATTATTTCTGCCTGCATGCCAATGAGATGCTGCTTCGCCTGGAGCACACGCCCAAGCTGGTGATTGCAGCCATCAACGGCCACTGCGTGGGCGGTGGACTGGAAATCGCCATGGCGGCGGACATCCGTATTGCGCGGCGCGATGCCGGCAAAATCGGTCTGCCGGAAATCAATCTGGGCGTCCTTCCCGGCACCGGTGGAACGCAACGCCTGAGCCGCATAGTCGGCAAGAGCAAAGCGATTGAATTGATGGTCACGGGCAACACCTTCACTTTTGAAGAAGCGAAGGAGATGGGCATCGTGAATGACATTTACGAGCGCGACAATTTCATGGAAAACATCATGGAATATGCGCGCCAGTTTACCCCGCCGAACAAAGCCGCAAAGGCCGTGGGTAACATCAAGCGGGCCGTGCAGACGGGCTGGGAAGTCCCGATGGAGTCGGCTCTCGCCGTGGAGCGCGAACTACAACAGCGCTTGTTCGCCAGCGAAGATGCAAAAGAAGGTCTGGCGGCGTATGTAGAGAAGCGGCCGGCGACGTTTAAAGCGAAATAGTAGTTAAATGAAATAGAACTGAAAAGACAGGAAGCTTTTTCTGAAATCCCGAGCGTAGCGAGGGATCCCTATAGCTACGAATAACAAAAGGGCTGTATTGAGGCACTTTGATTCATGAAAGACGATAGGGATCCCTCACCGCGAAAACCAGCGGTTCGGGATTTCAGAATAGTTACATCCCGAGCGGAGCGAGGGATCCCTATATCAATATGAAGTTTTCAGGAATTGAGAATCGTGCAACCTAAAGTGCATGGAAACGAATAGGAATCCCTCACCCGCTCTGCGGGATTCGGGATTTCTGAAAAAGGCTAAAAATCATGATTGCAGCAACCAAGGCAAGAGTTACACCAGGCAAACTGCTCATCGACGGCAAATGGTCAGAGGGAAGCGGCAATTCTTTTGACACATTCAATCCCGCCACCGGCGAGATTCTGACACAGGTCGCCGAAGGTGGCATCAGCGGAATCAACGAGGCTGTCTCGGCGGCGCGCAAAGCATTTGATGACATGGGCGGCCCGTGGCGCAAGATGTCTGCCAGCGAGCGCGGCAAGATTCTTTGGCGCATTGCTGACTTGATCGACAAAAACATTGAAGAGCTGGCCGAGTTGGAAACGCTGAACAACGGCAAGCCGATCTTTGAGTCGCGCTATGTGGACATGCCGATGGTAGCTGACGTGTTCCGTTATTACGCGGGATGGGCCACGAAGATTCACGGCGAAACGGTGAACAGCTTCAGCAATGCATTTACTTACACACTGCGTGAGCCGGTGGGAGTGATTGGTGCGATTGTTGCCTGGAATTTCCCATTGCTGCTGGCGAGCTGGAAGCTGGGGCCGGCGTTGGCTTGTGGCAATACGGTTGTGCTTAAGCCCGCTGAGCAGACACCGCTTACGGCTCTCCGTTTCGGAGAGTTGGCGCTTGAGGCTGGATTGCCTGCCGGCGTTCTGAACATCGTCACTGGCGGTCCTGAAACGGGCGCTGCGCTGGTGAAGCATCCGAACGTCGACAAGATTGCGTTTACGGGCTCGACCTCCGTGGGTAAAGAGATTATGCGCAGCTCAGCGGATACGCTGAAGCGTGTAACGCTGGAGCTGGGCGGCAAGTCGCCGAATATTGTCTTTGCCGATTCGCAAATGGATTCAGCCGTGAAAGGCGCGCTCAACGGCATCTTTTACGGTAAGGGCGAGGTCTGCTGTGCGGGCTCGCGTTTGTTTATTGAGAAAAAAGCTGAAGACGAGTTCATGACCAAGCTGGTTGAGTCATCTAAGAAGATAAAGCTCGGCGATCCAATGGATCCCAAGACGCGGCTGGGCGCGATCGTGAGCGAAAAGCAGATGCAGACTGTTCTTAGCTACATTGAGGCGGGTAAGAAAGAAGGCGCGCAGGTGTTGGCCGGGGGTAAACGCGCGCAAGTCAATGGCGATAACGGTTACTTTATTGAGCCGACAATCTTTGGCGGTGTGAACAACGATATGAAGATTGCCCAGGAAGAAATTTTCGGTCCCGTCCTGGCCACGCTTACCTTTGACGATATTGAGCAGGTTGCGGAACTCGCCAATAAAAATGTTTACGGTCTGGCGGCCGCGGTCTGGACAAATGATTTGAAGAAGGCGCATCAGATGTCGCGTCGGCTGAAAGCAGGCACAGTCTGGATCAACACCTATGGTGTGATGGATGCAGCGCTCCCATTCGGCGGTTTCAAACAGTCCGGCTTTGGCCGCGAACTGGGCATGCACGCCGTTGAGCATTACACGGAATTGAAGTCGGTTTGGATGAACCTGTGAGGAGCAGCTTTTAGCCTTTGGCTCTTAGCTAAACATGGTTGGACTGCGGGTTTTGTTTGTCCCTGTCGGTGAGGACAGGAAGAGACGAGAGCCGTAAGCAATATTAGTGCAGATAGAAGATATGGGCTTCAAGAAATTATGACTGCACCTGCAACTTCGATGATCGGTGAAGAGCATTATCGCCGGCTGGAGCGCATGTATCTGGCAGCGCCGATCAATGAGTTCTTCAAACCGGAAATTTTGATAGGCCACGGAACAGCCGAGATCAAGACTGAGGTGCACAGCAGATTTTTCCATGCGGCCAATGCCGTGCATGGTTCGGTGTATTTCAAAAGTCTGGACGATGCTGCCTTTTTTGCCGTGAGCTCTTTGGTGGACGACTATTTTGTTTTGACCAGTAATTTCAATCTCTACCTGCATGCGCCAGTTACGGCGGGAACAATGCGGTCCGTGGGTAAGGTGGTGCGGGGCGGTGGATCGTCGTTTCTCGCAGAGGCCGTTTTATACAACGATCAAAACGAAGAGATTGCACGCGGCAGCGGAATGTTCGTAAAAAGCAAGATCAAGTTTATCCCTGAAATGGGATATCGCTAGGCGCAGGTCGCAGGCGAATTCAATACAAGATTAGGAGTTGTCATGCCGGGAAAAATACACAAGATCGGAACATTCAGTGACTGGGAAGGCCTGTTTAAAGAATGGCGCGAAGAGATTGGCGTGAATAATGATGCCATCCAGGGCTTTAAGTTTGACACACTGTTCGGCGCCATTGAGACGGAAGAAATTTCTTTTGGTTATTACAAAGGCCGGCGCAAGTGGGAAAACGTCCGCCAGATTCCTACGCAGAACATGCGCGATGCGCTGATGAACCTTATCGTCTACCAGGGCGATACGGAGTTTGCCAGCGTGGAGCAGCAGCGCCACCTGTTTGAGACTGCGCCCACGGACTATGACCGCTCGTCGCTCACACGCGTGATGATTGAGGAGATGCGCCATGGCTGGCAAATGTGCGCTTTGCTGATTGACCATTTCGGCACCACGGGAAAAGTGGAAGCGCAGAAAATGCTGGAGCGCAAGGCGTATGAAAACAAGCGCCTGCTGGGATCGTTTAACGAAGAGTGCAACAACTGGCTGGACTTTTTTGCTTTCACTGATTTTATCGATCGCGACGGAAAGTTCCAGTTGCAGATGTTGAAATATTCGGCCTTCGCACCTCTTGGCCGCTCCATGAGTTACATGCTGCGGGAAGAGGCCTTCCACATGGGCACGGGTAACACGGGGCTGGCGCGCATTGCCGAAGCTGGCGTGGTTCCGGGCTGGCTGATGCAGAAGTACCTGAATAAGTGGATTTCCAGCGCTTATGATTTGTTTGGCACGGACCATTCTTCGTCCGCGCAATGGGCCTATACATGGGGGCTGAAGGGTCGCTATGACGAGTTGAAAAATGAGACGTCTCCGGACCTGGAAAATTTGAATGACTATAATCGCCACCTTTATCGCGACGAATGCATAGGGTTGGTGAAGCGTATCAGTGCGGGCCAGCGCCCGGGAAGCACGGAGCTATATTGCCCGAATATCCAGTTCAACCGCATGATTGGCCGCTGGAAAAACCAGATGTTCCATCCACAGACCGGGCGGCAGATGGACGAAAAAGAATACAAGCAGGAGCTTGAAACCTGGCTGCCGACGGCCGGGGACAAGAAGCTGCTAATGGATATTATCGGATCGGAAAAGAAGTGGATCGCGCCCAAGACTGGCGCCAAAGATCCGCTGATCACGATTGGCGAAGTACGGAAGAGCGCGCTGAACGCGGTGCAGTAGGTTTTTTGTTTTAATCCCGAACGAAGTGAGGGAACCCTATGTTCTTTTGGGAACGTAAGGTTCCCTCGAATTTTCTTTTAATCCCGAACACGCGGATGCGTGAGGGATTCCTACAGCTACAAGTCGTATTGGGTACAATTCATAGTTACGATAGCGATCCCTCGCTCCGCTTCGGGATTTCAGAAAAGAAACTGAATGCAATACACACTCAACGAACTGATGGTTGTTGCGGCGGCGCGCGAGATCAAAGACGGCGAGGTTGTCTTTGTCGGCATGCGGCTGCCGCTGATAGCGTTTGTTGTCGCCAAGAAGACGCATGCTCCGAATGCCATTGGCCTGTTTGAAAATGGCGTCATCCGCTCCACCCCGTCGCCTGAGCTGATTTATACCATGGCTGATCCACCGAACATCAAAGGCGCTACGCAGTGCCTGGGCATGCTGGAAGTGATGAGCCTTTTGCAGTCAGGGCGCGTGAACCTGGGATTTCTGGGTGCGGCAGAAGTAGATAAATACGGCAATCTGAATTCCACACTGGTTCAAAGCAAAAACGTACAGGGCAAGAATGGCATGGTACGGCTGCCAGGTTCGGGCGGCGCGTGCGATATCGCGTCCATGGCGCATCGGTTTGTTTCTTTGCTGGAGCATGGCAAGCACCGGCTGCCGGAGCGCGTGAATTACATTACAAGCCCTGGCAACGGTGAAGGCGCGGGATGGCGCAAGCGTGTGGGCTTGCCGCGTGGTGGCCCTTCGGCGGTGATAACCAGCAAGTGCGTGCTGCGCTTTGGGGATGACGCGGAAGCCTATCTTTCTACTTACCATCCTCAGGTAACGGTGGATGATGTGCTGGCAAATACGGGATGGAAGCTGAAAGTTGCCGATGACGTGAAGCCGACGCCGGAACCGAATGCGGCGGAGTTGAAGGCAATCCGGGAGTACGATACGAAGGGCTTCTGGACAAGCTAAGTGATATTTTCTTCTCACATGAGCGCAAAGAAATTTCTGGCGGGGAAAATTAACGCCGAGGCAGTGGTTCAGGGAACGCCGTTGTCCGATGATGAGCAGAAATTGCTCTTATTTAGTGAGCAAGATCCAGAATCGCCCAAGGACATTCCTGAAGAACTGCTCTATGGCGTTGATGAAGAATACGAGAATAGAATCACCAGCCTGCTCAAGGCCGCTTATGCAAGGGACCGTGATAATCCGCTAGAGCGCCAGCAATATGAAGGTGCTATGAAAACACTTGAGGGCAGTGATCATTACATTCTAGTCATGGCAGAAGCAGCGCTTCGCCGTCGCTAAAACCGTGATTGCCCGTCTGCATGTCTCGTTAACTCAGTAACTACATGCCTCATCTTCACAGATGATGAACCAATCTACATTCATCCCATATCTTTTTTGCAGCTCAGGCCGAATGGTCTCAAAGTTCTGCTGGATTCTTGCAATGAGGCGGTCGTTGAGCTTGATCTGGCGTTGCTGGTCGCGATCAGCGCTTTCCGCGGTACGCCGCAGATTTACGTATTCGTCGTGATTGTTCGGGTGAACGTCATTCGGATTGGCGTTGATTATTTCCTGCCGCTGGGCAATCTTCTTGTTTTCAGCAAACGCGTTCCTGCGGAGTGCAAGCTGCTGGTTGTACCAGTCGCGAATGGCCGCTTCTGTTTCCGGCAGTTTATGTGCGTTACGGTATGAGTCAATCGCCTGCAAAATGTTGTCTAGATTGTTGTGGCCGATGGTTGCAACATCTGGGATCGCAGGTTTGCGCAGCTGCTCGGTATCATTGGAGAACCTGGCCTTGGCTGGAGTTTTACTTTCACTTTTGAGTTCGCGGGCGGCATCACCCAGCGAGGCAGGTCCGTCAGAGGTGTTTTGCGCAAGAGCCGGTAGAAGGCTTGCCAGGATCAGAACAGCTATTTTAGCGATGAGCTTCATAGGCCAGAGTTTACCTTCATCTAGCTATGGCGCAGCATAACGAAGGTAATAAACTAGTTAAGTATGATTAAGATGAGCAAATGATGCTTAACAGACCCGGCAACTTGAGCTAGTTTGGCAGTGTCTCAAGCAACACTCTCACCACATTTTCTCCCATGATCTTGTGAATGTCCTGTTCGGAGAAGCCTTGCTTCAAGAGAGCCTCTGTAATGAGCGGCCAGCCACTGGCATCGAATGGCGCGGTAACACCGCCATCAAAGTCTGAGCCGAGCGCAACGTGATCGACTCCCACAATATTTGCCGCATAGCGAATGGCGCGGGCGGCAGCGTTGGCGTCAGTTCCGCAAGTAGCGGTTTCCCACAGGCCAATGCCAATGACGCCTCCGGTGCGGGCCACAGCGCGCAGTTCTTCGTCAGACAAATTGCGCGGATTATTGCAGGTGCCTTTTACGCCGGTGTGTGAAACAAGCAATGGACGCGATGCTATAGCCGTGACGTCGCGTATGGTGGCGGGAGAGGCGTGTGCCAGATCGATGATCATGTGATGAGCCTCCATGGCGCGAACCCATTGGCGGCCAAGAGCGCTCAGGCCGCCTTTGCTCATGCCAGAAGCTGAGCCGCCGATGGCAGTGTCAGTGAAATGAGTTGGTGCCATCATGCGGAAGCCGGCGGCGTAAAGGTCATCAAGATTTGAGAGATTGCCTTCAAGAGGCTGCGCACCTTCCGCGCCAAGAAACCCGGCGACGACATGCGAGCTGCCGCGCGTGGTGAGAAACTGCAGGAGATCGGAGTGAGAGCGGATGAGGACAAGTCCGCCACGGGATTGCGTGGCAAATTTTTGTAGTCGCGCTGCCTGGTAAAGAGCGCGTTGTTTGGGGCTGTTCCAGGTGCGCGGGGGCCAGCCTTCAAAGATTGAGAGGTAACGCACCATGTCAGAGGAATTAGAGTTGCTGTAGATGTTGAGTTTGCGCGGGGAAGTGGTGACAATAGTAAAAGCCTGAATCGTAACATTGCCTTCGGCGAGCCGAGGCACATCGACGTGGCCGGTGGAGCTGCGATGCAGCAGGTTGCGTCCCCAGAGAAGACTGTCAGCATGGAGATCGGCAACAATGAGCTTGCGGTGCAAGTCTTCAGCCTGAGCGGATGGCTGATGGAGCAGAGCATGGAGCGTGTGATTGAACCTGCGTTCCACGATGCCGGGCAGCAGGAGCCATGCTGCCACAATAAGAATGATTGGTAAAAGCGGCCATCGCAGACGTTTCATGCGCCTGAAGCATATCATTTTCGTTGAATTTATATGCTGTCAATGTTATTATAAGTTGTTTCAATTCAGCAATTTAGGGCTGTAAGGCGCATGTTCAGATGTCCAAAGTTGTAACAATGCGGCAGGCGATTACGGAGCATGTTCCTGATGGCTCAAGCGTTGCTCTTGGGCTCCAGATGGAGCAGATGATTCCGTTTGCCGCTGGGCATGAGATCATCCGGCAGAAGCGGCGCGGCCTGCGGCTGATTGGGCCAATCTCTGACATTTTGTTTGATCAGATGATTGGCGCGGGATGTGTTGAAGACGTGGTGGCCGCATGGGTTGGGAATGTGATGATGGGCTCGGCCTATAACTTCCGCCATGCAACGGAAGTTGAGAATCCGGGCAAGCCGGGCGAAAAGCTGCGCGTCTTTGATATGACGAATTTCACGCTGGCGCTGGCGTTGCAGGCGGGCGCCATGGGCGTGCCGTTTCTGCCGACGCGGACCGCGATGGGCAGCGATGTGCCGAAGGGAAATCATTTTTTCTACCAGATTATTTCTCCGTTTGAGCCGAAAGAGACTCTACTGGCGGTACGAGCGCTGGTGCCAGACGTGGCTGTGGTCCATGTGCAGCGCGCGGACAAGCATGGCAATGCGCATTGCTGGGGAAACTTTGGCGTGATGCTGGAAGGCATGCGTTCGGCCAGGAAGGTAATTGTTTGCGCGGAAGAGATTGTAAGCGAAGAGGAAATTGCCAGCGATCCTAACCGCACCGTAATCCCAGGTTTTCTGGTGGCGGCGGTGGTGGAATGCCCTTTGGGCGCGCATCCTTCACCGGTGCAGGGCTACTATAAGCGTGACGACGCTTTTTTTCAGCAATACCATACAGAAACCAAGACCCAGGCAGAATTTGCAGCGTGGGCAGGAAAATGGATTAGTGGCGTTGCGGACCGGACGGCATATGCTCAGCAGTTGGGCAAATTGCGCGTGGAAGATCTGGGCGTGAAGCAGCACGCGTATGCGATGAAGACGGACTATGGGTATTAGCTGAAATCCCGAATCCCGCGAAGTGGGCGAGGGAGCCTTATAACCGCGAAGATTTTCAGGGTTATGAGTAATTGATCTGCATTTTAAGAGTGTAGTGATCCCTCACCCGCTGCGCGGGATTCGGGATTTTAGAAAAAGGGAATAGGGATCCCTCACCGCAAAATCGGCGGTTCGGGATTTTTAAAAGCAGATGCGCAAAGAACTCATAGAACTCCGCGTGAACAGCCGCACGCACGAACTGGCGATTGAGCCCAGCGAACTGCTATTGGACGTCCTGCGCCAGGAACTGGATCTTACGGGTTCCAAGCGTGGCTGCGATGATTCATCTTGCGGAGCATGTACGGTGCTGGTGGACGGCGTCCCCGTGCTGAGCTGCACCACGCTGGCGATGAGTTGCGCGGTGGACGAACAGTCAGCAGTTGAGATTACGACAGTGGAAGGCATTGCCGATCACGGTGCTTTGGTGGCGATCCAAAAAGCCTATGGTGACTGGGGCGGCGCGCAATGCGGTTATTGCACTCCTGGCTTCATGATTACGGTGAAAGCGCTGCTGGACCGCAATCCTGAGCCAACAGAAGAAGACATACGCCACGCGTTGAGCGGAAACTTGTGCCGATGCACCGGCTATACGCAGATGTATCAGGCGATCAAAGCGGCGATAGAGGCGGAACAGAAGGGAAGCAAGATCGGATGATCTGGTGATCGGATTTTATGTGTAATCCCGAGCAGAGCGAGGGAACCCTATAGCCGCCAAAGGTTGGAGCTAGGATTAGAGGGGCCGTTTAATTTTTGTAAAGGGAATAGGGATCCTCACCGCAAAATCGGCGGTTTCGGGATTTCAGAAAACCACACCAAATATTGGCTTGAAAAAACAATGTCTGAATTCTCCATTATCGGTAAACGCGTTGCGCTGGTCGATTCGGCCGGCAAAACCACGGGCCAGGGCAAGTATGCTGATGACCTGTCATTGCCGGGAATGCTGATAGGTAAGATACTGCATTCACCGTATCCGCATGCCAGAATCAAGGGTATCGACACATCAAAAGCCGAAGCCCTGGAGGGCGTGGTGTGCGTGGTGACTGGTCCGGACGCGCCAAATAAATACGGCATTCTTCCTGTCGGTCACGATGAAACGGCGCTGGCAGTGGAGAAAGTTCGCTACGTTGGAGATAACGTGGCTTGCGTGGTGGCAACGTCAGAAGCGCTGGCGGAGCGCGCTCTGGAACTGATTGACATTGAGTATGAGCCTTTGCCAGCGTGGTTCGATCCGGAAGATTCAATGAAAGCGGAGAATGACTGGATTCATCCCCAACGGCCCAACAATATTGAAAAAGATTATCACCATGTATTTGGCGATCCGGACAAGGGTTTTGCGGAAGCGGATCTTGTAACGGAGCATCGTTATGTTGCGGGCGAAGTTACACACGCAGCTATGGAGCCGCATTCAACGCTGGCATCGTTTGAGATTGATTCACAGACCGGGCAGCCAGGACGGCTGACGGTGTGGTCTTCAACCCAGGTCCCGTATTATCTGCAGCACAAGCTCTCCATTGTGCTGGAGCTGCCGATGCAGCAAATCCGGGTAATCAAGCCGCTGGTGGGTGGCGGGTTTGGCGGCAAGAGTGAAGTGATTCCGCTGGAGATCATTGCGGCGGTGGCGGCGCGCAAAGCCAGGGCACCGGTGAAAATTACCTATACGCGGGAAGAGGTTTTCTGGGCGCATCGCGGACGGCCGCGCACGATTATCGATATGAAAATCGGCGCAAAAAAAGATGGCCAGCTAACCTCGGTAGCGGCCAAGGTAATTCAGGATGGCGGTGCGTATTGCTCTTATGGCGTGGTGACTATCCTTTATTCTGGAGCTCTGCTGGGCGCACTTTATGACATTCCCAATATTAAGTATGACGGTTATCGCGTGCTCACGAACAAGCCGGCCTGCGGCGCCATGCGCGGACACGGCACGGTGAATGTGCGGTTTGCCTTTGAGTCACAATTGGACGAGATTGCCACAAAGCTGGATATTGATCCGGCGGAGATACGCCGTATTAACCTGCTGAAGCCGCCATGCATCACGGTAAACAATTTGCGCGTACAGAGTTATGGCCTGCCGGAATGCATTGAGCAGGTGGTAACGCGCTCCGGCTGGCATGAGCGCCGCAGCAAGCTTCCCGCCGCGCGCGGCATGGGCGTGGCCTGTAGTCATTATGTAAGCGGGGCAGCCAACAGCATTATCCGCTCAGACATGCCGCATTCCACAGTGAACATAAAAATTGATCGCGATGGTGGCGTGGTGGTGTATACCGGCGCTTCTGATATCGGCCAGGGATCCGACACAATGGTGGCGCAGATTGTGGCGGAGGTATTGGGCATCACGATGGGGCGCATCCGCGTGATTGCCGCCGACACCGACCTTACTCCGATTGATATTGGCTCATATTCCAGTCGCGTGACTTTCATGAACGGCAATGCGTCTTTGCGCTCCGCCCAGGACGTGAAGAAAAAGATTGTGGCTGCCGCGGCAATCAAGATGAACTGCGCTCCGGAAGATGTGATCATGCGCGATGATCGCGTGTGGAAACGAGGTACGGCGGAGCCAGTTGTCCATGCGAATGGTGCGGGCGCGGAGCACACGGCCAAGGCTGAAGCACAGGGCGTAAGCGTAAAAGAAGTTTCAGGCCGGGTGGAAGGGCAGACGCTCAGAGGATCGCTGCAGCAGAAGCGTAAAGAAGAAGGTCCCAAAGACCAGATGAGTTTTGAAGAAGCCGTAGTCTCGGCCATTGACTTTACTGGAGCGCTCACAGGCACGGGCTCTTATGCACCGCCGAAAGATGCTCGCGGTGGAGCGTTCAAAGGCGCGGGCGTGGGACCGTCACCAGCGTATTCGTATTCCGCTCAGGTTGCAGAAGTGAGCGTGGACGAAGAGACCGGCGAAGTGAAAGTCCACAAAGTCTGGGCAGCGCATGATTGTGGACGCGCGCTGAACCCTGTGTCTGTGGAAGGCCAGATTATTGGCTCCGTATGGATGGGGCTAGGTCAGGCGTTGCAGGAAGAAATGGTGTGGAAAGATGGGCTGCTGATGAATCCGGGGATGCTGGAGTACAAGTCGCCTTCGGCCACAGAGTCGCCGGAAATCGAGGCGATCATTGTGGAATCAGTGGATCCCGAAGGGCCATTCGGCGCGAAAGAAGCGAGCGAAGGCTCACTGGCCGCGACGATCCCGGCCATTGCCAATGCAATTTATGACGCAGTGGGCGTGCGGATGCACGAGTCTCCGTTTACGCCGGAGCGTGTGCTGGCAGCCCTGAAAGCCAAACATGCAGTGAAAAAAGCGCCGGAGATAACGCCCGGCGCTGATCCTTCATCGCCTGCGGCGTTCCGCGAGCACGGCGGGTCATTATGGTTTAAAGGCAAAGGCCCGCAGAGACATGAATTGGATCCTTCGCGGAGGGCGACGCAAAGTGAAAATTAATTTTCACCGCGGAGGCGCGGAGACGCGGAGAAAGGCAAAGCAGCCGCAGATTTGCGCAGATGAACGCAGATCAAGTCTATTTAGTTTAGTAGTCTTGTGTCTTTTCATTATCGGAACAGGATTGAATGCGCAACAGGAAAAAACAATCCCGCTTTCGGACGTCCTAGCCAACCCGGCTCAATTTCATGACAAGACGATAGAAGTTAGAGGATTTTTGTTACAGGAGTTCGAAAATAGTGCGCTTTACACAACGGGCAAGTGGCAACGCACCGAGGGGATATGGATCACTCCCATTGCTAACCTACATATTTCGAGAAGTGAAGTAAATAGACGCTATGTTATTGCGACGGGAATTTTCAATGCGAACGATTACGGCCACCTCGGCCAATTCAGAGGTACTCTTCTTGTCAGAAAACTCATCGTCGAGAATGATAAATCTGGAACTTCTTCAAGGAAATAATGTCTCTGCCTGCATTCAAATTCTTGCGTCCACGATCTCTGCGTGAAGCCGTGGACTTTTTAGCGCGCCATGGCAAAGATCTGGCCATACTGGCGGGCGGCACCGATCTGTTGCCGTCAATGAAACAGAAGCTGTTTACGCCCGCTTATGTCATGGACATCCGCGGGATTGAAGAAATCCACGGAATCCATGTGCGCCCAGGCGCAGGTATGGAGATTGGCGCTCTCACGCCGCTTTCCGCGATTGAAGACTCAGAGTTTATCCGGCGTAACTATCGTGTGCTGCATGAAGCTGCAATCACGGTGGCGTCGCCCATCCTGCGCAACATGGGGACGCTGGGCGGCAATATATGCCTGGACACACGCTGCGTCTGGTACAACCAGTCACTGCAGTGGCGGCGGTCATGTGGGTTTTGCATTAAGAAAGATGGCGACCTTTGCCACGTGGCTCCCGGCGGCAAGTTCTGCTGGGCGGCTTTTTCTGGTGATACGCCGCCTGCGTTGTTGTGTCTGGGGGCTGAACTTGAGATTGCCGGCCCCGGCGGGCTGCGGCGCGTTGCTTTAAAAGATTTTTATACCAACGTGGGCGATGCGCGCATGAAGCTGGCGCGCAATGAAATGCTGACGCGTGTCTTTCTGCCTGAATATTCGTCGGGCTGGAAGGGAAGTTACATGAAGCTGCGCGTACGGGGATCGATTGATTATCCACTGGCTGGCGTGGCGGTGGCGCTCAAGAAAGATGGCGGCCCGGTGGAAGATGCGCGTGTGGCGATTACGGCGGTCAATCCTGCGCCGCTGCTGGTAAAAGGTGCGGACAACGCTCTGGTGGGGAAACAGATTGACGAGCATGTTGCCGTATTGGTGGGTGAGCTCGCAGCAAAAATGGCCAAGCCGCTTACCACCTCAGGGCTCACGCCGGAATATCGGCGCGAGATAGTGAAGGTGTATGCGAAGCGGGCGGTGATGGCGTGCGCCAGTAGTTAGTATTTAGTAATTGGTATTTAGCTTTTGTGTGAATAGCGCGGGCCTTGAACATTTGCGGGCGATTTTGTGTGGTGTATGCGAGCTGACGATGCGGTAAAGTTCAGAGGCGTTTTCGAAAATTACAAATTACTTAACTGGGCCTATACGCGATCATTGTCCAATTGGAAAGTCTATGAAAGTAAGTTTAGCCAACGCCAAGCGCAAATTGCCTGAACTGATCAAGGCAGTTGAGCAAGGACAAATCGTAACTATTTGTCGGCGCGGTGTTCGAGTTGTCGATCTTATACCGAGTAAGCGAAGCACCGTAGAAGGGCCGAAGTTCGGAGCTTTAAGAGGCCGAATTCTAATCCACGATCCGGAGTGGTGGAAGGCGATTAGCTAAATAGGTTTTGGATAATGATTTGTCCAATTGCTCGGGAATAGGTTCCCTCGCTCCGCTCGGGATTAAAATAAAAAATGCAAATCACTGACTGCCACATCCATATCCAACCCGCGGAAATGTTCAAGGCCGGGCCGCTTGAGGTGATGAAGAAGGCGCGCGGGCACTATGAAGACATCCTGGAATATTGCCGGTCGCCGAAGGCGCTGTTGAAGTATCTGGATTCCATTGGCGTGGAGCGGGCGGTACTCATTAATTATGTCGCGCCGGACACGATGGGCTTTACACATGAGGTGAATCAGTGGGTGGCGGATTACTGCAAAGAGGATCCACGGCGGCTGATTTCCTGTGGCAGCGTGCATCCTCGGCACTCACTCAATGTGCAGGCTGAAATGGACAAGCTGGTGCGCCTGGGCATACGGCTGATCAAGATCCATCCGCCGCATCAATTGCTCTACGCAAATGATTATCTGAACGGCGTGAAAGAGCTGGAAATTGTTTATCGCGGAGCAGAGGCCAACGGAATCCCGGTGATGGTCCACACGGGAACTTCGATCTTTCCAGCGGCCCGCAACAAGTATGGCGATCCTATCTTTCTGGACGACGTGGCGGTTGATTTCCCCAAGTTGAAAATACTTATGGCGCATGGCGGCCGGCCGATTTGGATGCAGACGGCATTCTTCCTGCTGCGCCGGCACAAGAACATGCACCTGGATATCAGCGGAATTCCGCCGAAAATACTGCTCAAGTATTTTCCTCGTCTGGAGGAGATCGCACATAAGACATTGTTCGGCACAGACTGGCCGAGCCCGGGAATCCCAGATATCAAGCAGAATCTGGACCAGTTCAAAGAGCTGGCATTACCTGACTCTGTAAAAGAACAGATACTGAGCAAAACAGCGCTTGCGATGTGGCCGGAATAGATTGCCCTGCCAGCTTTGGGCCAAACCGGAGATGAGGAATCCACGATGACAGCTCTTTTATTGATAGCTGTGCTGGCAGGAAATTTTCAGGACCAGAATGTCGCTTATTCGCCCAAACCTGCACCACGAACCTATGTGAGCCATAAATTCGGCCTGATGATGAAGCTGCCTTCAGGATTAAGCTTTTGCGCATTGCCCAAGGAGTGGGCGGGATCTGAAGATGGAACTGTGCTTTTTCTTAAGCGGCCTTCTGGCTGTATGCCGACGGAGGCCGATTCTTCTGCTGCGCGCCCTGTTTCCGTATTTGTGCCGTCGATCACGGTGTCTTATCGCAGCAACATCGGCAGATACGATCACTTTGACGGAGAGATTCCTCCGTCGCGCACGTCAGAGGAGCTGGCTCATCAATTCTGTCCTGATTTTTCCGTGTCGCCAGACATGAGGTTATTGGATCAGCCAGCGTTGACCTGCCGGCTCGCGCTTAACGGAAGCAAAGTCCGAATTGTGCTCATGTCAGTCTATGACTCTGCGAAGAGTACCTTGCTTGTGAGCCTGGTGACGACAAAAGATCGGCTGAAATCAGATAGAAAAGTGTTGGGCAAGGTTGCGTCAGCCATCACGGCCTGTAAGGTTTCGCCGGATGGTAAAGAGAGTAAGGGGCCAACTTGCCCCAAGGCGACAGTTTGGTAGCGCAAACCGGACCAGTAAAGTGATTGAGAAAACAAACTGGCCCGCAAAAGACGGGCCAGATATTTTATCGAGAAGCCACCATCAGACTGTGGCCCGTCTTCCAGTAATCAAGTGCGCGATCACGGAGATCACGGCAAAAATCAGAAGCAGGTGAATCAGGCCGCCGGCTACGTGAAAAGCCGCAAACCCCAGGATCCAAACCACGAATAAAACGATACCGAGTAACAGAAGCATGAAGTACCCCCAAATTTGATTTCCCTGAACAGAACTTGATTTGTTCTGTTCTTCATTTCTATCTGCTCTGTAGGATTCGTGGCTGGGGCAAGCTGTTGTACATGATCAGAGTTTTAAAAGATGTTCGAGAGGGCAACCTTCGCAGTGTGCTTTAGTCCGGCAGTGCTGATTGCCGACTCTTACGATGAGGGCATGAAGTTCGTTGTAATGTTGCGCAAGTTCGCTGCGCGGCGCACTGCTCATGCGCGAGACAGGGTGTCGCGGATTGGGCGTTGCGCAATCGGCGGCAAGTAAATCCGAGTTGGCGTTACGGAGGGCTTGTTCCATGAGCGAACGGATTTCTTCATACTTTGTTTTCGAAGTGATAATTCCGTGGCGTTCCAGCATGCGGCGGGTATAGGCGTCCACGACGAATACAGGGTGATTGCCGGCGTAAAGCAGGATGGAGTCAGCGGTTTCCGGGCCAACACCGTTGAGGGTGAGAAGTTCATTCCGGAGTTTTTCTGTGGGCTCGGCGAACATGCGGCTGAGCGAGCCGGAGTAATGCTCATCAAGAAAGCTGATAAAGGTTTTGAGATTTCTGGCCTTCTGGCGGAAATAGCCGGATGGTCGGACCAGAATTTCCAATTCCGCCAGAGGCACTTTACGCAGGGCGGTCAAACTGAGCAGACGTGCATGGCGCAAATTGGCCAGGGCTTTTTCAACATTGCTCCAATTGGTGTTTTGCGTGAGGTAGGCACCCACAATCACTTCAAAGCTTGACCTTCCAGGCCACCAGTTTTGCGGGCCGTAACGAGAGACCAGAGCTCTGTAATATTCAATGATTTCACCGCCGAGGCGAGGAGACGCGGAGAATTGCAAAGACTGATGCTCGGAAATGCGGCTTCGGCGTGTCACCTTGCAGCTATCTTAGTGGCTGAGAGGGCAGCCAACCGTTGTTGAGTATCGGTTACCAGCCTGAATCCATATTTTTCGCCTGGGCTTGCAGGTCACAGGCTTCGCGGCAGGGAGGGCAATAATAGATGCCATCTTCACACAGCCGGACGTCATGCAGGCTCTGGCAGAGTGCGCAGTATTTGTTGCAAGAGCAGCTTCTCTCCGGCTGGTCACACATCATGCAGACAAAGTCTTTCGCCATAGACGGCAGATTAGCGCGATTTGGGGGCCAAGGCAACGGGACGATGGTTGATGGACTTGCGGGGCCCTGGCACGCTAGCTGGCAGCCTGGGAAATGGGCTGGAATTCAGGGTCAACGATATTGAGCAGGGAATACGCCTCTGCAATGGTGCGGACTATATAGAGATTGGTGCGCTTGCCTTCAGTCAGCATCTGGAAGGCGCGGCATTTGCCATAAAGCAGGTCAGTAGGGGCCACGATAATCCGTGGCTTGGCAGCTTGAGGGAAGGCCGGGGCGGCGCCAGCCAGGAGTGCAATGGCCGTGGTTGAAAGATTTACTGAACAATGTCTCTGAATTCCAGCAGGGTTATGTTGGGCTTAAGGATTCTGGAATGTGCCTTGACCGCCGCATAGTAGTCCATCAGGCTCTTGTCATTGAGATTGCCGGGAAGCTGGCTGCGCAGTATTCCGTAAACGGCGTCAAATGAACCAGCACGTTGAGAACCCCATACTTATGTTCTAAAGATACGCCCTATTTGCGGGAAAATATGTATCTGGGCGAATATTAGAGCGAATAAGTAGCGGGAATTCCGCTTGATTGACCATGCAAAATACGAATGTTAACCTAAAGGGTTCGTCACAGCCCCGCAGCGGACTCTGTCTGCTGATTCTGAAAGATATTCATTCGGAAGGAAAAACAGTTTGTCTTCAACGGCAGAAACCCAGACACTCAGGAAAACCGCGCTAAACGCGCTGCACCGCAGCCTTGGCGCAAAGATGGTGGATTTTGGCGGATGGGACATGCCTGTCGAATACCCATCCAGCGGCGGCCTGGTTAAAGAACACCTGGCCGTGCGTACGGGAGTGGGCATGTTTGACGTCTCACACATGGGCGACATTCTTATTCGCGGGCCGCAGGCGCTGGACGCCGTGCAGTGGATCAGCATGAATGATGCGTCAAAGCTCCAGGAAGGTCAGGCGCATTATTCCGCTTTGCTTTATCCGGAGGGAACTTTTGTGGACGATGTGATTGTTCACAAAATGGGCCAGAACGATTATCTGCTGGTGATCAATGCCGGCACGCGCGAGAAAGACCACAGCTGGGTGCGGAAGAACGTGAGCCGCTTCCGCTGCCATGCAGATGATGTGGGCAATTACTACACGCAGATCGCGATTCAGGGGCCCAAGGCGCAAGCAACGCTGCAAAAGCTGACCAACGTGGATCTCTCTACAATCAAAAATTACTGGTTCAAGCACGGAACAGTTTGCGGCCTGATGAATACGCTGATCGCCCGGACCGGCTATACGGCGGAAGATGGATTTGAGATTTATGTTCCGTCTGACGTGCCAACGAGCGAGCGCGTCTGGAACGAAGTGACCGAAGCAGGAAAAGAGTTTGGCCTTGTGCCTTGCGGATTGGGGGCGCGCAACACCCTGCGGCTGGAAGGCAAGATGGCGCTGTATGGCCACGAAATCTCAGATACCATTAACGTATGGGAAGCCAACCTGGACCGCTACTGCAAGATGGAGAAGGCGGGCTTCGTGGGCAAAGAGGCCCTGGAGAAGGCCAAAGCAGAGGGGCTAAAGCGCATTCTGGTTGGACTGGAATCTGTGGACCGCGGTATTCCGCGCGATGGGTACAAAGTTTTTAACCAGCACGACCATGAGATCGGCGTGGTGACCAGCGGATCGCCTGGACCGTTTATCAAGAAAAATATTGCTCTGGCTTATGTGCCACCGGCGCATGCAGAAATTGGTCATGAAGTTTTTGTGGAGATACGCGGCCAGAAAGTGAAATGCAAGATAGTGCCAACGCCGTTTTACAAGCGGCCAAAGAAGGCCTAACCAGGATTTCCAGGAACAAAATTAGCGGGTGAAATGCGGAGTGAGCGCTGGCCCGCGCGAAACGGAGCATGAGGGGCAACAGCGAAGCGTTGTTGTGCCCTAGAAAAAAAGATGGCATATCCCAAAGACTACCGATATACGAAAGAACACGAATGGATTCAGGTGAAGGGCAACGCCGCCCTGGTGGGCATTACGGACCATGCACAAGAAGCGCTGGGCGATATTGTTTTTGTCGAGCTACCCAAAGTAGGCGCGCAATTGAATGCCGGGGGCAGCTTTGGCACCGTGGAATCGGTGAAAGCTGTTTCAGAGTTGTATTCACCAGCTTCCGGCAAGGTCACGGAGATCAATGAGAGCCTGAACCAGACGCCGGAGAACATTAATAAAGATGCGAACAACGCCTGGATGATCAAGCTGGAGCTTTCAGACCCAAAGCAGGCGGATGCGTTGATGTCCGCGGATGATTACGAGAAGTTTATCGCGGAAGAGAAGTAATCTCCTCTCCCGAGCGGCAGCGAGGGAACCCTATTGCCCTGATTGAGCCTAAGGGTGAAACAACACCGATCGAACATGAGATTTTAAAAGAATATAGGGATCCCTCACCCGCAAGGCACGGGTTTGAGATTTCAGAAAACCCGTAGCAACCGCGGGTTCGGGATTAAAAGAGAATACATGCGCTATTTACCAAAATCTCCCGCTGACCGGGCGCAGATGCTGCGCGAGATCGGCTGCAAATCCATTGATGACCTGTTCGCGCCAATTCCGGCGGAATACCGGCTGAACCGTGACCTGAAGGTGCCGCGGCAGATGGCCGAGTCAGAAATCATTGACTACTTTCATGAGCGAGCCAGCAGTAATGCCGCAGGTTATGCTCTGTTTCTGGGCGCGGGAGCGTACCATCACTACCGTCCGGTGGTGATTGACGCAATGATCTCACGCGGCGAGTTTCTGACTTCCTATACGCCGTATCAGGCAGAGATCGCGCAGGGAACGCTGCAGGCCATCTTTGAATTCCAGACGATGATCTGCGAGCTGACGGGAATGGAAGTGGCCAACGCTTCCATGTATGACGGCTCTACCGGCGCGGCCGAGGCCATGCTGATGGCTGTTCGCATTACAGGAAGAAAAGCGGCGGTGGTGGCGCGCAGCGTGCATCCGGAGTATCGCGAGGTCATGCACACCTACACGCAGCACCAGGCCTTGCCGATTACGGAATGCAGCTACCTGGAAAATGGCCGCGTGGATATGGCCGATCTGGAAAAGAAGATCACGCCCGATACGGCCTGCGTGCTGATTCAGTCACCCAATTTCTTTGGCACCATTGAAGACGTGGCTGCAGTGGCTGATTTGGCGCACAAGAAAGGCGCGTTGCTGATTGTTTCGATTGCGGAAGCACTCTCACTGGGAATTGTGAAGCCGCCGGTTGAAGCGGATATTGTGTCAATGGAGTCGCAATCTTATGGCGTACCGCTGGGATATGGCGGCCCGTATGCCGGAGTGCTGGCGACAAAAGAAAAATTTGTGCGTCAGATTCCCGGCCGGCTGGTGGGCGAGACCAAAGATAAAGACGGGAAGCGCGGATTTGTTCTGACGCTCTCGACACGCGAGCAGCATATTCGCCGTGAGAAGGCGACTTCGAACATCTGCACCAATCAGGCGCTGATCGCCACCATGGCGACGATCTATCTGACGATCTACGGTCGTGAAGGCTTGAAAGAGCTGGCGCAGCAGAACCTGGCTAAAGCAACGTATGCGTCAAATGAGTTTGCGAAAAAAGGCAAAGTGCTTTTTGCCGGATCACCGCGCTTCAATGAATTTGTGGTGCAGACAAAAGACGATCCGCATGTGATTAACAAGCGGCTGCTGGAGCAGAAAATGATCGGCGGATTTCCGCTGAACTGGCATTATCCGGAGCTGGGCAACGCAGCGTTGTGGTGCTGCACAGAGTTGAACAGCAAAGAGCAGATGGATGCAGCGGTGAAGGCGGTGGGCCGTGAGCAATAAAGATATAAAAAAAGCAACGCGCCACGTAAACCAGAATGAAGGGCTGATTTTTGAGCGCTCATCACCGGGCAAAAAGGCTTATCGGCTGGCGCCGCTGGATGTTCCGGAAGTGGATTACCAGAAAGCGCTGGGTGCTTCCGCGCGTGCTGATCTGGGCAACATGCCAGAGGTGAGCGAGATGGAGATCATCCGCCACTTCACGCGGCTTTCAACGTGGAATTATGCGATTGATCTGGGTATGTATCCGCTGGGCAGCTGCACCATGAAATATAACGCGCGCGTGAATGAAGTGGTGGCGCGCTTCCCGGGATTGGCCAATGCCCATCCGTATCAGGCTGCGGAAATATCACAGGGCGCAATGCGCGTGATGAAAACACTCTCCGACTGTCTGCTGGATATCACGGGCATGGACGCCATTACCCTGCAGCCTGCGGCGGGCGCACACGGTGAGATGACCGGCATCCTGCTGATGCATGCGTACCTGCAGTCAAAAGGGAATCCGCGCAAAAAAATATTGATTCCAGATTCCGCGCATGGCACCAATCCGGCTACGGCGGCGATCTGCGGCTATGCGGTGGAAAATTTGAAGTCGAACTCACGTGGCATGGTGGACGTGAGCGCGCTGGCGGCCCAGATGAATGAAGACGTTGCCGGGCTGATGCTGACCAATCCGAACACGCTGGGTATTTTTGAGCAGGAGATTCATAAGATCGCCGACATTCTGCATGAAAAAGGCGGCCTGCTTTATATGGATGGCGCAAACATGAATGCGCTGGTGGGTAAGACGCGTCCGGGTGATTTTGGCGTGGACGTGATGCACTTGAACCTGCATAAAACATTTTCCACGCCACATGGTGGTGGTGGTCCGGGATCAGGGCCGGTGGCCTGCAAGAAAATTCTAGAGCCATTTTTGCCCAAGCCGGTGATTGTGGAGCGCGCCGATGGCACGCTGGCATTTGATTATGATCGCCCGAAATCTGTGGGCCGCGTCCGCATGTATTACGGAAATTATGGTATGCACGTGCGCGCGTTGGCTTACACGCTGGCCAACGGTCCGGATGGCCTGCGCCAGACGACGGAAGACGCGGTGCTGAATGCGAACTACATCCGCAAAAAGCTTGAAGGCGATTACGAGCTGCCGTACAACAGCCCGTCAATGCATGAAGTGGTCTTCAGCGACGGCATCCAGGAACAGAAGGGCGTAAAGACCGGCGACATTGCCAAGCGGCTGATCGATTACGGCTTCCATCCTTATACAGTGTCATTTCCGCTGGTGGTGCATGGTGCAATCATGATTGAGCCCACGGAGAGCGAGTCACTGGAAGAGCTGGACCTGCTGGTGGACGCGATGAAGGCGATCGCGCGGGAAGCGGAGGAAGATCCTGAGCTGGTGCGAAATGCGCCGCACACCACGCGAGTGAAGCGGCTGGATGAAACGGCTGCTGCGAGAAAGCCGATACTCAGGTGGAAGCCTGTGGCGAAATCAGCCGCAGAGTAGATTCGCGGTAGGCTTTTTCAACCGAAAAGGCCTACACACTTCTTAACTATAGGGATCTCTCGCTTTGCTCGAGACTGCCGGAATACTACCTAAGGTAACATTCCGGGCGCCTAATGCTTGAGGTACACTCTCTATAGCTATGTCATCTTTGAAGTCCTTATTTCTCTCTCTTTTGCTTACCGTATTTGCTTCCCCTGTGCTCATGGGACAGGCTGCCGCGCAAGGCACCACTGATCCGGTATTGTTGCACACGTTGCAGCAGGAACTTGACCGAGCCATGACGTCACTGAGCAAGGCCGATCCCGCGCCTTATTTCATCAGTTATGCGGGGAATGAAGAATTTGGGTCGGTCATTATTGGCAGCAATGGCGCGCTGATGGCCAATATCAAGCGGCATGAGCGCACAGTGGATGTTTCTGTCCGCGTGGGCAGCCGCGACCTGGACAACACGCACGGCGAGAACCGTTTTAACGCCGTGACCACGGCTGCACTGCCGCTGGAAGATCGTCCGGATGCCATTGCGCGGGTGCTGTGGATCAACACCGACCGCATGTACAAGAAAGCCACGCAGGGCTTTCTTGAGATCAAGACCAATACGAAGGTCCGCGCGGACGAGGAAGATGCATCTCCGGATTTCTCCACGGAGAAGCCGCAGGTTTATATCGGCAAGGAAAGTGTTCCGCCCAAGTTTGACCACCAGGAGTGGGAGGGCAGAATACGGCGGCTCTCTGCAATCTTTAATAAATATCCTGACATAGAGACTTCAAACGTCGTGCTGCTGGTGCAGGATGCGACCCGTTATTTTGTTTCCAGTGAAGGCTCAAAGCTGGTGGATTCGCGGCCGCTAATCCGGGTACTGGCGCTGGGCAGCACGCGCTCAGTGGACGGCATGGAGCTGGCGCGGTCGGAGACGTTTGATGCGTCAACATTTGACAAGCTGGCTTCTGAACAGGAGATGGCGGCGAAGATTGAGAAGATCGCGCAAGATCTACAGAAGCTAAAGAAAGCGCCTGTGGTTGAGCCGTTCAATGGTCCGGCATTGCTTTCAGGACGGGCGGCGGCAGTGTTCTTCCATGAAGTGGTTGGCCATCGACTGGAAGGGCAGCGCCAACGCGGCGAGAATGAAGGCCAGACATTTACCAAGATGGTGGGCCAGCCGGTGCTGCCGAAGTTTCTGAGCGTGGAAGATGATCCGACACTTACGACTCTTGGCGGTGTCGAGCTGAGCGGCAATTACAGCTACGACGAAGAAGGGGAAAAGAGCCGCAAGGTTGAGCTGATCTCCAACGGCGTGCTGAAACAATTTTTAATGTCGCGCATGCCAGTAAAAGGATTTTTGCAATCGAACGGGCACGGCCGAGGACAAAGCGGACTGATGCCAGTCGGACGCCAGGGAAATTTGATTGTACGGTCAAATAAGTCAGTCCCTGATTCGCAGCTGCGGCAGGAACTGATCAACGAGATCAAGAAGCAGAAGAAGCCGTTCGGGCTTTATTTTGAAGATATCGCTGGTGGATTTACTTTGACCATGCGCAATATGCCGCAGGCATTTCAAGTGATGCCGCTGATGGTATGGAAGGTTTATCCAGATGGACGGCCGGATGAGCTGGTGCGCGGCGTAAATATTATTGGCACGCCGTTGAATGCATTGAATCGCATTGTGCTGACCGGGCAGAAAGAAGAAGTTTTTAACGGCGAATGTGGCGCGGAGTCAGGCTCGGTGCCGGTGGCAGCCGCTGCGCCGGCCATGCTGTTTTCTGAGATAGAAGTAGAGAAGGTGCAGCAGGGGCATGATCGACCTCCGGTGCTGCCGCCGCCCAGCTTAGAGAAAGCTGATGCCAGCAAAGGGGGACAATAATGAAGCGCCTGATCTCTATTGCTCTCTTATTGCTGCTTTCAGCTGCCGCTTTTGCGGGTGATAACGATAAACCCGCGGCTTCCTCCGTTTCGTCAAATGATCATGGCGACGCGGTATTAAAGGCCATGCTGGCGGAACTGAAGCGCTCACAGGAAAAATTGCAGTTGGGCCAGTTGCAGCGGCCATATTACATTGATTATCAGGTCACAGAAATTCAGGACAATATTGCCGATGCGACACTGGGCGCATTGCGTACTGACCAGGTCAACAGCGGACGGATCGTCCGCGTGGTGGTCCGCATTGGAGACTATAAACAAGATAGTTACTTTGGCGAAGGCATGGGCGCGCTAGAGACGATGCCTTCCGACAATGACGAATTGGCCATGCGCCGCCAGCTCTGGCTGGCGACGGACAAGGCGTATAAGTCCGCGCTAAGTGGCTTTACGGAAAAACAAGCTGCGCTCAAAAGCATGGAAACGGAAAATGATCTGGTGGATTTTTCCGAGGAAAAGCCAGTCCAGTCTGTCCGTGACCTGGCCAAGCTTGATGTGGACGTGGATAAGTGGAAGCAGACGCTGCGCACCACTTCAGACTTGTTTCGCAGCGATCCGAATCTGGAGCAGAGCAGCGCGATGCTCAACTTCCGCGTGCTGAACCGCTATTTTGTGAATACTGAGGGTACCGTAAGCCGCAATGGCAAGACCAGTTATACCGTACTTTTTTCTGGCTCAGACCAGGCGGATGACGGCATGCATATTGAGCGCAGCCATGGCTGGGTCGTGAGCAAGCCAGACGAGTTGCCCAAGCCGGACGAAATTGAGAAGGAAGCAAAACAGCTGATTGGCACCTTTGAGGGGCTAAAGAAAGCTCCGCTGGTGGAAGATGATTATCGCGGGCCTGTGCTCTTTTCCGCTGACGCGGCAACCGCATTGTTTGAGCGGCTGATCGTGCCTAACATTTTGGGAATTCGGCCTGACCTGGGAAATCCGGCGCGGACCAACGGCGAATTTGCGTCTTACTATAAAGGCCGTGTTCTGCCGGAAACATTCACGGTAGTGGATGATCCCAAGGCAAAAGAATTCGAACACCAGACACTGGCCGGAACCTATGACGTGGACGATGAAGGCGTGGAAGCGCAAAAAGTTACGGTGATCGATAAAGGCGTGCTGACAAATTTCTTGCTCGGGCGCACGCCTATCCGCGATTTCCCACATTCCAACGGCCACGGACGGACGGCGCTGGCCGGCGCGCCGCGTCCGCAGATTTCCAACCTGATTTTTAAAGCGGACAAGAGCATTCCGTTCGCGGAGTTGAAGCAGAAGCTTATCCAGATGTGCAAGGACCAAGGCCGCCCTTATGGTTATTACGTGGAGACCACCGGCGCGTCGCTTTCACCGCGTCTTTTGTGGCGCGTCTACGTGAGCGACGGTCATCAGGAACTGGTCCGCGGAGCGGTTTTCAAGCAGCTCGACACGCGCGCTCTGCGCAGTGATATTGTCGCCACCGGCACTGACAACTATGTTTATAACCGCTCCGAACCGTTGCCCAGCGCGATTGTGGGGCCGTCGCTCTTGTTTGGCGAACTGGAAATCCAACGCGCCAATCGCACGCGGGAAAAGCTGCCGCAGTATCCGGCGCCGGCGTTGGCAAAAACAAGCAATTAGCAATTAGTAGTTAGCAATTAGCCAAGGCAAGACGCAGACGGGGGCGGCTGCGGTCCAAAGGAATTTTTACCACAAAGGACACAAAGGATCACGAAGGACAGGCAATCCTTCGTGTCCCTTTGTGTCCTTTGTGGTTAAGGGCTTCGCGGCGAGTTGAGAAACCATTTACCATAGGGATTCCTCGCGTGAGAACAACGCTCGGAATAAAAGAGAGAGTAGAGATTCCTTGCGCTTCGTGCGCTCGGAATAAAGACAGAAATGGGCCGCATACACGTACTTTCCGAGCACGTTGCCAACAAGATCGCCGCGGGCGAGGTGGTGGAGCGGCCTGCGTCAGTGTTGAAGGAGTTGCTGGAAAATTCGCTGGATGCTGGAGCAACGCGCATACGCGTGCAGATTGAGGCTGGCGGAAAGAAGTTGATTCAGGTCACGGACAATGGCAGCGGCATGGTGCGCGACGATGTGATGCTGGCCTTTGAACGCCATGCGACTTCCAAGATTAAAGACGCAGAAGACCTGTTGAACATACATACACTGGGTTTTCGCGGAGAGGCGCTGCCGTCGATTGCCTCGGTCGGGCGGGTACTGCTGGAGACACGGGCCGAAGGTGAAGATGGCGGTACGGTGCTGGAAATTGCCGGTGGCAAGATTCTGCGAGTGGAAGAGGCCGGGCTGCCGCAGGGAACTTCGCTCTCAGTACGGGATTTGTTCTTCAATACGCCAGCGCGCAAAAAATTCTTGAAGGCTGAGTCAACAGAGCTTTCGCATATTGCTTCGCTGGTCACGCATTATGCGCTGGCGCATCCGGAAAAGCATTTTGAGCTGCATTCCGCCACGGAAGCAATGCTGGTGGCTGCGCCTGTGGCATCGCATTCAGACCGTATTTACCAGATATTTGGCCGCGAGACACTGCACCAGTTAGTCCCACTGGCCGCGACCATGAAGCTGGAGCGCGTGGGCATACCAGAGCCGCCGCCATGGCGCAGAGGAGAAGACTACACGCCACCGGTTCCGGGCGACATTCGGCTGCATGGTTTTATATCCAAGCCTGAGCTGCAGAAGTTAAACCGCAACTCGATTTATGTTTTTGTAAATGGGCGGCTGATCCGCGACCGCATGGTGCAGCACGCGATTATTGAAGGCTACAGAAATATCCTGCCGCCCACGGTTTTTCCCGTGGTATTGCTGTTCATTGAATTGCCGAATGAGGAAGTGGATGCCAATGTGCATCCTTCCAAGACTGAAGTCCGCTTTCGGCAGAATGCACTGGTGCATGATTTTGTGCGCGAGTCAGTGCGCGGGGCATTGATGAAGGCGCGTCCGGTGCCGGAGTTCACGCGGGAGATCACGGCGCAGCCCACGGCCTCGCCGGGCCTGAGTCCGGGCGCGCAGGCGCATGCTGGTCAAAACCGTGCTGGTGAGAATGAGTTCACACTGAAGCCGGAAACCCAGGCGCTGCTGAAGGAATTGCTGCAATTCGGCGCTGAGCCAATTGTTGTTGACGCCAACATGGCAGTGAGCGGATTTGGGCCGGTGGGGGCACCGACTATTGCACAAAGCGTGAATGGCCATGCCGATGCCTGCGGCAATGTGCTGGAAGACGAGCCACAGGAGATCGTGGACCAACTGGCACTGGCCAGCTTGAGGCCGCTGGGGCAGGTGAGGGATTCGTTTATTCTGGCCGTGAATCCTGACGGGCTTTGGATCATTGACCAGCATGTGGCGCATGAGCGCGTGCTGTTTGAAAAGATTCTGCATGAACGCGCCCAGAACAGCGCCGCGCAGGACGGCCAGCGGCTGCTGATGCCTCTGCTTGTTGAGCTAACGCCAGGGCAGCAGGCTGTATTTACCGAGATTTCAGAAGAGCTGGGCCGCAATGGATTTGAAGTGGAACTCTTTGGCATGCGGACGATTGCGGTGAAGACTGCTCCGGGGGGCGTGCGTCCAGCAGATGTAGAGAAGATGCTGGTGGAATTGCTTGACCAGTTCGAGCGCGAAGAGCAGGTGCTGAATCTGGACAAGATCAGGGGGAAGATTGCGGCCAGTATTGCCTGCCATGCAGCCATCAAGATCAATATGCCGCTGGAGCAGAACAAAATGGAGTGGCTGCTTAAAGAATTGGCAAAAACGGAATGCCCGATGACGTGTCCGCACGGGCGTCCGGTGGTTCTGCGGTATTCTGTAAAGGAGATACAGAAGGCGTTTAAGAGGATTTAGAAGTGCATCTGCGTTAAACTAAGACTATGGAAGTCCATTTCAATCCTGAAACTGAAGCCGATCTCAAACGGGTCGCGTCCAAGAATGGATGTGACGCGGAGGAATTGGTGCTGGAGATTGTGCAGAGCTATCTTACCCACGATCAATGGTTCAGGGCTGAGGTGCAAAAAGGCCTTGAACAACTTGATCGCGGGGAATCTGTGGAGCACGATGAGATTGTCGCCCGCATTGAACGGATGTTCCATCCTTAATGGAAATTCGCTGGTCGTCTGAATCCATTGCTGACCTTACTGGAATCATTCAATACATACGTGAAGATAGTTCTGCGGCAGCTTTGCGAGTTGCGCGGGTCTGTTGAACAATTGAAGACATTTCCAAATAGTGGACGGCCCGGACGTGTGGAGGGAACACGGGAGCTGCCACTGGCGCGCCTCCCCTTTCTTGTGGTGTATCGTGCTAAAACTGACGTTGTTGAACTGGCGAGATTATTGCACGGAGCGCAGAGGTGGCCTCCAATCAACGAACAGGATATTGATGACTGAACAAGAACTAATAGAGCAGCGGGCCGCACTCTGGCACATAGACGGCAATGCCGTCCGCACGGTGGAAGAGGCGCGCGGATTTATTGAACGCGTAGGGTTTTGCGTGAACTATCCTGAGCGTCTTGTGCCGCTGGTCCCAAGTCTTATTGCAGCGCATGTGGGGTCCAATGCCGGCCTACCGGATGCGAAGCATGCCTATGCCGATCCGCGAGCGCAGGAGGCAAATGAACTCAAGGTGCGGCTGCTGCGTGAACGGTCAGCTTTTGAAATGAACCTCTCCCGCGAATCCGACTTGATTATTGCCAAGCAGGCATTTCCTTATTTCTATGCGCTGGTGGGCGACCGCAATCCCAAAGCGCTGCCCAAGACAAAAGGCCAGGGCGCCAAGATTTCAGAGCTGGCCACCAGTGTTTTTGCGGCATTGCAGCAACATGGGCCAATGACCAAGACGCAGATACAAGAACATGTGGGACGTGAAAGCAGCCAGGCTGCACTGGACCGCGCGCTGGGCGAGTTGTGGTCCATCCTGAAGATTACGCGGGTGGATTACACGGCGAGCGGCGGAGCCAGTTGGGACGTGCTGTATCGCTGGGCGCCGGAGGTGGTGAAAGAAGGCATCAACATTTCCTCGCAGGAAGCTATTTCTGCCCTGGTCAGCAAATATCTGGAGACGGTGGTAGCCGCAGAACAAGACGATGTTGAGCAGTTCTTCTCGTATTTGACCTCACGTTCTAAGGTGCGCGATGCGGTGAATGCGCTGCTGCAGGCGCGCGAACTAAGTTTTGTGACGATTGGTGACAAGCCTCTGGTCCGGATGGCGCCGCCGCAGGACCAGCAACCGAGGAACCAGCGGCCGCGGAGCCGCAACTAATGGCTGAGCGCATCTCTGGCGCAAGAAAGATTGTGATTGCCATTGACGGCCCGGCTGGTTCAGGCAAGAGCACGTTGGCCTCTTTACTGGCGCGAAAATATAACTACACGAATATTGAAACCGGCGCCATGTATCGCGCACTGGCATTTAAAGCAGTAGCGCAGAATATTCCTTTGGATGATGAAGCGAAGCTGGCGGCGCTGGCGCGACAATCGCAAATTGATCTGGTGCCGCGACCAGAAGGGAACCGCGTGCTGCTGGATGGCGTGGATGTGACCGAGAGCCTTCGCAATCAAGAAGTAACGGAAGCCGCTTCTAAAGTTTCCGTCCATCCGATGGTTCGGGAATGGATGGTGGCCAGCCAGCGCGCCATGGGCGCAGGCGGCGGCATTGTGATGGAAGGCCGGGACATCGGCACAAAAGTTTTTCCTGACGCCGAAGTCAAAATCTTCCTGGATGCAGCGCCGGAGATCCGAGGAACGCGGCGCTTTATGGAGAACCCGGCTGCGACGGCGCAGGAAGCCTCAGTTGTGGCTGAGTTGCAGGCCCGCGACCAGCGTGACCGCACTCGCGCGAACTCTCCGCTGGCGCCGGCAGCCGATGCAGTGCTGATTGATTCAACATATCTCACGCTGGACCAGGTACTGGCGCGTGCGATGGAGTTGATTGATGCCAGGCTCGAGAAGAAGATTTCACGAGCCTGACTTATTGAAGAGATATAGTTTGCGGCAGAGCTACTGCTTGCGAATTTGAATTGTGCCGCGGTCTGAGCGCAGGCGAATGTCTGGGCCACCCTTGCCGATGGTGCCACGCGCGGTGGCATTCTGACTGCGGTTGTCCACGTTCAGGCTGAAATCGCTTACGTCAATATTGCCATTGCTGCTTTGCGCGTCCAGGCGAAAGTTGGCGCTCTCAGGCAAGTCAAGTTGAATTCCGCCGAGAGCACTATTGATATTGATGTTTCCGAGCGGCGCTTTTGGCTGGAGTTCGACCAGGCCATTGCGATTGTCCACTTCAATCTCACCGCTTACGTTTTCCAGGTGAACTTCATTGGAGTGCGTGTTCAGCTTGACGGGGCCAACAACCGAGTCAGCGCGAATATCGCCATGGCCCATGGAGAGGTCGCCCTCAAGTTTTGCCAGCTGCAGATCAGTACGCACGGATTTGAGGCGCACCTGCTGCGAGATGTGAGAAAGATCAACACTGCTATAGCCGGAGTTAAAGTCCAGCGTGCCAGTCACGTCAGCGATAGTTCCATCTTCAACTTCGCCATCTACCTGCACATTGCCGGTAATGTCTTTCACATTGACTGATCCATTGTGCACATGGAGCAAGGTGGTTCCTTTCACGCCTTCAGCCGTAAGATTGCCACGGTCAGTAGTGAGTTCAACGTTGCCGTCTCTTTGAGTTACGGTCAGATTGCCGCGACGCGTGGCCATGGAAACAGCGATTTGCCGGGGTACCTGCAAATCAAGATCAAAGCGGGTATTTTCAAAATCACCGCTGGTAAGATCCAGCAACCAGAGGCTGCCCTGCTGCGTGAACTTAGGGCGCGTGGATTCATTGAGGCGATTGGCGCTCTCCTGTGATTCACTGCGCACGACTTTATGCACTATGGTGTGGACCTGATTGTCTTCACTTACGGTAACGTTGATGTCGCCCTGGGCGGAGAGGATTTTTATTGTGGCCGCGCCTTCCAATGGCTGGGCAAAATTATCATTAAATTCGTAGCGATTGGCCATCCAGTTCCCCCAATCAGGGTCGATGCCAAACTCCTCAGGCATGCCATGCAAGTTCCAGTCCTTTGTCTCTGTTGCGCCCATGCCGATCATGATGAAGAACACGAGAAAAATAATGCCGCCTGCACCAAGGCGTGGCGCGGGTTCACCGCGATGCCGAGCCCACATGTGCTCTGCCAGCTTGGCGACTCCCCAGAAAATGAGCAATAGCGGCCAGTAATGCGCCATCCAGTTGCGTAAGGAATAAAGGGAAACTACTCCCATGGTGCGCAATAGAAAGAGAATGCCAATAGTGATAAGAACCAACGGTCCGAAGATGGAGCGCGGGCGTGGACGATAGTATGGCGTGGGACTTGTGCTCATGGCTTCACCTGCGAATCATTGCGTTCAGTAGAAGGCGGTGGTGGTGGAACAGAGTTGGGCGTCCAGGGTTGTGGCGGAGGCATGGCCGGAGTCTCCATCCATCCGGGCTGAACGTGCCCTTCCGTCGAGCCACTGCGTGAAACCAGAAGCACGCATCCGATCACAAGCAGCAGAACAGGAATGCTGTTGTGCATGGGAATGACTCTATAGCTATCGAGAAGAGCGAGCACGCCGAGCGTGATAAGGACGGCAGCAGGCATAAGCCCGTGAGCCCGGCACCTTACGCACGCACAGTTTTTATTTCTGATGTAGGGAATCATTGCGGCCCTCCCACGGTTGGCTGGACAGTGCGTTTGTAAGCGAGCCAGAGTCCTATTCCGATCAGGAACAAAGGTCCAAGATGGCGCACGCGCATAATGTCCAGGTTATTGAGAAGAAACAAAACGCCCAGAACAATCAAGACAATCGCGCCGATTGGCGTATGGTCACGCGGCGGTGGTGGTGGTTCTATTTGTACGGACTGAACCGGCGGATAAACAGCAGTTGAGGGCGGATACGCAGCGGTGGTCGGCTGCGTTGCGGGATTGGCAATGTGAACGTGAGTGTCCTGAACGCCCAACATCTTATCCAGACCAAATGGATCAGGCGCCGGCAAACCATGCCGCTTTGCTTCCGCCGTCTTGTATGCTTCAAACGCCATATAAAGCACAAAGAATCCGATCATCACGCCAAAGACCCAATGGACCTCGGCGGCCCCCATAATCAGCAAAACAAAAATCACAACATGTGCCAGGGCTTTAGTGAACTGTCCGTTATACATAGCCCCCACGCCAGGAATTAATCCAAAAAAACCTGCCACTGCCGGATTCGGCGCTCCTGGCACTCTGCCCATTGGTGGCGGAAGCGGCACAGACGCTCCTGGCTGTCCTGCACCTTGCAGCCGAGCAGCAATGCACGGTTCGCAATAGATGGCGCCCATCACGTCGCGTTTGCAGTCCTCGCAAAGCGCCTTACCGCAAGTCCGGCAATATGCCACAGCCGGCGTGTTTGTATGTACGGCGCAATTCATATTTGGGCTCCTTCGTGCCTCGTGTAAGTTTCTGCCATCAGACTGCCATCGCGTTCCTGGCTGTAATTCTCATACTGCTTCGGACGTCCGCCATCCTGCGGCACAGACTTCTTATTCTGTTGCCGATTTTCATTGTTAGTCCCTGGCGCTGGTGCGGCATTCTTCTTCAGCTCTCTCACCCGCGCCTGCACCTGATAGACAAGCCGTAAATTCTCGTAATAGCTTGTGACTTTCGCTTCTACCTGGGTAAAGCCCAGCACCGCGCTCTTGCGCAGCGCCGTGGGATGAAAATCCACGTTCTTTACATCTGAAATTTTCACTCCTGCCAGCGTCAGCGTAATGCTCAGTGAAAAGAACGCCATCGCAAACGACGCCGCAAACCGCGAGTGCAACATCCCCACCATCCGCGGACGCAAACTTCTTCCCAGACGCTCCAGCCAGCTCAGCTTCTCCGCTGCCACTTGAGTTTCCACAGCGTCTTTTCTGCTGGTTGCCGCCAATATGTTATGCATCAGGTTCTTTGGGGGCTCCATCTCAGCCAGCTTCTGTACCAGCAGCATGCCTTCCCACGCCTCAGCGTATAAAGGACCGCATACCTGGCAGCTCTGGCCATGCGCGTCAAAGGCCTGGCGCTTTTCCGCTTCCAGCGTGTCATCCAGGGCTTCGGCCAGCAGAGCTTCAAACTCGCTGCATTCCATCCCGTTTTTTAGTTCTTTATTCATTGCTTGCCTGCTTTTTATTACGAGAAAGTAATCGCGCAAGTTCCATTCTTCCGCGGTTTATTCTGGACTTCACCGTTCCCTCCGGCACCCGCAGCACCACGGCAATCTCTTTGTAGTCCATATCCTGTAAGTCCCTTAAAATCACTGCTTCCCGCAGGTCTGGACTGATCCTTGCCAGCGCCAGCTGCACCATTTTCTGGGTCTCCTTGCTGGCCAGCCTGTCATCCTGGTTCGGCCTGGGATCCTCAATCCTGTCGCCCAGTGAGATTGAATCGTCCTCATCCCGCAGCCCTGCGTCCATTGAATCCGTCACCCGGTCCTGTTTTGATCGCCGGAAGTGGTCTACCAGCAGGTTCCTTGTCATGGTGGTCAGCCAGGTCGTAAATGCCCCCTTTTCAAGGTTATAGCTGCCCATCGTCCGGTAGAGCCGGATAAAAACCTCCTGCGTCAGGTCCTGCGCGTCGTCCGGAGAATTCGTAAACCGGTAACACAAGTTGTAAATACGCCGGTTGTATGCGCGCACTATCTCCTCCCATGCCCCGGCGTCGCCAGCCAGGCATCGGCGAACAAGTGCCCCTGTTTGTTGCTCTTCCAAGCAGTTTCCCCAATCAAGGATACGTATACGGCGCTTACTTAGTTCAAATCCAGTTTGTTCTGTAAGTGACAAGGTTTACAGGAAAGTGGGACAGCGTGCAAATGATCAGAAGGCATTGCCAAAACCGCCGGCATTGCCAAAATTGTCGATTGAATGGCAAAACGCTGCCACGGGTAAACAAGCGTCACGTGGATAGGAAGAAGATTGCCACCATGGTTCTCGTTTTTACCTTCGTGCTCCTTCGTGTCCTTTGTGGTGAATCTTTTGCTCTCCGGTCACCAGATCACCCGATTCCCAATCAGTGTCATCAGTGTGAATCAGTGGTAAGTCGTTTTTTGTTTTCCGATGACGCGCGATGACGGCGATGTCGGCGATCACCCGATCTATTGCATGCTCACCACTTTCCTCAACTCCACCACCTCCAGCGGACACTCCTCCCAATTATGTTTCCAGCACACAATCAAATCGCAGCCATTTACATCATGCTGGTGCCGCACAAAATTCCGGCTTTCGTATTCAAATTCAATCGCCACCCGTTGCCATCGGTCTTCATCCACCAGCCTCATGGCCTCGCAGTCGGGGAATTCGCTCTGGATCCTGGTCACCACAAAGCCCAGCTTGTCTGACAAGGTTCCAAACAAATAGATCACCCCGGCCTCGTTCATGGGACCGTGAATTAACGGTGACGGTCGTACCAGGGGCCCATACAGGGGACGGTCCGTCAATACCCGGGGCTTGGGCTGTACCCATGCCGGGGTTTCCACCATCTCCATTCCGTCCTTGCCCTCTTCGTATTCGCGGATCAGATCCAGCACGTCCTTCCATTCCTCTGTCGTGCCCTGTTCTTCAATGTAGCGCCGCAAATGTCGCGGTACCTGCCCCCAGTTTTCAAAGCGTGTCTTCAGTGGCGTGGTGCTGTGCTGTCCCAGGCTCGTGTATTCGGCCTTGCTGGGAATCTTCTTCAGCAGCCTCACCACCTTCGCCCAGTCCTGGAAGAGCTTTTCCAGCGGCAATTTCTGCACCGAGCCATACATATCCAGGTTGCAGGCCCGCAGCGCCCGTGTGTACGTGCCAAAGTACTTCACAATCTGCCGGCCGCTCACCTTGCTGCCGCGTGCCAGCTCTTTGTGGCTGGGCACATGTCCCAGCGCTCGGCTCAACTCCACAATTTGCGTCATAATCTCTTCTCTCGTCATCGGATTCGTCATGTTTCGCGCCATAGTCTCACCAAATAATTCCTCTCTCTGAATGGGTTCAAATCTCTGAATGGTCTAAATCTCTGGATGCGTTCAAACAAAGCCTTTCAACTCATAGCCTTTCACTTACAGCTTTACTCACAGCCTTTCACTCACAGCCTTTCAACAGCAGCGTGTTCTCCATGGAGCTTTTTCGATTGCGGCCCTTTTCCCAATAAAAAAGCCACCCCGCTTGCCTGGGTGGCTCCTGAAGTCTTGGATTTTGTGTAGACCGCGGGCGCACTCGCCTGCCCCCAGGGACACACTTATCCCTTCAAGAGTGAGAGCAGCTTAAAAATTAAAGCTAATTGCCAATGGCTAAGTGCTGATTGCTTTCTTGCCAAGAGCTAATAGTCAACAGCTGTTCTCTGGGTGCAGGCCTTTCCGGGACATTCTCCCGCCGACGCCGCTCTCGGTCGAACCTAAGCGTATATTAAGCGAAAATCGTTGCCCCTGTCAAGAGACAAATGTCTATATGAGCCTATTTCTTCTATCTTTCCTGCGCAGTCGAAGGCCCCCCGGAATGATTACAGTTCCCATGCCGTTATCAAGGCATTCTCTCGTGCATTCGATTTTGCCGGGCCACTTGTGTTTTTACCCTGCCGCGACTTACCAGACCCTATCCATTGACGAGACAAGTGTCAGGGCCCGAGTTTACTCGGGCCGCCAGCAATGTTATAAATTGTGGGCTTTAGCCCTTGCGCCATGGCAAACCCTTCTCGCAATACAAGCCGGGATGATATTCAAGAAGACAATAGAACTTTTTTCGTTACCTCAAAAACTATTCTAGGGCTGGCAATCCTGCAGACCGATCGCATGGCTAATCTCTTAATCGATGTTATGCGCTCTTACGCTTCATCCGGCAAATTCAGGCTCCATGATTTTGTTGTGATGCCCAATCACTTTCATACACTGCTCAGCCTGGACCATGAAATGACTGTTGAAAAAGCTGCCCAGCTTATCAAAGGTAATTTCTCTTTCCGGGCAAAGAAGGAACTGGGTTATGAACGCGAAATCTGGCAGCCTGGATTTTCCGACGAACGCGTATGGGACCGCGAGAGCTTTCTTCGCCACCGGGCTTATATTGATAACAATCCTGTCAAAGCAGGCCTCGCCGATTCAGCGGAGAACTATCCCTATTGCTCGGCTTATTTTCGAAAAAAAGAAAATCTCAGGGCCTGAAGGCCAGGATAACTAGTTCTTTACGGCCCGACTGAAGTCGGGCCCTGACACTTGTTTTGGCGTACCCACAAAACGCTGCTTCTGCAAAATTTGTTTAACTGCAAAGCGCCGTCTGGCCCGAATAAATCGGATACCAACTCTTATCCACCCAGATGAACATTAAGGCCGCTGGCGATGTCATATATATTTCGACCTGAATCAGGGGTGAAATTTTTCCAATTGTCCTGATCCGCGATCATCCGGGTTAAGTTCTCTTGGCTTTCTCTGCGCCTCTGTAGTGAGCTTTGCTTTTCAAATCCTCAATTTTGGCAATCGCCTACCCCACCCGTTCGCACTCGACCACCACTTTCACCAGTGCGCAATTCACAGATATTTCGCTGCCTTTATATTCACGCCGGACGCCTATCACTTTGTAAGCATCCATTTTTGTATCGCGGGTAAACACCACTTCCTCACCTATTCCCGGAATCATATTTTGTCGGCTGATTGGGCTGATCGGGATGCTGGCGACCTGCGTACCCTGGCACACAAACTCCAGAACCGGCAGGATCCGGGCAGCAGCAGCAGTTCGCGAAGGCAGGTTTTGCGGCACGTCCGCCAGAGTTTCCTCTGTTATCCCATGCCGCTCAAGAAGCGCTGCCGCATTGCTCGACGCTTCCATCAGACCCAGCAGGAGATGTACCGGCTTGACCGTGCTGCTCTCCCGCGCCGAAGCCTGGTTTGCCGCCTCAACCAGCGCCCGCTTGCATTCATTGCTTAAGGGAAGATCGACGCTGGTGGAAATTTTTTCTCCCAGAACCGGCAGCGCTCTCCGGCATTCTTCCATCACGCTGTTGACGGAAACGTTTTTATTCGCCAGCGTAAATAATGGTCCGTTCTCTCTCAGCATTCCCAGCAGCAGATGCAGTGATTCAATTGTGGGCGATCCTGTTTGCGACGCTTCATAGCGGGCAAAGAAGATTGGGCGGCGCGTTGTTTCTTCAAACTTTTCAAACATAACGTGCTGATTCTACCGCCATCTGATATCTGTCTCAACCGCTTTAAGCCTTAATCCTCTGCGCCTCTGTGTTTCAAAGGTTTTTAACTTTCCTGTCCTGACCTCTCGCCTTTCTCCGGGTTTCTGCGCCTCCGCGGTGAGCTTTTGCCTTTCCGATGACGTGCGATAACGGCGATTACGCGCGATCACCCGATTCATATCAGTGTCATCAGTGCAAATCAGTGGTAAGAATTCCTGCCTCCGTGGTAGGTTTTGGCTTTCTCGCTTTCAAAACGTTAACCCACACCCCCCACCCGACCCCTTTTTCTCCCACACTCCGCCTAACAATATGCGTTTCTTCTCTATTTCTTCACTTTTCTATTGATCTTCTCCCTATGCTCACCCTATAAACAAAAACGGGCCGCGCTCGTGTATGAGCACGAACGCAGCCCTTACCAAATTCACCTTACTAGGAGGCAAACTTGGCTACCCTTGATGTTACCCAAAAGGCCCGGATTTATCACACTCTCTATCGGCTGAATCTTTCGTTTGCCGCCATCGTCGGACACTGCCGGACTTTGCAACAATCCGGCATGGTCCGGCCCAAACTCACCCGCATCTATCAGGCGTTCACGCAGGAGCTGCAGGGCGAACTGAATGCCGAGGTCTTGCTCACGTTGCACGGTGTTGAAGAGGACGATTGGGCCCGCTTCGGCAAAGTCCGCGACAAATGGGAAAAATATCTTCAGGGCTCTTCTTCTCGAACCCCGTCTTCCAGAAGCCCCGCATCCAAGCCGCGCAAGCAGGCCTCCAGAACTCGCAAATCCTGAATCGCCACATCATCTTGCCACGCGGATTGAGACTCGTTTCCAAATCTCAATCCGCATGGGCCGTGTTATCCGTTGTTGTTAAAGTTCAGGGTCTTACGCAGAAACATCCGAGGCTGGAACATCTATAGACAAATCCGGGCTGGCACAAGATCACGGAGCTGCTGGTTGTAGGGCCGGATGAATTCACACTCTTGGCGTGTTGCCCTTGAGCATTCAATGCGACGACCGTGGCGCACAGTAGGACAGTGGAGATGAAAAACTTAGTGATGCTTTGCATTTTGGTAAAGTCCTCCTTGGTTGTTTGATTCGGGGTGCGCAGCAAAGTTGCCGGATGGCCATCCATTCCTTTTTTTCTTTGTTCTGAAGTGGAAAACGTTCTGAAATGGGAACGTCCTGAAATGGGAACGTCCTGAAATGGGAACGTTAAGAATCTTCGTGGCAGGTTTTTGTTTTCCGCTCAATCCACCAACCGGCAAATAAATCCCCATCCGCCGCCCAGTTCGCTCACCGCCAGCATCAATTCATTCCTGCCCTTCTTCAACGGAAGATAAACCGCGTCGTTTTCCGGATTCATGATGCCCAGAAATCCGGGATCGCGAAAATTCTGCGCGCTCCGTCCACGGAATAAAATCTTTCCATTCAAAAACACACTCACATCGTCGCTGTAGCCGACGAAAAGTTTTTTCACCTGCTCGCGGTCGGAATCAATGCTGGTCCGCGCATACAACACTTTCATCCCTGGCTGGGGATCCAGACGTTTGGAAAAATCAGACGCAAATGTCACTCGCGGATGTGGCGCATCGCGATAGCGATAGAGCACCACAAAGCCGGGCGGCTCCGTTTCCACATCCTGCCAATGGATGGCATCGCTCTCCTGGGCCGTGAGCGGACGCTCCAAATTACGTTCCAGCGCATCGTATGCAGGCGAAATGCTCCACTTAGTCAGTGTGCCCGGCGGCGTCGGCGGCAGATGACGCTCCCACGTCGTGTCCGGCGTTGTGCGTATTTCAAAATTTGAGAAATACGTTGCGCCCGTCAGTCCGGCCAGCGCTATCAGGCCTTTCTGCACGCCGCTCTTCAGATCGTCCATCACCAGCGCGGGCTTGTCCATGTTCTTCACATAAAGTTTTGCTTGCGCGCCCGTCACCTCCAGCCGCAGATGGAACCACACATCTCGCGGGATATCCACCGCGCCGGTGAATCCGGGCCCGTTATAAATTTGCCAGTTGAGGCCGGTGTTCAGCACAGGCGTGTACTGCATCGCGTCCGGCAGACCGGACTTGTGCTGGCGCAGATAGACCCATTCGGCCTTCGCGCCGTCATCGGCAATGCGAAATTGAATGCCAAAAAATCCGCGGATTGCCGGCGTCGCCACATCCACATCAATCACGCCATCGCGCATCTCCAGGTCTTTTAAAATCGCCGCTCCACCGTCCAGGAAAATGCACTTGCGGCCCAGATATTCCGCCGGCTTTGCTTGTCCTTGTAATTCCCACCGTGAAGAGTCAATGGGAACAGCAAGTGTCTGCGATGTCTGGGAGTGGACCGTGTACGCAAAGAGAAAAGCAAGAACACAAAGAGCGTGACGCCGAAGCATAGCTGCCTCCACCTGGGCACGCCGCCGCTTGAAATTTATTCTGAATGCTTTGTTAGGCAGGCGCTGATGAGCTTAGACGCTGGTTGTCATCAACCGTAATCACAAAAATCGAGTTGGGCTCCTCAGGTGGGCAATTCGTCCCCATTCGCGCGCATTCCGTCGGTGGGCAGCTCTTGCTCCGCGGTAAGCCTTGGTTTTCCGATGACGCGCGATGTCCCGATAGATCTAGAACATTCCGCCGGTATCAATCGTTAACTGGTTTAAAGCCAGCTCCAATTTTGTGATGGCTTCTTGCAATTCAGGATGCTTTTCCAGCCCAAACTTTTCATTCAACGACTTCAGCAACTGATGTGCCCTGGCCACATGCTGCACTGGTTCGCTCGCCTGTGCGGGACTGGTAGCTTGGTCGTTAGATAAACGATCTTTTGCTTCCGGCTCCATGGTTCTCTCCTGCGGTTCAGATAGAGGGATGGCCTTTTGCTTACGCATCCCTTAACTTGATTCTATGTTATTTCTCCCATTTTTCATGATCTGGTTTGCCAGATATGTTTAGCGCCACACATTGTGCCTGCACCCAATCAGCAGCCCTTTGTGTTCCTTCGTGTCCTTTGTGGTTAGTTTTAGGTTTTCAATTTTACTTTTGGCAATTTCGGCGATATTGGCAATCTCTCGCGCCTCAGTTTATCCTTCGTGGGAAAGAAAATGGAGGATTAATGAAGCGCATTCTTTTGGGTTGTATCATTCTTTTGTCTACCGCAGCTCTGGCCCAGCAAAGCAAGTCCCCAGTTTCGGATGTTCTGCGTGCCATGCTGGCGGGCCGCGAAAAAGTAACGGTCGGCGCCTTTGAAACAATGCCCGCTGATAAATACGGTTTCAAACCCACTCCGGACCAGATGACATTCGGCCATCTGGCTGCTCATATCGTTTCCAGCAATAACTTTTTCTGTGCCAACGTGGGCGGTGTCGCACAGCCCAAAGTGGAAGTCAAGGAGGCGGACGGCAAGGACAAGTTAGTGGCAGCCATGAAAGCGTCGTTTGAATTCTGCGGTACCGCGCTGGCTAAAGCCGATGACTCCAAGCTGGGTGACGACATCACATGGTTTGACGGCAAGCCGCGTGCGCGCGCCTGGGCCTACTTGACGTTGTCCGGCAGCTGGGCAGACCACTATGCAGAAGCAGCCATGTATCTCCGTTCCGCTGGACTGCTCCCGCCCACCGCAAAAAAAGAGGACAAGAAAGAGGACAAAAAGGAAGACAAAAAATAGTTTTCCTACCTTCGCCTGAAACATGATTGTTAAAAATGGCGCAGCGCAAAACCATGGCGACCATCAGCCACAATCCGATTACCAGCGCGACGCCAATGCTAGCGGAAGACAAACCTGCGGTGGGCCTTCGTCTTGCCTCGCTTGATGTCTTCCGCGGGCTCACGATTGCCGGCATGATCCTGGTCAACAATCAGGTTTCAGAGACTGCTTACTGGCCCCTGGAGCATGCCGACGAATTGATGAGCGCGCATCCCTCGGGCTGGTATTCGGGCAAAGCATGGGTGGATGCGAATGGCTGGACGCCCACAGATCTAATCTTTCCGTTCTTTCTTTTTATCGTCGGCGTGTCCATGGTCATGTCATTTGCGGCGCGGCGCGCGCGCGGTGACTCGCGCGCGGAGCTCATGAAACACGCTGTCCGGCGCACCGCCCTGATCCTGCTGATCGGCTACGCGATTTATATTCTTCCGTATTTCAATTTATCCCACTTGCGTTATCCCGGCGTTCTGCAGCGGATCGCTCTCGTCTATCTGTGCGCCTCCGCCATCACGCTGTGGGCTTCCACCCGCGCGCGCATCCTCTGGATTGCCGCATTGCTCGCCGGTTATTATGCAGTCTCGCGCTCCATTCCCGTGCCCGGATGCGATCCATCTGCGTGGTTCACGCAGCATTGCAGCCTCGCCGGGTATATCGATCGCACGCTGATGCCCGGCCATCTTTATCGCCACGATTTCGATCCTGAAGGGTTGCTGAGCACCTTTCCGTCAATCGCCAGCACACTGTTGGGAACTTTGGCGGGAGAATTTCTGCGCAGCGCGGCCAGTCTGGCGCACAAACTGCGCGGCCTCGTCATCGCCGGACTAGCAGGTGTGGCCGCTGGTTATGCGTGGCATCCCTGGTTTCCCATCTACAAACCGCTCTGGTCCAGCTCGTATGTACTTCTAATGGCCGGGGCGGCATGCCTTGCGCTGGCGCTGTGCTGGTGGTTCATTGAGATGCGCGGTTGGCGCGCCTGGGCAAAACCGTTTTTGTGGCTGGGTTCAAATGCGATCCTGGTTTATGCGCTCTCCAGTTTCATGTCAAAATTGGGTTTTACTATCAAATTCGTATACGGCGCGCAGACAACCACTCCACAAAATTGGATTTATTCCCACTGGTTCGCTCCCTTCGCCAATGACCAGAATGCCTCGCTGCTCTTTGCTCTTTCTTATACGGCCTTGTGGACACTGGTGGCCTGGAGTTTGTACCGGAGCAAGATTTTCGTAAAGGTGTAGCCATTGCGTGGATCGCGCCAAACATTTGTTTTTCTCCGGTCTCCGTTTACACGCGATGTTCGATTTCCAATCACTCACCAGTGTTCATCAGTGGTTAGTTCTTTTTAAATCCGCGATCATCGGCGTTGATCCGCGGTAAATGTTGTTGTCTTTCTCCGTGCCTCGGTGTCTCCGTGGTGGGTTTTATTTCAACCAGCGTGATATATTCCTGCTCATGAACTTGCTGCATGTGTCCGCATTCCTTCTCTTTCTTGCACCTCTGCCTGCACAGACCGTTCCACACGCTACGGGCGTGGCCCACACCGAGCAGGTTGACATCGCTTATGAAACTTATGGGACGCAAGACACGGCGCTCCCGATTATCGCCGTGAATGGCGGTCCGGGACTCTCCCATGCTTACATGGTGCAGAATGATCTCTGGCAGCGCATCGGCAAAAATCGTCTAGTCGTTTTGTATGACCAGCGAGGCACGGGAGCTTCCAAGCGTGTGCAGGCAGGGGCTTCCCAATCCATGGACGCCCAGGTTGCCGACCTTGACGCCGTGCGCCAGGCTCTTGGCCTCAATAAATTCGCCTTGCTTGGCGACTCCTACGGCGGTCTGGTTGTGATGGCCTATGCCGCCGCTCATCCTGAACATGTGGCGAAACTGATTCTCTCTGACTCTCCCGGCCCGTCCTGGAAGAGCATTGTGCACCTGCTGCCTGAGACCTTTCCCGATGTGGAAGAACAGAACACGCAGGAAGAGCAAAAGCTGGGCCCGGAGACTGAAGCCGCAGCGCGCGCAAGCTTGCGTAACCATTTCCGCATGATCTTTTATTCGCCAGAAAAGCGCGATGCCTACCTGAGCAAGATGGGCGATGTGGGATACGAGCCGGCTGTTGGGGAAGCCGTTGCCAAAGCCACAGCCGATCTGGACCTAACCAGCAAGCTCGGCGGATTTCAATTTCCCACGCTGGTCATCAATGGACGGTATGACATGAACGTTGCGCCGCTCACGGCTTGGCGATTGGCGCACGCCATCCCCGGGGCCAAGGTTGTGTTCTTTGAGAAGAGCGGCCATCTGCCCTCTTATGAAGAGCCGGATAAATATATTGAAGTGCTGGAAAATTTCCTGAACGCCCACTGAGTCGGGGAATTTACTACTTTCTAAAGAGCCCAAAACCTGAGCCCAAGAAGCGCGAAGCAGGATTCCGGCCTGCTCTGACCGCGCCAGCACAACACCAGGAAGCAACCCTTGCTATCCATTCTCACTTCAATGCGTCTACTTCCTCGAGCGCTAACCCAACCCAGGGGACAAGAGGTATCACTTCAATGATCACTCGACGGGAAGCAGTTCGCTTGATAGGTTCGGCCTCTGCCGGAGCGTGGTTTGCGACCTCGCAATTTGGCATCAATTTTTCGCTCGCGCCCACCGCCTTCGCTGCCACAGGCATCCAGACTCCCGCGCTCGCTCCTGGAGCACCAACTTCCCCGGAGCGAATGGCCCTTATTGAAGCATTCAAGAAAAAATCTGAAGGACTGGACAAAAAGTTTGAGGCGCGCACCCACAAGAGCGACTGGGTGATGCCGTATCGCCTGTTCCGCCCGCAGGCCACGGGAAAACTGCCGTTAGTTGTGTATCTGCACGGCAGCGGCGGACTGGGTGATGATAACGAAAAACAGCTGCAATTCGGCAATGTTTTCGGCACACGCGTCTGGCTGCTTCCGGAAAACCAGAAGCGCTTTCCCTGCTATGTCGTGGTGCCGCAGACGGATCGCGGATGGATCAAGTACGATTTTTCGCAACAGGGAGATGGTCCTGCAAAAGAGCTTCCCGGCTTTGGCGACGGAAACCGCCTGGCGCTGGAGATAGTGGATCACCTGTGCCACGAGTTTCCCATCGACGAGCGCCAGATATTTATCACCGGGCAATCTATGGGAGGAGCAGGCGTGTGGAACATGGTCGCAAACCGGCCAAAAGTTTTTGCCGCAGCGGCAATTTGTTGTGGAAGCGTCTCTGCAGAGGATGGCACAGCCTCCGTTGATACACCCCTTTGGAATTTCCATGGCGATTCTGACCAGACTGTTCCTGTGTCCCTGTCTCGCGAGCGCATGGCTGCCCGGCGGAAGGCTGGTGGACACCCTCTTTACACCGAGTATCCGGGCGTGGACCACAATGTGTGGCAATGGGCTTACACCGAGCCCGAACTGGTGAAATGGATTTTCTCCCAGCGCCGCCCCGCCACTGGAGGACATTGATCCATGCATACCCGCGCTTCCCGTTTGCCACAATCGCTCGTTCTCTCGCTGTTGGCTTTGCTGACTGCTGCCGGCCCGGCATTCGGCGCTCCGCCGGATAGCAATCAGAGACAGGTAACGCGGCTGGCGGAAGGCGTCTACAGCATCCAGCATCAGAAGCTGAATGACGGCAGTCCCAGCGGAAATACCACGGTGGTGATTGGTGACCGCGTGGTTTTTGTAGTTGATTCCTGTTACCTGCCATCTTCAGCGCGTGAGGACATCGCGCAAATTCGCCAGTGGACGAACAAGCCTGTGGGCTATCTGCTCAACACCCACTTCCACAACGACCACAACAACGGGAACAAAACGTATATTGATGCATTTCCTGCCCTGGCCATCATTGCCCATGAGGAAACCAAAAAAGACATGGACCTGATCCAGCCGGGAAACATTGAGCGCGCTCCCCAGCAGGCTGCGGCAACCATCGCGGCATTGAAGCAGGGAAAACTTCCCAATGGCCGGGTGCTTTCCGACGATGAAAAAAAACAAGTTCAGGAACTTCTGCCGGGCCTGGAAAAACGCGAAGCGGAATTCAGAACGATGGTGTACCAGCCGCCGACTCTGGTCTTTACCGATCAGCTTGTTATCGATCTCGGGAATCGGGAGGTACAGGTGAAGCATCTGGGGCGGGGCAACACTCCGGGGGATACGATCGCATATCTGCCAAAGGAAAAAATCCTAGTCGCCGGTGATCTGCTGGTTCACCCCATTCCGTACACATATGATGGCTATCCTGCTGAATGGGCGCAGACGCTCCAGAGTATGGCCCAGTTGGATTTCGAAACCATCGTTCCCGGACACGGGCCGGTATTGCACGGCAAGGCCTACCTCTATCTGGTATCCGATCTTTTAAAAAGCGCCATAGAGCAGTTGCGCGCGCGGATCCGCCAGATCGGCCATCCTGGATTCCATACGCTCGACGATGTGAAGGACGCGGTTGATCTAACGCCCTTCCGCATAAAATTCGCAGGCGACGATAAAGACCTGCAGGCTGAGTTTGACGACATGGCCGTTCACTTGTTGAAGATTGCCTTCAACGAAGCTGCTTTGCGCTAAGCGCATGAAGGTTGAACGGGACGGAGAAGGCTTCAGGATCTACTTCACACGCTGATCATCACCGGATGCAGTGACATGAACATCGCTCCATTCACCCTGCCTGTCGCCTTTCCCACGCTATTCTTAGATCACCACGGTCTCCTGGTGCTCGCCAAACACGCGTCGCAGCGCGTCAGAGACCTCGCCGACGGTGCAGTAGTTCTCCACGGCATGGATGATATGTGGCATCAGGTTCTGGTCACCGCGTGCGGCATCTTCAATATTGCGGATCGCCGACTCCCATTTTGCTTTGTCGCGACGCAGGCGCAAAGCACGCAGGCGCTCAACCTGACGGCCTTCCAGCGCTTCATCAATGCGCAGAACGGGAACGCTCTTCTCGCCTTCGGTCTGAAAGCGGTTCACGCCCACCACAACATTTTCTTGGCGATCGACGCCTTGCTGAAAGTCGTACGCGGCGTTCTGGATTTCCTGCTGGATGTATCCCTGCTCAATGGCCCGCAGCGTTCCGCCGAGCGCTTCAATCTTCGCAAGATAAAGCGTTGCGCGCTGCTCAATCTCACTGGTGAGCGACTCAATGTAATACGAACCGGCCAGCGGGTCGATAGTATTGGCCGCCCCGGTCTCATAGCCCACAATTTGCTGAGTACGCAGTGCAATACGCGCGGCTTCTTCCGTGGGCAGGCCCAGTG
>DASXLK010000101.1:0-3219 GCA_036496365.1 Candidatus Angelobacter sp. | reverse complement strand
GTGGCAGGTGGCACAGCTGCTGGCTTTATCGAGCGAAAGCCGTGTATCAAAAAAAAGCTTCTTGCCCAGCTCGATCTTGGCCGCATCCTGAGGATTGTCCGCCGGGACCGGTACAGGCGGCAGCGCCCGCAAGTTGCCAGGGAGAATCCGCAAAGTATCCAACATCTCTGGGGTAATGCTTGGTGGTGCTGGTCTGCTTTCATCCGTGGAAAAGCCGCGACGGCTGGCGAATAAAAAAACAGCCATCAGCGTCAATCCACAAAGCAGCCGATACCCAATGTCTTTCCGGGGCATTGCTAACTCCTGTCTTTCTCGTTCTTTTTTATTTTTTGGCTGAGGTTGCGGTTTGCGCCCCAGGCTCCAACACGATGTCCGAGGTGACCACGCCGCTGGCCGGCACAACAATGGCTTTCTCAATCATGTGTGAGCGCTCATGCCATGCCTTGAGAACGTACTTGCCCGGCGGCACATCTGCCATGGTGAAAGAATGGCCCGGCAGGCTGGTGGCATAATATTTTGTAGGCACCACAAAAACGCGGGCATGCATCTGGTGATGGATCGAGCAGAAGACATCCACGATGCCGGCCTGGTCGAAAGAGACGGTGCGGACTTCACCCTTTCCGTACAGGCCCAGATTGAATGGGTTGGTGCCGGTAAAAGAGTAAACGTTGTGCACCACATCATCGTCGTTCGGCATGTCCACTTTCTGCCCCATTACGGCAATGGCAAACTCCGGCGCAAACTGTAAATTGCGCTGAGAGATTTTTAAAGACGCCTCCGGAGGCTTGGCGTCGTGCACGCCTTCCAGCCATATCACCACATTTTCCTTGCCGCCGGCGGCCTGATTCGCAACTGGTCCGGAAACGTTGGCCAGCCGAATTTTCCCTGAAATGGTTCCTGCATTTGCAGGCGCTACTAAAAGCATTCCGAAAGCGACCAACATCGCAATCAAGTTTCTGGTCACACGATCCCCCAATTTCTTTTCCTCTAAAAATGATTTCTGCACAACAAGCATTAATAACCGCGCACAGCCTGGGGCAAACGCCCGGCTCGCGCCGCAGTGTCCGGAAGGAAGAAGCGACTCGCAAGAGAAGAATAGTTTGAACTCAAAATAAGGCCAATCTTACGAAAGTAATGGATGGCGGCTGTTAACAGGATGAAATTCAGCAGCTAAAGAGGAAGCACATAGCTATACACCAATAATTTCCCGTTTTGGGAACCTACTATCAAGAAATATAGGCGGAATACGCCAATAAAATGTAAGCGTGTCTGTATTAGGGAACGAGAGTCGCAGTACCTACGGACGCAGGGCTGAACCCGCGAACATCGCGGGGTTGGCACGATGCCGCGAAACAGGACGCCTTGACGCGGTTTCCTGGGTGAACCGGTAGTCAAGATCGCGTGCTTCCATCACATATTTGCCCTTAAAGCGAACATTGGCCACTGCATGCATGGAAGTGCGGAGCCACATTCCATCGACTTCAGCAAAGTCCATAAGAATACTAAGATCATGGAGCCACCACGATGGGTTCTTCACCGGACTGCCTTCAATCCGGCGGATATTGTAGGTTTCTGCATCCACCCATACCTTGCCGCGGAGTAAATCTTTTTCTTCACGTTTGGGCTTGAGACCTATAAGGTAGCAGCGCCGACCATCCAGTTGCTCCTCGCCCAGAAGCTGGAAGTTATAGTTCTGGCGCGAGAGGTCTTTGCGCTCCGCATCTTTGGGCTGCTCGGTCTCTTTAGCAAGAATGTCCCGCAAAACTTTTTCTCCGATGCCGCCACTGCTGTGCTCGATTTCATATTCCTTGGAATCGGGTGGAAGAGTGGTAATGGTAGCCACAACCTGCGCCTTTTGCTCGGCCTGCTTATCGAGCAGAAGATAGTTGCGCCTCACGGTGAATGGCTTCACCCGCGCTTTATTGTTATGCTGTGCTTTCAGCATTGCATCAACAATGCTGTTTGTATCGGGCTGGGCTGCGCCCCCCTGCGCCACGGCAGCCGCCGCAAGCAAAAGAATAAAAGCCCCCACAAATGTGAATCGAAAAGCCACTTCAACAGTACCAATCCTTATGTTGAAATTAGAAGCAGATTGCGGGCAAAAGGAGGGCTATGAACTAAGAGGATTAAAGCCTTAGACGCATTCTAAAGACGCGTTCTAAGACATTTCAAAAAATTGGATGCAGAGATCCTGCTTTCATGCGCGGAATCCGGAGCTGCGTTATGATTCAGTACGTTTAGATTTGGCAGGTCTTAAGCTGTGAACGCACGACGAATCGCAACCTTCTTCTGGGCAGCGCTGCTGGTTTGCAATGTGGCAAGTTGTGGCGGCAGTAAGATCAACAGCGCCGCGCCTTCCAGCGTATCCATTACTACACAAGTTTTAGTCACAGGATTGAGTTCTCCGCTTGATCTGGAACATCCCAATGACGGCAGCGGCCGTTTGTTCGTTGTGGAGCAGGGCGGGACCATCCGCATTATTCAAAATGGCGCACTGTTGCCGCAGCCATTCCTGGATATCAGCAGCAAAGTGATGGTGCAGGATGAGATGGGCCTGCTGGGCGTTACCTTCCATCCGAATTTTGCGACGAACCGAAAGTTCTATGTAAATTACACGCGTAACAACCTCGGCCAATTCCAGTCAGTGATTGCCGAGTATCAGGCGTCTGCAGCCAATGCAAACTTTTCTGATCCGGCGACTGAGCGCATTCTGCTCACAGTGGACCAGGTAAGTAATTTTACTAACCACAAAGCAGGCCAGCTTGCTTTTGGCGCGGATGGCTTTCTCTATTTCGGGCTAGGCGACGGAGGCAGCGGCGGCGATCCCTTCGGCCACGGCCAGAACACGCAGATTCTGCTGGGTAAGCTGATGCGTATTGACGTGAACTCAACCAGTCCCGGCAAGCAATACGCAATTCCTGCGGACAATCCTTTTGTTTCCAGCGGCGGACTGCCGGAGATATACGCTTATGGTTTCCGCAATCCGTGGCGCTTCTCTTTTGACAGCGGCACAGGCCGTTTGTTCATGGCCGATGTAGGCCAGGACATGTTTGAAGAAATCGACATTGTGCAAAAAGGCGGCAATTACGGATGGAACACCATGGAAGGCATGCACTGCTTCAATCCGCCCAGCGGTTGCAACATGACGGGGCTAAGCCTGCCGATTATCGAAATCAGCCATCCTGAAGCGGAGGCGGTGATTGGCGGCTTTATCTATCA
>DASXLK010000100.1:0-30842 GCA_036496365.1 Candidatus Angelobacter sp. | reverse complement strand
TGACACCAGGCCTTCACCGGCAAGATGATGCAGTTTATTTTTCAGATTGGCGACAAGTTCATGTGATCCGGCAACAATTGAGAGATCAAAACTGCTTGTAGGGAAGCGGCGCAACGGCTGATATTTATGCCGGTGCGCGGGGAGCGCTTGCAGAGCGTCAAGGTCAAGATCCAAAATTGCAGCGCGGCCGCGATCGAGCAACGATGGGCGGAGTTCATACAGCAAGCCGGTGTGGTGACCGCTGACATCGATATGCGCGGAGCGTTCCGGATGCGCGGTCTTGTTGTGCGCTTTTGCCGGAATGACTTTGCCATCGGCGACGATATATTGCGCCACGCGCTTCATCTCCAGCAGGCTTGCGCCATTGGGATCGCGGCTGAATATTGCAGCCACCAGATGCGTGCGCTCCACGGGTGCGCCGTCAGGGCCTTTGCTGTATTCGCGTCCGATTTCGAACAAGCGGAAATCATTGAAAAAGCGGCTATTGTCTGAGAGGTTGCGGCGAATCGCGGGCAGCAGCGAAGGGCGCATATATTTCTGCTCGGCAATGATCGGGTTCGCCACCTGGAGCAAACTGGCCGGCGCGTAGCCAAAAGTTTCTGCATCGGCATCTGAGATAAAAGAATAATTGCTTACTTCGGTGAAGCCTTGTCCGGTGAGAATAGAGCGCATCTCACTGTGCTGCTCATGGACGAGATTGCGCGCAACTGGTTCAGCCAGAACCGCGGGCGCCTGCGGTGTGATGGAAGCGTAGCCCACCATGCGTCCGAGTTCTTCCACAAGGTCTTCAGGAATGGAGATGTCTTTGGTGGCGCGCCAACTGGGGACGGTGAGCAGCAGCTTGCGGGCGTCCTTCTGTTCCACGCCTTTCTGTTCCACACCAAAGACCAGCGATTTGAAGATATGAATTACTTCTTCCGTGGACAGCTTGCGGCCCAACTTGCGCTCCGCCCAGTCAATATCTAATTCGATTTTTGGCGGCGTGGATTTGCGCGCATAAACATCAATGGGCTGCGCGGCCTGCGATCCAGGCGAAATCTGTTTCAACAGTTCCACGGCGCGGGCCAGCGCGCGGACAGTATTTTCCGGGTCCTGGCCTTTTTCAAAACGCATGGAAGCGTCCGTCCGCAGCTTGAGGCGCGATGAAGACTTGCGCACATGCGCTGCTGGAAATGAAGCCGCTTCCAGGATGATTCGTTTGGTCGTCGCGCGAATCGCCGTATCATTGCCGCCGATAATGCCCGCAATGCCGACAGGCTTTTCTTTGTCGGCGATGACGATGTCTTCCGTGCTCAGTGAATATTTCTCACCATTCAAGGCCAGAATGGATTCGCCCTTGCGCGCGGCGCGGACCACGATGGCATTGCCCAGCAAATCGGCGTCATAGGCGTGCATGGGCTGGCCGAGCTCGCACAAAATGTAGTTGGTAACATCCACCAGATTGTTGATGGGATTGATGCCAAGCGAGTTGAGCCGGTATTGCATCCACAGCGGAGAAGGCGCGACCGTTACGTTTTCCACGCGCTGGCCGCTGAAGCGTGCGCAGAGATTGGCGTCTTCAATGGCAATGGATAGGTCGCCCGTGGCTGTGGTCGCAGGCAGGTCTTCCACGGGATCAGATACGCTAAGTCCGGCAATGGCGGCAACTTCGCGCGCCATACCCAGATGTCCCCAGAGATCAGGGCGATTGGTGAGAGATTTGTTATCAATCTCAATAATGGAGTCAGGCTCGGAGCGCTCAGCTTCCGCCACGGCAGAGACGCTGGCGCCGGGGAACGCGCCGGGATCGTGGACGCCATCACATTCGGCGGTCTTCATGGTGATCTGCTGGGCAAGCGTCGTCACGTCCATTTGCAGGCCGGGGACAAGCTCGCGAAGCCAGTTGTAAGAAAATTTCATAGTTAGAGCTTCATCATTAGAACTTCAGCGGCTAAAACTGGTTCAGAAAACGCAGATCACCGCTCTGCATCAGGCGGATATCGTCAATGGCATAGCGCATCATGGCCAGGCGCGTAAGGCCCAGGCCAAAAGCAAATCCGTTCCACTCGCGCGGATCAAGGCCGGAATTTTTAATCACGTTCGGATGCACCAGCCCGCACGGCAAAAGCTCAACCCATCCGCTCTGTTTGCAAACCGCGCAGCCGCTGCCGCCACAGATCAAGCATTGAATGTCCAGCTCAAAGCCGGGTTCCACAAAAGGGAAGTAGCCAGGACGGAGGCGCACGGTAACTTTGCGGCCGAAGATGGAGCTAAGCAGCGTCTGCATGAAATAAAGCAGATTGCCCACGGAAACATCGCGATCCACCATCATGCCTTCCACCTGATAAAAGGTGTGCTCGTGTGAGGCATCCACTTCTTCATTGCGGAAGACGCGGCCGGGCGCAATCATCCGCATGGGCGCGCCATATTTCTGCAAGGCGCGCACCTGCACCGGCGATGTATGCGTGCGCAGCAAGTGGCCGTCCGTCATCCAGAAAGTGTCCTGCATGTCGCGCGCAGGATGGTCGGGCGGAATGTTCAAGGCGTCAAAGTTGTAATAGTCGGTCTCAACTTCAGGCCCATCCAGCACTCGGAACCCCATGGAGATGAAGAGCTGCTCAATTTCATCCTGGACCTGTGTTACCGGATGAATGTGGCCGCGGGCGATTCCCTGCGGAGGGACTGTCAGGTCAAGCCATTCGGCCTTGAAGCGCTGGTCAGATTCTGCGGACTCGAGTGACGCTTTGCGATCATCAAAAGATTTTTCCAGCGTGGCTTTGGCTTCATTCAGAAGCTGACCCGCCTTGGCGCGATCTTCCGGGGCCATGGCGCCGAACGTCTTGCTGATGCCCGCCAGTTCACCCTTGCGTCCAAGCACGGCAACGCGGACTTTTTCCAGATCAGCCAGCGTGGTGGCGGCGTTGATGTCGCCCAGGGCCGATTGTGTTAGGTCTGTGATGGTCTGTATCGGGTTCGTCAACGGTTAGTCTCAAGCTCTCGTAAGGTAATCCTAAACTATAGAGGGCATGGGATATGGGGTCAACCGGGGAAGATCAGGTGATCGGGAAAGCAAGATTCACCGCGGAGGCGCAGAGACGCGGAGAAGAACAAATCTGATTCTGATAGTGGTAAATCTTTCATCTTTTCGATCATCAGATCACCCGATTCCTATCAGTGTCATCCGTGTTTATCAGTGGTAAGTTCTCGGTTTTTTCCTGATCCGCAATCATCCGCGCAAATTCGAGGTAAGAGCTGCAGAGCGTGCTAAAATAACAATGCAGCTGCGGTCCCGCCTTCAGTAAGCCGGAAAACCTTCGCAGTTCCCGAAAAAACTCATGATTTCAGTCAGTAACGTTTCCATGCGCTACGGCGCAAAAATATTGTTTGAAGAGGTCAGCACCGCGTTCACACCGGGCAAGCGCTTTGGTCTTACCGGCCCCAATGGCGCTGGTAAGACGACCTTTATGAACCTGCTCTCCGGCGAGCTTGAGCCGCAGAAGGGCAGCGTGGTGCGTCCCAGAAAACTCAGCGTGCTCAGCCAGGACCAGTTCGCTTTTGACGCATTTCGTGTGATTGATACGGTCGTGATGGGCAACAAGCGCCTGTGGGCCGCCCTGGAAGAGCGCGACCGCATCTATGAAAAGCCCGAGATGAGCAATGAAGATGGCATGCGCCTGGGTGAACTCGAAGGCATTGTGGGCGAGGAAGACGGGTACTCTGCTGAAAGCGACGCCGCCATTTTGCTGCAAGGGCTTGATATCCCCGACAACACGCATGAGCGCAAAATGAGCGAGATGCCCAGCGGACAAAAGATGCGCGTGCTGCTGGCGCAGGCGCTCTTTGGCCATCCGCAGGCCCTGCTGTTGGACGAACCCACGAACCATCTTGACCTGGATTCGATTCACTGGCTCCAGGATTTTCTCAATCGCTATGACGGTGTGCTGATCACCATCTCGCACGACCGCCATTTTCTGAACAGCATCTGCACGCACATTGCAGATATCGATTATGAAACCATCATCACCTATACCGGCGGATACGACGACATGGTGATGGCTAAAACGCAGATCCGTTCGCAGATTGAATCGCAGAACGCGCAGCGCGAGAAAAAGATTGCACAGTTGAATGAGTTCATACAGCGCTTTGCCGCCGGTACGCGCTCCAGCCAGGTGCAGTCGCGGCGCAAGGAAGTTGAGCGTTTGCAGCTTACTGATCTGGCGCGGTCAAACATCGCACGACCCTACATCAAGTTTGATATGAAACGGCCTTCCGGCAAGCACATTCTTGAGCTTGAGGGCATTGCCAAGTCCTATGGTGACAATCACGTAGTAAAGGACTTTACCGCCAGCGTGACGCGCGGAGAAAAAATCGCGCTCATGGGCCGCAACGGCGCGGGAAAGACCACGCTGCTGAATGCGATCCTGGCGAACTCGCCCAACACGCCGCAGACTGAGTTGCAGCAGACGTCTGGATACGCCGGCCCGTTTATTGACGGCGGCAAGGCCACCTGGGGACACGAAGCCGCCATCGGCTATTTCCCCCAGGACCATCGCAGCCTGATTGAAAAAGGCAGCACAATTCTTGACTGGATCTTTCAGTGGGACCCGTCAGTTTCGAACGAAGAGATTCGCGGGTTGCTGGGGCAGATGCTGTTTATCCGCGAAGAGGCCACCAAAAAGACTGACGTGCTTTCCGGCGGCGAGGCGGCGCGCGTGCTCTTCTGCAAGCTGATGCTGCAAAAGCCAAACGTTCTGGTGCTGGATGAGCCCACCAACCACCTTGATCTTGAGTCGATCAACGCGCTGAACATCGCGCTACAGCGCTACCAGGGCACGGTATTCCTGGTCACGCATGACCATGACCTGATCGACGAAGTGGCCACCCGCATCTGGCACTTTGACGATCATAAGATTGAAGATTTCAAGGGAACATACGAGGAGTATCAGGCAGCCAGCCGTCAGATGGCGTAAGCAAACAGCAATGAATTGGAGCGCAGCCGTAATGGCTGCGTTTTTTCTTTTTGGGATGAGCCCGTCTGGGTTTTGAAACCAGCGCCTGCCGCAGCGCCCAAGTTTGCTCAGATCATTGCAGGTTGAGATTTAAAGTTGTTGTCAGTCCGGTATTCACGATTGTGCTGGTTGAAGTGCCAGAGTGATTTGCCCCGCAAAAAACTTGATTTAACTGAAAATTCATGAAGGGCAGTCGCAGTCCATGGCGGGTGCTCCGTCGGCGGAAAAAATGGCTTGTTCCAATAACCGGAATAGCAGAGCTGGATTGTTAGGCAGCTTCTTTGGCTGATTAGACTTTTGTAATTGTTTTTAATTGCAAGGGCGATCAAGGAGGAACAGCATGACCGATTACATTCGACCGTTGCTCCGGATGCTCATTTTCTTTGCATTGGTTTTTACCGCGGTTCTCCTGGCGCAACCAACTCATGCTTCAGCGACTGCAATGATGCCGACCTGCTGCCAGAACTGCGAAAGCATATTAGCGAACTGTGACAGCCGCTGTACCACAGGCGCCTGTCGGTTCAGTTGTGCGCGTGAATTTAGTTTGTGCAGCGGTACCTGTAACGGAGGCTGCCCACAATAAAAGAACCATTTTAAGTTCATCGTTAGTGCGATGAAGGAGGAAACAAAAAATGACAGACTATATTCGACCGTTACTCCGTATATGCATTCTCTTTGCACTGGTTTTCACTGCGGTTCTTCTGGCCAAGCCGGCGCGTGCATCAGCAGCAGCCTTCCAGGATTGCTGTACCACTTGTCAAAACCGGTATGCCACCTGCCTGAGCGGTTGCACTACTCAAATTTGTCGCCTGGGTTGCCAGCGCCAATTGGATACATGTATTGAAGTTTGTCCAGCCTGCCTGGTTGAATAATCAGTAGCAGGTTTATTCGAGACAAAGCCTGCCTGAGCAGCAGGTTTTGGGTTGTGAGATTTCCAATTCAGTTTCAAGGTTCGTCGCAAGAGCGATGAAGGAGGAAACAAAAATGACCAACTACATTCGACCGTTACTCCGGATGTGCATTCTCTTTGCACTGGTTTTTGCCGCGGTTGTGCTGGCTAAGCCGGCACGTGCTTCCGCAGCTTCGCAGGATTGCTGCCAAACCTGCGACAACCGTTATCAGGCTTGCCTGAGTGCCTGCACGACTCAATTCTGCCGCACATCCTGCGGTATGCAGTTAGGCCGATGTATAGAGATTTGTCCAGCCTGCGAGTAAGCAGCGCAGCATGGATTAAACTCTGGATCAATTGAGGAAGGTCTGCAGCAAGACGCGGGCCTTCCTTTACCTCAATTTTAGATACCCAGCATAGAGTCTTGAAGAATTAAGGAAAGAGAGGATGCATTTATGGCTGAGACGACTGAAGTAAAGGGACGTGGCGTGGCAAAAAAACTGGAACTGGCCGCCAATATTGGCATTGTTATTACCGCGGTCTTAGTGGGTATTTTATTTTTCAGAAATTACATGCAGCGCCAGTCAGATCCGCAGCATGTGATCGCTCTCAATACAAAGTTTGCGCTTAAGAATGTTGACTGGAAGGCGAACGACAAGAACCTGGTTTTTGCCGTCTCCACCACCTGCCACTATTGCACTGAAAGCGCCGGTTTTTACCGCAAGCTGGTGGAGCAATGTAAGCAGCAGCACGTACACACTGTTGCTGTGTTGCCGCAGTCTCCCGCAGAAGCCCAGGCATATTTAAGTGGAGAGGGCGTGACCGTGGATGAGATCCGGCAATCTGATTTGCCCACTCTGGAGGTGAACGGCACACCTACCTTGTTGTTGGTGGACCGCGCCGGCGTGGTGAAACATGTGTGGACCGGAAAGCTTCCCGATGCGAAAGAAAGCGATGTTATTTCAACCCTGGGACAGAATGTGAGTAGCTTATAGCATTTGCCGAATGTCACAGGTCGGGTGAATGGCGTTCCGCGGGGAGCAGAAATTGCGCAGTGCACTGGGCCTATGCTTTACGGCAGGGCTTTTATGCTAACGCCTTTTATGTCAGGACCCAGGCCACAGCAACTGCCGCGCCCGTACTGAGCAGGTTGACAAGATCGTTATTGAGCCAGCCTCGGCGCTCAAAGAGCGATCCCAGAAAGCTGTCAACGAAGGTGCCAAGAAAGCCCGCAAGGGTAATGATCGCAGCTTGTTTTGGAGTGATTACACCGGCAAGCAGAGCAGTGGCGGCAATGGCCAGGGCGCCTGCGCACGCTGCGATTGTTCCGAACAGGCTGATGCCGCCGTCTGTCCCAGGCGGTGCTGGTTTGAAATTGGTGATTAGCAAGGTTTTACCTGGAAAGGCCATACCAATCTCACTGGATGAAGTGTCACCAGCGGCTTCAGCCAGAGCAGCCAGCGCAAACGTGGGCCAGGTTGCGGGAGCAATGGCAACCACCAAAGCAGCTATGCCGAGGTTAGCCATGGCCTGTGCAGCGGTGCGTCCACCCGCAGGCTCAGCGGTGCGGAGTTGCTGTTTGCGCGCATATCCCACGCGCGTGGCTGCCAGAGTAATGGCAAAGACAACGATGAGCGCCAGAAACATGCGGAGGTCGCGAACGGCCATGATGAAAGCTACGGCTGAACCAGCCAGAGCTCCACTCAGGCTCACGCCGCCGGCCAGCCAGGCCAGCAGAGCAAAGCCAGCTGTGATGGCCAATGCGATAAGAAATCTTCTGCCTGTAGCGGGAAATTCGGCGTGGTGCAGGAGTTCAAAGGCCGCCAGAATAACAGCGGCAAAGGTAAGCGCCAGAAGATCAGAGATCCTGAATGAGCGCGATTCCGGCAGTTCGTTCCTCCGTGGTGTGCTGGCGGCTTAAAATCGCCTTCTCGCATCGTACAAGAGAAAGGGCTGCTGCAAAAATCGCGGCCCAACCAACTCTCATTTTTTTGCGAGGTGAAGGATGGCGGCAACTGTTTGGACCGGATATCTCACATTTGGATTGATTTCCATGCCAGTACGGCTTTTTTCCGGGGCCAGAGGCACCAGAGTTTCTTTCCATCTGCTACACCGCGACGACAATACCCGAGTGAAACAACAATTGGTCTGCCCTGCCGATGACAAAGTTGTAAGCCGGGACGAGCTGGTGAAAGGCTATGAATTTCGCAAGGGTGAGTACGTTGTGGTGGAACCGGCGGAAATCAAGAAGATTGAGCCAAAGACCGCAAAAACCATGGAGATACTGGAATTTGTGAAGCAGGAGGAGATTGATCCGGTTTACTTTGAGTCGTCTTATTATCTAGCGCCGGATGAAGCAGCGAGAAAGCCATATGCTTTGCTGGTCCGCGCGATGCAGGCGACGGATTACGTGGGAATTGCCAAGCTGGCCATGCACAATCGCGAGTACACGGCATTTTTGCGGCCTTACGAAAAGGGGCTGATGCTGCATACCATGTATTACCAGAATGAGGTCCGTGAGGCTCCGGATTTTGGCACAGATCATGCCAAGCTGAAAGAAGGCGAAGTAAAAGTGGCGCACCAACTGATTGAAGCGCTGGCTGCCAAGTGGGACCCCGGCAAATATCACGATACTTTTGAAGAAAATGTAAAGAAGCTGGTGAAAGCCCACATGGATGGGAAGAAGATTGTGGCAGTGGAGAAGCCTAAAGCCGTTGCCGCGCCCACGGATTTAATGGCGGCGCTAAAGAAAAGCCTGGCTGAAATGGAAGGTAAAAAGAAAGCCCCGCAGCGAGTTGAGATTGCGCAAAAGGAGCAAGCGGTGCAGGTTGAGGGCAGACAAAAGGCCGCAATCAGCAGGAAAAAGCAGCCAAAAAGGGCGGCTTAGTGGAACAGAATCAAGGGAATACGGCTTAAGGCAAACGATTGATACGGCAGATAATACGTCCTGTTGGGTGATAATTACCGGGTGCTCGGGTACAATAAAATTCTTCGCAATATTTAAGAGTTTTTGCGTTCAATATCCGGTAGAACCGGCGGAGTTTGAATGAAGTCACGTTTCAGGGCATTGTGGCTATTATCTGGCACGGCAGTTTTTTTGATATTGGCGGCTGGCTGCAATGACACGTTGCGGCAATTCATTGTTCCCGTTCCGGCACCCTCGGGAAATCCTCAGGCGCTGTCGCATGCCATTACTCTATCGACAAATCCTTTGCCCTCTTCGGATGGCAGCACCATGCATATTGACGTCTCAGGGGATTCAAGTGCCGGCATAGTTGAGATGGGCCCGAACCCTGTTTTCCTGGGGAAGGCAGGCGCGCGTGCTTTTGTAATTAATCAGGGTGACGCCACTACACCACCCACGGTTTCAGTTTATACGGCGCTTCTTCCGCAAGGAGCCGTGGTTAACACGGTTACATTGCCGGCGGCCAGCTTAGGACCGATTGCGGGTACGACCAGTAGCGCTGGCAATATCTACATTGCCAACAGCGGCAGCAATACAGTGGATGTGATTTCATCCACCGTACTGGCAGTTACCGCCACTATTCCCGTGGGCAGCCATCCGGTAATGATTGCCGGCAATGCTTCCAACAACAAGATTTTTGTAGTCAACCAGGGCGATGGCGTTTCCAACGGCACTGTGACGGAAATTTCCACCATTGACAACACCGTGATTGGTTCCCCGATTACCGTGGGCGTGAAGCCTATCTGGGCCGTGATGAGCGCGGACGGGCTCTTTGTGTTCGTGGTTAATCAAGGCGATGGCACGGTCACCGTGATTGATGCTTCGCTGAATATCATCCTTCCTTGTGACACAAATACGCCATCGTGCCTACCCAATAAATCAATCAAAGTCGGCACCACGGCGTCACCTTCACCTAACTTTGCTTTCTATGAGCCAAATCTGCGGCGCGTCTACATAAGCAACACGGGCGAAAACAGCGTGAGCGTAATCAAGGGCAATGGATTCGACTTAGGATCAAGTCCACAGGTGCTACCCGCCAAGATTGCAGACGTCCCGCTTTCCGGTGCTCCTACGTCGGTAACCGCTCTTTCTGATGGAACCAAAGCTTATGCTGTATTGGGAAATTGTCCGGCAGGTGTGAACCACACTACGATTCTTGCCCAGGCGCCAAGCTGCACCGGCAATACAGTTGGCGTGATTGATGCGACGGCGCTGACTCAGATCAAGACCATTACTGTAGGTTCTGGCGCTATTTCGATTGATTCTTCTGGTGACTCATCGCGCGTATACGTTGTGAACTCGCATGATACCTTCACCGATGCTCTGGGTCCCCATCCTGCAGGCACAATTTCCGATATCAGCACCAGCACAGATGCTGAAGTGATGCGCAAATTAGCGCCACAACAGGATCCCAACTGCGCGGTAAGCACCACCAATTTCTGCGCTATACAAACGCCGTTTATGGTGCGCACCTTCCCATAAAAACAAAGACAAAGAATGTGTGGGAGAAAAAAAGGCGGCACGCGGCCGCCCCTGTTGGAATTGTCTGCAAGGAGAAAAACGTTAGGTTGGCCGGGAATCCGTCCGCCGCTTACCGTTGTACCGCATGGCAATATTCATAAAAATATTTCCACTGTCGGTGTCAAAGCACATCACCAGCGCTTCCTGGTCTTCACTGCTTTTTTCGCCCAGCTCGTCTGAATGGACCACCGGCGGATTGATCTTGAAACGGAATCCCTGGTCATTGAGCGCGCTGATGGCGCTGCCAATCACCATGTTCGCCAGTTCGCAGACGGTTTCACGGGCCACTTCTTCGCTTTCCTGCACTGGGGATCCAGTGAGATAGCTTGCCACTCTGGCTGCGGTCGGCGTATCGATATCAAAAATAATGCGGCCTTCGATGTCGCCCTTGATTGTGACCAGGGAAGCGATGCCTCTGCGGCGATAGGCTTCTTCGTCCATGGTTACGTCTCCCATGCGCGTGGAACATTGCAACGTTTCCGCGAGCACGGCGTCAGCGGCGTTAATAAAAGGCTGGATGAGTTCGATCTTCATCGTTTTCAGCTTTCCTGGGCTGTCGGCACGGCCACAACTGCGTCATCGCCCATAACGTACTTGATGACTTCATAAAGGATTTCCGACTTCACCGGCTTCTGGACAAAGTGGCGAGCGCCCTTTTGCAGCGCAGCCACAATATTTTCCTGGTAGCCGACAGAGGAAACCATCACGATGCGGGCGTCAGGATGTGAGCGAACAATCCGCTCCGCCGCCTCAATGCCTTCCATTTGCGGCATGGTGATGTCCATCAGCACCATGTCTGGCGTCGTGCGGTCATATTCTGTGATGGCGGTGCAGCCGTCGCCGGCTTCTCCGACAATTTCTCCGCCGAAAGATTCCACCATCTTGGCCACGTTTTTGCGCGCAAAGACAGAATCGTCCACCACAAGGTATCGGATCGGCTTGTTGTCCTTGCGTATCAGAATCGGAAATGTTTCCATATGCTTGTTCTCCTTGCAATTCCAACTAAACTTTTACTACAACTCGAGCAATCTTTTCCGGATTGCATTGCATGGCCAGCGTGTTCGCCATCATATCTAGCGGAACCACGCGCATGGCGTGTCCGCGTTCAATGGCCGCTTTCGGCATTCCGAAAACCGTGCATGAATCCTCACTCTGGGCAATTGTTAGGGCACCCGCTTCTTTCATCAGCCCCAGACTGTCCGCTCCGTCATCGCCCATGCCAGTCATAATCACGCCAACTGATCTGCTGCCGAACTCGGCAGCCACGGACCTGAAGAGAATGTCTACTGATGGCCTGTGCCCGTTGATGCGTTCTTCATCAGAAAGCACCACGGTGTTTCCCAAAGGCATGCGCCGGACTTTCATATGGCGATCTCCGGGACAAATCAGCGCGCGTCCGGCAATCAGCAGGTCGCCGGATTGGGCTTCCTTCACGTCGACCGCGCAGGATTCATCCAGCCGGCGGGCAAACATTTCTGTAAATCCTTCCGGCATGTGCTGCACCACAACAATGCTTCCCGGAAAATCACCGGGCAATTGCGCCAGCAGATACTGCAGCGCGTTTGGCCCGCCGGTAGAAATTCCAATCGCTACAATCTTGGTTGGTTCGCGCCGTGGACGCGGTGATTTATTCGGCTTGGGCCGGTCAAACAATGCCGGCGCCGTTGTGTTACGCATTTTGCTTTTGGCCGCGACTTTGATCTTGTTGATCAGGTCCAGCGCAATTTCATCCATGTGTGCGGACGCAGCATCGCGCGGTTTGGGTACAAAATCAAATGCTCCCAGCGCCAGCGCTTTGAATGTTGCAGTTGCTCCGTCCGTGGTTAAGGCGCTCACCACAATTACCGGCACCCGGAACTTGCGCGTGATTTGCCGCAGCGTTTCCAGACCATCCATGCGCGGCATTTCCAGGTCCAGCGTTACCACGTCGGGCCGAAGGTCTTCAATTTTCTTCAGCCCAAACGCGCCGTCCATGGCCGTTCCTACAACTTCTATCTCGCTGTCCCGGGCGAGGATCTGTGGAATCAATTTCCGCATCAATGCGGAATCATCCACCACCAGGACTCGCAATTTATCGCTCATGCTGTTGCCCCTACCATTTGCAGCTTGCCTAACTTTGCCACCACACTTGAGAGATTCAGGATCAGCACCACAGTGCCGTCACCCAGAATGGACGCGCCGCTGACCAGGTCCGTTGCCACCAGATGATCATCCATCGCTTTTATGACCAGTTCTTCTTCACCCACCAGGTGGTCCACAACCAGGCCGAACTTTCGCTCGCCTGTGGAAATAACCACAACGAACATTTTGCTTTTTTCTACCGTATCTTTTTCCAGGCGTTCAAGATGCAGCAGCATCAGCACTTCATTGCGCAGCTGCATTACGTCATGATTGTCCACCCGATGCAATGCGCCTGGAGTGGTGCGCGTGATTTCCACTACTGAAGCCAGCGGCACCGCATATAAACGGTCGCCCACGCGGAATAAAAGCGCATTGATGATGGCCAGCGTGAGCGGCACTTTTAAGTAGAACGTAGTCCCTTTTCCTGCGGTGGTCTTGATGGTGACTGAGCCTTTCAGCTTTTCGAGCACAGTTTTCACCACATCCATGCCCACGCCGCGTCCTGAGATGGAAGTTACCTGATCAGCCGTGCTCAATCCTGGATGGAAAATGAGATTATTGATGTCGGTTTCGCCCATCACCGCTGCGTCACCCGGTTTGAGCAGCCCGCGTTCCACGGCTTTGGCCACCAGCCTGTCATGATCCAGGCCGTGTCCGTCGTCGGTCACTTCAATCACAATCTGATTGCCCTGGTGATAAGCGTCAAGCGTTACGGTGCCTTGCGCGGGCTTGCCGTCGTTAATTCTTTCTGCCGGCGATTCAATGCCATGGTCCACGGCGTTGCGCACAAGGTGGGCAATAGGCTCAGCCAGCATATCCAAAATGCTTTTATCCAGATCCGTGTCCTGACCGGTAACAACCAGGTTGACTTCTTTACCGCAGGATTTTGCCACGTCGCGCACCACGCGCGGAAAACGGCGGAAGAGATGTTCCACCGGCACCATGCGGATCTTCATCACGGATTTTTGCAGGTCATTCATAATGCGCGCCTGGAATGCCATGGCATCCATGAAGCGCATTTTCAGCGGATCTTTTGGATAGCGTTTGTCAAATTCATTGATGGCCTGGTGCATCATGCTTTTGGCGATAATCAGTTCGCCCACCAGGTTCAGCACTGAATCAATTTTTTCCGCGTCGACTCGCAGCAAAGTTTCTGACATGCTGGTGAAACTTGCGGGCGGACTATCTGCCTGCGCTGCCGTCAGGACATTCATCGCCGGAGCAACCGCGGCCTGGGCTGGCGACGCAACGGCTGTTTCACTTCTCTCTTCGGCATGGATCGCTACTTCAGGATCGTCATCTGCCGGAGCTGTCACATGCTTCACGATATCCAGCACATCGTCGGCCTGGTCTTGATGCTGTCCGGCTTCTTGTATCAGGACCTCCGCAACCACTGACGGTATGCGGCACTTCTTTGCAATCCAGTTTGCGGCGTGCTCGCTGGCGATGGCCGCTTCAACCACGTCAAGATCATTGCTCAAAGTGCTTTGGTCAGGCGCAACAGCCAGCAATCGCCCGCAGCCTTGCAGCACATTGCGTATGAGCTGCATGGCGGCGCCGCGCATGGGGCATTGCGGCTCAATGGAGAATGCAATGTTGTACACGCTTTCGCCGTGCTCCAATGCATCGGCTATTGCAATCTGTTCGTACTCGCTCCACACAAAGCGGGCCTGCAATTTATAGCGGATATTGCTGGCCGGTTTTCGGGTAAGCGTAAGAATTTGTTGCCGCAGCTCTTCGCCCGCGGGCGGTTGCATATTGCCGTGATAGGCGGAGAGCATGGAGCTGAAGGTGTCAGCGGCTATTAGCACTACTTCCGCCAGTGCCTGCTTGCTCAATGCAGCCACTTCCGGCTTTAATACGTCTTCCAGGGCATGCGCCAATTCGCTGAGCTCGGTGTATCCGCAAGCTGCGGAATCGCCCTTGAGCGTGTGCACAGTGCGGCGCACGCGCCGCAGCACCTCTTCGTCCTCAGGACGTTTCTCCAGCTCCAGCCCCTCTTCATTGAGTGTCTGCAACAGTTCCGTTGCCGTCTCAAAAAAGAGTTCGCGGAGCTCAGAGGCCCGATCGTCAGGGAAAAAGGTCACCCTGCCACCTCAATGCGCTGGTACGCCGTGCCGTTGTTCTGGTGCACCATCTTGTATTTGTCAGAAAGCCCAAACAAGCTTTCTGCGTGCCCGATAAAAAGAAAGCCTTCAGGGTTCAGGCAGCGATAAAGCTTCTCTACCAGGCGTTTCTGCTCGGCTTCGTCAAAATAGATCATCACGTTGCGGCAGAAAATCACGTCATTGCGTTGCGGTAGAAACTCTGTTTTTAGATTATGGAAGTCAAAATGGACCAGGTCTTTCAGTCCCCGCTTAATTGCATAACGGTCGCCCACCTTATCGAAATAACGCAGACGGAACGCATAATCCACTGATTCCATGTGGCTTTCCGGATAGGTCCCTTCCTGCGCTGTGCGCAGAACGGAATAGTTGATGTCAGAAGCCAGGATCTCAACTTTCCAGGGCGGCGGAATCAGTGGCTTGGGCGTTGGCATTTCAAAAGGCAGCGGATTGCGTAAATAGTAGTAAGCCAGCGCGTCACAAACCTGCATGGCCAGCGTGTATGGTTCCTGGCCTGTGGAACATCCTGCGCACCAGAAGCGCAGGCTCCAGTCTCTGCGTTCCTGCTTGCGCTTCAATAACTCTTCCAGTACGGTTTTCTGGAATAGCTCGAGCTGGGGCTTGTTGCGAAAAAAGCTCGTCTCATTCACTGTGAGATTTTCTACCAGCGCGCTCAGCTCCGCCCGGCCCTGATGGCTGGTGAGTAGCCGATAGTAGGCGTAAAAGGTATCCAGCCCGCAGATTTTCAGTCGGCGTTGTAAACGGTCTTGCAGAAAATGCGCCCGTCGCTCGTCGAAATACATGCCGCATTCCTGGTACACCAGAGTCTGGAGCAGCTTGTATTCCGGTTCACTGATTTGGATTTGAACGCTCGATGTGGCCATGGGTTCCGTTCTAAAACTTTCCGTTCTTACGACTTCCGTTCTAAAGTCTTCCAATCTTGGTCTTTCCCGTTTCGTCCCTGCTTGCAGCTCACAATCCCGCAAAGGCTGTGGCTGCTAACCGGGTTTCTGCAACTTCAGTGGCGCGCCGCAAATCACCCTTTTGCAGAATCTTGTTCAGGTCAATCAATATGATCAGCCGTCCATTCAGCTTGCCTACGCCGGTCACATAATTAAGTTCGCCCTGGTCAAAGACCGGCGGCAGTTCCACGTCGCTTTCCGGGATCTTAAGCACCTCGGATGCGCTGTCCACAATCAGCCCTACCAGCTTGCCGTGCATCTCTGAAACCAGAATGCGATTTTTCTTGTTCGGCTTAATGTCCGTTTCTCCAAATCGGCGTCGCAGGTCCACCACGGAGACAATCTTACCTCGCAAATTAATGACTCCCTGCACGTAACCGGGCGCATCCGGCACCGAAGTAATCTCAGGCACGCGCACAATCTCATGGATCAGTGAGATTGGCACGCCAAATACCTCTCGTCCCACGCGGAAGCCGACAATGTGAAGTTCCTTGGCCATGTGTCTCCCTCTGCGTTTAGTTGTAATGCCCCGCGGCTGCGTATTGCGCCGCATTATTACGGTTGTCGCGCCCGTCGCGATTGTCGCGGCCATTCTGTTCTTCACCCCGGCGCTGGCGCGCATCGCGTGCCGCCATCATGTTTTCCAGAACAAAGCGGTCCATTGCTTCCAGCATGGATCGTGACATCTTGGACATCTGCTCGGCTGAAGCTGCCAGCTCGGTTGAGCCAGAAGAAGAGCGCTGTACCAGTTCACGCATCTTTTCCATGGCCCGGACTACAGCCTGTGCTCCGGAGGCCTGTTCTTCCACCGAAGAGTTGATCTCATGTGTGATTTCGTTGAGTCGCGTGGTTGCCTTGGCGATCTGCGAAGAGCCATGTGACTGTTCGTTGGTGGCTGCACCAATTTCCTGCGCGAATTTGTAAACTTCTGAAACCACGCTGGAAATCTTCTTCAGCGCACCACTCAGGTCGCCGCCCAATGAAATGCCTTCGTTCACAATGCTGGTCGACTTCTCCATGTTGTCTACGGCTTTGCGGGCTTCTTTCTGAATACTCTGGATCAACTCAGAAATTTCCCGTGTGGACTGGGCTGATTTTTCTGCCAGCTTGCGTACTTCGTCGGCTACCACGGCAAAACCCAGGCCGTGTTCGCCGGCGCGTGCCGCTTCAATCGCGGCATTCAAAGCCAGCAGGTTGGTCTGCTCGGCCAGATCGTCAATTACCTCAATGATCTTGCCGATATCGTCCGCGCGCTGGCCCAGGGAGGAGATGATTTCAGCGGAAGAGCCAATGGATGCATTGATCCGGCTCAATCCGTCAGTTGCTTTCTCCATGGTGTTAATGCCGTTATGGACTTCTTCACGCGAACGCTGGGAAATATCCAGCAGCACCTTGGCGGTATCGGCCACGCGCTGAATGGATGCCACCATCTGATCGATGGAGGCAGAAGTTTCACTCACGTTGGAAGCCTGCATCTGCGTGCTCTTCACCATGTTTTGCACGTTGATGCTCATTTCATGCATGGTGCTGGTAACTTCGTCGATTGCTGAAGCTGCCTGCACGCTGATCTTGGCTGACTCGTCGGAAGCGGAAGCCACCTGATTTGATCCGCTGGCAACCTGCGCCGCGCTGTCCCGGACATTCTTTACCAGATTGCGCAATCCCAGAGTCATTTCGCGGAAGGCGTTGCCCAGCGTATCCCGTGATGAACGCGGATTGATTTCTACTGAAAGATCGCCGCCGGCAATGGATTCTGAAATTCCCGCCATTTCCCGCAAATAAAGGACCATGTTGTTGAAGGTCCGCGCCAACTGGGCAACTTCATCTTCTCCAACGATATTGACTTGCTGCTCCAGGTCTCCGTTGTTTCCAATATGTCCGGCGACTGAGATTAACTGTGAAAGTGGAACAGTGATTGTTTTCGCCACCCGCCAGGCAATTGCTGCACCCATCACAATTACCAGGACCATTCCCAGCAGAGTACAAATCGTAATGCTCATGGCAGCGGTGCTATCAGAATTCTCCGCCTGCGCATTCGCGTCTTTGGTCATTGCTTCCAGTTGCTGCATCGGAATATCTTCTTTGGCTTTTTGCTCCGGTGTAGGGGTGGCCTGAAGATAGGCAATCTGCAATTCCGCAACGGTGGCGCTGCCGGTATCCACCTGGCGGCGTTTTTCCATCAGCGGCGTGGCAAAAGTGCGTCCCCAGTCTTTTTCTGACTCGGCCAGTTGGTCCAGCAACTGGCGCGCCTTGGCGGTGTTTTCACCCAGGCCGCCGCCATTTTCCTTAATCTCTGTGATCAGGAAGTCTACGTCATTCTCGCCCTTGGCCAGGGCATCGGACTCGCGACGGTCGCCATTCAAAAGGAAGTTCCGCAGAAAGAGGCGGTTCTGGTTTCTGGCTCTATCCAGTTTGGAGAGGCTTTCCACAATTGTGATGGACTTCTTGTAAATCGCTCTGGTGTTCTGCTCATGCCAGATCGCTCCCCAATTGACGATAAACGCGACGACCACGATCGCCATGAGCAGGCCAAAGCCCATATAGAGCTTGCCGCCAATGCTTTTGTTCATACGCATGTTTCGAACCTCGACGGCCGCTTCGGTATCTCGCGGCTCGTGTTCTCTTTGTATTAATCTGCAAATCCAGCCCTGTCAGCTCCAAGAACCCAGCTTCCCTGACAAGGAAATGAAAGCTCGTAAATAAAAGCAAGGCCATGGCCACCAAAGCATGGGACTAGTACCTTCGGCACCTAATGTTCTATAAGCTGTATTAAAATCAGCAGCTTACGTATGGCTGTGCCGGTTGGGTAGTTTGCTCTGAGGGTCGCGCCATCTCTTATCTGTCTCATGTGCCGGCGTATTCGCAAGCTCTTATCTCACTGTGAGACCGTATCTAAGGTCGCTAATGAGGTGTTGTCCCTGTGATTCTGGCAGGTTAATTCCTTATTGACTCAAAATGAGATTCCAGAGTACCTTCAGGCTTCCCACCATGAAAAAGACTGAGACTGAATGAGAATGAAGCGCAAAGCAACGCCGGCGCACGCCAAAAATCCGGTCCGTGCCTCCACCTGCATGGAGCAGGTGCTTGAAGCGTGTGTCCAGCTTCCATTGCTCAGCGGAGAGCCAACGGTCCTGCGCCAGCATATTGCCGAATCCGCCGGAAAGATTTTTCAGGCGGTTGTGGCCGGCATGATGGTTCAGGATGGTGATAGTTTTCTTCCCGGAGCAGTCTGCACTGCCGTGGACGAATCCGCAGGCAAGAAGGCCCTGCTGGAGCATGTCCGTTCTTTTGCTACTCAGGCCATCGAACAAAAAAAGCTTCTCACTTTCCGCTTTTCTTACCGATCGCCCGAGGGCGAGGCCATCTACCACGGACTGGCTCAGCCCATGGTTACCACGGGAACTGCTGCCGTGCTGCTGGCTGTCCGTAGCAGCGCTTTCTCGCCTGCTGAGATTTCTGCTTTTAGCGTGCTGGGAAATATTGCCCGTCTGGCGCTGGATAATTCCGAGCTGAGTGGCCTTTATTCCGCGCAAAAGCAGGACCTTGATCAGTTGCTGGACCTCTCCGCCGAACTTGGCGCCACAGCGCAGCTGGAAAGCTTTCTGCCCAAATTTGTGGTGCGAGCGGCGGATTTTCTCGGTTTTTCGCGCGCCTTTGTGGCCTTGGTGGATACAGACCAATGCCGTTTGCGCTGGGGCGCAAGCAAGGGAACTGTAAGCCGTCTTGAGATAGATATTTCCATCGCGGCCCGGCGGCCGCTTGAAACCCGCGCTCCGCACATCTGTGAGGACATGAGCCAGTTGCCAGCCGCTGAGAAAGCCCAGTTGCTGCGGTGGGATTCCAGCCCGAAACAATATCTTGGCATTCCTTTGCTCACCGGAGACGGCCGTCCGCTTGGCGTGCTGGGCCTGATGGACAAAAAGAGCAAGTCGCGCATCTCTGCGGAAGACGTGCGCCGCGCACGAGTACTTGGCGCTGAGATCACGGTAGCGCTGGAATCAGCCAACAACTTGCAACTTTCTGATCAGCATCGCCGCCGCACGGAAGATTTGATGGAGATGGCGCTTGATCTTGGCTCGGCCTTGCGCTTGCCGGATTTCGTAAAGAATTTTACCGAGCGAGTGGCTGGCATGATCGGCGCTAAATCTGCCATCCTCGCGCTGGCCCAGGGCAATAAAGTGGAAAGCGTCGCTTTCTGCGGCTCCAGGCCGGAACGCGAATTACAGCGCAAACTCAATGCGGCGTTCTCTGAATATGCGGAGCGGCACCCTGATTTAAAAATTACCGGCAGCGGCGTGCAGGCGCTGGGCCCAGATCTGGCAACAGCTTGCGGCTGGCAAAACCTGACGCTGGTTCGGCTGGAAGGCACAGAGAGCGATCTTCTTGGCATACTCGCTCTGGCGGACATCGGCCGCGAGCTCATGCCCGCCGATCTCAACCTGCTTCAGGCGTTGATTGTTCATGCGTCCGTTGCGCTGGAGAACTCCCGGCTTTTCACCCGAATCACGCAGTCCAGCCGGCAATGGGCGGAAATTTTCGATTCCATTTCGGACTTTATCGTCGTGCATGACGAACAGTTTGAGGTATTGCGCGTCAATCGTTCTCTGGCAGAGTTCATCGGAGTGCGTCCTGCGGAGCTGATTGGCTTGAGCATGCGCGCTCTGGTCTCGATTGCTTCTGATTCCCCCAAGCCCTGCCCTTTTTGCCGGAGTGAAAATGAGTCTGACGAATACCTGCATCCTGTGCTGGAGCGTACCTATCTTGTCTCCAGTTCGCGCATACATGGAGCGTTGGATGAAGGCATGCAAACGGTGCATGTCCTTAAAGATATTACGGACCGCCGCGAAGCCGAGCAACGCTATCGCGAGCTATTCGATAATGTGCAGGAAGGCGTATTCTTTGCTTCACCCGAAGGCCATTTTATTGAAGTAAATGATGCGCTGGTCCGCATGCTGGGTTACCAGACGCGCGAAGAAGTTCTTAAGCTCGACCTGCAAACGCAGGTCTATCTTTCCGCCGAGCAGCGTGATGAAATTACCCGTCGTCTGGACGAAAAAGGGGCAATCCGCAATTTTGAAGTCACGCTCAGCCGCCGTGACGGCACCATGATTCATGCTCTGGAAAATGCCTTCGTCGTGCAAGACGGACAGGGCAAAATCATGCAATACCGCGGCGTTTTTCTCGATATTACCGAGGTCAAAAACTTCCAGGCGCAGCTCCAGCGTGAGCGCGATTTCACCAGCAAAATCCTGAACAATACACAAACCATGATTATGGTGGCGGACACCGCGGGTTTAATCAGCTACGCCAACCAGCGCGCGTATGAGGGCGGCGGTTTTGAGCAGAATGAATTAGTGGGTCACCGGCTGGACCGGATTGTTTCTCTATCTCACAAGCGCGTTTTTGCGGAAGCTTTTGATGCCAGCCTGCACGGTCTGCAATCGGACAATCTGGAGCTGATGATCACGCGCGGCAATGGCACACAGGGAAAATTCTCAGTAAACCTGAGCCCCATGCGCGACGATCGCGGCGAAGTGAGCAGCGTTGTAGTGCTAATGACGGACATTACCGATGCCGCCATGATTCAGGCCAAGCTGATGCACACGGAAAAAATGGCGGCCGTGGGCCAACTCGTTTCCGGCGTAGCGCATGAGGTAAATAACCCGCTTACGGCCATCATGGGCTTCTCTGATCTGCTCATGGAGAACCCTGAAGTTCCGGGCAGCGCGCGCAAAGATCTGCAAGTGATTCTAGAAGAAGCGCAGCGAACCAAAGAAATTGTACAGAACCTGCTGAGCTTTGCACGCCAGCGTCCGCCGCAGCGCCAGTCGCTCCAGCTCAACAATATTTTGCGCAAGACCATTGCTTTGCGCTCCTATGATTTTGCCAATCATGGCGTGCAGATAGTGGAGAAATTTGATGAGCGGCTGCCCGAACTGATTGGCGATTCACACCAGTTGCAGCAGGTCTTCCTGAATATTTTGAACAACGCTTATGACGCTGTGCAGTCCGCGCGGCGTCCCGGCCTGATCGAGATTGAGACGATCCATGATGGCGGCTGGGTGGAAGTCTTGTTCCGTGATAACGGCGAAGGCATTCAGCATCCAGAGCGCATCTTTGATCCATTCTTCACCACCAAAGAAGTAGGACAGGGCACTGGCCTGGGCTTGAGCATTTGTTATGGCATTGTGCGCGAGCATGAAGGCGAAATCCTGTGCGCCAACAACCAGGAGACGCACGGAGCAACTTTTAGCGTGCGCTTGCCCGTTCGCAGCAAAACGGATTTGAAGCTGGTGGTGGCCGTGGGGGCCAAACAATGAACGCCGGTGCCGCAACCATTGCACGCTTACCGCTTCTATTGATAGAGGATGAGCGCTCGGTGATGGATTTCATCAGCACAGCGCTGGAGCGCAGCGGTTATGCCTGCCGCACGGCCAACTCAGCAGCAGAAGGGCTGCGCATTCTGGAAACCAGCCACTTTGGCGGCATCATTTCTGATATGCGTACCCCCGGCGGTGCCAGCGGCGCTGACGTGCATGCATGGATTGTCGCCAACCGGCCAGCGCTCAAAGACCGCATGCTTTTTATTACCGGCGATACTGTGAATGAAGACACCATGAAGGCCCTGCAGAGCACCGGCGTGCCCTATCTGGAAAAGCCGTTTCGCGTGCAGGATCTGATCAAGATGGTGGAAAAGATTTTTGGTAAAGCAGAATGACGGACGACGCCAGAATCCGCTTCATGATCGTGGACGATCACCAGAGCATTCGCAAGCTCTGCATGACGGTGGGCGCTTCCGTGGGCTTCAGCTGTACGGAAGCGGAAAGCGCGGAAGCTGCACTGGCCCAGATGGAAAGCGTTTCACCAGACGTTATTCTTACCGACCTGATGATGCCCAATATGTCCGGCTTGGAGTTTTTGCCGCGGGTAAAGCAGCTGCTTCCGCGAACGGAGATTTCCATCATGACCGGCCACGGCTCCATCGAAACCGCAGTGCAAGCCATGAAGCTGGGCGCATATGACTACATCACCAAGCCGTTTCGCATTGAAGAGCTAAAGCTCTTGTTGCAGCGCATGGCGGAAAAGGTGAATCTGGTTGCAGAGAACCAGTTCCTGCGCGAACGAGTCAATACAGAGATGGAACTGAGCGGCATTGTGGGTTCTTCGCACAAAATTCAGGATGTGCTGCGCATGGTCGCGCGCCTGAAAGATACGCGCACGCCTGTCTTGATTACCGGCGAGAGTGGAACAGGCAAAGAACTGGTGGCGCGTGCCATTCATTATCGCGGGCTGCTCTCCAAGCGGCCTTTTGTCGCGGTGGATTGTGGTTCGCTGGTTCCCACTTTGATTGAAAGCGAATTGTTTGGCTATGAGAAAGGCGCATTCACAGGCGCCAACCGTTCCAAAGAAGGCCTGTTTCAGTCAGCGCATGGCGGGACCATTTTTCTGGATGAAATTGGCGAGCTCACACAGGAACTCCAGGCCAAACTGCTGCGCGTGCTCCAGGAAAAAGAAGTGCGGCCGGTAGGCAGCAATCAGAAAATTAAAGTTGACGTGCGCGTGATTGCCGCTACCAACAGAGACCTGGATGCAGCGCAAAAAGAAGGCAAATTCCGCAAAGATCTATATTTCCGCCTGAATGTGGTCACTCTGCATCTGCCGGCATTGCGGGATAGAAAGTCTGACGTACCGCCGCTGGTGCATTATTTCCTGGACCGGTTTGCCCCTGACAAAGCCATCACCATTTCTCCGGCGGCCATGAAATGCATGCTGCAATATGACTGGCCCGGCAACGTGCGCGAACTGGAAAATTGCATTGAGCGGGCAGTGGCACTTGGCAGCCAGGAGATCATCGATCTGGCCGATCTGCCGCCGTCATTGCGGCGCCAGCAAGAAGGATCTGAACCCGCTGCCAGCGTGTTTCCGCAAGAAAGCACCACGGCTTCCAACACTGACCTGGAAGAGATTGAACGGGACACGATTCAGCGTGTTTTTGAGCAGGTGCAGGGCGATAAGGCGCGTGCCAGAAAGATGCTTGGGATCAGCCGGGCCACGCTGTATCGGAAACTCAAACGGTACAACATTGGCATGGGCAAGGGAGCATCTGCTGCCTCTTGAGACGAAACGGGTGAGACTGTTTCATCCTGAGACACATTGATGCACCGAACCAGCCGTGTGAATCAAATTGCATCTTCGGAATCAATAGCTTAGTCAGTTCCCGGTTTGGCCGGGCTCTTGCTCTAAGTAATTCAGCTAAGTTTTCTTTGACGGAGGAGTGGTTTCAGATCATGGGAAGAGCAGTATTTGGCCGGCTTGAGCCGGTAGACGGAACAGGATGCGTTGCCGAACTGGCCAGATTTTTTCCCGGAGCGGTACCTGTGCGGATGCCCGTACAGGTATGCAAGGAAAGCTTCGAGGCAGAGGCTACGTCGGAACAGACTGTGATTGAGTTTGGTACGCCCACGGAAGTGCTGTTTATTTCCGGCATGCCGCTGGATTTTGACGATACCGTGCGGATGACGAATTTGGATGGGTCGCTCGTGATTGCGGCCAAAATTGTGGCCATGCGTTTTCATAACGGCAAAATGGCCATTGCCGCAAGGTTTATGGAAGACGTTGCGAACTGGATCATCAAGGCCTGACAAGAGCGGCCGGATACAGGAGTTTAAGACCTGTTGGATTAAGTCCGGGATTTCCGGCGGTTTGCCGCACAGGCGGCACATAACAACCATGACAACAACAGCTACGCTCAACATCGGTGGAGTTGCGGAATTCTGGCGCGTCGCGCGACGGCTTTATACCGTCTACGCCGAGCTGGACCGTACTTTCGAACTCGGCATGACGCCCTGCCGTGAACTGGAAGATACAACAGACAGCCCGGAGCCGGATGTCCGTGAGCGGGTACTCCTGTGGTTTGAGCAGATTGATACGCATGTGCAGGTCTGGCAGTTGCGGCAGTTGCTGCAAAGCACCACCTTGCAGAATGAAGAGAACCTGCGCTACCTCATCGTCCGCCATCTGGAGAGGACGCAGAAGACTGAAGCCGACAAAGACAAGATTGATTTTCTGCTGGTGCAATACTTCGCCCACTGCGCACCGCACGGCCTGGCCGATACTTCGCTCGACGAAGTGGCCCGAGTGCTTGAGCCTGCCATGGGCAAGGTTCCCGGTGGCTTTCCCGATTGGGCGCAGAGTCTTGATGCCAAGCTGCGCATGTTGAATGAGTCCAATAGCCTGGAAGAGCTGCAGAATTCAGGTGCGCTCCAGGAAGTGCGTGAATTGAAGCTGGCTGTGGGAGATGACTATTTTCAGCCAGGATATCTCGTCTCATTTACGCGGTTTAACTTTCTGGCGCGGCGCGCCTTTTTCCATGCCATGCATCTTGACCTGCATGCTATTCGCGAGGCAGTGAATGAATTAGAGCGTCTGGGATTTGCTTCAGTGGATTGCCGCGACGCGGGTTTAACTGAAAATGAATCGCTGGAACAGGTGCGGCATGTGGTGCATCAATGGAAAACGCCATTTCGCGCGCCATATTCCGGTGGCTCGTCATTTTTGCAGTTGATTCTTCTGCGCCATGCATTGCAGCATACGCTGGAAGGCGCCAAGCCCGGCGAGCCGGCACAATCTGCGGCGGCTGCAGCTCCTGCTGCGAGCAAGCCACCCCAGTTGGACAAAGAAATTAAGACAGCACTGAAGCCAGAGTTTCAATCCACTCTGGAAGCGCCAGCGAAAGAAAAAAGCCACCCAACGGCTGTCGATCCTTTGGGCTTAGGCAAACCGATAGGCGCTGATTCGGCTGACTTGATTTCCCGGCCCGGCCATAGCGCCGATGAATCCAGCACGGATTTGCACGCCGAAGAAGAAAGCTACTTAGGACGCTGCGTGGCGGACATTGCCGAGCAGTTACTCTCAGTACCGGCAAAGAATTCTCCGGCCGTTTCGGCCATTGTTCTGGGCGGATGCAAATTGCTGATTGCCACCTGGGAGGCGCAGGCCTTTGCCCTGAACGATGAAACTTCCATGGCTTTGCAGCGGACGGTAGCAGCCCGCACCATCCTGCATGTTTGCCTGGAGCGCCAGAAAAAGAGCGAGCCCACCGATCTTGCAGCAGCCCTGGATATTGCCCGTGGCCAGGTGGAGGAAATGAAAATTCACGTGGAAGCGGCCAAAGAGGCCAAGAATATTGACGCAGCCGTAAATCTGGCAGCTACCACCAAGCGTCTCCTCTCCTTGATTGCCGAGGTAGAAAAGGTAACCGGGTGACGGTACGGGATTCACAGGTTGTTCTGATTGCTGACGATCCCGGCTTTGCCCGTGATCTGATGGCCCGCTGGCAGACTGAGCGCGGGCTTCCCGGCATTACCGCCATGAGTACAGACCTGCTCACGGGATTTGGCGAAGGCAAATTTGATCTGGTGATCATCGGCTCAGTGCGAAATAAGCGCCTGGCGTCCGTGCTGAAAATGGTTGAAGCCGGGGACTATCCGGTGATCTGTCTGCTTGAAAGTGCCGCGGATGTAAAGTCAGCCAAGTCCGGGTGTCCGCGGTTGCACGCAATGCTCTCCCATGAAGGCTGGCTTGATTCACTTTTACTGCTGGCCGGTGAGTGCCTGAAGAGGGTAGACCTGGTCGAGCGCGTGCGTCGCGCGGAAAAGGCTGCTTTGTCGAGCTCTCGTGGGGCCATGCTGGGCCGCTACATGCTGGAAAGCCGCCATGATCTGAATAATTGCCTCACATCTGTGATGGGCAATGCTGAATTGCTTTTGCTGGACGCGGCTGACTTTCCTGACTCAGTGCGCGATCAGCTGCAAACCATCCACGAGATGGCTTTGAATATGCATGAGATCATGCAGCGCTTCTCGTCAGTGGCCTCGGAAATCCGCAATGCTGAGAATTCGTCTCAGGGTGAGACAGATCAACTGTCTCATGCCGCTTCCGCTATCCAGTGAATTTCATCCTAAATGCTCCTAAATAATTGATATTAAGCCGCTTGCTGGCTTATTGAGATTCTGCGCCTGGCCTGGAAGCTTGGCTGCGCAATTGCAATACTTCTAGGGGATAGAAGAGCTAGAGGTTCGTCTGTTTGACAAAGATTCTCATCGTCGATGATTCACCTTCCGAAGTCAGGCTCATGCAGTCAGTGTTGGATCGGGCCGGGTATATGTCAGTCCCCGTGCATGATCCAACGCGACTGGAGCAGATGATCGATATGGAACGCCCGAACTTGATCCTGTTGGATGTGGTCATGCCGCAACGCAATGGTTTTCAGGCCTGCCGCGAACTCAAGGGCAATGCTGATTATGCCCGCATTCCAGTGGTAATGGTGAGCTCCAAAAACACTGAAAGCGATAAATTCTGGGCCAAACAGCAGGGTGCAGATGGCTATGTGGTTAAGCCATTCACGAATGAGGAGCTTTTAGGGACCGTACGGGGGTTGGTGGGTAAAAGTTAATGGCGGAAGAGCAAACACAACTCGAGCCACTTTCTCCGGAAGCGGAGCAGCTTGAACTGCTGCCCCAGGCAGAGCCGGTGCGGCAGTATTGCCTGTTTCGCGCCGGACGCGAGCGCTTTTGTTTTTCCGTGCTTGATATCGAGGAAGTTGTGGAGTGGCCGCAGCTCACCAAGGTGCCGCTGGCTCCAGCTTTTCTGATGGGTATTTTCAATTTGCGTGGCTCGATCGTCCCGGTGGTGGATATTGCCGTGACCGAAGGCCGCAGGCCGGATTTGCATCCGAAGCACGTTGTGGTTGCCAGTCTTAAAGGCGAAGGCGACAACGACGATTTGCGGATCGGCATTGCAGCGGACGAAGTAATAGGTACCTGCAGCACGTCAGAACCGCTGCTGGTGGAAGAAGCGCCGCGTGAGATGCCGCACGTCTGCGGCATGTTGCGGCATGAAGATCGCATGGCGCTGGCATTGAATTTGAAGAAGCTGACTGAGACGTTCCCCGTCCCGGTGATTTGAAGTGATTTACCGCTAAAAGAGCGGGAGAAAATAAATGCAGGCGAGGCGACTAGCGCCGAACCTGCTGCAACGAGCGCTGACATACCTCAAGGGCAGAAAATCCCGGGCGGTGTGGCGAAGCGACAGGAATATTAGAGCGACAGGAGTGATGGTTATGAAAGGTCGTTTGAACTCGACCCTGTGGATGGTAGTTGGCGTGGATGCAGTTGCATTTCTGGCTGTGCTTTGGATGGCCTACCACGCCGGCTCAATGTCCAATGGCGTTGGAATCACGGATGCCCCCAGTGTCAGCGGATCAGCTGGCGTGTACCTGGTGGTGGCGTTGGCACTGAGCGTGGGCGCAGTGGCATTTACGGTTTTTAAGCTCGCCAACCGTGTGCTGGATCCCGTGCGCCGTCTCTCGGAATTTGCCGAGCGTTTTGCCCAGGGCGACTATCGCACCCGGGCAGCGGTTGATTCCGCGGATGACTTCGGATTCATTGCAGAACATCTGAACCGCGCCGCTGAAACTTCGTCCCGCGCTATGTACAACCAGGAAGCTCAGGAAAATCTGCAGAAGAGCGTGACCGAGTTCCTGACGATCGTAAGCCAGATTGCCCGCGGCGATCTGACGCTGCGCGGTCGCGTGAGCAATGACGCGCTGGGCAATGTGGTGGACTCCGTCAACTACATGTTAGATAACTTTGCCAAGGTGCTGGAACGCGTGCGCAAAGCCGCGATTGACGTGCAATCAAGCGCCAATGAAATTTTGATCGCGTCGGAAGAGATGTCTACCGGCGCTATCCAGCAGGACCAGGAAATTACCAATACTTCATCCGCAGTGGAACAGCTCACGGTTTCGATGAAACAGGTGTCGAACAACGCTGAAGCCAGCGCTGAAGCCGCGCGTCGCGCCCTGGACGCCGCTGAACAGGGCAACCGCTCCGTGCGTGACACGCTGGAAGGCATGCAGCGCATTCGTTCATCGGTGCAGGCCACAGCCAAACGCATTAAGGCATTGGGTGACCGTTCGCTGGAAATTTCTGAAATCGTCAATGTGATTAACGACATCACCGAGCAGACTAACCTGCTGGCGCTGAATGCTGCGATTGAAGCTGCACGCGCCGGCGAAGCAGGCCGCGGATTTGCCGTGGTTGCTGACGAAGTCCGCAAGCTGGCTGAACACTCACGCGCCGCTACAAAAGATATAGCCGCGCTGATTAAAGCCATCCAGGCGGAAACGAACGATGCGGTAATCGTGATGGAAGAGGGAACCAGGGAAGTGGAAATCGGGGCCAAGCTGGCTGATCAGGCTGGACGCGCTCTGGACGCAATTTCCAGCGTGGTCCGCCAGTCGGCTGAGCTGGTGCAGGAAATCTCTCTCGCTTCCAAACAACAGGTGCGAGGCACAGAAGGCGTAGCCAACGCAATGCAGATTATCTCCAACATTACCCGCCAGACTTCACAGGGCGCGCGGCAAACGTCGCGCACGGTGGAGCAACTGGTGCACATGTCAGAGCAGCTGAATGAAGCGCTTTCACAATTCCGTGTATCTGCGGGCGGCAACAACAATAATTCTCTATCCGGCGAAGCACGGCCTGAACTGGTGAGCGCGGCCACGGCGGCACTGGCGCGTCGTTAAGCAAACTTAGCGCAAGGTTTAGAGGAGAGACATGGCAGGTGGAGTGGTGACAGTCAGCGAGCATGAGCTGAGCGAAATTCGCGGCTTGATTGAGACGCGCTCGGGAATTCTTTTCGATAATTCCCGTGAACGGTTTTTCTCTACCCGCGTGCTCGAACATGTGGAAGCCAGAAAGCTGACCCATGGCACTGACCTGATCCGCCTGATCAAAAATTCCAACGTGGAATACGATTCTCTCTTGCAGCGCCTGCTCACGCAGGAAACTTCTTTCTTTCGCTATCCCGCGATCTTTGAAGCGCTGGAAAAGAAAGTCCTACCTGACTTGCACATGAAAAAATTCTGGGAGAGTCCGCGTTCACTGCGCGTGTGGAGCGCAGGCTGCTCTACCGGTGAAGAGGCTTACAGCATTGCCATGACTGTGGCGGACACGATTGAGTTTGCCGACGCATGGAATATACATATCCTGGCCACGGACGTAAGCCGCGAAGCCCTGGACCACGCCGAGCATGGCCTTTTCGAGCCGCGCGATCTGGAAACCGTGAGCCCGCGCCAGCGTGAGCAATATTTTTCCCGCATGGGCGACCACTATCTCGTCCGTCCCCGCATACGCAACTTGGTTACATTTGCGCCCATGAATCTGGCGCAAGTGGTGTACATGGGCAAATTTGACTGCATCTTCTGCATGAATGTGCTGATTTATTTTTCTGAAGAGCGGCAGGCGCAATTGATCCAGCGTTTTTATGAATACCTGGAGCCCGGCGGATACCTGTTTCTTGGCCATGCGGAGTCCATTACCAGAGCAGACGTAAAGTTTGATACGCACATCCATCGCGATGCGCGGATTTACCAGAAGCCGGCCAATGTAGCCAGGCCGTCGACGCAGGAGAAAGCTTGAACGGGCAAGGGGCAGAATTCGTGGAGGTCTTCTTACAGGAAGCGTCAGAGCGCCTGCAATTTTTGCGGGAATACTCCGGCATCCTGCAGGACGCTTACCCGCAGCCGCAAGATGTGGAGCGCCTGCACATTGCAGCGCACACGCTGGCCGGCACTTCCGCCTCATATGGATTCCCGCTTTTCTCTGAGCTCTCCAGCAAGCTTGCGCATATCTTCCAATATGCAATGAATGCCACCATCGCCGCCGATGCCGCTGGCCCATTGGTTGAATTTATCTCTGAAGCTGTAGCGCTGCTTGAGTCTGACCTGATTATGGTCAGCACCAACGCGGTTGAAGCGGAAGAGGACATTGGTATTTTCAAGCAGCGCTATCCCTTTGCCTTCCAGGCAGCTCCGGAGCCGCAGCCAGCTCAGGAAGCGCGCCCGCAAAAAGAATCGCGCGGGCAGGTGATTGAAGCAGCGCCGGTTGTTCAGGGCGAGAAGAAACCTGAGCCGGTGGCCACAGCCGCTCCTGTTGCTGAAGCTGTACTTGAATCTGCGCAACCGGAACCTATTGCTTTTGAGCCAATGCCGGAAGACAGCGAAGTACCTGCCGAGGTATTGGAATTTTTCATTCCGGAAGCAGAAGAGCATTTGCAGGTGGTTACGCATTGTCTGCTCTCGCTGGAGACGAATCCCAGCTCCGAACAGATTCATCGCCTGCTGCGCGCCATGCACACGGTAAAAGGCTCAGCAGCGCAAGTCGGCCTGCACAGAATTGCCCATGTAGCGCACCGCGCTGAAGATTTGATTGGGCGGTTGCGTGAAGG
>DASXLK010000099.1:0-24203 GCA_036496365.1 Candidatus Angelobacter sp. | reverse complement strand
AAAGCTTTCTTCCAGCCACTGCCGTGCTTCTGCCAGCGCCGCCGCCCACTGCCCGGCGCTCTTCAGCCGATAGACTGTCTGCCCATCCTTGCGCGTTTTTGCTTCCATCTCTCCCGGCACCATGCGCTTCAGCGTGGTGTGGATGGACGCCAGCGGATTCGCCTTATAGTTCTCAAAAGGGAAGCCCATGCGCTTGAGCGCATCGCGAATCTCCACCGGCGTTAGCCACATATCGTGGCCCTCGATTTTTTTCGCGGCGGCTTTGCCGTCACTGTTTCCCTGTCTGGCGCTGTCGCCCAACTCACTAGCAGGCGTGCTGCCTTTTTGCGCCCCCAGGCTTGCCGGTATCGTGCCGGTGTAGCAGGCCCTTATCGCCATGGAAAGTCCGGCGGGGCGGTTCTCCAGCTTTTCAAAGATCGGCTCATAGCGCGCCACCTGCTCCGGCGGAATCATGTTCATGGTCGCCCGAATCAGCTCAGAGAGCCGCGATATCTCGCGGATGGATTCGTCCCGCTTCTGGAGCCAGCGCTGGCGCTCTTCCATCAGGTCCAGCAGCATCTGCATGTAGTTGACGGCCACAAAGAGAGTGTAAGACAAACGTCTAACATGGGTCAACTCGGCCTGGCCTTACTCCGCTTTCACCATTCAAGCCAGAAAATATGGATCTACGATTCAACTCCGGGGGTTGATTTTGATTTTCAATTGCTACTTTTGGCAATTTCGCTGTGGCCGGCTTCAGCGCGATTGGCACAGAGTTGTAGGTTGCTCTGCCTTTCCGATGTCGCGCGATGTCGGCGATGACCCGATCCCGGCGATTCCTGCGACCCTCTGCCTGCATCTTTCAGCCACAAGCCCACCCGGCATAAGCGTTTTGTTGCAAACAAAAACTCAACCTCAATTCAACCGGGCGGTCACCGAACGGTCGAGGCTTCTAAATCGCTTATTTCTGGCCGGCTTTTCACCGCAATTGAACCGCTATTTTCGTCTCCCAAACAAATGTTAGGCAGAGGGTTGCACGGTAGAGGAGGGGTTTCTGGCCCTGCTTTAACTAGGATTCCACAGATCATTTACCGCTGCACCCTGGGGCGCTGCCAGAGTATAAGGGGTTTTGACTGGCGAATCAATCACGAAATAGGACATGCCCATGCACCCGACTTTCTCTTCTAATCTGTCATCCTAAGCTGTGCGCGCGTGCATGCGCGCGAAGTCGAAGGACCCCGGTAGCGCTGGTTGTAACTAGGGAGTTCTACCCCACCCGTGCCTCTTTGAGTTTGTAGGCCTTCTTCATCAAAAACGGTCTTTCAATCTGAAATGGTCTTCAAATTACGCTGAACTACACTTAAATCTCGCACAATCCGCCCACATCTGTCACCCCCTGAGCGGAGCGCCGTCAACTCTGTCCTTAGCGGAAACCGGTATTTAGCTTGGCATATGCCGTAAATTTTAAGCTAATCTTTCCAGAACTGCTGTTATTTTTTCTGGGAAAGCTGTTCGGGCACGAGGGTAGAGAGTTTCTCTATCTGAAAGGAACGATTAGATGCGGCGACCAGGCTATTTGAAACTACCATGCGTAGCTGCACTCATTAGTGTCATCGTCTTTTGTCCGATGAGGAATATAGGCGCGCTTCCAATGAATGCCACACCAGTCTGCTTCCAGGCTCCTGAAGGCAGCAGCGATCAACTGGATACGATACTGGCCAAGTATTACGAGCATTACGCCGGCCGTGACTCTTTTGAAGAACGGATCCGTCAGGCAACCGAGGCCAATGGTACCAAGCCAAAACAGATTGAGATTGTTAAAACTGTAGAAGGAGGAGGATTCCCGGCGGGCATTGGGCCTTCTGCGCTTCCTGCCGGCAGCTTGCCCCAGGTGTGGGGCCAAGTCGCCAATTCTAACCTAATCGTAATAGGAACTCCGGTCAAAGCCCGGACCTTACCCATTGCAAACCGGACATTCGCTTTTACTCAGTATGCGGTGCATGTTGAAAAAGTTATATCCAGCGGTCAAACCCACGTGCTGGCGGAAGATACGATTATCGTTTCGCGCGGCGGCGGCGAACTAATGGTGGACAATGTGTTAATAAAAGCCGTTGAGTCGGCATTCAGCGAATTCGAGCTAAATCAATCCTACGTGCTTATGCTCCGGGTCATTCCAGGAACGACTACGTATCGGGCCTTGGCATCAGGGACTTATGCCGTTAGGAATGGCCAAGTGTTCAGTGCGTCAACCTTCGAAAAGGATATCACTCCGAAATGGGACATAAATCGTTTTCTGGCAGAGATAGACGCCGCCTTAGGGCATAAGAGCCCAGGTGGGAATTAAGAACCATGCAATAGTTATTAGCGGAAACCGGTATTTAGCTTGGCATATGCCGTAAATTTTAAGCAAAATCTTTCCAGAACTGCTGTTATTCTTCTGGGGAAAGCATTGTTTGAGCGTGAGGGTATAGTTTTTTCCATCTGAAAGGAACGATTAGATGAGGCGGTCAAGCTATTTGAAACTCTCATACATAGCGGCATTCATAGTTGCCCTCGGTATTTATCCGATGCCGGGCATATCGGCACCCCTGACAAATGCCACGGGAATCAGTTTGCAAACCCCAGTGGCAATGAATGAACAACTGGATACAACGCTTGCCAGCTATTATCAGAAGCCGTATGGCGACGGTTTTAAGCTGGAAGACATGGCACATGCCAAGGGCCTTACGCCGGGGCAGGGGCTGGCAAAAGTTAAAAATTTAGAAGAAGAAGTATCGCGCGCCGGCATATGGCGTGGCCCTCAGACTGTTCTACCACCCCGGAACTTGCCCCAGGCATGGCGCGCGGTCATGAATTCAGACCTGATCGTCATCGGGGTCCCCGTACAGTCGCGGAGCCTTTTCATTGAAGATCATTCATTTCTTTTTACAGAATACTCGGTAAAAGTAGAGAAGGTGCTGGCCCCTGAACATAGCAATGTGCTTCCCGGAGATATGATCATCGTCTCCCGCCCTGGCGGTGAAATGGTTATAGACAATGTCCCGATTGGAGCAATCGATCCAGCCTATACTGAGTTCCTGCTGAATCAACGCTACGTTCTCATGCTTGAATACATTCCGGGAACAAGCACCTATCGCGCTCATGCATCCCGAACTTATGCGGTAAGGAACGGCCGGGTATTCAGTACATCCAATCTTGAGAAAACCACTACTCCTCCAAAAGATCTTCCCATCTTCCTCGCTGACATAGACACATGTTTGGAGCGCAAGCGTGAGGTAACAGAAGAACGCAAGCGCTCAGGTCGGAATTAAGGCGAACCATGCAAAATTCAAAAACTTGGCGCCTTCGTTTGTCTCTATGTGGTCTGTTTTTATTCGCCACAATGCTTGCACTCAAGCTTAATTATTCTGTGTTTGCGGCCACATGCACACCTCCAACCAGCAATAATCAATGGTGGGCGCCGGGAACATCGATCACGGTGTATATTGACCCCTCGCTTTCGTCGGATGTGCAAGCTGGTGTGAAAGCCGCCGCGGCGGATTGGAACGCACAAAGTGCATTGGCGGGCAATAACATCCAGATGACTACAACGTCTGTTGATCCCGGCGTTGGCAGTGCGAATACCGTTCGTGTCGTCAACAGCTCGACCGGTAGCCCAGATGGCGTGGCGCACACCGATACAATCATAACCCCTTCGACGGGGCAAATGTTCGATGCGACAATTTCCGTCAATACAGGTGCTACCTTTACTGACGGTACTCTTAAATATGATCCCAATGAGCCCAATGCCGCCCCTTTTCTAAATGACGTTTTCGACCACGAACTAGGGCACGTTTTCGGAGAAAACGACATCCCTATTCCCAATGATCCCGGTACCACCACGCCAGACGCATGCCAGGAAACTCCCGGCGCATCCACTATGAATGGTGCCTGCGGAACAAACGATAATGGATCGGGAGGATTGCCCGGCGTTAGCTCAAAAGTGACTCCGTGCGACAACTCAGTAGTGAATAACGACATAACCACCAGAGGTGGAAGGATGTTCGGCCCGCCAGCACCGCCAACGCCGACACCCACTCCCGTGCAGCGGATACCTCAATGCACGGGCAAAGTTAAGCCCGATGAGGATCTCGGATGTGATCCTTCTCCAATCCTCATTGACGTTGATGGCTCCGGCTTCCAACTCACCGACGCAAGTAATGGAGTTGTCTTTGACATCTTTGCTAATGGAACCCCCGTGCAAGTTGCCTGGACAGCTATTGGATCAACGAATGCATTTTTAGTATTGGATCGAAATGGGAACAGACTCATTGACAGCGGAACCGAACTTTTTGGTAACTTCACGCCGCAGCCTGGTTCGCCGATTCCTAACGGCTTCCTTGCTTTGGCCGAATTCGATAAGCCGCAAAATGGGGGTAATGGAGACGGAATTATCGACTCACGGGACGCTGTATTTTCCAGATTGCGGTTGTGGCAGGATACTAATCACAACGGTATCTCTGAGCCGGAGGAACTACATACGCTTGATGAATTAGGAGTAGAACAGATTTTTCTGAACTATCAGGAGTCCAAGCGGATAGATGAATTCGGTAACGAATTCCGGTTCCGGTCCAAAGTTGATGACGTTGCCCATAGCCATGGCGCTCGGTGGGCTTGGGACGTATTCTTTGTGTGGCAGAGCCAATGGGGGCGGTGAGGGCTGATTTAAATTCGGCCCTTTCTGTTTCTTTGTGAAAGATGCAAAGCTAAAGGCTCAAATGAGCCGGAATTTTCGATGAAAAAATTTGTTATGTGAATGCGCTTTTGGGAACTGGATTCGTCTTTCCAGAGCGCGACCTTGCCACCACCAGCATCACCACTCCTGCTAACACAGTTAACAACGCAGCTACCTGGGCATTGCTCATGCCCCACAATATCCGGGGATTGATGCGGATAAATTCCACCAGAAAGCGCTCAAGCCCAAACAGCACAAGAAACTCGCCCACAATCACGCCCGGCGCTAGCGGACGCGCAGCGCGCCGCCATATATACCAGCAGATAAGCACGCAGGCCACGAACTCATAAATAGGCGTGGGATGTACGGCGCAGTTGGCGGGCCAGCCATGCGGATGAAGCGCGTCAATCGCCTGTCCGCAGGTTTGGGTTGTGGGCACCAGGCCATCAGGAAAGGCCATGCCCCAGGGCAGTGTGGTTGGCTTGCCGTAATCGCCGTCGCCGGAGATGAGGCAGCCAATGCGTCCCACGGCATAACCCACGGCAGCCGCGGGGCTGGAGAGGTCCAGCATGGTGAGCATATTGATGCCGTTTTGCCGGGCAATGATCAGCAGTGCGGCAATGCCTGCCACAAAGCCTCCGAACCAGGCAAAGCCGCCACGAAACCAGCTGACCAGCGCGCCAAAGCTGTGCAGCATTTCAGCGGTAGGACGGTCAGCAGGCGTATCGACGATGTGCCAGAGCTTTGCGCCCAGGATTCCGGCAAACGCCACCACGGCCACCACAGTATAGGGATCAAGCTTCATCAGCTTGCGCCGCTTGCCTTCTTTTTCCAAAGCGAGATCGGCGGCGGTGAAAGCCAGGTTGCGCCGCTTGATCTCAGCTTCCAGCGCAAAATAAGAGGCAGCAAAGGCCAGGACCATCAACAGTCCAAAGGTAGGTATTTCCAGCGGGCCAAGATGAATATAAGGAAGCAGTGCGTTCTCTCCAAAGTACACAGTCAGTATAAATGGAGCGGAAGAATCGGGTCATCGCGCGTGATCGGAGAAACAAACCCAACCACTGACTTGCACTGATAACACTGATCGGAAAATGCTGGCTCCCTTAACGTCTTTCAGATGACGAATCGAGGGAATACGAATAAGCAAGCGCTAAGGCGGGTGAAGCTAATGCGAGGCGGCGGCGACCGGATGCGTAATCGTTACGTCGCGAATCTCAGCGGTGGCGCGCACGGCCAGCCGCGCTGGCAGAATCAGCAGCCGGGGCAGTGAGCCATCTTTCAGGCGGTACTGCTTCAGGTCAGCCATGGACTTTACGCCCAGCCGCTCCGCCAGAATCGCGTGTGAAGGAATGTCTTTGAAATCAAACAGCGTTGCCGGACGAAACGTCTGGTGCTTGCCCATAAACAGTTCGCGCTCGCTGCGCAGGTCAGGCCGCAGTGCGGGATCAAGAATCAGGCACCAGAAAACGTCCCAGTCGCGCGCCTTGCCGTCAACGGTGTACTTATTAATGACCAGATTGTGGTCATATTCGGTCTTGCCCGGTGTGCGATACTGCGCGCCCGGCACCACCACATAAAGATTCAGCCGCTTGTCAGCCGGCTTGTCATCACCCAGTCGCGTGCCCAGGTTCCATGGGCCAATGCTGGCGACTTTGCGCGTGCCCGCCGCTTCCGGCGTAAAGATTAGGTCGTCGCCATCGTGATAAACGGAGAACGGCTTTACCGCTTCACGCAGCGATGCGGTTGCGCCAAAGCCTGCAACGGCAAAAAGTGCCAGAGCGGACACGGCGCGAATGTGGCGGGTAAGCATTCAAAAAAGTATGTCAAAGTACAGGCGCGCGGGCAAGGAAGTTCGGCGGCCCGCGGGATGCTAAAGTGAGTAGACGTGCGTAACATACTCCAGCATCGCGGACTCAGGTTGATCTTTGCCGCCAACCTTATTTCCATGATCGGCAGCGGCATGAACTCCGCCGGCGTGACCTGGTTTGTGCTGCAGCGGACACATTCTGAAACCGCGCTGGGCACGCTGCTGATGTTGCAGACCATTCCCACGCTGCTGGTGCTGCCGTTTACCGGCGTGATGATTGACCGCGAAGACCGCCGCCGTTTGCTGATGGGTTTGGATGCCATACGCGGCGTGATCATTCTGATTGTGGCGGTGCTGGCGTATCGCGGCATGGCCACGCTGTGGGAAGTTTATTTGATGAACATTCTGGTGGCTGCGGGCTTCTGGATGTTCTGGCCCACGATTACGGCGCTCATCCAGGAGCTGACGCCGGACTCAAAGTTCGTGACTTCCAACAGTTTCTTGTTGGCAGGCGTACAGGCAGGATGGCTGGTGGCCGGCGCGATTGTAGGATTTGTCTATAACAAGATTGGCCTTTCTGGAGTTTTGTTTGTTGACTTTGCCAGTTACGTGCTCTCGTTCACTTGCTATCTGTTTGTCCGCAAAGGACGGCACACCGTGGCGGAAGCTCCAGAGGGCATAGTCCCTGAAGGCGCAGTGGCAAAGTTTCTGCACGAACTGCAGGAAGGATTCGCGTATATACGGTTGCGTCCGCATTTGTTGCTGCTGGGAATCGCATGGGCTTTGTTTGTTGGCGGCATGTTGACGCAGGGAGTGATTACGGCACCATTCAGTGATCGCTTGTTGAAGGCTGGAGCAGTTGGCTACGGCTGGCTAAACTTTGGCTGGGCCACGGGCGCATGTCTGGGCGCGATTTATACCCCGGTATTTCTGCGCGGGCCCGCGCATCGGCGTGCGATTGGGACTTCCATGGCGCTGATCGGTGCATCACTGCTGGTGCTGCCGTTTCTGGGTGCGCACCTGCATGGAGCGCTTAGGCTCTCTCATGCATTCCGCATTGCCCTGCCGATGGCGGTTTGCGTGATGGTTTATTGCTTGATGGGTTGTTGCCGCGCGCTGGGCGGCGTGGCCATTAACAGCACCATGATGGATTTGGTCCCCAAGCATTTTATGGGACGCGTGCAAAACACTTTTTATTTTCTGGGGACAGTTTTTCAGCTTGTCTTCTCATTTCTGGTAGGCACGGTTTCACACACCAGAGGGTTGGCGCAGGGCTTTGCCATTGTCGGCGGGATTTATCTGCTGGCGAGCCTGTTTGGATCGTGGTCAGTGGCGGCCTCGCCCGTGGAAACTGAAGCTCCGCCCGTGGTGGCGGAAACGTGAGCTGCAATCCACGCGGTACTTTTACGCATCAGAATATTGGGTAAGAAACAGGCTGTTTACTCAAGGCACGTTTCGCGTAAAATCTGCTGAAGAACTTCTGGCTGGCGAAAGTGGTGAAGGCCAATGGATAGCATTCCTGTTACACATAATGAGGAAAAGGGCCAGTTTGAGATCGGCGCTGGAGCAGATAAATCCGTTCTGCAATATCAGCGCACGCCGCACAGCATCAGGCTGATGCATACAGAAGTGCCGGAAGCTCTGCGCAACCGCGGGATTGGCACACAGCTGATTCGCTCCGCTCTGGCGTTTGCAAACTTTAACCAGCTAAAGGTCATTCCGGTTTGTCCGGCAGTCAAGAGATATCTTGAGAAACACCCTGAAGCAGCATCCTGAAGCCGCAACCTGAGGGTGCTTTATCAGCGCGGTTGTGATTCAGGTAAAGTGCCCATGCCAGTGGCTTTGCTGAAGACGCGCTGCAGCGTTTTGGCCAGCTCGTCAATCGTATCGGGTTTCAGGATCAGATCATGCACGCCGATCTCGCGGGCATCCACTTCGTCCTCTGGACGGATATAGCCGGAAGTGATCACCACGGGAATGTCCGGACGGATGGCAATGATTTCACGCGCCAGATCTGCGCCTGACATTCCAGGCATGGAGAGATCGGTAATCACCGCGGCAAAATGCCGGGGATTTTCTCTGAATACTTGCAGCGCTTCTATAGGATTAGTATGTCCTGTTACTTCGTAGCCAAGCCGGCCCAGGCTGCGGGTTGCCAGCATCACCAATGCCTCTTCGTCATCTACATAGAGAAGGCGTTCACTGTGGCCGCTTTGCGGCGCAGTTACCTGATGCATTTTTGCTGAAGCTGTTCCAGCTGCCGGGAAATAAAGGTTAAAAATAGTCCCTTTACCAGGCTCACTGTAGACAGAAACTGCGCCATCATGGTCCTTCATAATGCCGTGGACCACTGAGAGTCCAAGTCCAGTGCCTTCGCCGGGCGCCTGGGTGGTAAAGAAAGGATCAAAAATGCGCTCCATGGTGGCTGTGTTCATGCCACAACCATTGTCACTGATTGAGATTCTGACATATTGTCCTTCATGCAGCCTAGCCATGCTTTCGGCAAACTCCTTTGAAACGTTGAACGGTTTCACGTTCGCTTCAAGAAGCCCAAGGTGCTCTCCCATGGCGCGCACGGAGTTTGTACCCAGGTTCATGATGATCTGGTGCAACTGCGTGGAGTCTGCCAGGATAGCGGGCAGATCTGGCGCAAAGTTGGCGCGGATATCGATCCTTGCCGGCAGCGTGGCGCGCAACAGGGCCAGAGCTTCTTCCACTACAGGCTGGACTGCAATGCGGCTCCGGTCTGCAGCCTGATGCCGGCTGAATGTCAGAATCTGGCGCACCAGGCTGCTTGCGCGGGCGCTTGCTTTGGAAATCTCCTGCAGGCTTTGCTGCACCGGATGGTCCGGAGGAAGATCGTCAATGGCCATAGCGGCGTTGCCTCCAATGGCCAGCAGGATATTGTTGAAGTCATGGGCAATCCCGCCTGCCAGCGTGCCCAGTGATTCCATTTTCTGCGATTGCAGAAGTTGCTCTTCCATCTTCTTGCGATCAGTAATGTCCACGCATATCCCGGTCATACGGAAAGGCGAGCCGTGAGCGTCCCGCTCAAGCCTTCCGCGCGCCGTGATCCAAATCACGCTTTTATCAGGACGGAAGAGCCGGTATTCGGAATCATAGGTTGTGCCCTCCCGCAAAACGCGTTCTATGTCTTCCCGCGCATGCGCGCTGTCCTGCGGGTGGATCCAGGAGAAAAAGGGCTCAATCGATCCGCTGGCCAGCTCTTCCGGTGAACGTCCGAAGAGGGCGGCCATTGAACTGTCCCAATCGATCAGAGCTTTGCTGATGTCCCACACCCACGTTCCCATGCGTCCGCCTTCCAGCGCGGAAACCAGCCTCGCTTGTGCCAGTTGCACTGCATCTTCCGCGCGCTTGCGGTCCGTAATGTCTGTGTTCGCCTCCAGAATGCGCCAGGGATCGCCATTGGCATGGCGTTCCAGCATCCACACGCTTGCCACCACAATCCGGCTGCCGTCGCGTTTGCGGTGGACCAGCTCTCCCTCCCAGGTGCCTGTCTTCAGCATCTTGTCATGGATAACTTCCAGCGGCTCCGGAAACTCTGTTTTCAGCAGCTCATGGGAAGTTTGCTCCAGGGATTCAGCGCCCGTATAGCCGTAGAGTTTTTCCGCGCCGCGGTTCCACAGCACAATGCGGTCTTGCATATCGCGTACCAGCACCTGCGCCAGGTCCAGCACGCTGGCCTGCTCGCGTAAAGCCCGGTCTGCATCCATCCGTTCGGTTACGTCACGAACAATGGCGGTAAAGAATTTTCCCCCGCCTGTCTCCACCTGTGAAATGGAAGCTTCAATCGGGAATTCCGTGCCGTCTTTGCGCATTCCACTTAATGAGCCTAGTGCTCCCATGGTCCGGCTGGTGGTTTCGGTCTTGCTGAAGTTGTGTATGTGCTCCGCAGGTCCTGAGGGCAATCTCTGTGGGATAAGCTGCTCCAGCGGGAGTCGCATGGCTTCGCTGGCGGTGTAGCCGAACATCTTTTCCGCCGCTGCGTTGAACATTACTATGCTTTGGGCCTGGTTTACCGTGATCACAGCATCCATGGCTGAATCGATAATGCCTTTCAACTGGGCCTGACTCTGGCTCAAGAGCTCTTCGGCCTGCTTCCGGTCGGTAACGTCCCGTGCCACCGTGGACGCTCCCACCACGTTTCCGTCCCGGCCACGGACAGGGGAGATGGCGAGCGACACGTAGATCAACGATTTGTCCTTGCGCTGCCTCCTGGTTTCAAAACGTTCAATGGAAGTGCCCTTGCGAATTTGCGACAGAAAAGCCGAGATATCATCCAGATGCTCCGAGGGCACCAGGATTGAAATGCTTTTCCCCAGCACTTCAGCTTCTGTGTATCCGTAAAGCTGTTCAGCTCCTCTGTTCCAACTTGTGATTATGCCATCCAGGGTCTTGCCCACAATCGCATCAGAAGAGGAAGCGACAATGGCCGCCAGCTCTTCGTCGCGCTCTTCTGCCCGGCGTCGTGCTATGTCTACGCGGTTCATCCACATCGCTCCAATCCAGAGCAGCGCTACCAGAACAAGAATGTAGATGCCGGAAAAAAGAGCAGAACCGAATTCCGGCTGATAGAGGCCCGCACGCTGCCCGCGAATCCTGAGCCATCCGCTGATGAGCGGCAGAACAACAAGTACTGGTAAGAGACGGCGCGTCATCAACCCGCCAAGGTGTTCGCTTGTTAGAACAGAGATAAGCCCTGTCTTCGGACGCGCGTATAAAATCCCCATTCCCAATAGCATGAAGATTACTGCCGTATTCAGGGCAACGGCGGCATATCCCGCTGCGCCAAAGAGCCGCTCCACGCCATAGATGTAGCCCAGCAGAGAAATGAATCCAATCACAACGGGGATAATGGCCAGCACTTGTGCCGGCCGGTGCTTTCGTTGAGTTTCCCAGTCCAGCATCAGCAGGGAGAGGCCCATCGTAAAGAACGCTACTCCTGCTGCTGCAGCCATCAGCCCGGGATGAGGCACTGGAGTCGCCAGCAGTGTGCGGCGGAAAAGGATCAGATCAATGCCTAGATCGGCCCCAGTCAGGCGCTCAATAAAACTGCCTGCCCCTATCAGGGCAGCAATCGAACCGAGAATGCGGGCCGCCCAAAGTTTGGCACGTTGCAGCGGTGTGGAACCAGAGACGGGAACGCGCAGTAATAAAAGAGCAAAGCTGATAAGAAGAAAACAAAATGCCGTATTCGGCTTCATTGTCACCAGGCCCGGCACAATACTGGTCAGGACTGGGATGTGCAGCCACCAGCCGGTCAGCACCGTGACACCTGCAACAATGGAAATGGAAGCGGCTACCGCCGAATACAGCTGGTAGTTGCGCGTTGATATCGATTCGGCCATCTTTCCCATTAAGCGGTCTGCCCTTTGGTTTGGCTAGCGTCCAGAGTGAAGTAGAATGTGGCTCCCTTGTCCGTCGCCGCCTCGGCCCATATGCGGCCGCCATGCTTGTTGAGAATCCGGCGCGCAATCGCCAGTCCTGCCCCATGGCCTTCAAAGTCCTGGCTGCCCTGTAGACGCTGGAAAATGGTAAAAAGCTTGTCGGCATATTTCATGTCAAAACCTACGCCGTTGTCCCGCACAAAAAAAGTTGTCCGGCCGTTGTCCTCCGTGGCTCCCACTTCAATCACCGCATGAGCGCGTGGCCGCGTGAACTTAACCGCATTCGCAAGAAGGTGGAGAAAGAGTTGTTTCATCATGGCCGCATCGCCGTTGATTTGCGGGAGGCTTCCGATCTTCCATTCAATGTTGCGCGCAACAATTTCCTGAGCGAGGATGCGCACTGTGTCTTGCACCAGGTTATCCAGTGCAATGCTTTGCGGGCGAAAATCCTGGCGTCCAAGGCGTGAAAGCTTGGCCAGCTCTTCCAGCATGGCCGACATTTTGTTTGCGCCTGCCAGGATAGTTTCAAAGTACTGGTGGCACTTCGGGTCTAAGCCCGCGCCATAGTCCTCCAGAATAATTTTTGTGTATCCGTGAATGTGGCGCACTGGAGCGCGCAGGTCGTGCGAAATGGAATAGTTAAAATCTTCCAATTCCCTCTGTGCTTCGCGCAATTCCGCGGTCCGTTGTTCCAGCAGACGTTCAAGTTCTTCAAATCGTGATGGCGGCGCTTCAACTGGATGGGCCACAATAAATATCTCGCTTTTCCAGGTAATGCGCAGAAGGGGGAATCCTGTATGCGCGATTTTTCTGGCTGGTTTGAAGGTTCGGCGATGAGGAAGACTGAGTGATCAGCAAAGACTCCGCCTGGTTGATTTTTATTATAAGTTGAAGATTTCGGATTTGTATCCCCTTGGCTGCTAATTAAGAAAAGTTTTAGCCAGGATACTCATCAAAAGTATCTTGCTTGCGCAATGAGTCACAAGTGAGAGGGGACTAGAGTTGACTGGAAGAGAGATCACTGCGTTCCAGTTCGCGCACCAGGGGAAGTACTTCGCGTCCGAAGTGAATCATGGATTCAAGTTTTGGCCAGCCGGAAAGAATAAAATGTGTAACTCCGGTACGCTTGTACTCAAGTAAAGCAGAAGCCACGGCGATTGGAGTGCCCACCAGCGCAATGGATGGTGCGCCGTGCGTGCGGACTGCGCCAGTCCACAGCCAGGGCGTGAGCCATTCAGACTCCGCAACGGCATATTGCGCGCGAATAGAGTGTGAGTCGCTCTCCTGGACAAACCGGCTTTCCTCCGTAGAATTGCGCGGCCTGGTTTCAGCGCTGGCCACCAGGTCTTGCGCTGCCTGCACGGCTTTCTCTCGCGTGCTCTCGCAGATGATGGAAAGCCGCAGCCCCAGCTCTTTCCCGTTATCCAGCACCGCTCCGGCCGTGCTGGCCACTTTGGCTGGTGTGTCGGCAAGCCGCATCCAGCAGGTGCCGTAACGCAGGGCCAGATCGCGCGCTGGATCTGAGCTGCCGCCGATAAAAATCTCCGGTGATTTCCTTACGGGAGAAACAAAAGGCGTGTTAATACGCGCATCTTCCACCTGAAGATACTTGCCGCGAAAGTTAACGCTGCCGTCTTTCTTCCATAGTCCGTGGCAAATCTCCAGAAACTCCGCCGTGCGGGCATAACGTTCATCATGGGATAGCCAGTCGCCGTAAAACTTCTGCTCGTCGGGCGAATGCCCGGCCACCACATTGAGATTTACGCGCCCGTTGGTGAGCGCAGAGAGCGTGTTCACCTGCTGCGCAAATAAGGTTGGCGATATCAATCCTGAGCGGATGGCCACCATAAATGTGATCGTGCGGGATTTCACGCCCAGAGCCGTAGCCAGCATCATCGGTTCTGGCTTGGCAAAATTGATATCCACCAGCAGGGAATCAATGCCGCTTTCTTCAGCTTGCCGGCAGAAATCCGCCTGTGCCGGCAGATCCGGCAGGCCGGCTTCCATGGAATCAGCCTGACCTGCCCTGGTTACGCCGCCTTGCTCGCCGCGCTGGAGAAGTCTCCAGTGAAAACGCAATGGCCTTTCCATGCTGGTCATGCGCTCTCCGCCCGCGCTTCTCTGGTGGCAAGCACTCCGCCATCGTTTTCTTTTTCATGCGCTCGAATCAGAGGCAATACGCCCGTGCCAAAATAATTGATCTCTTCGCGGTCAGGCCAGCCCATGAACAAAAATTGCGTAATGCCGCGTTGCTTATATTCCATGATTGCATCCGCTATTTCTTTGAAAGATCCCACCAGCGCAATACTCGGCGGGCCGAGATAAGGCACAGCTCCTGTCCATAAGCACGGTGTAATCCAGGCGGAGTCGCCCAGCGCCATCTCATACACTGAGCGAAAGCCTTCAGAGTCCACCCTGGCGGCAAATTGCTGATGCACGGTCCGCGACTCCTGGCCCACGCTTGCCACCAACTTAGCCGCAGCCGCCAACGCTTCATCCCGTGTGGGCCGCGCAATGATCGATGTGAGAAAGCCAACCTCAACTCCCTGTTGCAGGACTGGAGTGATCTCTCTTGCCAGATCGCCAGGCGCGGCGGGGAAGCGCCACAGGCATGAGCCATGTTCCATGGCCAGGCCTGCTGCCTCTGCGGAATTTCCACCGATAAAAATCTCCGGCGCATTCGTGGCATTGCCCAGAAATGGAGTATGCAGCCGGGCATTTTCTATCTTGTAATATTCGCCGTGAAAGTTATAAGGGAATGCTCCACTCCACAAGCCCTGGCACACGGCAAGAAATTCACTGGTGCGCCGGTAGCGCGCGTCATGGTCCAGGAAATCTCCGTAGTAGCGCAATTCATGCGGTGTATGTCCGCATACAACGTTGAGCGAAATGCGGCCCGGCAAAAGCGCGGAGACGGTGTTGAGCTGCTGGACAAAGAAGGTTGGCGAGATCAGGCCGGAGCGACACGCCACCATGAACTTGATTTTCTCCGTTTGTAATCCAATGGCAATGGCAAGCTGCAACGGATCAGGGCGCGTGAATCCAATTGCCATGAGTAAAGATTCAATGCCGTTCTGCTCGGCGTGACGGCAAACTTCAACCTGCTGCGCAAGGTCGAACAGGCCGGACATCTTCTCTGTGGCTTGCGCGCGCCGAAGTTTGTCGCCGGCCTGCGAAAGACTCCAGTGAAAACGCAGTGGCCTATCCATTCGCTGTAAAACCTCAACGCTACCCGCTCGTGATTGCCAGCAAGGCAGCCATTCAGAGCCCAGAGTTTAAATGACACAGCCGCAGACCTGTGACCCACAACCGCCATAAATTCTGTTTCCAGAAAATGCCGTCAGGAGATCCGGTAGAAGAATTCTTTGCCAAAACTGCTGGAGCGCGAGCGACCGTCTTTTACCTGGGTAAAACTCACAATGACCAGCACGCCTTTTACCACGTATCCCTGAAGCAGGCTTTCCACTGCGCCCAGATCGAAGGAGGCAGAGAACGCCATTGCCTGCAATGATGCCGTATTTTCGGCAAATGGTTGCGCTCCACTTGCGCCCCAATCTTCCGGCAACCCGTGTTCCGCGCCTGTTACCCGCATGATGAGTTGATTCCCTGATGGCTCCAACTGAAGGCTGCGCATGAAAGAGGGAGACGTGTTTGTGTTGATCCAATTGCCGGCCAATAAACTCATGTCAAAGCCGGCCATATTTGCCGTCGCGCGGACCTCTGTCTGTTCCAGAGCAACCTGGTTCATTGCGCCACCTCATGGAAGAATTCACGCGAGAAATAATTTGAGCGCGGGCTGCCATCGCGAAACGTATGGAACGCCGCCAGCACCAGCAGGCCGGCGTTTACGTTTCCTTCAATCAAAGTTTCCAGAAAGCCAAAATCATATCTGGCGGAAAAAGCCATGCCTTTGCTCGAACTTGGATTTTCGGCGTAAACGGCAGCAATCTCTATTTCACCCCAGTCAAAAGGTGTCCCGTGGGCAGCGCCTGCAATGGCGATTCGCAGCTTGCCGTCCACCGATCGAATTTTTACGCTGATAATTCCCTGAGTGGCAGGATTGGTGTTTGTCCAGGAGCGGACCATGGTGGATGTTTCCAGATTTACAGCGTTTGTTCTTTGTGTACTGATAACTTCCATGCGGCACCTTTCTGCTTTCACGCCGGTCCCAAACAGGCTTTCTAAGGACTGCAAATTTTACACCAGTTTTCTGGTGCGGCAACCTTGTGGCTGGATCTATTGTGCGTTTCGGAAATCAATCATACTCTTTACGCCAAATTCTTTGCGCCACTTGTTGCCTCCGCCTCACAAGAAGCAAGGCAATCCAGAATTGAGGCCAGCGGATCCATATTCTCTGCAACATCTTGCAGACACTTTTCAATGGCCGGCCTACTCAATACGTGCCGAATTGAAGAGACTGGCGATGATCGCCGAGTCGAAGCCTTTTTTTGAGCTATAAAAAAAGGCCGGACTTTGCAGTCCGGCCCGCCCAGAAGGCGATTTAATTTTAGGAGAAAAGTTGTAAGGTCCGTAGTGTTCAGTAAAAAACCTCCTTTTGCTCCGTCTCTGCGCGCGGGCAGGAGAGTTGGAGCGCTGTGAAATTAGCTCATTCCAAACGTTCAAGAGGCAGCGGCAAAGAAACAGAAATCTCTTCTGTATCTGTCGATGTCCTCAAGGCGAGGCTGATCTGTTCAGCTCCCCCTTGGGAACACAACGGCAACCCGATCCGCATTGAATGCTGCTTATGAAATTGATTGCTGAATGTTGGTGCGGTCCAAGCCCGAGTCTCTATGCATGCGGAGATACTGGCTTTTGCAGGCTTTATTCCAGGCACGGAACCATTACGCGCAAAGTCCTGCTGGCGTCACGAACAAGCAGCTATAGAGTGGGAATGAAGTTTTAAGTCCGGAGAGGTACAACGAACTGCGGGGCAGCCTGACTGATAGCAAGAACTGATTCAGATCCAGTTGGGACCATTAGCTCAGTGCGAAGTTCTTCAGTAAAAGCGCTTACATGATTTTGCTGCTGCGGGACATGAAGGTTCTTTCTGCAGGGAGCAGCAAGACTCATTTCAACTGTCACAGGCGGCGTGTCATCGTCATCGTCCGCGTCATAAGATACGCAGATGAGATTGGCCGTTCCAGCAAGCAGGATCATGACTGCCAGAACCGAACCGCGAAGTAGCCTGTAAAGAAACGAAGTCATAGCAAACCTTGGGTCAGTGAACGAAGATCAGTGAACAAAAACTGCCTGTACCTTCTGTCCACTTGTAGTGTGTCTAAAAATAATTAGAAACACATTAAATTCAAATTAAAAATTTTAATCTCTAACTTTATTTGCAGGCTGACTCAAACGCTTTTAACTAACTCGAGCCAATACGCTTGTCTCGATACCATTACTATCAGCCTGCCTCGCTGTTTCCTGTGAAGCTCTTGCAATCATTTTAAATTAGTGCTTGTCCGTTCCATTCTGCGACGCCACAGATTTCTCTGCTGCCGGCGGCACCTTTACGCTACGCGAGGGTTGCATACGATGTTTGCCGGTACCCGGCGCTGGCGGCTTGCCTTCCACGGGCAATGGGCGCGGCATGGAGGCCGGAGCAAAGTACTGGTCGTTAAACTCTGTCTTTACCGAATGCAAAGTCCCTGTTACCGCCAGCTCCATCTTCTTCTGGTAGAGTTCGCGGACAATTTCGCCTTTCACCTGGTCAAGAGAGGCCGTTGGCTTGTCGATGACTCGGTAGACCACATAGCCGCCGGGCTCGCTTTCAACATGGCTGACTTCCCCAGGCTTCAAGGCAAAAATTTCTTTTCCTACTTCGGGAGGAAAGGTGCCGCGACGGCGCAGCCCGGTTTCCGGAACCATGCTGGGCGGAGTGATGCCAAGTTTCAGGAATGCATCATTTTGCAACCTGTCAAAAGGCTCACCGCTCGCCGCGCGCTCGCGAATTTCCGCCGCCACCACGGCCGCTTTCTTCTGGAACTCGCCGCTTACGTCTTTGGGCCAACGGGGATGGAATTTTGGGATCATAAGCCGTTCGGCGCGAACAGCCTCATACCGCGCAATATTGTCTTGATAGTATTTCTCAATTTCTTCCTTTGATGGGCTGCGATACTGCTCTTCCATCTTGCGACGGTAGGCTTCCGCCATGGTGCGTGCCCGCACGATGCGCAGCAATTCCTGTATCCGGGGATCTTTCTCCATGCCTGCCTTCTCAGCAGCGTCGGCCAGAATCAGGTTCTGTACATAATTGTCCGCAACGTTGCGAATTGCGCCGGGAGAAAATGCCTGCCCTCCCAGGCTGACTGCGGATAGAACATCTTCAAACTGGTCCTTCGTTACCGTGGTGGCGCACGATGGCTGGTCTTTTGCCTCACCGGCGGGACACAAGCCATTCATCTTAATCACAGCAACATCGCCCGCAAGTTCATTGGCCGCGGTCCTGGGCTGAACGATTACTGCCGGCGGAGCGGCAACTGCAGAGGTCGCGTGTTGTGAAGCCCGCGGTTGATGGGGATCAGAGGCTCCCGGAAGGCTGCCTCTTCTTTGGGCGTTCCCCACGGCAAGGCAAAGAATAAAAACCAGAATGATTCGGTGCATCATTGAAATTTCCTCGTTTCTCTAACCATCACGTTGTGCAAGCCCGGGGAGGGCAAGTTGGTTTTCTACATTCGCAAAATGAATTTTCAGCAGAGAGGCTGTCAGCACATCGCCGGCAGCCTCTCTGGCCGAAACTTTCTTTTTACGGGCCTACGCTGTATACGTGTCCCTGGCCCGGTGTTGCGGTTGTTCCTGCAGCGTTGACGCTGGGATCATCAGCAACATACAGAATTCCGCCTGGAGCAAGTGCAAGTCCAGACGGGTTGGCGAAGGATGTTGGAATTGCGCCAATAGTACCTGTATCGGCCCAGACCTTGTCAGTCTGCAGCAGAATGTCCCATTTATCCACCTGTCCCTCATTGCCTAGCCCAAGCGGGTCGCTGCCGATATAAAGAAGGACGTGCGACGGATTGGTTGTGTCAGCCGCCAGCGAAAGCGGGGTTGTCACGTTTAGCAGTGGCGTTGCGCCCTTGGCTTGCGCAGGACCAACGATCACGCCTTTGCCCTTGGTGAGGCTGGGTGAAGCGCGAATAACCACAGTTACATTCACGGTCTCAGCGAGGTAAAGATCATTGGATACAAAGATCATTGACCTCACTCCCAAGCCGTTGGAAGTTGTGGCCACGCGGATTGGAGCGGCCGGCGTGGTGGCCGGTGTGGTGATTTTATTAATGTTGCCGTTTGATCTGCCGCCAATGAACAGTGAGCCATCCGGGGCCACAGCAACAGTTGTGGGCGTAAGATTGCCATTGCCCAGATTGGCCGAAGCTCCCAACGTTTCACTGGCAGAAATATACGAGACGCGGTAAATCCCCGAACTCGCGGTGGCAGCATCAGGAACATAGACATTACTGGTGGCGGGATCGAAAGCAGGTTGACCCGCAACAAACGTTGCTGTGGGTTTAAAGCAGTTCGAAAGTGCGGCGACTCCCGGGCTGCTGGGATCAATGCGGCAGAACCCCAGGCTGGCATCGGAAATCCATGCGTGTGTGCCGAGCCAGAGCATTCCCGCGGGTTGAGTGATGCCGGGCGCGTAAAGCGATCCGGTTTTAGCTGGCGTTGGGCCAGGCGTGGGTGAAGGCACTGGAGCTGGTGGGCCGAATCCGGTCTGCACAATTCCTTCCGTCGTCGCCGGAGCAAGCACGGAATAGAGCGAGCCGCGATTGTTTGTAACTCCCACAGGTGATGTGGGATCGCCACCAACAAAAAGATCTCCGGTTGGCTGGTCTAGACTAACGCCCCAAATGGTGCCATAGCCAAACGTCTGGCCATTCTGGATTCCATTCTGCGAATAAATGACCACGCTGTTTGTGGTAGAGGCATCGTAGCGCAGAACGCGCGTGCCGTTTTCCATGTATAAGAAACGCGTTCTATCTGACGAAACGGAGTTGGCAATGCCTAACGTGCCGAACATCAGTGTGGCATTGCAGTTTCCTCGGCAATTGGCTGCCGCAGGAATGCGCTCCAGACCAATTGATCCGGTATCCGCGAGATACAAATCTGCATTGATAAAGGTGATGCTCCGCACTGGACCGCGCCCGGAACCTGCCTTGCCCACCGCTTCCACTTGCTGCGTCGCGGGATTGCCCGCCGGGTTGGTGATGCGCCTGACGTCACCGTTGATATTGAAAGAGACGTACAATTTCCCGTCTGGGCCCATTGAAACGGATGTAGGCTGAATCGCGGCCAGGCCTGCATTTGGCGCAAGCACGACAGACGAATCAATCGTTGACGTAATCGGATTCATGGTTAAACGCCAGACACCCGTTGCGCCTGTCTGATCGGTAATGTAAACAATGTTTCCGTAGAGTTCCGGCTGGCCATTGGCTTGCGTGAAACATGTGGCCAGATTAAGCACCCCGGCATCGATGCGGCAAAATCCGTTGACAACATCGGCGATCCAGACACTGCCGTTGTAGCGGATAGCGCCGTTTGGTTGATTGACTCCATTGGCAATCAGCGTTCCATTGGAAGCAAATGCGCTGCCAAGACAGATCAGCGCGAGGGCGGTAACAGCAAGAGCTTTTTTACGCAAGGTCAAGAGAGCCTTGCCAGATAAAACGATGCCGTTGCTGGGGGACTGCAAAGGTAAACGGTACATTTTTAATTCCTCTCTTTTTCATCTGTCCTTCAGCCTCGCCCCCGGAATGGGCGAAGCTGAAGGCAATGGCTGCCTGGCCGAAAGAATTGGCAGCCAAGGGGAAAACTTACTGGCGCAACAAGGTGACGCCTGAAGTAGCCGAACCACCGCCGCTGGAGACGATCGTGACCAGATTCGGTGCGTCAATGTTGGAGAAGGTGATGGAGAAGGTTCCGGGAGCCGCAGGAATTGCCGGTCCCATCACGCCTGTCCAGGGCAAGCCCGTGGCTTGATTGATAACGTCAAGCGTCACGGTAAGAGTCACGTTTGGAGTTATGTCTGTAGCGGTAATCACCAGCCGGGCTTTGGCCTGGCGATAAACTACAGCCGAAATCGTTACGTCATCCACTTGCGGGTTTACGACAACCGTAACGGTTGTTGTACCTACCAGGCCTGAAGCAGCGCTGGTGGCATTTACCGTGAACACAAACGATGTTGGACCAGCCAGAGTATCGACTATGGGAGCAGTGAAAGTCTGGACAGAGCCATCCGCAGCCGCTGGCGTAAGTACGATTCCAGCAGGCGCGATCCACGCATAGGTTACGGGGCCGCCGGCAGGATCAATGGATGTTGCCGTCAGAGTAACCGCAGCGCCACTCGCAACCGGACTTGCTGGCGCGGAAGTTGCCGTCACCGTTGGAGGCGTTCCCGCAGGCGCAGTATTAATCGGGACGATTACGTTGGCGAAGCCGGCAATCGTCGTATTGTTTCCGCCTACGGTCAAACGGAAAGTTAAGTTTGTGGGAGAAGCAACCACCGGCGCAACAAATGTTGCGATAGGCGCGGTTGGATTTGTGATGGTCACAATCGGCTGGCCAGGAGTTACGATCTGCTCCCAGACGAACGGTCCATTTGCGGGACTGCTACCGGCTGAAGTCAGACTGACGATTGTTCCGGTAGCAACTGGGGCGGGCTGGTTGCCGGAAGTCGTAACATACCAGTTGGCAGCGGCGGTTGCTTGTGCCGTTCCAACTGCAGTCTGGCAGCTTTCCGCCGGAGGATTCACATCAGGAAACGGATTGAGTCCGCCGATTACCTGATTCGAGAATCCGTTTGGATTGCCGGCTGCGCCTTGCAGAATATTGTCTGCAGGCGGCCAGGTGCCGATGCCGTTGACCAGAAATGGAATATCGCGGAAATTGAACGCGACCATCGGATTGCCGATGCCCAGGTTTTCCGCAAAGATAAACTCAAAGTTTGGAGCTTGATACTGGTTAGCAAGAATGTCCAGCGTTGGGTTCCATACGGCTGGTACGCTGCCGGAGACAGACGCGCCAACAATCATTGCTGCCGGAAGAAAGTTGCCGCCGTTTGGGCGAAAGCGCCAGCGGCCCCGCACCGCGCCAGTCGGCGGGCCGGGATCAACCGGGAAATTGGCTGCCCACAATGGAAGACGAATTGTATCTTTGCCGTTGCAATCAAGATCGATAGCATAGGTATCAATGCCGCGGCTATCGTCTGTGCTGAAGCCTTCCATTCTGGTGCGGATACCGGCTTCCTGCGGGAATGCCGGATTAGCGACACCACCAGTGCCTTCCAGAATTACGTCAATCGCAACATAAGCTGGATCAGTGCCGGGAAAGGTGTAGATGCCAAGGTTGGCTGAGATGGTGTGCGCCAGAATATAGGGTGAGCCGTTGGAATCGAGTAGAAGAGTTCCTCCCACATCAACCCAATCCCCAACATTCAAAGGAGCAAAGACCCGCGGGTCAGTCGCCGGCTGCGTGGGATCACCATTGAAGCCAATGGGCGCCACGCCGGTGGCCGGATCGATGACCGGGTCCATGGTGAAAATTCTGAGCACGCCACCCGCGCCATCATTCGGACGGTTTTTTCTGGGGCACAGAGGATCGTCGCCAACCAGAGGATCGACGCGGGGAACACAGACAGGGAAGCCGGTTTCAGTTTTGATCGTCGGGTTGTTCTCGTCTACCGAGAAGCGTTCATCCTGAACATACTTAGGATCCCATCCGGCATAGCCAACGCTGAACTTACCCGCGGGATCGCTCACCTGAACGCGCTGGCCATTGATAATGGCGATGCCGTTGGCATAATCAAACCCCTCAATGAAGCCTTGAAAGCCCATGAGAGAAGATTGCGCCAGGAACACCAGCCCGGAGATATATTCCCCGTTCACGATATTACCCAGCACTGTGGCCTCGTACGTTCCGGGCAATTTCGATGAGTCTGCCAGCGCCATGCCGCTTTCACCGGCGACGCCCAGAGGATTCAGTTCGAAAACTTCCTCCCACGTGAGCGTATTCGCCGGGAACTCGACTACCGTATTCGCCGGAACGCGTACGGTAATGCCGTTTACCTGGATAAAGCCGCCGGCTGTTTTGCAGCCATCAGGCTTAGGTGGATTGGCCGAGGTCGGGTTCGCGTTAGGAAGACACATTTGGTCCACTGAAGCGAACTCAATGAAGCCAGTCATCTCAAATCCAGTTGCCGGAGGCGCGAATGCTGGAACCACTGCTGGCGCCGGGGGAACAATGGGAGCGGTAAACTGCCCCCATGACGTGGCTGAAGCCACCATCAGCAGCAATACCATGCCCGCCAATTTCAAGAATTTTTTTGATTCAGTTCTCATTTGTAAAACTCCTTCCGTCAGACCGCTATTTCTCTTTGCCGGGTGCTGCTGTGAATTTGCTCTTGGGGTTTTCATTGGTTCGATCCCCCGTTCTTAAGGCTCATCATGTTTTCCAGGAATGTTGGAAATGGCTTGCCGCCGTTCTTGCCTACAGCCGGAATCTGCATATGGCCATCCAGCGCTTGCCCTGGATGATTGGGATCTTTCTGCACGGGATAACCATTCGCGGAGACAACATGCCCGAAGGGGACCGTCAGCTCAGGATGGTCAAACGGGGCAGCCTGGGCCACCGTACGTGGATCTGTCAGCGCATACCGCAGGAAATCCACCAGGTCTTTTTTCTCCTGCAGTGTGAAGCCAATCAGGTCAATGTCCGGGTCCATGATTTTCAGCTCTGCGCCGGAGTTGAAATCACCGCCGCGGTTATAGAACTCCACCACTTGCTCCAGAGTGAGCTGGCTGCCGTTGTGGAAGTAAGGAGCCGTTAGCGCGACGTTGCGCAGTTGCGGCGCTTTAAAAAAGCCGGTGCGCGCAATATCGTCTGAGCAGCTCAATGGTGACTGCGTGATGCCATCACCCGGCCGGCCCGGAATCATCAGGACGAGCGAAGGATCTTTGCATACGCGCTGCCGCTGGTATTCACCGTGAGAAAGTGGAGCGCCCGCGACTGGATCAGTGCCTGCCAGACCCGCATCTTCTGCTCCCGGACGTACACCAATGTGGTAATAACCGGTGTCATAAACGCGCACCCCCAAATCGCCCTGTACCATGCGCTCCAAAGGATTGGGAGCAACCGTGTCAACCGCAGCGTTGGAAAGTTCCGGCCCACCATGGCAGACCACGCAACGGCCCTTGGTTTCAAACAGCAACAGGCCGCGTAGCTGTGGCGTTGTCATGGGCGTGGCGCCCATGGAGTAATTAATCCTGATGGGGAATGCCGAGTTTGGTGGGAGATCAAAGAACAG
>DASXLK010000098.1:0-13986 GCA_036496365.1 Candidatus Angelobacter sp. | reverse complement strand
TGCTTCATGCCGCTCCACGATTTGCTGCAGCGCGTTCTCTACGGCTCCTGTATGCAACTTCCCGCGCAAACGCAGGGCAATGGGAACGTTATACAAAGCACTGCCTGGTTCCAACTGCTCCATAAACCACATACGCTCTTGTGCGAATGAGATCATTGCAGGTTGCGGAGTGCTGCTCTCTATGATTGGACTTCCAGCATTGCTTGGCCTTGGCGTATTGTCCGGGTGTAAATGCGCGACAAAACCTGCAATGGAGGGGTTTGCAAATAAGAGGCGCAGTGGCACTTCGCAGTGGAAGACCTCCCACACTCTGGAAATCACCTTCATTGCCAGCAATGAGTGGCCGCCAAGATCAAAGAAATTGTCATCAATGCTTATTCGCTTTAGGCCAAGCACCTCTTCCCATATGCCTGCGAGAGCGTTTTCCGCAGGCGTCTGCGGCCCTCGATAAACTGAGCTTGGACGCGCCAATTCCGTGGCGGGCAGGCTTTTCCGGTCTACTTTGCCGTTTGGCGTTAGAGGCATTTGCTCCAGCCGGACAATCGCCGTGGGCACCATGTATTCAGGAAAGCTCTTTTTTAGCTGCGTGCGCAGCTCAGATTCGGAGAATGTCTCTTCGCTTTCCCACACCACAAAGGCCACAAGCCGCTTGTCTCCGGCAGTATCCTCCCGCACAACGACGACTCCGTCTTGCACTCCTTTTTGAAGCCGCAAAACGGCCTCAATTTCTTCCAGTTCGATCCGATGGCCGCGAATTTTCACTTGATAATCCACCCGGCCAAGAAATTCCAGATTGCCGTCCTTTTCATAGCGGACCAGATCACCGGTGCGATACATTCGCGCCCCGTCCTCTGCGCTGAAGGGGTTGGATAAAAATCTCTCGGCTGTCAGGTCCGGACGGTTGAGATATCCGCGTGCCAGGCCTGCGCCCGCAATAAATAATTCGCCTCTCATCCCTACCGGGACCGGAAGCATCTCTCCATCAAGGACAAATAGCTGCGTATTTCCAATCGGCCGGCCAAGGCTTACATGCTCTTCCTCCGCTCGTATCGGATGGCAGGTAGACCATATCGTAGTTTCGGTGGGTCCGTAGACGTTCCAGATGGCCTCACCGCGCAACGCCAGCTCGCGCGCAAGCTGTGGATCCAGGGCTTCGCCGCCACACAATAGTTTCAGCGGGCCTCCGCCTTGCCATCCTGCCTGCAACAGAAGGCGGAATGTGCTCGGCGTGGCCTGCACAATCATCTCTTTTGCGCTGTTGAGTTGTGACGCAAGCTCTTTTGCTCCTGCAGCCGCACCACGTGTAAGCAACACGCGTGCGCCCATCAGCAGCGGCAGAAACAGTTCCAGTGCTGCAATATCGAAAGACAGGCTGGTCAGAGCAACTACAGTGTCCTCAGCCTGGGCGACAATGCGTTGACGGAATGAATGCAGGCAGTTGATCACGCTGCGATGGGCAATCTGCACTCCTTTGGGTATCCCTGTAGAACCGGAAGTAAACATCACATAGGCAAGATTTTCAGGCAGCGAAACCGGGGGAAGATTCTGATCGGAGCAGTGCTTGATTTCCGCTTCAGCACGATCCAAACTCACCACCCTGGTTTCTTCCCCTTCAAATTCCCGGCTGAATTTTTGATCACTAAGGATGAGCTCCAACCGTGCGGTCCGGACCACTAGGCTGCGTCTCTCTTTGGGGGAGCTTGGATCAAGAGGAACATATGCACCGCCTGCTTTCAATATGGCCAGTAGTCCAACAATCATTTCTGGACGGCGTTCCATGCAGACGCCAACCAGCGTTTCGGCTCCCACTCCGAGAGAATTTAAATAATTGGCCAATTGATTGGCCTGCCGATTCAACTCGCCGTAGTTCACGGATGCATTCTCGAAAATGACAGCCACGCGCTCCGGAGAGAGCCGTGCCTGACTTTCAAATAATTCGTGAATACATGCCCGATCAGGGAATTCCTCTTGAGTGCGGTTCCACTCAACCAGGACCTGCTCCCGCTCACTTTCATCCATCCAATCCAGTTCCGATAGATGGGCTTCAGGAGAGGTCACCATCTGGTGCAACAACCTCTTGTATTGAGCGGCGATCCGTTTGACCGCAGCTTCAGAGAACCGCCCGGAGTCATAAACAAAATGTATCGCCAGCTCCCGGCTTAAATCTGCTTCCACCATGAAAGACTGATTCGGCGTCTCCGCCATGGGCAAAGGTGAAATCTCAAGGCCGGCTACTTTTGTCCCTGGTGGAAAGGACATTGGGTAATTTTCAAAAACAAATGTGGTATGAAACAGCGGCTGTTCCGCCGGCATTTTTGCCCATCGCCGAATGTCCGAAATCTGCGAATAATCAAAGCACCGCGCAGCCGCCTGTGATTTTTGCAGATCACGCAGCCAGCCGAGCACCGTTTGGCTTTGATCCATGCGTATACGTGTTGGAACCGTATTGATGGTCGGCCCTATGATGGACTCTATACCGGTGAGATCTGCTGGACGGCCGGAGACAACGTTCCCAAATAAAACGTCGTTATTTTCCGTGAGACGTCCCAGCAGCAACGCCCATGCCCCCATGGTGAGTGTAGAAAGCGTTACCCTGAATTTCCTGGACCATCGCACGGCCGACTCTTTGTCATAGGTGATCCAGCGCTCACCAAATTGCGGAGCGAGGGTATCCGGGGCAGGCACAAGGTCTTCGTTCAATCTGGCTGGCGACGCAACTCCTTGGAGCGATTTTTTCCAGAACGTTTCCGCGGCGTCGTGGTCCTGTCCGCGGAGCCAGCGGATATAGTCGCGATAGGGAACAACTTCCGGCAATGAAGGTTCCTGCCCGCGGCAAAGAGCGTCATAACATAGGAAAAATTCCTGTAACACCGGCGACCAGGACCAGCCATCCATAATTAAATGATGAAATGTCCAAACCAGCCGCCAAGTCTCCTGCCCCAGATGCAGCAAGGACAAGCGTGCCAGGGGAGCACGGGAAAGGTCGAAGCCTCGGGCCCGGTCCGCGTCGCAGAATTTCTGTATCTCCACTGTTTGTGACGCCTGATCGAGTGAGCGCAAATCATGCATCTCTATTGCGGCTTTGCGAGCGGAGTGTACAACCTGTGCAGGTTTTCCCAGTCCGCGCCAGTGAAACGAAGTCCGCAAAATAGGATGCCTTTGCGCGGTCCGTTGCCATGCCTTGGAAAGGCATGTAACGTTTACTTCGCCAGAAATAGCAAGCTGCAGTTGCACCACATACATTGGACGCTCTGCTCCATAGACGGAATCAAATAGCATTCCGGCCTGAAGAGGCGAAAGCTCGTAAACATCTTCCATGGATATACTGGGTTTCATTTTTTAGCCCTCGGTCTGCTGGCTCAAATCAAACTTCTACTTCGCTCAGCTCTGCCACAAGATGGTCCAGGTCCTGCTGGCTCAGATCAGCCAGCGGAAAGTCCTCAGCAAGACGGAAATGCTTTGCTGGTGGCTCGGCGTTGGGCAGATATGCGCAAAGAGCTTGGTGGAAGAACTGCGCCAGATGCGCGATAGTAGATTGCAGATGGATTGCCTTGCCGTATCTGAAATGCACCTGCAGGCATCCGGAGGTGATCATGCCCTCTACTTCCAGCAGATATTTCCGTTGTGCATGCGGGCTTTCACTCGCGCCTTTTGCGCCGATAGAAGGTTGAAACGGAGATGCATCTCCGATGATGCGATCGAATCTGCCAAAGTAGTTAAAGCAAACCTGCGCTTCCGGCAAGTGGGTCAATTGCTTCCGGACCTCGGCATCTGAGCAGAGATAGCGGAGAAGACCATAGCCCACGCCGCTGCCAGGCACTCCGCGAAGCTGCCGTTGCACCTGCTGTAGACATTCCTTCGGTTCTGCTATCGATGATGCCTGCAAGAGTACTGGATAGATCGCGGTGAACCAGCCCACAGTCCTGCTGACATCGAGCCCAGGCAGTCGCAGCATCCGGCCATTGGATTCAACGTCAACTAAAGTCCGCATGGTCCCGCTCCAATTTCCAATCGCCTGCAATAACGCGCTGAGAATAAGCTCGTGAGGGAGCGCGTTATAGGTTCGGGCAGCATGGCGCACCAGGCTTTCGGTTTGTTCCGGGGAAAGCCCGACTGTAATCTGTTCCGCAAATTCCATGGTGTTGGGGCCTTCAGGGAAATCGACGGGCAATGGAGTCTTCTGCTGCCGTTCCGCGTTGCTCCAATATGGCAACTCCTCGCGCAACTTGGCGGAGTCCGCACACTCGAGCAGCTTTGTTCCCCATGACTGGAAAGAATCGGATTTTTCGGGAAGATGAATGGACTCTTGCCGCTGCAACTGCTGATAGGCCAGCGCTAGATCTTCCAGCAGAATGCCCCAGGAGACAAAATCCACGGCAAGATGGTGAATCACAATCAGCAACTGGCTCTTTTTACCCGGCCCAAATTCAAACAGTGCCACGCGAAGCAGCGGCCCATGCTCCAGATCGAGACTTCTCTGCAGTTCCTCGGCCTTGGCTTCCACGGCCTTACCTTGCTTATTACTGGAAAGACTGGAGAAATCGAACCTGGCAAAAAATACTGGCTCCTCTCCGGCTTGTACCCTCTGTTGCCAGCCGGATGCTCCTCTTTCATAGCGCATGCGCAGAGCATCATGCTGTTTTACCAGCGCTTCCGCCGCGAGCTTTAGTGTTTCAGGATCGAGATTGGCACCCAGTTCGAACAATGCCGATTGGTTGAAATGGTGGACATCTGCAAGGTCTTGCTCAAAGAACCATCGTTGTATAGGAGTCAGTTCGGCTGTGCCTTCGCTCACGTTCCGATCTTCGGCTATGTTCGGAGTCAACTGAGACAATTGTGCGAGTTCGGCGATCGTCGGATTTTCATAGAGCTGCAGCAACGTAAAGGGGATGCCTATCTTCCTGGCGCTGGCAATCATCCGGATAGCGAGAATCGAATCTCCGCCGGCTTCGAAAAAATTATCATTAACGCCGACCTGCTCCAGGGCCAACACTTCTGACCAGATGGCACAAAGCTGTTCTTCTGTCCGGCTCGCAGGTGGGACATACGCCTGAACCGCTATTTGTTCCAGGTGCGGCTCCGGTAAAGCTGCACGGTCGATTTTGCCATTGGGAGTGAGAGGCAGCGCATCAAGAAAGACAAACCCTGATGGCACCATGTATTCCGGCACTCTTTGTTTCAGCTGTTTGTGCAGCTCCGCTGCTGTAACGCCGCGGCCCTCATCGACTACCACGTAAGCGATCAAGCGCTGGTCTTTGTCCGATGCCTGATGCACCGTTATGATTGCTTCCTTTACTTCGGGTTGATCGCGGAGTGCGGATTCGATTTCTCCCAGCTCGATGCGGAAGCCACGCAGTTTTACCTGGTGGTCACGGCGGCCTACGAATTCAACAGCCCCGTCAGCTCGATAACGAACGAGGTCGCCAGTGCGATAGAGCCGCTGTCCTGATTCAGAGCTGAATGGGTCGGGGACAAAGTTCATGGCTGTCCAATCCGGACGGCCTAAATATCCTCGCGCCAAACCGGCCCCACCGAGGTAAAGTTCACCAATCACTCCCACAGGCGACAGGCTCATCTCTTCATCCAGCACATAAGCGCGGCTGTTTGAAAGCGGAGCGCCGATGGGTATGGTTTGATCGTTGTCGCTGACCTGGCGAATCTCATGCCAGGTACTGAAGGTAGTATTTTCTGTAGGTCCATAGACGTGGAGCAGTCGCTCTGGCCTCGGCAGGATTTCGCGCACACGCTGGCAATTTACTGCTTCGCCGCCGAAAAGCAATTGCTTCAAGCCGGCAAACGCTCTTGGATTTAAGGCCACAATCTGGTTCACCAGAGCCGTGGTCAAAAACATTGTGTTAATGCCTTGCACGGCAATCTGCCGTTCCAGATTGTGTGGATCAAGCAGGTCTTCACGCTCAAGAATGGCCAGTCGCGCGCCATTCAGCAGTGCTCCCCATATTTCAAATGTCGCAGCATCGAAGGCGGCATTCGAAGCTTGTGCGACACAATCATTGCTGCCAAGAGAGATGTAGCTGGTATTTTTTACCAGCCGAACCACACCCTGATGGGGAATCATGATGCCTTTTGGCTCGCCCGTGGAGCCGGAGGTATAAATCACGTAGGCAAGATCACCGGCGCGCGGCTTGCTTTTCAGATTCTGCCGGCTGGCTTGCCTGATTGCTTTTGCCTGCTTGCCCAGTGTGGTGCGTGTGCCCGTCCAGCCAGGCAGCAGCTGCTTCTCATTCCCATCTTCAGTAACCAGGATTTTCACGCCAGCTTGAATGAGCATAGAAGCCAGCCGCTCTGGCGGACATTTATGGTCGACTGGAAAATAAGCCGCCCCGGTTTTCAAGACAGCCAGCATCGTTGCCACCATCTCAGGAGAGCGATCCAGCCAAATCGCTACCACTTGTTCCGGGCCTGCTCCCAATTCAACAAGATGGTGGGCCAACTGATTCGCCTGTCGATTGAGCTGTGCATACGTCAAGCGGGCGTCTCTGAACGCAACGGCAACCTGTTCAGGAGTTTGTGCCGCCTGCTGCTCAAACAGTTCCGTAATCGATGAATCCCGCGGAAATTCCCGGTCTGTCTGGTTCCACTCGACGAGAGCACGCTGCTGTTCCTCCGAGGTGAGAATATCCAGATGAGACAAAGCGTGCTCTGGATGCGCAGCCATTTCCTCCAGCAAGCGCCGATAGCACGAAGCAATTTGTCGAACTGCCGTTTCTTCAAAGAAATCTGTTGCATATTCGAAGCGGAGCTCCAGGTCGCGGCCGTTATCAGTCACCATGAGCCCGAATGGAAAGCTGACGGAATCAGATGGTCGTTTCACAAATTCCATTTTCAGTCCGTCAAAAACCATGTCTTTGGCCAGATCACGGTCAACGTTGAATGCCACTTCAACAGGGAGCCGCGGCTCGGATGGAGAACTGTTCAGCTGCCTGAGCAATCTGTTCGCGGAATAGCCGCGATGCTCCTGCTCCTCCATCAGAAGATTCGAGGTTTCTGTCACGTGTTCCGCCACAGTTGAATTGTTTCTGAGCTTCGTTCGGTGGAACAAAAGGTTCAGACAATATCCCACCAGATGCGGCATGCTGGCAGGCGATTGTCCGGCCGAGGCCACGGCGATTACCGTATCTTTCTGGCCGGTCATTCGGGTCAGCATACCGCTTAACCCCGCCAACAAGGTTGAAAAGAGCGTGCTTCCATGTTTTGAACTGAATTGGGCCAGAGCCTGGCGCAATTCAGGGCCAGAATGAATGGTGTATGAATCCCCCGCATACGTGGTGGTCAGCGGCCGGTTGCGCGTAGAGAAAAGCCCGAGCGGCGGAACTGCATCAGAAAAGCGGGCCAGCCAGAAAGCTTCGTCACCATTTGATGACTGCTTCTGATGATTGGCCAGCCACTCTACATATTCGGCAAACTGGCGCGGCTTCCCCAGGCGGAAAGAGCTTCCTTTCAGCTCTGCGGAGTATGCTTCAGAAAGCTCACTCAAAATGACTGCAATCGACCAACCGTCGGCAATGATGTGGCTGATCGTTAAAAGAAGGTAATGGTCGTCAGTCGCTACTCGAACCATTTGGGCGCGGAACAGAGGCGCATGCCCCAAATCGAAGGGTTGTTCACCCGCTTGACGAATCAATCTTTCCAACTGCTCCTCGCGTGATTGCGAAGGTATATTCGTCAGATCAACCAATTCCATGGTTACGGGCACAGACGAGAAAACTTGCAACTCCGTTCCTTCTGGGTTGAAGGAGGCCCGCAGCGAATCATGCCTTGAAACTACGGTCTCCAAAGCGCGTTGCATTGCCTCCACGCGCAATTCGCCGTTAAAGCGAAGAACGTGAGAAAGATTGTGAGATCCCGGACCGTTCCGGCTCAGATTGCTGCTGGCCCAGAATTCGCGCTGTGCTTCGGTTGTGGCAATCGTCTTGACTTCCCTGTGCGAGCCAGCGTCCGCTTGTGCCGGCAGGAGAGCGACATCTATTTGAGGCTTTGGCGCTTTGCCTTGCCATACGCCTGCGGCAATGAGTTCTTCAATGGCCTCTTTGGATGCCTGGATGACTCGATCACAATCTTCGTCTGTATGCGCCGTGGATAGATAACAAACGCGGTTTTCCCAGACATAAATGCCCTTGGTCAGCAAGGAGTAGAAAAATAATTCCAGCATGGGGAAAGGCTTTGCCGGCAGGATGCGGAAGAGTGAGCCCCGGTTTGCGATGAACAGCGGTAATCCGTGTTGATCGAAAAGGGCCTGTAAGGCTGAAACAACGCGGTGCGTACGCTGACCAAGTTCTTCGTATAACTCCATTCCACGCGACTTGATATAGTTCAAGCCCGCCCAGGCTGCAGCCATTACCAGCGGATGTTTGAAGAAAGTGCCGGCGGCAAAGGTGGTGTCTGCCTGCGGATAGGACTGGTCGCCATAGTTCCACGCGCCGCCATCAATGGCATCGATGTACACTCGCTTGCCGGCGACAACGCCGATCGGAAGGCCTGCGCCTATCGCTTTTCCATACACAACCAGATCGGCGCGTACGTCAAAAATTGCCTGGGCGCCCCCGGGATGCATGCGGAATCCGATAATCACTTCATCGAAAATCAGCAGTGAACCAGTCTCTTCAGTAGCTTTCCTTAATCCATGTAAAAACTCTCGAGGTTCAATGTCCGGACGCCGACTTTGGATTGGCTCCACCAGAACTGCCGCGATTTCGTGCCCAAATTTGCGGATGTACTCAATCGATTCAGGGCTGTTGAATGCGAGCATCACCACATTTTTCACCATGTCCGGATCAATTCCACCGGAGATGGGTATGGCCTTCATGGTTCCATTGGCTGACTCCGTTGGACGTACCAGCACACCATCGAACGTTCCATGATAGGACCCGGCAAAGACCACGATCTTATTTCGCTTGGTCGCCATTCGAGCCAGGCGCAACGCCGTCATCACACCTTCAGTACCGGAATTGCAAAAAGTAACTCGCTCCACACCGGTCATCTCGCACACAAGCCGCGCCACATCACCCGCAAGCGCGGACTGCGGTCCTACGCCGATGCCGCGATCAATTTGCTTATGCAAGGCCGACGTAACAAAGGAAGGTGTGTGGCCAAAGAAAAGCGATCCAAAGCCCATGGTCAGGTCCACGTATTCATGACCATCTACGTCCCAAACGTGTGATCCCTCGGCCCGATCAGACATTAAGGGGTAAAACATTTCCTTCCACAACAAACGGAACCCCGCTGACCAGCGATTGTCACCCATGAATTCACGGTGCTGCTGGCTACGGCGCTTGGACTCAAGCGTTTGCGATGAGACACGCTGTATCAGAGATTCCAGATAAGCTTGCTGGGCGGCTTCTTTCAGTGTTGGCGCGCCAGGCTGGATCGGCTGGAACGCTACATATGGTTGAATAGCAGGCTGGCTTGGGGCGGATTGGGCCGCACTTGAGGAGGCCTTGCTATCGCTTTCCGGCGCTGCTGGCGATGATGAGAGAGGACTCGTTTTGTTTTCGCCAGTTCCATTTTGTCCTGCTTGAATTCCATCTGTGCCCAACGCCGGTGTTGCTGGCGATGCCTCTACTGAAGCTTCTATCGCGGAAGAACCTTGACCGTACTGTTGTAACAGACCAAGTTGTTCTGCCATGAGCTTCAGTTGTAGCTGGACAATCCGCGCTACGGCATCAGATTCTCCCGCTATGTTTAGCGGATGAGATGGGAGTGGCTGAGTTGGAGCCCCGGCGGATTTGGCTTGTTCCACCGCAGTTTGCAGCACCACTTTTTGGCTCGCCACTTCTTTCGCCGGAAGATGGCCGGGCAATGAAGGCTCTTCTGGCTTGGCGGTTTCTGCAGGTTGCGGCGCAAGCTCCAAGATCCGCCCCGCTACCTTTTCGATTGTTGGCAACTGCTCCAGGAGGGCGCGAAAAGGGATGAGTACGCCAAAAGTCTGTTGCAGACGCAAGCTTGCATCCGAGAGGGCCAATGAATCCAGGCCCAGTTCGATGAAAGACGTAGTTATCCCGATTTCTGCCGGCGCAATTCCGAGCACCTTGGCAAAGATTTCTTTGAGTTGAGGGTAAAGCTTTTCCTGCCCCGGCAATACTTGCAATGCGACCGTTGGAGCGGACATAAGGGTTCTCCTTGATTGAAATTTTTAGCTGCGGTTTACAGCGGGCTGAAAGGCGCGGAGTTGTTCTGACAATATTTCCAACTGGGACTCAATGAGCCCCACGGTGCTCCGAGGCAATTCAGTTACGGATGATAAGGTCTTCAATCTCACTCGATCAGGCAGAGCGAGTGAGGCGGATTTGTTGCTTGTAGCGTCCACAGAGGGAGCAATCCAATAACTTTTGCGTTCAAAAGGATACGTTGGCAGCGCGATTCGTTTGTACCTGTGCGCGGATTGAAGTTTTGTCCAGTTCATCTTGATGCCATTTACCCAGAGTCTGGCCAGGGCAAGCAGCAGCGATTGCATGGCGGGATCTTCCGGGGCCATGACTTGAAGATGTGAAATAAGAACCGCGGCCTCTTCTGTGCTCGATTTGGCTGCGGCTTCCGTCCCTCTCTGCACCCGCATAATTGCGGCTTGGGGAGCATCCTGCAGGACAGCGATGGCGTCACTCAAAGTGGAACAGACAATTGCTTCTCTGGTGGCACATTGCTTCCGTCCCAATTGCAATGTGTAAGCCAAGTCTCCGAGATTAATATTCGGATTAGCCGGAAGGTAATTCAGTAAATTTGTTTTTACCCGCGAGAGTGCAGCTGCATCCAGACCAGATAAGGGAAGCAGTTGCCACTTTCCATTGAAGCCCGCGTGAACAGATTCAAGTTGCGGCGCTTCTTCCAAAACCACATGTGCGTTAGTGCCGCCGATGCCGAATGAACTCACACCAGCGCGACGTGGTTCAGCTTCCCACTCTTGCAGAGAGGAGTTAACGTACAGCGGGCTATGGTCAAAATCGATTTTGGGGTTGGCAGTTTCAAAATTAACGCTCGGAGGAATTTGCTTGTGTTGTAGTGCGAGCACGGCCTTGATAAGCCCAGCCACCCCTGCTGCGGCATCCAGGTGGCCAATGTTCGGCTTTACTGAACTGATGGCACAGCAGTGCTCCCGTCCTGATTGAGCACGGAACACACGGTTCAGCGCGGCCAGTTCGATAGGATCGCCAAGCGGCGTGCCGGTGCCGTGCGCTTCAACGTAACTGATGCTGTCGGCTGAAACTCCGGCGCACGCCAGGGCCATGGCAATCACGCCGGCCTGGCCCTCTACGCTCGGCGCGGTGAAGCCAACTTTATTGGATCCATCATTATTAATGGCCGATCCGCGGATGATCGCACAAATTTGATCACGGTCTTCCAGGGCATCGCTCAGGCGCTTCAAGAGTACAACGCCGCATCCATCGCCTCCCACACAGCCCTGGGCACGGATATCAAAAGCCCGGCAATGGCCATCCTGCGACAGGATCCCGCCCTCCTGATAAAAGTTGCCGGCCTTCTGCGGAAAGCTGATGGAAACCCCGCCTGCCAGCGCCATGTCACACTCATAATTCAGCAGTGATTGGCAGGCCATGTGGACGGCGACCAGTGAAGTGGAACACGCGGTTTGCACAACCACGCTGGGACCTTTCAGAGAAAGTTTGTAGGAGACCCGCGTGGCCAGGAAGTCGCGGTTGTTGTCAATCATCTTTTGATAGTCGCTAATGGAATTCCTGGTCTCCTGGTTCTCATTGATGTTGTTCCAGAGATAGCTTTCGCGGCTTGAACCGGCGAAAACTCCGATTGCGGATTCATAGTGTTCCGGGTCATAGCCGCCTCGTTCGAGTACCTCCCATGCCGTCTGCAGAAAGACACGCTGCTGAGGATCAAGCAGCATCGCCTCGCGCGCGGTGTATCCGAAAAAGCCTGCGTCAAAAAATTCCACGTCTTCCAGAACATTCCGCGCCCGCACATAGTTCTCACGCTGCAGAGAGGAAGGGGACACGCCGGAGGCGAGCAATTCCTCATCAGAGAAGAATGAAACTGCTTCTATGCCCTGGGCCAGGTTCTGCCAAAACTGCTCAAGCGTAGGCGCTTTGGGAAAGCGGCCGGCCATGGCAATAATGGCGATACCATTTTCAATCGGGCTGGATTCAATTGCAGACATATTGTGGGCTCCCACACTTTATGAAGAAATGGACTGTTGTTCCGCAGGAATTAAACTGCAGTAAGACTGGCTTCATTTCTGTATTTTTCACGCCGCTGCTTTTTGCGCTCAAGTTGCTTGCTTACCCGGTGGTTGAGCTGATCGGAATTGTGGTTTTCAATGCTATGGCCGGAAAGATATTTCGCCAGTGAGCTGATGGTAGGGTGCTCAAAAAGAGTGACGAGAGGAAACTCTCTGGCAATCTTTTCCTGGATTTTTTCATGTACCCGCGTGACCGCAAAGGAGTGCCCGCCGAGGTCAAAAAAATTGTCTTCCACGCCAGCCTGCTGCAATCCCAGAACTTCCTGCCAGATCTCTGAGATTGTTTCCTCCAGGTTGTTTCGGGGAGCGACAAAATTAGTTTGGATTTGGCACATTTGGTCCAGGGGCAAGGCGCGGCGGTCAAGCTTGCCATTTGACGTCAATGGCAGTTTGTCCAGCAGCACCAGCGCAGATGGCACCATGTAGTCCGGAAGTTTGTCCCGCAGGTAGCTCCGCAGCTGTGACGGCAGTGCTTCGTTGTGGTTTGTTTGGGCGGTGATATAAGCAACCATGCGCTTATCTCCCGGGACATCTTCCCGCACTAGGGCGATGGCTTCCCTTACTTCAGCATGCGCACGCAGCGCTGTTTCTACCTCTCCCAGCTCAATACGATGTCCGCGGATTTTTACCTGGTGATCGCTGCGGCCAATGAACTCCAACTCGCCTTGCGTCAGCCACCGAACCCGGTCCCCGGTGCGGTATAGCCGTGCTCCGCAATTTTGGCTGAATGGATCGGGAATAAACTTTTCCGCTGTGAGCTCAGGCCGATTCCAATATCCGCGGGCCAACCCTTCGCCACCGACATAAAGTTCGCCAATCACACCCACGGGAACGGGCTCCATTTTTTCGCCCAACACGTAAACCTGCGTGTTCGGTAGTGGCCGGCCAATTGGTGCTGTGCTGGAAAGCTGCAATGGGCGTGAAATGGTGGCGCAGACCGTGGTCTCCGTGGGGCCGTATGCATTGAACATTCTTCGGCCGGAACTCCACTTCGCCAGGTCAGGCGTGCATGCCTCGCCGGCAACTACCAGGGTTTTAAGCGCTGGGAAATCGCCATGCCGCACCATTCTCAATACTGATGGAGGCAACGTGGCAATTTCAATCCGTTGATTTTGGAGAAGTTGAGCAAGAGGTTTGCCCGGCAGGATATCTTCCCGCGACGCGAGCACCAATTGCCCCCCGGCGGTCAAAGCCATAATCCATTCCCAGGTGGCTGCATCAAAACTCAACGAAGAAAATTGCAATACTTTGGCGCCGGGCTGGAGCTGAAAGATACGCCTTTGCGCATTCGCCAGATTGCCTGAGCCGTGATGAGTAATACACACACCCTTTGGTCTGCCTGTGGAACCGGAGGTATAAATGACATAGGCTATATTTCCCGGCGATGTTGTGCCGCCAAGGTTGTGAGTGCTTTCTGCTGCAATAGCTTTGGCCTGTAAATCCACGCACACCGGATTGACGGCGCAAACAGGAAGCTGGTTCAGCAGGGAATGCTGTGTGATAAGCGCCAGCGGAGCCGAGTCCTGCAACATGAATTGAAGCCGCTCAGGTGGATAATGAGGGTCCAGCGGCACATATGCGCCTCCGGCCTTCAGCGTCGCCAGCATTGCTATGACCATTTCCGGTGATCGTTCCAGACAGATGCCAACTCTGCTTTCTTCTCTCACACCTTGTTTTCTCAGATAGTGCGCCAACTGGTTTGCGCGCTGATTCAGTTCACAATAGTTGAGTTGTTGGCCGCCATAGATGACTGCCGTTGCTTCCGG
>DASXLK010000097.1:0-15711 GCA_036496365.1 Candidatus Angelobacter sp. | reverse complement strand
AAGCCAGACCGGCTGTTCCTGCAAAATCACTGGGGACTTTATCGGAGTGATGATGCCGGCCGTTCATGGACTGACATCGCCAACGGCGTGCCCTCAGACTTTGGCTTTTGCATGGCGATCCATCCGCACAATCCTGAGATGGTCTACATTGTGCCGATTGAATCAGACGCGTACCGGTGCACTCCGGAGGGCAAGCTACGGGTCTACCGCACGGGCAATGCCGGCTCAAGCTGGGAGCCGCTAACACGCGGACTGCCGCAGAAGAACGCCATGGAGACAGTTTTGCGTGATGCCCTGGCGACAGACACATGTGATCCGGCCGGAATCTATTTTGGAACGCGCAGTGGCAAGGTCTATGGCTCAAGCGATGATGGCAAATCATGGCAGGTGTTGATTGAAGGGCTGCCACCCGTGGTGTGTGTAAGGGCGGCGCTGGTGGGAGAAGAAAAACCACCGCTGAGACACGCAGACTCGGAGAGAAGAAAAATTCGGGCAAAGAAAGCAGCTTTCAAGAGAATTTCGGCGAAACGAGGGGCTGGGAAACGGACAAGCGGGAAGAGATAGATCATGCCAATTACTTTCCGCATACCGAGCTATCTGGCTTCGTTCGCTAACGGACAGAGTTCATTCGCGCTAGAAGGCTCGCCTGTAACGGTGGCCAATGCGCTTGATGCGTTGTGGAAGCTTCATCCTGCGTTGCGCGACAGAATTGTGGATGAGCAAGGCGAGGTCCGCCAGCACATCAACATATTTGTGGGGGAAGAGGCCATTCGATTTGCCGAGGGACTAAAAACAACTGTCCCCGGCAATGTGGAAATCATGATTGTGCCAGCGGTAAGCGGCGGTTAGTTCTTTGGATTTAGTGGCCTGCTGGCTCCTTCAAAAAGTTTGGTCGCGGTGCTGCGGCCAACGCCATAGATGACAAAACTTTTCTCGCCATAGCCATATTCGCGGAAGAGCAGTTCAGCTACGCCATCACCATCCACATCTACAGCGTCAATCAACTCCAAGCGGGGCGTTACGTCCAGGCGAGAAGAATCGGTCACGCTGGCCAGAACTTTTTCTGGTTCGCCTTCAAAGTCCACGCGTGCAACCACAGTGACATAGCGCGAGATAAACTTTGCGTCACTCTGTTTGGTGCTGGGCACGGTGGCGGGCACTTCTGCGCTGAGTACGATGACTGCATCATTACTGAGGTCGAGATCAAAAGAGCGCATAACAACGTTCTTGAGTGACTTGGGCGTAAGCTGCGCACTCTCTTTGGTGGGCTGAACAGTCTGTTTGGGAATCTGCGCCAGTGCAAGTTTGCGCATCTTCAGTTCCAGGGGCTCTTCTTCGCCGGCCTTCCATTTGAAGTCAAAGGAGCGAATGTCCGACGACTGTGTGTCAGAGACGGCTACAAAAGTTTTGGTGGTGCCGGGCGCAGTCACTAGCTTTTTGGCGGACGGCGCGGGGGCTGTCCCTGAGCTTGCGTTTTCAACCTGCGTTGGTTGTGTTTGCTCCTGACCGGGAGAGCTACGACGCCTTAACGTGGGGCGGTCAGGATCTTCAGAGGCTGGCGAAGAAGAACTCTCTGGCGCACTCTGGCTGGCAGAAGACGAAGTTGCTGAAGGAGCGGGCGCGGCTGCGCCGTCACTTGGTCGATGAAGAACAGGCCTGTCGTCTGATGTGTTAGACCCTGAAGTGTTGGATCCTGAAGTGTTAGATCCTGAATTGGAAGTGCCGCTGGACGGCGTGGGGCTTGGGCTACTCGAAGGCCCAGGCGTTCCAGAAGCTGTAGGAGCATTCTCGTTCGGACGGCGAAGAACTGGACGGTCGTCTCTGGGACTGGAACTGGGTGTGGGCGTGGCGGAGGGAACCGGACTTCCAGAAGATGGGGCACTGGCAGAAGATGGGGCACTGGAATCCGGCGCGCTGCCAGCGGCGCGATGAAGAATGGGACGGTCGTCATTCGGGGCGCTCACCGATGGGGAAGCATCAGGCTTTTTTACCGGAGCAGTTACAATCTGCCACCGGCCCAGGGCTGTCCAGCCATTGCTGTTGGCGCCGCTCAAGATAGTAGCATTCGCAACGGGTATGCCCGATGTCTGGGCTTCATAGACAATGCCGTCTTCCAGCGCCATGGGACGCGGCGACGACTTATAAGTGCTCGCATCCTGGAACTGGCCATTATCCAGCACGGTAATGGGAATCACGTGGGTGACAGATACGCCTTTGGCGTCCGTTGTGACCTCTACCAGGGCAGTAGCGCGCAGTTTGTGGGCTTTGCGCCGCTGGGCCACCGCGGTGGTGAGAAGGCCCGCACATGCCAGCAGAAGTACTGCGCTGGCCAGAAACTTTTTTCTGCTATATAAATTCATTGACTTTATAAACACGGAAAAACCATGCAAGTTAATGATAAAGCCCCGGAGTTCTCTCTTGCTAATGAAGAGGGAAAAACAATCGCGCTGAAGGACTATCACGGCAAGAACGTGGTTTTGTTCTTTTACCCTAAAGCCAACACGCCCGGTTGAACGATTGAAGCGTGCGGGTTCCGCGACGCATTCAAAAAGATACAGAAGGAAGGCGCTGTTGTATTCGGCATCTCCGCCGATAAACCCTCTGCTCAGAAGAAGTTCAAAGAAAAGTACGACCTGCCTTATTCGCTTCTGGCGGATGTGGACAAGACTGTCTGCAATCTCTATGGCGTAATGAAAGAAAAGAGCATGTACGGCAAGAAATATATGGGGATTGACCGGACCACGTTTGTGATCAGCCCTGAGGGCAAGATCAGCGCAATCCTGACCGGCATTAAGCCGGATGAGCATGCTGGGGCTGTGATTGAGGCCCTGCAAGGCGCGTAAAGCCGTGCATTTTCAGCGGTTGGACAATTTGATGTTGTCCGTCACGCTCGCGTACAGGCAGTCCGCTGGCCCTCCTTGAAGTTTCTGGCCTGATTTTTCTTTGAATTTTGTTTTTTCTGGAAACCAGTCTCTGACATGGACGATATCTTCCAGGTCGTCCAGCACATCCAGCCCAGGCTGTTGAATCCCGGTATCGAAAAGATATTGCTTGGCTCCCTCAGTCAATCTGATCTGATGAAAGTCAGCGAACCGTATTTCTATTCTGGAAAGTTCGGGCGCACGATAGATCGTGATCTCGCCCCGTTTCTCGTGCCGGGAATGCGGTTCCATGACTATGTTGGCGTGAAGGGTGTAGGGCATTTCTGAAGAGAGGTTTGTGAGTTCGTTGGAGCGTGATGCTGCCTCAGAAAATGCTGGAGTAGTGCGCGATCGTGGCTTCGCGCCGGCAATGCCCAATGTGCTGCCCAGCAGCATGGCCAGAAAGATTTTCGAAAACCGGCCACGTTTCCATAAGGCACCAGAGTTTTGCATGCACTCCCCCGTATCGAAACGATTATAGGAAAGCATGCTGTAAAGATCAGTCAATAATTCATCCGTTTTACAAAGCCCAGACTTATCTTCCTCGGCGTCCGCCTACGTCCCTGCCGCCATCCCCACCATATAGAGATACCGTAAATTCCATTTCACTGGCGACTGGCGTGCCGCCGCACATGGCTGGCGTGTAACGCCACTTTTTCACCGCTTCCAGAATGGTCTGCTGCACTTCAGTATCGCTGGTTAGCATTTTTACGTTCTCCAGACTCCCATCCTTGCTGACGATCCCGTAAGCGTTGATGACTGGTGTGGCTCCATTTCTCCGTATGGCTGCGTTGGAAAAATCCGGGGCCGGAGTTTGCAGCGGCTTGGCGGGTATTACCTTGTCGCAGGCGTCAAATTCCATGGCCTTGGCCGGAACAGCGAACACCGTCTCTGCAAATTGCGCTTTACGTACTTTGATGTTTTCAATCACCAGCACTGGTTTCTCCAGCTTCTCCAGTTCCAGCAGTAGGGTGATTTTAGCGGGGAACCAATGCCCCTCAACCTGGCTGTAATTGGTAAACTCAATGGCTTTGCGCTGATCCAGATTCTCCAGCAGTACTTTCCGTTCCGGATCAAAGCACAGCCTGTGCCGCTGTTCGCTTTTTACCTCAAAACAATTGCCTTGCTGGTTTTGCACTTTTTTCCTGGCCACGTCGCCCAGCTTTGCCTCGCCATCGTCAGTTAATTTGTCCCAGTAATGGTCGGCGTCCGCCAGTTTGCTCAGTAGAGGAATCGGCATCGGCGTTGACCGTGCGATGTAGAGTTTGCTTTCTCGCGTGAGTTTGACTTCCTGGTAGGTCTCAATCAGCAGCTCAGACCGCCATCTCTCATGGTCGCGATAAATCGCGATCATACCCTTCTTTTCGTTCTCGGTTCCCGGATTGATTACCACGTCAGCCTGAAACTCATACGACTGAAGTGCGGAGAGGTCTGAAGCCTCATGGGCCTCCGTCAGAAGCTGTTTCGCATCCAGGTGAAGCTCGTCCGCGCAAAACATTTCAGCACTGAAGGCAAACACAAAAATACAACACAGCAATGGCCAGCAATTTTTGATTGTCATAGATGGAAGGAAATACCGGAGTCCCCACGCTTCCAAGCGCGGTGGAAAGTGTAAATGCAAGGAGAGGATTGAAGCCAGTAATTTTTGCTGAAAGTCAGAGGGTTTGCCATTCTCAATTTGTCGGAATGGCAAACCTTGGGTGGCTCGTTTTACACTTCCTTACTTGTCATAGTGCAGCAGTGAGAAGATTTCCGTCCCTTCAAACTTCTTTGCACCATTCAGAAAATCCAGCTCCACCACAAACGCGAGAGCTTCCACTTTTCCGCCCAGGGACTGCGCTAGTTTCAAGCAGGCATTGGCGGTCCCACCGGTAGCCAACAGATCGTCCACGATGATGATCCGTTGTCCGGGCTGGATAGCGTCTTTGTGGATTTCCAGCGTGTCGGTGCCGTATTCAAGATCGTAGGTCCACTTTACGGTTTCCGCGGGCAGTTTGTGCGGCTTGCGGATAGGCACAAAACCGGCGTTCAGGCGATAGGCCAGCGCCGGCCCAAAGATAAATCCCCGCGCTTCAATGCCCAGGACCAGGTCAATATCGCGGGCAATAAAGTGTTCTGAGAGCGCATCAATCAGCGTGGCAAAGCCGACTTTATCTTTGAGCAAAGTCGTAATGTCATAAAACAAAATTCCCTTTTTAGGGAAGTCCGGAACTTCACGGACCAGCGTTTTCAAATGCTCACAGCTCATTGCGGCTTTCGATTTCATCTACCATGCTCCTTCAATGCGAAAAGTGGTCAATCCCTCTATCGGCGCGGCCGGCAATTCCGTTACTTCATCCACGCGTGCGGCCCGCGGGCCCTGGCGCAGCTTGGCGCTGAACGCCGCCTGCTGTTCATCGGTGCCCATTGCCAGGGATTCTACTGTTCCGTCAATGTTGTTGCGGACCCATCCTGCCAGGCCCAGCAACCGCGCTTCATGCTCAACAAACCAGCGGAAGCCCACGCCCTGGACTCGTCCTCGAACAATGTAACGCTTGGCGCTCATATGAGTATGCTGGGTAAACGCCTAGGCCCGTGAAAGATACGCGCCTTCGGCCGTGTCCACGCGGATTTTTTCGCCTTCATTGATGAAGGGCGGCACCTGGACTACTAATCCGGTTTCAGTCTTGGCGGGCTTGGTCACGCTGGATGCCGTCGCTGACTTCAGCCCTGGCTCAGTCTCCACCACGGTGAGTTCCACAGTTTGCGGCAGTTCAATGCCTACGGCCTTGCCATCATAAAATTCCACTTTGATTTGCAGGTTGGGCGTCAGGTAATCCACTGAGTCGCCCAGCGTGTCTTTGCTCAGGTGGGTCTGCTCGTAATTTTCCGTATTCATGAAGCAATAGGTGTCGCCGTCTTGATACAGAAATTCCATGGGAATTTCATCCACGGTGATCTTTTCAATGGGATCGCTGGAGCGGAAGCGGTGCTCAAACATGGCATTGGTGCGGATATTCCGCAGCTTGGCCTGGATGAATGCGCGCAGATTCCCGGGCGTGCGGTGTTCCACGGTAAAGACCAGGTGCAGGTCGTTGTTGTGTTTAATGATCATCCCCGGACGCATCTGGGTTGCTGGAATCGCCATGTGTTGAACTCTCTCCTTGAAACGCTTACTGGATTGATGGGTCTTGTCTGGTTCCTGCGGGACTTTGAAACAGACAGGCCAGCTTCTCTATTTTTTGAAGCCAGCGGCAGACGAACTAAAAATTTTACCTCAAATATGCGTTGCCATGCAGCTTTGCCGCAGAAACCCATGATTTTCCGCTGATTTCCGGCCCACGGGGACAACACGCCTGTGGTTACGGTTTTCTAACTGTTTTTAAGGGAATATTGAGCAGGCATTGGCCGGGAGAACAATGAACGATCAAAATCAAAGGAGAAAGCATGCGGGAATACGCACATTTTAAAGAACAATTTAAAGAACAATTTTGGCGTCCAGAAAGAAGCTCCAATGGCCACGTGGCAGCAACTGCTGCTGGCTGGATGCTGATTGGAATCGGCATTGGTGTTGGGGCTGCACTCTTGCTGGCTCCCCTCACTGGCCGCGAGCTGCGAGACGCCATTGTTCATGGATGCCGCCGCACTCTCAATGGAATTAGTGGCGGAATCAGCCGCGGCACGCAGGAGCTTCGCCAACGCGGCTCCAACCTGCTCAACTTCAACCGCCACCATGCAGGTTAAATTACCTTCTACAAAATGTTGATAGAGATGCGGACACCGGGATGCGCCGGACTCAACAGGTAATAATTGTCGTCCACGTAATCAACATACGTTTCGTCGGTGTAGCGCCAGCCCGGAGGCAGCGGCTGGGCAAAGTTGAACCAGTATCCGTCATATTGAAAGCGTGGATGCCCCGACACAAACACCGGCCGGTTGATGCGGAACCAGTGCTCGCGACCAAAATGCGCCCGGAAATGCTCATCTGGAATGCGCCGGTGATGGTGGTCTTCATGCACCACGTAGCGCTGGTAGTGTCCGCCGTGTTCCACGCGATGGTCGTGCCGGTTCCAGTCATCGTGTCCTCTTCCATTTCCATGATCGTGCTGTGCCACGGCAGGCACGGCTGCACACACCGCCATGGCTAAAAACGCAGCTAGCCCCACTCGAATCATTTTCATTATTTTCTCCAGTTAACAAAGATGGACAAACAAATTCCGTTGCCAAAAATGCGTTGGGGCACGCATTCAGAGTTGGATGACTATCTTAAATTGATGGTTTGCCTAAAGCCAACTTTCAGCCGCCCGGCAGGCGTCAAATAATAAATAAGAGGTGAGATTTTCATGCTGGGAATTTTCTTTATTCTGCTCATCATGTGGGGATTGGGATGATCAGCAGCTACACCTTTGGCGGAGCCATTCATCTGCTGCTGGTGTTTGCTCTTATCGTTCTGGTAATCCGTCTGGCGCAGGGCCGCAGTGTGGCCTGAGCCGAGATTCCAGGCATGCCCTGGCCCAGAACGCTGCAGAATAAAACTTAGTTAATTCTTGCTGTACCTGTTCTTCTTTTTTTCCGCTGCGCGCTCCATAGCCAACTGAATCAGCCGGTCAATCAGATCTGGATACTCCAGCCCTGAGGCCGCCCACAACTTGGGATACATGCTGATTGAGGTAAAGCCGGGCATGGTATTTATTTCATTCAGATAAAGCTTGCCGCTCTTCGGGTCCATTAAGAAATCAACCCGCGCCAGCCCGGAACAATCCACTGATTGGAACGCACGCACGGCCATTCCTTGCACTTCTTTCAATTGCTTCTTACTGATCTTGGCTGGAATCACCGGCACTGAGCCTTCATCAATGTATTTCGCGTTGTAATCGTAGAACTCTGCTGCCGGTATAATCTCGCCTACCGTGGAAGCTTTGGGCTCGTCATTGCCAAGGATCGCCACTTCCAGCTCTCGCGCCTTCTGCTTCTTTCCGCCCACACCCTGTTCGATCACGATTTTGCGGTCATATCCAGCAGCCAACTCAATGGCTGGGCCCAGCTCTTTGCGATTATGTGCCTTGGAGATCCCAACCGACGATCCCAGATTCGCCGGCTTCACAAAAACTGGATACTTCAATTTGCTTTCCACCAGCTTAGCGGCCTTCTTCGGATCTTTTTCCCATTGGCTACGCAGCACCGTTACATGTTTCACAATCGTCAACCCAGCAAAAGCAAAGAGCTGCTTCATAATGTCTTTGTCCATGCCGGCCGCGGAGCCAAGCACGCCCGCGCCCACGTAAGGAATGTCCGCCAGTTCCATCAATCCCTGGATGGTTCCATCTTCGCCAAACGTGCCATGCAGGACAGGGAAGATCACATCCACGTCAATCCCCTTTTGCATGGAAGAGGCCGCGCTTTCAAAAGGCATGAGCCCATGCGCTTGCGGCACCGGCGGCACAATTACCGCCTCGCCTTTCGCCAGCACCACAGCGCCGGGCGTGGCTTGAGGATCGCCTGCGCGCAAGCTGCTTGCACTGCCTGCGGGTGTCTTCTCGCCTGTGAGCAGCCGCTCCGCGTGGCTTTCCGTCAGCCAGCGGCCTTCCTTGGTAATGCCGATGGGCACCACTTCATATTTTTGTTTGTTGATTGCTTTAAGGACTGATGCTGCTGAGAGCAATGAGACTTCATGCTCGCCGCTTCGTCCGCCAAAGAGAATGCCGACCCTGAGCTTGTTCATCTCAACTACTTTAAAGCAATAAATGGCTGGCCGTCAGCAAGTGGACTATGATTCCGCTCGATCTAGCTCCGGCCCAACTGAAATTGCTCGAACTTGTGCAACGCGGTTTCCACCTGCGGCTGATGTGCGCGGGACGTTCGTCCGATCCAGTTCCAGCGCTGCACCAGAAGTTTTTGCTGCGCCCGGTCGGTTTTGAGGTCGAGAGCGGCAACAATCCGGTCCCCAATCAGAACCGGGCAAACGAAATACCCAAATACCCGCTTGTGTTTGGGTACGTAGGCTTCAAAGCGATACTCGTAATCAAAGAAAAGGCGGAATCGCTTGCGCTGGATGATCAGTGGGTCAAAGGGGGAGAGGATATGAACCTGCTCCTGCGCCGGATCGGGAATGGCATCAAGGGTTTCCGGGCGGGCCCAGTGCAGCGATTCGCCGGATCCCTCCAATTGCACAGATATCAGCTCCTTGCGACGAACTCGCGATTCGATCAGACGCTTCATTGCTGGCTTGCGTGGAGCGTCCAAATGACAGACCGATTCCACACTCACAATCCCCTGTGATTGCAGGGCCCGATCCAGCAGATAGTTCAAAGTTTCTCTTTCGGTCGCGGCGCGGGGAAGACGGTCCCAACCGAAATGGCGGGTCATGAGCTCATAAGTCTTCAGCATTCCTGCCCGCTGGCTAATCGTCACCAGCCCCTTGTAAAATGCCAGCTCCAGAACGCGCTTGGAAGGCTTGCGGCTGGCCCACGCATAGTCTTTTTCCACCGGCTCGTCCTCAATATCGCGAATGGTGAGTGCGCCATGCCTGCGGATGCGCGATACCATTCTGCGGAGATCATCCTTTGAAACCGTACCGAACCAGCCGTTGCGGCGCTGCCAATCCTGGTGTGCCTGGCGCATATCGCGCACATAAAATCGCAGGCTCTCCGTCGGCACGTACGATAAAGCGTGCGTCCAATACTCGAAAACAGTCTTGTCGATGCTATGTGCCTGATGCAGATGCTCGCGCCGATACGTGGGGATGCGCGTATAGAGAACGTGGTGATGGCTGCGCTCGATGACATAGATGGTGTCAATCTGCAGGTAACCCAGGTGCGCCACCGCTGCCGGCGTGGCTTTGGGGCCGGAGCCGAAGGGCTCAGCGGCGTCCAGGCGCTGGGCACGCAGCCAGATTCGGCGGCCTTGGGCGGAAGTAAGTTTGATCGCATTCTTCAATTGAAGGCTCGGTGGCTAAAAGAAATTCTTTCATAAAAACTTCAATATCGTGCGCATTGAAGAAATGCAGCGAAATGTTCGCGTCCGCATTGAGGGCAGATTGCAGAAGCGCCCGGAATTTGCTCTCCACCTAGTGCGCAAAGCATTATTTAGCAAACATTATTTATAGGTTGGCCCCGTAGGTATTCCGCACTCTTTCTGACTTACGAAAATAAACGAACCATAAGATCGAAAAACCCGCTTGCACAATGACCAGAGTAAACCCTTGCGCCAGGGCTATTGAGGTATGGGCCCTCAGTGCCAAAGCAATCACCCGTAACAGGACCAGAAGGAGTGAGGCCGCAATCACGATGAAATATATCCTGAGCAAAAAGAGTGCGATGGGGCGCTTTATCCAGAGAAAAACGCCGACGACGGCCCCATAAATCACTCGTAGGATTTCGAGTAAGTATTCGTAATTCAGAAAACGTAACAAGGCCGATAATTGCAGCAGAGTCAGGCAGGGCGTCAAAATAGCCAGACCAATGCAGTAAAGCAGAAGCCATCCGCCAATACCGCTGGGCCCGAGGTTTTGCGGTATGGTAACGAACGCATAAGGCGGACGAAGTTCAGTGAGGCCGGGCGCAGGAACAGGGTCGAGCTTCAATGTAGTTTGCTGCCCGCAGAGCGGACAGATTTCAGAAGCGTCCGGGATTTGCTCTCCGCAGCGTGCGCAAAACACGTCTATTCTCGTCCTACCCTAATTGGACTCTTTTTTGGCGTCGCACGCTTTGCTGGCCCCGTGGACAAAGTCTGCCAGCTTTCCCTGTTTTTGCTTTTCCAGCAGATTATCCAGGGCCTTGGATTTGGCCTGCGGCTCTGTCTTCACAATTGCGCTGTAGGATTTGAGGGCACTCTCAACACCGGCCACGTATTGGGCCTCCGTGTCATCTTTTTTGTCGGGATGTTCAATAATATAAGTAGCGCTTCCAAATGTGGCCTGATAAGAAAGTTGTGGCATGTAGGTGTTCTGCTCGGCGATAAATTCCATGCCAAACAGCACCGGCGCGCAGATATTTACGTTAATATCCGGGACTTCCTCGAGCCATTTCTTGGCCCATGCTTTTTCTTTATAGAGCGATTTATCCAGCGGGGTCTGCTCCAATTTGTGCGTGAGTGAAGCAAAGCGCTGGCGCTCTTCCGCCGTGGAAGGTGCACGCTTGGGTTGGTCATCCTGCGCAGCAAGGGTTGCAGTGAAAGCAAATGTGAGAAGCAGGAGCAAAACGAAACGTGAGTAGCGCATTCTTCCTCCGGGGCTAAAAGGAGTGCTTAAATTGATTGTAAATTCGCAGGACATCCAGCCGGCAATTTGCTTTTACCATTTCTTCTGATCAGTGTTTATCCGTGCAATCAGTGATAAGGATTGATTTATAAAATCTTTTTTCCGAACGCTGAAAGCGCCAGCTCTACCGCCAGATCGGCCGTGCGGTTGTGTTCGTCAATTACAGGATTCACTTCCACAATCTCAAAGCTGGTCATGCGGCCATGGTCGGAGATAATTTCCATAGCCAGATGGGCCTCGCGATAACTTGCGCCGCCGCGGACCGGCGTACCAACTCCCGGTGCATCTTCCGGATCGATCCAATCCATGTCGAGCGATACGTGATAACCGGCGGTGCCTCGTCCGGCTATGCGCAGTGCTTCTTCAATCACGGTGCGCATGCCGCGTTCGTCGATATCGCGCATGGTGTAGACCTCAATGCCGGTCTTCTTGATATTTTCTTTTTCCCGGGCATCCACATCGCGCACGCCAACCAGCACGCAGTTTTCCGCATGTATTTTCGGAGAAAAGCCATAAATGTCCGCTAGCTCCGGCGGGCCCAGGCCCATGATTGCGGCCAGTGGCATGCCATGCACGTTGCCGCTAGGAGAAGTTTCTGGCGTGTTGATGTCAGCATGGGCGTCAATCCAGATCAGCCCTATCTTTTGTTCCTGCACGCGCCGCTGCTGGCGGAAAAATTCGGCCACTCCCGCCACCGTTCCCGCGGCAACAGAGTGGTCTCCGCCCAGCACTACCGGGAACTTTCCTGCTTCCAGCGTCTTCATCACGATTTCCGCATGCTTGGTGCATGTGGCCATGATTTCTTTGAGATATTTGGCGTGCGGATCGCCCGATTTTTTCTGCTCCGCAATGGCGACGGCAAGATTGCCGCCGTCTTCCACCGTATGCCCCAGTTCTTCCAGCCGTGCTTCAAGGCCGGCAACGCGCACGGCGGAAGGGCCCATATCCACACCACGGCGTGACTGTCCAAGATCCAGTGGCACGCCAAGTATGCGGATCTTCTTGGGCACAATATTGTCCGCCACAACGGGGCGGTTGACTGGCTCGGTCTTAAGCGAGCCTGGAGTAGCGGGCGATGTTGTAGGTTCCGGCGTCATACGTCCTAATCTTAATTCTGTTTCTTTATGTTTATGGATAGATGCGAGTCAGTGTTCTGGCAAACGGAATTGTTTCGCGCACATGTTCCAATCCGCATACCCAGGCCACGGCGCGTTCAATGCCCATGCCAAATCCGGAGTGCGGCACGCCGCCAAACTTGCGCAGGTCCAGATACCACTTGAAAGCCTCTTCCGGCAGGTCATGTTCCCTGATGCGTTTCAGCAGCAGGGCATAATCGCCAATGCGCTGTGACCCGCCAATGATTTCGCCATAACCCTCCGGCGCTAGCACGTCCACGCATAAAGCCAGATCAGGATTTTGCGGATCAGGCTCCATGTAAAACGCTTTTACCTTCGCCGGATAACGATGCACCATGACCGGTTTTTCAAACTGTGACGAGATGTAAGTTTCGTCCGGAGAGCCAAAATCTCCGCCGTACTCAAACTTGTTTTCCACCAACCCCTTGGCGTGGCCATCCAGCAACATTTTGACAGCTTCGTCATACGTGATGCGGGGAAAAGGCGGCTTGATGTTGGCCAGCTTGGTTACATCGCGGCCAATAATGGCCAGATCGGCGCTGCGGTTTGCCACAGCGCTCTGTACCAGATGGCTGATGAACTCTTCCGCCAACTGCATGAGATCATTCAGGTCTGCATAAGCCACTTCCGGTTCCACCATCCAGAATTCAGTGAGGTGGCGGCGCGTCTTGGACTTTTCCGCGCGGAACGTTGGCCCAAATGAATAGACTTTGCCCAGCGCCATGGCCATGGCTTCAATGTAAAGCTGGCCAGACTGCGTAAGAAACGCCTGGTCATCAAAGTAGTCCACTTCAAAGAGCGTGGAGGTGCCTTCACAGGCTGCGGGCGTAAGGATGGGTGGATCAGTCAGGGTGAAGCCGCGTTCATCAAAAAAGTTTCTGGCGGCACGGATGATCTCTGCGCGCACCCGCAGGATAGCGGTCTGCCTTGGCGTGCGCACCCACAGGTGGCGATTCTCCATGAGAAAATCAATACCGTGTTCTTTGCGCGCAATGGGAAACGGTTCGTCTTCTGGAACGCGCTGTACCACTTTTACGTCGACCACATCCATCTCATAACCGCCGGGCGCGCGCTTGTCTGCGCGGACTTTACCCGTGACAATCACGCTTGATTCATCGGTGAGAGTTTTCAGGGCGTCAAAAACTTCAGGCGTAACCTGATTTTTGGGGGCGATACCCTGGATTACGCCAGTGCCATCGCGAAAGATGGGAAAGATCAGCTTGCCGCTCTCGCGTTTGTTGTAAAGCCATCCCTGAATGGTAACGGTCTGGCCGTCATGCTTGCCGACTTCTGCAATGGTAGTGAGTGGCGCCTGAGTTGTTTCCATAATTCCTATAGGTCAAAATTTTTCAAAATCTTAATTTCTTAAAATACCGCGAGTTAATCTCCCGTGCCCACGCTCTCCAGCTTTTCGTACACCTCGGCCATTTTTGGCGAGATGTCCAATCCTTCCGCGCCTTCAATTTCCAGCAGCAGCGCCGGTGCTTTTGTCGCGCTGCGCAATGACTGTATGGTCTGCTCCCAGTCAATGTTGCCTTCACCCGGCCATAGGTGCGCATCTTTATCGCGCATATTGTCATGGATATGGGTGGAGCGAATACGGCCCTCAAGAATGCTGAAGGCCTGATGCACGGAACTCATCAAATGCGCGTGGCCCACATCAAAACAAACGCCCAGATCTTCATAGCGCAGCAGTTTCATCAGCTCAACAAGTTTTTCCGGGGTAGAGAGATCGTTGGGGATATTTTCCAGCAACAAACTCACACCCAGCGGACGCGCGAAGGCCCGGATATGCTCAATGGCGCTGAGCGCATTTTCAAACTTGCGCGGGTCGTCGTATTCGTCAGTCTTGCCAATATGCTGAATCAGATACTTGAACGGGACATACTCCGCTACTTCAATCGCGCGCTTGATCTCGTCCATGGCGTCAATACGGTTACGCTTGTCCGGATCAACAATATTGACCGGCTGTCCGCCAGCATGGAGATTATTGTCCAGATAGATAGGCGCGTGAATGGAATGGAATTCCACCTTTTCTGACTTGAACCAATTACCCAATTCCTTTACGTGTTCTTTATCGTGATAGTTGAAGTGGCCACGCGCGGCAAAAAGTTCAATGGCCTGCGCTCCGCCCCGGGCCATGTTATCCAGCAGGCCCGGATGCAGCCGCCGTTTGATGTACACGTAACTCGACATTGCGCGCAACATCAGTAGCCAACCGCCTTTCCGCCGCCGCGTCCATCCGGTGCGCCCAGAAGCTCACCGGTTTTGGGATCCACGGCAATACACTCACCGTCACTCCAGTAGCCTTGTGCTTTGATCTTGTGTCCGCGGGCTTCCAGCAGCTTGATGGTATCGGGCGAGATACCATTCCGTTCGATGACAATTTCATCCGGCTCCCATTGATGATGGAAGCGGGGCGCATTCACTGCCTGCTGGATGTCCAGTCCGTAATCCAATACGCCCATCAAAATATTGGCCACGGTGCTGATGATGCGCGGGCCTCCGGGAGAGCCTAGAACCATGAGAAGCTTGCCGTCTTTTACAACGATGGTGGGAGCCATGGCACTCAGCGGACGCTTCCCCGGCGCAATGGCGTTGGCTTCACCCTGGATCAGTCCGTAGCCGTTGGGTGTTCCGGGTTTGGAAGTGAAATCATCCATTTCATCGTTAAGCAGAAAACCCAGCTTGCCGGCGGTAACAGCGGAGCCAAAACTTTCATTCAGCGTGGTGGTCACAGAAACCGCGTTGCCCTGTGAGTCGACTACGGAATAGTGCGTGGTGTTGCTGGATTCATGGCCGGTATACGGCGAGTGTTCCGCGGCCGAGCGATCCAGTTCTCCAAAGCCTGAAGGCCGGCGAACATCTTTGCTGTCCGTGGCGCGCATCATGTCCAGTGATTGCCGCCAGCCGTCGGCATACTTTTTGTCGATCAACTGAGCGACGGGAATCTGGTTAAAATCAGGATCACCGAGCAGTTCCGCACGATCAAAAAATGCGCGCCGAAAAGCCTCTGCGGTTACGTGAATCGCGTCAGCCGAGCGATTGCCCATTGCGTGCAGATCATAGCCTTCAAGAATATTCAGCGCTTCCAGCATGGTAATGCCGCCGGAACTTGGCGGAGGCGCGCTGATAATTTCATAGCCGCGATACGTGCCTTTAATCGGTTGGCGCTCTTTGGCTTCATATTCTGCCAGGTCTTCTGCCGTAATCAGTCCGCCGCCGCGCTGGATCTCTGCTGCTAGTTCGCGCGCCATGGCGCCTTTATAAAATTCATTGGCTTTGGGATTGGCGGCAATGCGCTCCAGTGTCCGTGCCAGCTCTGGCTGACGGAAGATCTCTCCCGGCTCGTAGAATTTGCCATTGCGCTGGAAGATGCGTTTGGAGTCAGCAAACTGCGCCAGGTCAGGGTCATGCA
>DASXLK010000096.1:0-8557 GCA_036496365.1 Candidatus Angelobacter sp. | reverse complement strand
GGGAACCAGATAATCCATAAAAGTTCCACCGGAGACGTTTCCGCTTTCGTCGTAATCAATCTGCTGCATGAAGGCAATCGCCAGACCTTCCGTCAGACCGCCGTGAATCTGCCCTTCCACGATCATGGGATTGATCACATTGCCGCAGTCATCCACGGCAACAAACTTGCGGACTTTAATTTCACCGGTTCCGCTGTCAATATCAACGACGGCGATATATGTTCCAAACGGGAAAGTCAGGTTCGGCGGATCGTAATAGTTCACCGCTTCCAGACCAGCTTCCAACCCGGGCGGGATATTGGTGTAAGCCGCAAAGGCAATTTCCTGGATGGTCTTCGACTTACCCGGCGCGCCTTTCACAAAAAACTTGCCGGGCTCCCAATCCAGGTCCTCTTCGCTGGCCTCGAGCAGAAACGCGGCAATCTTTTTTGCCTTATCACGAATCTTTCTGGCCGCCATCGCCGTGGCTGCACCTGAAGTCGGAGTGCTGCGGCTGGCATACGTACCCAGACCGTATGGCGCAGTGTCCGTATCGCCTTCTTCAATAATTACGTCTTTGGCCGGAATGCCCAGCTCCTGCGCCACAATCTGCGCATAGGTTGTTTCATGACCCTGGCCCTGGCTCTTGGTTCCCATGCGGCAAATGGCTTTGCCCGTTGGATGAATACGAATTTCAGCGCTGTCAAACATCTTGATGCCGGCGATATCAAAAGTATGGGCTGGCCCCGCGCCTACAGCTTCAGTAAAGCTGGAGATTCCAATCCCCATCAGCTCGCCTTTTTTGCGCTTCTCTGCCTGTTCTTTCCGCAACTCCTTGTAGCTGACCATGTTCAGCGCTTTGTCCATTGCACCTTCATAGTTGCCGCTGTCATACGTCCAGCCCAGAGGAGTGGCATACGGAAACTGGTTTGGCTGAATAAAATTCTTGCGCCGAAGTTCAACGGGGTCCATCTTTAAATCCAGGGCCAAAACGTCAACCGCGCGCTCAATCAAATACGCTGCTTCCGTAATGCGGAATGAGCATCTATACGCGATTCCGCCGGGCGCTTTGTTCGTATACACGCCGTCTACTTCGCAGAATGCCGCTGGATAATCATACGAACCGGTGCAGACGCTGAAGAGTCCCGCGGGAAACTTCGTTGGCTGCGCTGCGGCATTGAATGCTCCGTGATCAGCCAGCGTCTTAACGCGCATGGCTTTGATCTTGCCCTCTTTGTCTGCGGCCAGCTCTGCCGTCATGTGGTAATCGCGGGCAAAACCCGTGGACTGCAAATTCTCCGAGCGTGTCTCAATCCACTTCACTGGTATGCCCAGCGTGAGTGAAGCCACCACGGCGCAAACGTAGCCAGGATAGATTGGCACCTTGTTGCCAAAGCCGCCGCCAATATCCGGCGAAACCACGCGAATATTCTGTTCCGGAATCCCTCCGACCAGCGCAAACAGTGTGCGATGTGCGTGCGGGGCCTGCGAGGTCAAATAGACCGTGAGCCGCTCTGTAGCCTTGTTGAAATCAGCCACACAGCCGCATGTCTCCAGCGGCGCGGGATGACAGCGCTGGAACACCGCATGCACCTTCGCATTTACCGCTGAGTCTGTGAAAGCTTTGTCCGTGGCCTGCTTGTCGCCAACTTCCCAATGAAAGATATGATTGCTCTTCTCTTCGCGATCTTCACGCAGAATCGGTGAGCTCGGGTCCGTGGCTTTGTGCGGATCAACCAGCACCGGCAGCTCTTCATACTCCACTTCCACCAGCTCAGCAGCATCAGCGGCGATGTACCGATCTTCAGCCACCACGAATGCTACTTCCTGCGCCTGAAAGAGAACTTTGCCGGTGGCCAGCACCATCTGCTTGTCAAAAAACAGAGTTGGCATCCAGGCCAGATTCGCTTTGGCCAGGTCTTCTCCTGTAATGATCGCAAGCACGCCCGGCAGCTTTTTCGCCTCTTCCGTGTTGATGCTCTTAATGCGCGCGTGGGCGTATGGGCTGCGCACCATGTGCCCGTAAGCCATGTGTGGCAGGTTCACGTCGTCCACGTAATTGCCGCGGCCCTGGATAAAGCGTGAGTCTTCCTTCCGCTTCATCGGATGTCCCATACCGCTCACTTCAGTGCTTGTCTTTTCTAGTTCCACCATGCCGGGGCTTGTTTCTTGAGCTGCCATTATTTTGACTCCCCTTGCGCCATCTTTTTGGAGGCGAATTGGACGGCCTTCACAATATTTTGGTATCCGGTGCAGCGGCAGAGATTGCCGGAAATTCCCCAGCGAATCTCTTCCTCACTGGGATTCGGATTTTTCTTTAGCAGCGCATACGATGACATCAACATTCCCGGCGTGCAGAAGCCGCATTGCAACCCGTGCTCTTCTTTAAACCCTTCCTGTAGAGGATGGAGCGTGCCATTGCTGGGCAGCCCTTCCACAGTCATCACCTCAGCGCCATCAGCTTGTACGGCAAACACGGTGCAGGACTTTACCGTCCTGCCGTTCAAAAGCACGGTGCAGGCGCCGCAGTTGCTGGTGTCACAGCCAATATGCGTTCCCGTGAGCCCAAGTTGCTCGCGGATACAATGCACCAGCAACAGCCTTGCATCGGCTGCAACCTCGCGCTCTTTGCCGTTGATCTTTACCTTGATCAGTTCCTTCTTTGCCATTGAGTCAAGTCCTCCGTCTGCTTCCGGGACTGCTATTTACCCGCCCGCTCAAGTGCCCGAGTCAGTGCACGCTTGGTTAATTCTTTGATAAGACCTTTTTTGTATTCCACAGGCCCGCGCAGATCAGCACTGGGCTGTGCGGCGTCTGAAGCCAGCTGGGCTGCCTGGCCAATCGTGGCAGCATCAGCCTTCTTGCCGCGCAACAGGTCTTCAGCCGCTTTGGCGCGAATAGGCGTCGCGCCTACATTTGTCAGACCAATCCCAATATTCTTAATCGCGCCTTTGTCATCCAACGTCAGTTGGACCGCTACCGCCGCAGTCGCAAAATCGCCGACTTTACGCTCCAGCTTCACGTAAGCGCCACCGCTTTTAGGCGGAGGAACAGGGATGCGAATCTCAGTAAGGATCTCATCGTGCTGGAGTGCCGTAGTGAAGAGCGAGATAAAGAAATCGTCAATCGCAATCACTCTTTCGCCTTTGGCGCCTATAGCAACAACCTGCGCTCCCAGTGCGAGCATGGTTGCCGGATGATCATTCGCCGGATCGCCATGTGCCAGGTTTCCACCCACGGTGGCCAGGTTTCTTACCTGAGGATCGGCAATCACCGTGGCCGTATCAAGCAAAAGAGGATATTTGCTCCGCACCAGATCAGAGGCCTCCACATCTGCCTCGCGCGTGAGGCCGCCAATTTTCAGGAATCCGCCGTCTTCCTTCACGTAAGAAAGTCCGGTGACCCGGTTAATGTCAATTAAATGGCTGGGCCGGGCCAGGCGCAGCTTCATCATGGGGATAAGACTTTGTCCGCCACTCAGTATCTTGGCGTCGTCTCCATGTTGTTGCAGCATCGCCACGGCTTCAGGAACTGTCTTGGGCCGGAGATATTCGAAAGCTGGCGGTATCATGGTCCACCTCTTTCAACATCAAAATAACCAATAGCGGCAATCAGTAAAAATCGCTATTCGGAGAGAAGTCCCTTATATCATAGCGCTGGTGGCAGGGAAAGCCTTTGCCCGTTTAGCTTTGTAAAGCCGATTTTGCAGCGCTGGATTTCATTGAACTGCAGCATTGTGCAGCTTATGATAGCGACAGTAACCTTCCATGGATCTATATTCCAAAGCGGCTGAATTCACGGCCCAGCACCTGCCGTTTGCCATTGCGACTGTGGTCCGTGTTGAAGGCTCCTCCTCCGCGCGCAGGGGTTCCAAGGCACTCATTGATTCGCAGGGCAGAATCGTTATGGGCTGGGTTGGCGGTGGCTGTGCGGAGAGTGCAGTCCGCAGTGAAGCCATCCGCTGCATACGTACGGAAACCCCTGAGCTGATTACTCTGGATATGCAGGATGAAGTTCTTGGCGTAGGCATGCCTTGCGGAGGAATGATGGATGTTTATATCGAGCCGGTCCTGCCTCAACCAGAGCTGGTCATCGCAGGCCACGGACGTATTGCCGAAACGCTGGCACGCCTCGGGCATCTCATGAATTTTGCCGTAACCGTGCATGATCCTTCAGCCGCGCAGGAAAACTTTCCCGATGCACAGCGTATTATTGACAAAGACTTCAACGTGGCTGAAATTTCCTTCGGCCCCAATACTTATGTGGTGATTGCCACGCTCCACAAAAATGATCACATCTGGCTGCAAAGAGCCCTGGATGGCGAAGCGGCTTATGTCGCTCTGATTGCCAGCGCGCACCGCTCTCGCCTGGTATTGGATTATTTGCTGGCTGAAGGTGTTTCCACAGAAAAAGTTGAGCGCGTCTGGGCGCCTGCCGGACTCGATCTGGGGGCTGCTGGTCCTGAAGAAATTGCTCTCAGCATCATGAGCCAGATCATAGCCATCAAGCGTGGTGGCAGTGCCTCGGCGCTGAAGAAAATCAAAGATCACGCTACGGCTGGACCAGATCAGGAAAGCGCCGCGGATAAAGTCATTCGCCATTGCGATGTTGGCAAGGCCGAATAACTATTTTTATTCGCGCACAGTTTTTCGCCGCTCAGAAACAATCTCCGCCATAATGCTCAGTGCAATTTCCTCCGGACTCTCAGCGCCAATACTCAGCCCGGCCGGAGCGCGAACGCTTGCCAGCTTTTCTGCCGGAAATGATTTTGCTTTCAAATTGCGCGTAACCTCTTCCGCGCGCTTCTTATTGGCCAGCAGCGCAATGTAAGAAGCATCCACGTTTAGCGCCTGCTCCACGGCCTCTTCATCAAACAACCCTCGGCTTGCGACCACAACAAAGCGATCAGCAGCCTGTGGCAGCAATGCAAAATCCAGCACGTGGAGAACACGATCAGCCGTTGGCATCTCGGCCAGCGGAAGCAGCGGATCAACAATCGTGACAGTGAAATTCAATAAGCGCCCCAATTTCGCCAACGCATACACAACCGCATCTCGCCCCGCCACAACCAGCTCCGCGCGGCCCGCAGGCACGTCTTCCCTGATTTCCAATGGTGCCAGAATCGAACCGCTCGATTCACTCCCATTCACCGCACATGCACTCTCCAGCTTCTGGTATTCCTCCTGGCTGTCGATATCCAGCAGGATTCCAATATCATCCACCGCCAGTTTGCGAATATTTTCTGTATGGTTGCCAAAGATCGCCCGGCAGCCCATGTCTCCAGTAAGACCTTGCAATTCCGTAAAAACCGAGCGGTCCAGCAGCACGGGATTGCCACGAAAACCCTTATACATGGGAATAGTGATTTGCGGTTTTGACTCTTGGTAGCAGGCAATCAACTGGTTGAACGTCTCAGCGCGGACGAAAGGCTGGTCGCCCAGCACAATCAACGCCGCGCTCATGCCGGCATCTACTGCGGCCAGCCCTGTCCGCAGCGAAGTGCCCATACCCTGCTGATAGTCCTGATTGCGCACCACCTTCATTCCCCCTGAGGAAATCTCTTTCTCCACACTGTCCGCGGCATGTCCCAGCACCAGTACAACCTCACTCACTTCAGAAGCGCGCACATTTCTGAGCGTACGCGCCAGGATCGTCTCGCCAGCCAAACGAAGCAGCTGCTTAGGCGTCCCCATACGGCGTGACGTGCCGGCAGCCAGCACCACTGCGGCAACTCCGGATTGCTTTTTATCTTCAGCCATGGATTTCAATCGCAATCATGCTCAATGCGAGTTTGCCCAGCCTACCCAGCAAACCAATTGAAGTCAATTTCACTTCAATATCATTTTTCGTCCTCAACTTGTTGTACCGTATTCATTACGGAGAATCTCACGGAATGCTAAAGACTGAATTACCTGAGCCATGGTTGCGCGGTACCCTGGCGGAAGTACCCGCCGTACAAAGAGCTGTGCTTCATGCGTTGGAACTAGCCATGGAAGACCTTGAGCGCTGGTGTGACGGCTTAAGCGATGAAGAATTGAATGCACGTCCTGGCGGCATTGCGCCGGTGGCCTTTCATATTCGCCACATTGCCCGCAGTATGGACCGCTTATTGACTTATGCCGAAGGCAAACAGCTTTCCGCGGAGCAAATTTCACTGATGAAGAGCGAGATGGACCCGACCGGGGCCAGAAATGAGCTGCTCGCCGGACTTGTAGTCGCTTTCGCCAAAAGCGGCAAACGCATCCGCGCTTTCTTGCCGGAACAAATGGAAGAAGAGCGCAGTGTCGGCAAAAAGCAGCTGCCCACGTCCGTTGGAGGCCTGCTGGTCCACGTGGCAGACCACACGCAGCGGCATGTAGGGCAGGCCGTTACAACCGCCAAGATTGTGGTAGCCCAACGCCAAATGAATGAAGAACATAGCAAATAAGAAGACTGGCGCAACTTTTGTACTATTAAAGCTAATCTCATGACCCGTCGATAGTTTCACAATGAGTTTTCGTGAAGTAGTTGCGCAGACTGAAAAAGTCTTAAAGGAATGGGCTGCGCGCGACCAACAGGCTCCCGAGGGCTCCTTCTTTGAAAAGATTGACTCTCTCACGCCGGAAGAAGTTGACCTCCTTCCCTTTGGCGTAATTGAGTTGGACGCAAACGGGACCGTTCTCCAATACAACGACTTCGAATCCGCACTGGCCGGAGTTTCCAAGAAGTCTGCCATCGGTAAAAACTTTTTTACCCAGGTTGCACCCTGCACGGATGTCCAGGAATTTCATGGACGGTTCCAAAACGGAGTGACGGCCAAAAAGCTCCACGAAACTTTTCGATATCACTTTGCTTTTAAAAACAATCCTTGCCATGTGACCATCACTCTTTTCTATAGTGACCTTACCAGCACGTTCTGGGTTTTTGTGCGGCCTTCCTGAGTTGCCATGCTCAATTCCGAGGGTCTGCTTGTCTGCGGTTGAGCCGGCTTCTGTTTGAAAATGGACCTTATACAAGCGACAATGCTCGGTAGCCAGCGCTCTGGGAGGGAACCATGGCATCAACCAGCGAACGTCCCTGCTCCGCAGCCTCGGTCCAGCGGATACTTGCTGCCGCTCGCTTTGCGGCGGAGAAGCACGTACAGCAGAAACGCAAAGGAGCCCTGGGCGAACCTTATTTGAACCATTTGGTGGAAGTCGCGGATCTGGTGGCCGCAAGCAATAAAGAACTGGATACTGAGCTCGTCATGGCCGCATTCCTGCACGATGTTATCGAAGATACAAGCGTCACCTTCCATGAACTGGAAAATCTTTTTGGCCACGACGTCGCCGATTTAGTGGCCGAAGTGACCGACGACAAGTCACTTCCCAAAGAGATGCGCAAGCATTTGCAGGTGCAAAATGCTCACAAGAAATCTGAACGCGCGCAGACACTTAAACTGGCGGATAAGATTTCCAACCTCCGCGCCATAGTAACCAGTCCGCCGATGGGCTGGAGCCTGGAGCGGCGGCAACAATACTTTGAATGGGCGAGGCAGGTCGTAGCCGGACTGAAGACTCCCAACCGTTTTCTTAAAGCAGAATTCGATAAAACCTATGCAATGATTTCACAACTTGAGCGCAGCTAGCCATCCTCCGCATGTTCTATTGCATCCTCCGTTCTTTTCAAGAATCATTACAAATCCAGCTCTCAATCTGATTAAGGTCGCATCGAAATACTTGTACTGCTAATTAATACAGTGCAGCTATGATTCGAACCCTTAAAAAAGCGGCCCAATTTGTACTCTGCATCTCAATGATTGTTTGCGGGACAGCAATGAGATCTGCCGCTCAGGAATCAGCTTCTCAGGAAACCACGCAACCTCTAGTGATACAGCCTTCAGGCAGCGCAAGCGCTACTACTAGGACAGATACATTTGATTTGCGACAGCTTGACTCCGTTGATCCAAAAAGCTTTCTGCTTTTCATGGGAACACAGATTCATGAAACCGAACTGGACTGCTCGCACTTTGTCCAATTTCTTTATGAACAGGCGGGGCTTTACTACGATTACATGCCTTCAAGGATCCTTTACACAGGGATAAAAGAATTCAAACGCGTCTCGCATCCAAAAGCGGGAGATCTGGTCGTGTGGAAGGGCCACGTAGGAATCGTAGTGGATCCAAAACAGAAGACGTTTTTAAGCTCATTGCGTTCCGGGGTTAAAGAATCGTCGTATGAGTCCAACTATTGGAAACGCCGCGGCCGGCCGCGCTTTCTGCGCTATGCCCTGCAACAGAAAAATGCGTCCGTATGGAATGGACGAAAGACTATTGCCTCTGGCGCATTCCGTTCAAATTCAAACAGCGAATAACTTAGACATGAGCAACAAGATTAGCCTGAGCAGACTGCTTGTACCACTCCACGGTCCGTTTTAAACCCTCTTCAAAACTCACATCCGCTGAATATCCCAGGTGTTTTTGCGCCAGAGAAATGTCGGCCAAAGAATGTCTTACATCTCCTGCACGGGTGGGTGCGTATTTTGCCTGTCCTGTGAAGCCGATGATTTTGCTCAGCGTCACAAAAATTTCATTCAGCGAGAAACGGGTGCCGGTTGCAAC
>DASXLK010000095.1:0-61498 GCA_036496365.1 Candidatus Angelobacter sp. | reverse complement strand
CAGTTGTGCCGCCAGCACACAATCACATCGCATCCATTCGGATCGTGTCCATGCCGCTGAAAATTCCTGCTTTCATACTCAAATTCAATCCGAACCCACTGCCATTTTCCTGGACGCACCTCCCGCATCGCCTCGCAATCCGGAAACTCCTGCTGAAACGTCAACACCCTGAAGCCCAGCCGGTGCGCCTGTGTTCCAAAAAAGAAAACCACGCCTAGCTCGTTCGCTGGTTCATGCGCCAGCCCTTCAAAATTCATCGGAGGCCCCGCCAGCGCGCGCCCCGGTAACAGCTTGCGTCTGGAGTATTCATTTGCCCGCGGGTTCCACGTCTCCGGCTCCCGCAAGCTCATCTCTTCTGCCGCCGCGCTCAGGCTCTTGCCGTGCATCCGCCCCGGACACGCCATCTGCTTGCGCAACTCCACTTCATGCGCCGCCTCGATAATCGCCAGCACGTCCTTCCATTCATTCTCCATCTGCTTCTCTCGCGCCATCTTCCTGAACGCTCCCGGCACCGCGTGCCACGAACCATACCGCCGGATAAACGGCACGTGCGTGCTCTTTCCCATCGACTGATACCGCGCCATCGCCGGCAGCTTGCCCAGCTTCCGTACCACGCCGGCCCATTGCAGCAGCAGCTTTTCCGTTGGAATCAAATGCCCGGGCCCCTTGGGCTCAAGACCGGCCTCGCGCAGCGCTCGCGTCATCCCGCGAAAGCGATATTTCACCAGGCTCAATGAAACGCCTGCCATCTTCTTCAGCTCAGCGCGCGTTGGCGTGCGCCCCAGCTTCTGCGCACACGTCTGGATTGCAGCGATAATCTCTTCTCGCGTCATAAATTCCTCTCAGGTTTTATGAATACAAATTCGTGGATTGGTATTTCGTTATTGCAGTGGATATCGGGGCTGGCTATTGCAGCAGGGAAGACATGCACAGGAGCGGTTTGATCGGGATAAGCCAAAGCCCCGGCGGTGCGACACTCAAGCTGTTACGTTTCTCCGCGTTTCCTCTGTGTTCCTTTGTGTCCTCTGTGGTAAAGGGTTTTGGTTTTCCGATGACTCGATGTTCTGATGTCGGCGATCACCTGATTTTCCGATCAGCGTCATCTGTGTAAATCAGTGGTAAGTTTTTGTTTTTCTCCGTGTCTCCGCGCCTCCGTGGTAGGTTTTGTTTTTCCTGGATCCGCGATCATCCGCGCAAATCCGCGGTAGGCTTGTTTCCTCGGTGACTCCCCAGAAACACGAATGCCCCGCCAGTGACTAGGTCATCGCAGGGCTCTTTTTAGACACACGTATACTATCGGCGTTAGAGAGGCAAAAAACACAACCTCAACATTGGGTGCCAGACCCAGCCTGTTGCATCGTAGTGACTGGCGGCTCCCTTTGAACGTGGGCATACCACGCCAGGCAGGGTACTACTAAGCGAATTATAGGCGAATAAATCCTGTTTTGTCAAGCCCCATTTTCCATTCTCAGATCCCCGCAAAATTCGCCCTCAACCCGCGTTCTCTCTATGAATAATGACGCCGGGATGCGGGCATGGCCCGGTTCATGTATCCTTATTTTTCTTTTAATTGCAGGCGAGGAGAATCAATGAGGGCAAGGATTATTTCGGCCTTATGTGTTGGTACGGCTATTCTTACCATTTGTCTGTCTGGCTTTTTAAGCGGATGTGCCAGCGCGCACAAGCAGTTTGCGTATGTAATCGGTCTGGGAACCAATGAGGTTTTTGAACTTCGCGCGCAGGGCGACGGAGTCCTGGTTCCGCTGGGGACGCCAAATTTCCCCGTCGGCTCTAATCCCACGGGACTTGCCCCGCACACTTCCGGCGACTTCCTTTATGTGTCCGATTTTTCCGGCAATGACGTGACCCTGCTGGACGTGAACCAGAGCAGCGGCAATCTTTCCGTTCCGGTAAGCAATAGCGTGGTCACTCCCATCAATCCGCCCAACGTTTTTAATACTGACCTTGGTCCGATCGGGGTCGTCATGTCACCCACGGCGCCGTTCCTTTACACCGCCAACCAGACTTCGGGTGATGTAACCGGTTTCACCGTCGATCCCGGTGCTGGCGGCCTTACCACCATCGGCAATTTTGCTCTTGTTCCGGTGACTGTGCCGCCGACACCCGCTTCGCATCCCAGCGCTATCGCCATTTCTCCTACCGGCAATTTTCTCTTTGTAGCCAACGCTACTGAGGGCACTGTCGCGGTCTTCGCCGTTAGCAGCACGGGAACGCTTGCGCTTACAGGCGCGCCAACATCCATGGGCGCAGGCGCAACACCCAACGCCTTGGCTGTGGAACACTCTGGCCGTTTTCTCTACGTTGCGGATACAGCCAACAACGTGGTTCTGGGATTTGCCATCGGAACCAGCGGTGGACTCACGGCGGTTTCCGGCTCGCCCTTTGCCGCTGGCGCACAGCCCAAGGGTCTGACCATTGATCCGCAGGGAGCGCTGCTTTACACCGCGAACTTTGGATCGAACAATGTTTCCGGCTTTGTCATCGACTCATCTTCCGGCGCGCTCGGAGCAGTTACCGGATCGCCCTTTGCCACCGGCGGCGTTGGGCCCTCCGCCGTGGCCGTGGATTCGACCACTGCTCTTCTTTATGTAACCGAACAGACGACGCATGACATTGCCGCTTTCGGCATAGCCGGCAATGGCGCGCTCACGCCCATCGCAGGATCGCCGTTCGGTGTTGCCACGGCTGCAACTTCCATTGGGTTGGTGCTTCGCTAGCTTTCGCACTTCGCTGGGCCTCTCGCTTTTGCGGCGGGCCCTCGCATTTCACAAGGCTGCGCACAAAAAGCAGCGTTTGCTGCCGCCAGAAATGTCTTCGGCACCGCCGGTGCACCTGCGTCTATGCACTCCTGGTGCTTGTGTGCGCTTTTTGGCCATGCTAAACAAGTGCTTAGCATGGAACAGGTGTACCAGGACGAAGAGGTTCTGAGCCAAGCGCAACTTACGCCCCAGGACCAACTCCGCATGCAATGGAGACAGCAGCCTGGCGCAATCCCGCTTCTCCGCCAGAAAAGCCTTATTGATCAGCATGCTGAACTGGTTCCATACGCAGCCACCGCCGGACTTCCCGGCTGGCTCACTCCTGGCCTTTTTGCCTTGCAAGGTCTGGTGCTGATTGCTGCCTTCTTGTCTGCTATTAACTGGCAGGTCACGCGCCACGCTGGCAGTCTGGAAGATGAAATCACCGCCTTGCACGCCAGTGTGCAGACAGAAGTTACGCGGCAGGAAGAAATCATCGCCGCTACTGAGGCGGAGATCAGAAGGATTTCGGCCTCGTCCAAGCCCACTTTCAAATTGCATCTTGCCGCATCGCTCTTAACGCGCGAAGAAGCTCTTGCTGCGCTAAATAATGCGCTTCAGGAATCGCACACTTCTGAAGATCAATACAAACAGCAGATGGCCGCACGCGAGAAAAAACTGCGTGCCCGCCAGAGCGCTCTGGCTATCGCCAACTCGGGCAGCCCGCTGATTTTCTCTCTGGCCCTGCTCATGGCCGCCGGACTATTCAGCCAGACCGCGCAGAAAGAGTTTTCCCGCAATCGCCATGCCCGCCGCCTGGCAGATTTCTATCTTTACTTTGCCACTGCGGAAGGCCTTTGGCCCAACCTGGTCTTGCTCGCCTTTCTGCATATCGCGTTAAGCCGCAATGCGTATGGCCTTAGCGACCTGTTCACCAGCGTTGGCCCGCTCTTCTGGGTGGTCTTTGGCATCGGTTTTTATTTTCTGCTCTTGCGATATTTCGTCATGGTCGCGCGTGAGATTTATCGCGCCATGCAGATCAGGCAGCCGCTGAACGAATGGGGCTTTGACAACCGGGTCCTCTTCCGTATCCATAATAGTTTTGCAGTGGTTTTTATCGGACTGGAAGCCGTCTTCCTTGGGCTTTGTTACGCGCTCTACCTGACGCAAAAAATTTAGCCGCGAATTGCGCGATTGAACACGAATTCAGCTATTACCTGTTTTCAGATTCGCGGGAAGCTTATCCTGCCGCCTGCACCAGTAACTCCCACGCTTCCTGTACATCTTTCCAACTCGTTTCCAGATTGCCAATCGCCAGCCGCAGCGTCAGCTTTCCATTGAGCACCGTTGTTGCCATGAATACTCTGCCGGATTCATTCACCTTGTCCATGATCGCCTTGTTCTCGGCGTCAGAACCTTTGTAGCGAAAGCAAATCACTGAGAGCGGCACTGGCGCAACGCGCTCAAATTTCGGATGCACGTCCACCAGCGCGGCAAAATCTTTCGCCCACTGAATGTGCGAGCGGATCACCGTCTCAAAGCGTTCGCGGCCAAAGTACCGCATTACGTACCATAGCTTCAGCGCGCGGAAACGATGACCCAGCGGAACGCCATAATCCATCAGGTTGTGCGCGCGCGGATCGTCCTGCGTTTTCAGGTAGTCGGCGTTCAGTGAAAACGCGCGCCTCAGAATGTCTGGCCTCCGCGTATAAAACGCGCTCAGGCTGATGGGCGTCATCAGCCATTTATGAGCATTCATCACCAGTGATTGTGCCCTGTCCACGCCGGCCATAATATGCCTTTGCTCAGGCAAAATGGCGGCAGCGCCAGCGTAAGCGCAATCCACATGCATCCACATGCCGTATTTTTCTGCTGTGTCGGCAATCAGCGGCACCGGATCAATACTAGTAGTGGAAGTTGTGCCCACGGTTGCCACCACGCAAAACGGACGCTTGCCCGCGTGCTTGTCTTCTTCCACCATCTTCGCCAGAGCGTCGGCACGCATGCGGAACTCAGAGTCAGACGGCACCTTGCGCACGTTCTGCTGTCCAATGCCCACGGCAATCGCGCCCTTCTCAATCGACGAGTGTGATTGGTCCGACGTATACAGCACCAGATCGTTGCTGCTTCCTTCTGTCCGCGCCTCCGGCGCAACCAACTCTCGCGCGCACACAATCGCATGCATGCTGCTGGTAGAGGCCGTGTCATAGACAATGCCAAACCATTCGTCGGTCAGTCCCATCCATTGCCGCAGCCAGTCCAGTGCTCGTTGTTCCAACTCCGCCACCGCTGGAGAAGTTTTCCAGTGCAGGCCATTGGTGTTGAGCGCCGCAGCCAGCATCTCCGCCAGAATGGCTGGCGTTGATCCCGTGCAGGAAAAGTAGGCAAAGAAACGCGGATGGTTCCACTGCGTTACCGCCGGCATAATCACACGGTCAAAGTCGCGCAGAATCGCGTCGAAGGATTCGCCCTGTTCCGGCGCGGATTGCGGCAGCGCATCCAGCAGATCGCCCGGTTTGGTCTGCGCCAGCACCGGCATCTCAGCAACTTCAACCAGATACTTGGCAATCCAGTCCACAGTCTCATGTCCGGCCCGGCGAAAATCTTCTATATAGGCTTGCCAGTCGCCTTCTTGTCTGGCGACGGCAGCAGCGGTTTTCTGATCAGTGGGTTTATTCATTCTCTCTCTTTATAAATTTCTTTTTACGCGTTCAGTTTGCGGCCAATCTCCCGGTGTCTCCAGGCTGAAATTCCCATGCTCAGGAGATTTATCACTCACTCAGCCTGCCCAATGCTGTTTTTGTAAAAATCCACTGCCTTTGCGCCGTTTTGCGCTGAAAGAAAAGGAACAAGGCTGCCGGCAAAAGGCTTTTTACCGGCGGAACTCATGTTTCTGCGGCCCTTTCGGCGCACCAATTTTCCGGCAATCCATATTAAATTTATTAACTTTCTTGACAACAGCAGAAAATCTAGACTACTATCCGCTCAGCATGCACGCCAGCCGATTTACTTTCGCGTTTACTTACCGCTACTTCTTTACGGGTAGCGGCTACGCGGATGGTGTGCTGACAATGCAATAAATAAAGTTAGTCATCATAAATTACCGCAAGCCGCGATCCCCAAAGGGTCGCGGTTTTTGCTTTTAGGAGCTCTTATGGGCCAGCAAACCGCAACAGGTGAAAAGTCATTGGTTGAAAAAACAGTGGTTGAGAAATCACTGGAAGCCTGCCGCCAGCAAATTGACGCGCTCGATACCGAGCTTGTCCGGCTGCTTAACGAGCGTGCCGCCATCGCCTGTGAAATTGCAGTCGTCAAGGTCGCATCCGGATTGCCTGCCTATGACGGCAAACGTGAAGATCAGGTGCTGGCCCGTGTGGCCGCAAAAAATACCGGCCCGCTTGATGCGCAGAGCGTTATCGCAATCTTCCGCGGCATTATTCAGGAAACACGCCGCTTGGGTACGCAGCGGATGATGTTTTTAAATCCCGAAGCGAAGCGAGGGATCCCTATAGCCGAAAGGTAATTCAGGGATTTGTTACAGCGAATGCAGGAGTTCATAAGGTTCTACAGGGTTAGAGAAAAGCGTGGTAAATTGCAATCATTTTAGAAGCGGGTAGTGATCCCTCACCGGCAAAGTACGCGGGTTCGGGATTTTTAGATTTCTGAAATCCCGAGCGAAGCGAGGGAGCCCTATAGCCGAAAGGTAATTCAGGGATTTGTTACAGCGAATGCAGGAGTTCATAAGGTTCTATAGGGCTAAGAGAAAAGCGTGGTAAATTGCAATCATTTTAGAAGCGGGTAGTGATCCCTCACCGGCAAAGTACGCGGGTTCGGAATTTTATAAAAAGACTAATTACTAACTACTAAGTACCAACGGCTGATTTTCAAGGAGTTTTCCATGGTGATCAATATGGCGGCAGGCGCTTCAGAAGCACAACTTCAACATGTAATTGACCGCGTCGTGGAATGCGGGTTTCAGTCGCACGTCACGCGCGGATCGGAGCGGGCAATTGTGGCCGCTGTCGGCTCAGGCGGATCGCGTGTCGCACTGGAAGCACTGCAGGCTGCGCCGGGCGTGGATTCTGTTGTGCCCATTGCGCATCCATTCAAGCTGGTAAGCAAACAGACCAAGAGCGGACGCACACAGGTTGATGTTGGCGGCGTGATGATTGGTGGTGAAGAAGCCGTGGTGATCGCCGGCCCGTGCTCGGTTGAATCGCGCGAGCAGCTTTTCTCTACCGCACGCGCCGTGAAAGCTGCCGGAGCCACGCTCTTGCGCGGTGGCGCATACAAGCCGCGCACCTCGCCGTATGATTTCCAGGGATTGGGCATTGAAGCGCTGCGTTTGCTGCGTGAAGTGCGTGAAGAAGTGGGTCTGCCGGTTGTCACCGAGGTGATGAGCACCAATGACATTCAACTCATCAGTGACCACGCGGACATGCTTCAAGTCGGCGCGCGCAACATGCAGAATTATGATCTGTTGCGTCAGCTCGCAAAGTGCAGCAAGCCAATCCTGCTCAAGCGCGGCCCTTCCGCCAGCGTAAAAGAATGGCTGCTGGCCGCGGAATATCTTTTGGCTGGCGGCAACAACAATGTTGTGCTCTGCGAACGCGGCATCAAGACCTTTGAAAGCGAGATGACCCGCAACACCCTCGATCTCGCAGCCGTGGCGCTGGTGCGTGAGCTATCGCATCTCCCCGTCGTCGCTGATCCTTCGCACGGAACCGGGAAGCGCGAACTGATTGCCCCAGCCAGCCGTGCCGCTCTAGCTATCGGTGCTGATGGATTGATTATTGAAGTGCATCCGTGTCCGGAGCGCGCTTTGTCAGACGGTGCGCAGTCGCTAAACCTGGATGAATTTGCAAAATTGATGAAAGGCCTGAGCGCACCCATACGTTCGGTGGCAACGTGCGCCACTGTCGCAACCGCCAGGTAGGGCCATTACCAAGTCGAGCGCGCAGGAGCGGTTTACCGCAGCTCCCAAATCTCCACATGCCCGTTGATGTCTCCCAAGGCCAGGAGTTTACCGTCCTGTGAGACAGCTATTGCCCTAATGCTCGTCATGTCTGTGGCGAAGGCGCTGGCCTCCGGCGCGGTGAATGAAACCATGCCGGCAATGCCATTGCCGTTGCCTATTACAAAGCCGTCGCTGGTGGCCGCAATAGAAGCCAGAGTCTCCACACCCACCTTTGGCGCCGACGCGTGTTTTCCTTCAGCATTGCCGCTCGAGTAAATCGTCGCTCCCAGTGATGACCATCGCGCCATCATCTTGCCGTCACGCGATGGCGTGCACTTGTACGGTTCGCTGCAGCCGGGAAAACTTCCCAACTCATGCCCTGATTCCAACTCGCGCACCGTGAACCCATTTGCAGTTTTTGCCATCACCAGCCACACTCCCTCAGGAGATAGAGTCATGATCGAACCGCTGCCCGAATGCACTATGCGATTTCCTCCTACGTCCCACACAGAGGCTTTTTCGCCGCCCGCCACTCCCAGCATGTCATCGGGGCCGAATAACAATGAGGTCACTTGGCTGGTTTCCAGCTTGCGGTTGACCGTCCCTGTGGCAACGTCCCAGATTTCCACGTGGCCATAGCGCTCTGTGGCAAGCATGTTTCCTGATTTGGAGATGGCAAGCGCGCTGGTGGAATAACCCGCGTGCATCGCGGTCACTGTCTTTCCCGTCGTCAGGTCAAAGACAGTAAGTGGTGAAGGCGGCGTAACGCCATTGCTGTCGCTGCGCGGTGTTTGTACCAGTGCCAGCCTGCTGTCATCCGCGGAAAAAGCCAGCGCGGAGGGCTCATCATATTCCTTCGATTTCAGCAGCATCTTGAAGCGCGCAACCTTCTGGTCCAAGAGCAGCCGCAGCCAGCGCACAAAGATTTCTGTTGGAGGCTTGCCCACTCCGGCGCCGGGGCTGTACTTCACTCCCGGCGGCATCTCTCCATCAAAACCGGTTTGCATGAAATAGACGCGCCCGTCTGAGGGGCGAACCAGAATCGCGCTCCAGCTTGGCGCATAACCTGGCTCTCCGGAGTCATAGCGGCCCACTTCCGTCCGTGACTCTTCAACGCAAACAATGGTGCGCGCTGTGGCAGGTGTGGCGGCCTCCAGTCCGGCAACGTGGATTGCCGGATTGTGTGCCCACGGCGCTTTGCTTTTCTCGTGGTGAAAAAGGATGTTCACGGGCCCTTCCGGCCAGCCGTCCACGGGCTCGCCAACAGCAATCGGCTCGTTGCACATCTTCGCCGCCGCCGAAACCGCGCCGCCGGCGGGCGCTCCCTTTTTTCCCTGGCCAAAGGCGAAAGCCGCCATCCACAGGCATAGGCACAGACAAATCATCTTCATCAATGTTCCTCGTTTTCGGGCGCAGCCATTGTGCCGTACAACTCCGGCCTGGGGAAGTGCATTGTTTTGGTCTTCTCCGAAGAAGGCAGTGTTTCTTTTCGCTTGACAGTGCCTACGGCTGTAGGTATATTTGCCTACGGTCGTAGGTGAACAAGAATGGCGCGAACAGAATCAAAGCTTACTCCCGCCCAGTTGGAGATCATGAACCTCTTCTGGGAGCACGGCGAACTGGGCGTTGCACAGGTATGGCAGATGCTCAGCAGCCAGCGCCCTGTCGCCCGCAATACGGCGCAAACAATGTTAAAACGCCTGACTGACAAAGGCTGGCTTCAGGCGCGTGTGCAAGGTAACGCCTTTTACTTCCGTGCCGCTCGGCCACAAAAATCCACTTTACGGGGAATGCTCGGCCAACTGCTCGATGGCGCTTTCGGTGGCTCCCCCAGCGGCCTCGTGATGGCGCTTATGGAATCGCGGCGCATTTCCCCTGCGGAAGCGCAGCGGATTCGCGAACTGATTGACGGCATGCAAGGAGATAAGCGATGAATGCATGGCTCAACACGCTGAGTGGCCAATTACCCGCGGCACTGAACATAGCGGTACAGGTTACTATTCTGCTTATTGCTGGCCTTGCCGTGCAGAGAATTGCCCGGCGATCACCCGCCGCACGTTATGCAGTCCTGCTATGGACCTTGATTGCCGCTGGACTCTGCCCACTGATAGTTGCTGCCATGAGGTTGGTAGTGATTCCGGTGCCGCTTGTGATTCGGCGCTCCGCGCAGCCGTTCAATATCTTGTTTGGCAATCCTGGCGTTTTACCGTCGCTCCCATCCGGTGGCCAGTTCAATACATCTCATCATTCATTTTTTATCGAAATTGTTGCTGTTCTGTGGGCAGCAGGGGTATTGGTGAGCTTAGTGGGAATGGTTCGCGGGCTGATTGTGATGACCCGTATCAGGCAAAGCGCGCAAACAGCTGCTTCAGAAAAAATTGCTGGCGCACGCCCACAACTATTGAACATCTTTGGTCATGACCTTCCAAGGATATTCACTTCAGATCATGTGGCCGTTCCCATGGCAGTTGGGTACTTACAGCCTATTGTCCTTGTTCCATCATCTCTAGTGGCCCGGCTCAGCGACCAGCAACTTGAGCAGGTGCTTATTCATGAATGCGCGCATGTACAACGCCACGACGCACTCGTGGTCTTATATCAGCGTATAGTGCGCGCCGTTTTGTGGTTTCATCCGCTTGTTTATTTCGCAAGCCGCCTGCTTGATCGCACGCGTGAAGAAATCTGTGACAACTATGTTCTGAAAATAGCTCCTGCCAGGGAATATTCGCAAACTCTGCTGACAGTTGCGGAATCCCTTCCGCAAAAGGCAAAAGGATGGTTTGCTCCGGCCCTTATTCAATCGGCAAATCTAGAGAACAGAGTTGCCGGCTTACTGAATTTAAGGAGATGTATTGTGACTCAATTGACCGCAAAAAAAGTTGCTGCCATTGCCGTGTGCTTTTTAGGCAGTGTAATTGCCCTTAGCTGCTTCGCAGGGGCCGCCGGGCAGAGTTCCAATGACTTTTCGCACGTCGTAAATCTGCAAAATACCTCCACAGGTGACAACATCACGATTCAGGAGGTCCGGGGACCGTCGGATACTTTGGTTGTGGGGAACATTTACGAAGTAAGAGGTACTTACAGGCTTGTTTCCCAGGACAAAGCAGTGCTTGCTGTGAACGTTGCCACAGAAATGCGCCACCCAGGTGAACCGTCCGTGCCAAAAGAGTCGTATCCGCCTCTGGAGAGACGCAAGATAATTGTAGAAAAGGGCGAGGGCAGTTTCACACTGCAGTTCTATATGGTCCACGGCCAGGCTCACGTCAGCTTTTATCCAGTAGGGGGCGGCTCAAGCTTTGCCAGCCGTAATTTTGGAAATGCAATCTTGTATCCGGGACAGTAGATGTGCTGAATCAGAGTCAGCAGGAGATGGAACTATGAACAAGTTGATATCGAAGAAAATTGTGGTCCTTATTGTTTGCCTGGTCAGCGGCTTAATGGTTCTTGGCAGGCTTCCCGGGCGGCCTCTTGCAAAGGCGCAATCATCCACTGATTTTTCACATGTTGTGGATTTAGAAGGAACCGGTGACAACATCACGATCCAGGAGGTTCGCGGCCCTTCTGACAAACTGGTAGTCGGCAATACTTACGAAGTCAGGGGCTCTTACCGATTGGTGTCGAAAGAGAAAGCAGTGCTTGCATTGAACGTTACTGTCGACGGATCCAAGCCGCATGAGTCACATCCAGATCTGCCGAAACAAAAAATCATTGTTGAAAAGGGCGAGGGCAGTTTCACGCTCCAGTTCCACCTGTGGACAGAAGGCAATCCTCATGTGAGCTTTTATCCGGTCAAAGGCGGGCATGGATTTGCTAGCCGTTACTTCTAGCTCGGGCAATTTCCTTTTGTGACTAGAGTTTACCTTGAGGTGCGCCCCATCCTTCCGGGGCACATCCCCAATCGACTTGTGAAAACATCCGCCGGTCAGCTCATCTCTACAAAATGAATGGCCATTCAGTGTATTCTGTAGATACATCTTCCAGTGCAGAATTTCGCTGAAAGGCGCGTATGAGCACCCTATCGGCTACGGCGCAAATCGATACCACGTCTGTCCGCTCCCGTGCGGAAAGTATTCCCTGGCTGGTCTGGGCCAACGTGATTGCCTCCGTATGTATTGCCACCGGCCTTTACTGGGACATCTCCTGGCATGAAACGATTGGACGCGACAGCTTCTGGACTCCCGCGCATCTGCTGATCCAGTTTGGTGCGCTGCTCGGCGCTTTTGGCTCGGCCTGGGTCATCATGAGCACTACGTTTGGCAGCGACAAAGCTGCGCGCGATGGCTCAGTAAATGTGCTCGGCTTTCGTGGACCGTTGGGTGCTTTCATCGCTGCCTGGGGTGGCGGCGCCATGCTGACTTCTGCGCCATTCGATAACTGGTGGCATGAAGCTTACGGGCTCGACGTAAAAATCATCAGTCCGCCGCACATGCTTTTAGCGTTAGGCATTGCGGGAATCATGTGGGGTGGCGCGATTCTGACCGCCTCATATTTAAACCGCGCTACCGGAGAACAACGCATAGCTCTGCAACGCATGCTACTGGTGGTGGGCGGCTTTGTGGTAATTCAAGGGATGACCTTGAAGCTGGAATATACCAATCGCGTGCTTCTGCACAGCGGTATCTCTTATTTGGTGATCAGCATTGGAGGTTTGCTGATATTAGAAGGCGCGGCGCGCGCGGCCGGCCATCGCTGGGCACGGACGATCATGACCGGCGTCTACTCTGCCTTCGTTTTAATTTTGATGTGGTTTCTGCCGCTCTTTGCTGCCCAGCCCAAGCTCGGACCGGTCTATCAAAACATCACGCATATGGTGCCGCTGCCGTTTCCCATGCTGCTGGTAGCCCCGGCATTTTTCCTGGATCTGCTATGGCCAATCTTTAAAGATGCGCCCAAATGGCAGCAGGCAGTTTTTGGCGGAGTAGCCTTTCTGGCGATATTGATCGCTGTGGAGTGGCCCTTTGCCACCTTTCTCATGTCACCTGCGGCGCGTAACTGGTTCTTTGCCACCGTGGATTTCCCTTACTTCGCGCTGCCTACCTCGCCCACGGTCAACCATATTTTCGTGCACTGGGAGCAAACTGCGGCAGCCTTCTGGCGCAATATGGGACTGGCATTTCTGTTGTCCGTGCTTAGCATGTGGGCCGGCATCTACTGGGGCGAGTGGCTGAAAAAGGTGAAACGGTAACTATGGCTGTACGGATTGTTCTGCTGGCATTTTTTGTCGCGTTATTTCCGCTTTCATCCACCGCCCACGTCAACAGCCCGGACGTCTACTATGACGGCTATGCTGGCCCTTACCATCTACTGGTCACCTTGCGTCCGCCTGCGGTTGTTCCCGGTATAGCGCAGATTTTAGTCCGCAGCGTAGGCAATGACGTGAATGAAATTAAAGCTCTGCCGCTGCGTATGATCGGCCCCGGCGCAAAAATGGCGCCAATCTCCGATGCAGCCAAGCGCTCCCAGGATGATCCGCAGCTTTTCACCGGCAGCCTTTGGATCATGGTGCGCGGCTCATGGAAGGTTCAACTTCAGGTCGCGGGACAAAAAGGTGTAGCCCAGCTGGAAGTTCCATTGCCTGCGATTTCTACAGCGTCGCAGCCCATGCAGATTGGCCTGGGTATCCTGCTGTCACTACTCGGACTTGCGCTGGCTGCAGGATTGATCGGCATTATCTTTGCGGCCTCGCGTGATGCCGCGTTAAATCCTGGAGAAGCGCCTGCGCTAGACCGGGCTCGTCGCGGAAAAATTGGTCTTACCATTGCGGCTGTGCTGGTAATCGTGGCATTGGTCCTGGGCAATCGCTGGTGGGGAAGTGAGGCCAGCGCTAACGCGCGCCTCAACTATAAGCTCCCCCAGATGGAGTCCTCACTCTCTGGCAGCATGTTGACGTTGCAGCTTGGCAATCCCAATGAAGCTGAGCCTACGCGCTTCCGCAGCGAGCAACCAGACCGCATCCGTATGGATGACCTGATCCCCGACCACGGCCACCTCATGCATCTCTTCATCGTGCGCATGCCGGACATGAAAGTTTTCTGGCATCTGCATCCCGCGCAATCCCAGCCCGGTGAGTTCGCGCAGAGTCTGCCTGCCCTGCCTGAGGGCCAGTACAAGCTCTTTGGCGATATCGTCCACCACACGGGCTTTCCGGAAACTGAAGTGGCTACCGTGAATATGCCCGCTGTCACTGGCGAGCCGCTGCGTGGCGACGATGCCGGCGGCCTGGATTTTGTTGCGGCGGATAAAATCGCTCAGCTCTCCGATGGTTATCGAATGATTTGGCAGCGTGAAGACAAGCCATTCAAGGCCAATCAGCCTTATTGGTTCCGCTTCCGCCTTGAAGATAAAGACGGCAAGCTTGCAACAGACATGGAACCCTACATGGGTATGGCCGGACACGCTATTTTCCTGAGCACGGATGGCAACGTCTTCGCGCATGTGCATCCTGCTGGCTCAGTTTCCATGGCGGCAGTCAGCTTGGCAGAGGGGAAAAACTCCATGGCTGACATGAAAAACATGAACCAGGATGCCTCGGCTGCTGAAGTCTCTTTCCCGTATGGGTTTCCCAAAGCCGGGGAATATCGCATCTTTGTGCAGGTTAAGCGGGCAGGGAAGATCGAGACAGGGGTATTTGCGGCGAAAGCTTTTTAACATCCCGAAGCGGAGCGAGGGATCCCTATTGCTACGATACCCTGAACAGCTACTTCTTTAGTGTTCGCAGATTTGCGTTCATTCGCGTAATTCACGGGGCGAAAGATTTTTGTTGAGAATAGGGATTCCTCGCTTCACTCGGAAATTTTAGAAAGTCTCCTTTTGCCATCCGCCTGCTCCGGAGAGTAGAATTTCCCTGAATGTCGCCCTTCTTTCACGGCTTTACTTGACGGTAGTTCCCACCAAACCTCCGGGTCGGACGTTAGCACTGTCAATTCCACTTCAAGCCTAAAAAGGGAGAATCCCATGTTGCGTTTTATGCCGCGTCTTATGCGCAGAATTTCTGTCGTTTCGCTGTTTTTGCTTTTCAGCCTGTGTGCGTTTGCTCAGAGCAAATCACGCCACTTTGAGCTTAATTACTCTTTCTCTGTCCGCATTACTGATCCCGGCAAGCCGCTCGATGTCTGGTTTCCTATCGCTCAGTCTGACCAATTCCAGCAGGTAAAGATCGTTTCCAAATCTGGCGATCTTCCGCTCAAAGAAACCACCGAGCCGGAATACGGCAACAAGATGTTTTATGCCCATGCCGACAAAGCTGACCAGGCCGAATACCATTTCACCGTGAAATATGATGTGGTGCGTCTGGAGCATCTCGCCTCTGTCTCGCTCAAGAAGCCTGCTTCAGAAAAAGAGCTCCATCGCTTTCTTCAGGCGGACAAACTGGTTCCAATCACCGGCAAGCCTGCCGAACTCGCGGCAGAGCAGGCAAAGCCTGGGATGAATGACCTTGCCAAAGGGCGCGCTTTTTACGACTACGTTTTTTCCACCATGAAGTATGACAAGACCGGCACGGGCTGGGGCCGCGGCGATACGCTCTGGGCTTGTGACGCCAAGCACGGCAACTGCACTGACTTCCATTCGGTTTTTATCTCCATGTCGCGCTCGCAAAAAATTCCTGCGCGCTTTGAAATGGGATTGTCATTGCCTGCAGATAAAAATGCCGGCGAGATCGCCGGTTATCACTGCTGGGCTGAGTTTTATACGCGTGAGCGTGGCTGGTTTCCCGTGGACATCTCAGAAGCGTGGAAGCATCAGGAGAAAAAGGACTATTTCTTTGGCGCGCATGACGTGAACCGCGTCCAGTTTACCGTGGGGCGCGACGTGGAATTGCGCCCCAAACAGCATGGTGAGCGCGTAAATTACCTGATTTTCCCCTATGTAGAATTGGATGGTAAGCCCTATCCGAACGTAGCTAACGCATTTTCGTTCAGCGATGTCACCGGTCAGGAAGCCACCCGGGCATCACGGTAAGCCTGTAAATACTGGAGTTTAACGCGGTCTGGTGCGATTTTCAGTCATCCAGACCGTTGTTTTTTGTCCAATTACCGGCCTATTAAATTTCAGATTTGATTTCTTTGATTTATTCCAAAATTGGAAACTGTTAAAAAAAGATGAAGAGTTGCATGAAGTTGTACATATCTATGTACAACCGCATGATAATGGTGTGAAATTATCACCGCGTTTGGCAATATCACCACGGACCCCTGAGCGACAGAATTTTGGGTTCGGAATTATCACCTTTTGATGGGCCGATACAACGACGTACAAAGATGAACAAGCAGAGGAGAATTAGCTCAATGAGATTGTTAGAAAAAATGTGTTTTGTAGTGCTGGCCTCTGGGCTGGCGCTGGGCCAGGCAACCGCACCCAATAGCGGCGCTGCCGGGTCCGGGTCAGTATCAGATGATCTGAAGGCTTTGCGCGAGGCCATCAGCCAGCAACAACAACAGATTGCTCAACAACAACAACAACTCCAGAAACTGCAAAAGCAACTGGATGAAAAGAATGAAGCCAAGCAGCAGGATGCTTCCACCAGTGCCGCCACCGGTTCAAGTTCATCCATGAAGACGCGCATGGCTGAGAATACACCACACGTCGCGAACGCATCGTTGAACACCACTCCGGTCTCGGCAACCATGGTCCAGGAGACGGAGAAAAAAGAGTCTCCGCTTTCATTCCGCATCGGCGGAACGGAATTTACTCCCGGCGGTTTCATTGATTTTGAAAACGTATTCCGCACCACCAACTCAGGCGCCAGCATTACCAGCCCGTTTGGTACCATTCCGTTTTCCAATACCGCACAAGGGCACCTTACCGAGTTCCGTTCGACCGGCCAATACTCACGTTTCAACCTGAAGATTGCAGGCAAATACGGCGAGAACAAGATCCTCGGCTATATTGAAGGCGACTTCAATGGTAACGATGCAACCAACGTATTCGTTACATCCAACCCGCACACCACGCGTGTTCGCTTGGCCTGGGCGGATATCCGTCGCGGCAACTGGGAAATTCTTGCTGGCCAGACCTGGGGATTGCAGACGCCGAACCGAGTAGGCCTTTCGCCTATGCCTTCTGACGTCTTCGCTCCAATCGGTGAAGACGCCCAGACGCACGTGGGTCTTCCCTACACCCGCGCTGCTGAACTTCGCGTTAACTATCATTTCTCTGACCACTTCCAGTGGGCTGTAGCTGTTCAGAACCCTGATCAGTTTGCTATCAATGCGACCTTCCCGACTGCCTTCAACGCCGTGTTGGCCACGCAGCTTGATCAAGGTGCAATCACATCCGCGCCAGACGCGTTTCCTGACCTCCACACCAAGATGGCCTGGGATACCGATATGAGCGGCAAACACATGCACTTTGAATTGGGCGGCATTGTTACCTCGGTGAAAACCGCGGCTGTACCGGTAGGTGGAACTACTTTCGAGAAGCACACCAGTATCGGTGGTGGCGGCGAAGCCGCAGTGAATCTGGAATTTGTTAAAGGCGTGCGACTAGTTGCCAATGGCATCTGGGGTGATGGCATCGGCCGTTATCTCATCGGTCTCGCTCCCCAGGCAGTTGTTGTTCCGATTGCAACCGGTCCGGCAACTTTCACCATCGACAATTCCATGGTACATGCAGGGAGCGCCATCGTTGGCATGGAAGCTACCGCACATAAGAGCCAGTTCGGCTTCTATTACGGCGGAATCTATGCACAGCGCAACTCCTTCGCGGACTTGACGGCGGCTAACATCGCAACGCCGGTTTCCTGCGGCCCGGGTCAGCCTCTGCTCAACAAGCCTTGCATCGGGTTTGGCGGCACCAACTCGGCCAACACCAACAATCGCGCCATTCAGGAAGGGTCATTCGATTGGACCCAGACTATGTGGAGAAATCCGCAGTACGGCGCATTGCAACTGGTCACACAAACTTCGTACCTGACGCGCGCTCCGTGGTTCGTTGCCACTGGCGCACCCAAGAATGCTCACTTGATGATGGGCTATGTCAGCTTGAAATACATCATCCCGTAACCTGAACACAATCTGTATTGAAAAGCGCCGGATTTATTCCGGCGCTTTTTTCTGCCACGTTCCACCTCTGAAGCATTTTCCTTCGCCAAAAGATCACGATGCCGTAGGCTAGACGGCTCCGTATGCAAGTCGGCCCTCGTTGCCGACGGCGTAAAATGGGTTCGTGTTGATTAACGCCCACATCCGATATTTGGCGTGGCTCCTCTATCTGTTCCCGCCAGCCCTGGCAGCCCAACTGCAACATGCTCCACGGGAGCAGGCGCAGCTTCAGCATGCGCATGTAGAACTTATCTCAAGCCAGAGCGCTATCGTTCCCGGCTCTAACCTGCAACTTGGAGTTCACTTCGTTCTTGAACCCGGTTGGCATATTTATTGGATTAACCCGGGAGATTCTGGCCAGCCTCCGGCTTTTAAATGGCAATTGCCGGTAGGCTTCAGCACTGGCGACATTCAATGGCCGCGCCCGGAACGTATGCAGCCCATCAAGGAATTAGCGGACTACGGTTACCACAATGAGATTTTGCTGCCGCTTACCCTGCATGTTCCGCAAGCGCGCAATGGCCGTTCATCCGCGGAAATTCAGGCAGAAGCCAAGTGGCTTGTCTGCCGTGAAGTTTGCATCCCTGAGCGCGCACAACTCCAATTGACGTTGCCTCTCGCAACTGCGGCAAAACCCAATACAGCAGCCGTCCGTTTTTTTGCCGATACCGAAAAGCTCTTGCCTAAACCTTTGCCCCGCGGCTGGAAGACCAGCGCTGTCTCTACGAAAGATGATTTCATTCTTTCAGTTGCAGCCGGTAAGCGAATCACGCAAGCTGAGTTTTTTCCGTTGGACCGGGGGCAGATCGATAATCCCGTACCACAGAAGCTCCAGCCATCGGCCACAGGAATAAAAATCACGCTCAGGAAATCTGATTTGCTATTAAAGCCGATCACCGTTCTGCGCGGCGTGCTTGTTGTCCCCGCAAGCCCGCCCTACCGGATTGAAGCGCCAGTGCGCCAACCGATACAATGATCTCAATACGCAGAAGAAGGAGGCGCGATGAAAAATCGTAGTTTGATATTGCGCGCGTGTGTTGTGCTGGCACTGGTGGCGTCAGCGTTTGCGGTCAGGGTCGGAGACCCCGCACCCGGCTTTACTGCGGTAGATAGCAACGGCAAACAGCAGCACCTTTCTGACTACAAAGGCAAATATGTGGTGCTTGAGTGGCACAACCAGGGCTGCCCTTATACCAGGAAGCATTATGAGAGCGGCAACATGCAGCGCCTGCAAAAAGAATGGACAGCCAAAGGCGTAGTCTGGCTCACGGTAATTTCCTCTGCGCCCGGAATGCAGGGTTTTGTTACGCCGACTCAGGAAAATGAATACTTAAAGACCATGAACGCCGGGCCCACCGCTGTGCTCATGGACATGGGCGGATCGCTCGGTCATCTTTATGGCGCAAAAACAACGCCGCACATGTTCATTATCGGTCCCACTGGAACTTTGATTTACAACGGCGCCATTGACGACCATTCGTCTTCTGACCAGAGAGATATCTCGAAATCCAAAAATTACGTTTCTGCTGCGCTTCAGGAAGCCATGGCCGGTAAACCGGTCACAGAAGGCGCAACGATTCCTTATGGCTGCTCAGTAAAGTACAAGGATTAGGTCGCGCCTCCGCGATGCGCCTGCCCACTGAGTTGATGGATGCTATCGAGCAGGAAACTGAGAAGGTAGACCGGCGCAAACTTGTGCAGGCCACCGCCCAGCTTTCACAACACTATAAAGCTGCGGACTTTTCCCACCCGGCGGTTGTTACTTCCGCGCACCGTGCGGCGTATCTGGCAGTGCGTCTGCCTGCTATTTATGCTGCGGTTCGGCGTGTACTGGCGGAACTCCAACTGCGTGTTCCGCAGTGTGACGTTCGAAGTCTGCTCGATATCGGCGCCGGACCCGGCACCGTGCTCTTTGCCGCCAGTGACGAATTCCATCTGCAAGAGGCCACATTGATTGAAGTGGACGCGGAATGGCTTGCTATGGGGAAACGTCTGGCCGCGCAAAGCCCGCTACCCGTAGCCCGGGAAGCGCAGTGGGTAAAGCAAGATCTGCGTTCCGGCCTTAACTGCCAAGCGCATGATCTTGTAACCATTTCGTATACGTTCGGAGAACTGCCGCCAGCCGCCGCCGATGCTGTACTGCGCAAAGCCTGGAGCTGCGCCAATCAATTCCTGGTGATCATTGAGCCGGGAACGCCGCGCGGATTTGCGGCCGTAAACGCGGCGCGCACATCCCTTATTGCAACGATTGCAACCATGCCCAATGCCGCACGCATCATCGCGCCTTGCCCGCATCAGTACGCGTGCCCCATGGCCGCAGCCGGCGACTGGTGCCACTTCTCTCAGCGTATCGAGCGCACGTCACTCCATCGGCAATTGAAAGGCGGCACTCTGGGCCATGAAGACGAAAAATTCTCCTACCTCATCGCCGCCAAAACCGCCGTCCAAACCACTGCCGTTCAAACCAATGAAGCGGTGCCTGCCCCGTCGCGAATCGTGCGTCATCCCCTCAAGCACAGCGGACACGTACAACTTTCGTTGTGTACGCCAGAAGGCAAAATAGAAAATCGAATCATCGCCCGCTCCAGCAAAGCTGCCTATAAATCAGCTCGCAAAGCCGAATGGGGCGATGCATGGGCGGAGTCTGGTTTTCTGTCTGAGCGCGATTAGGATGGGGATGAGTACGCAGTTGGGTGGCTCGTTCGTCTCGATTCCGTGTTGCTGCCGCGTGATTTGCTGGTAGTTCACAGCGATGGAAAATCTTCGGGGAAGGCAGCAGTGCATTAACTCAGAGACGGATTAATAATAAAAATGCGGTCATGGTGGGCCCGGTAGGATTCGAACCTACAACCAACAGATTATGAGTCTGCTGCTCTAACCGTTGAGCTACAGGCCCGCTCAACACCGTTTTGAATACCAGTGCTAAAACATTATACCGATATGGCGGTCTGCGTGGACGCACTGTGGAAGACCCAACAAAACAGCTGGCCGGAGCCAGCTGTTTTTTAGAATCAGTCGAGATAATAAGCAAGGTGGGTGCTCGTTGTCAGGGCCCTGTTAACCTACGAACACGTTAATCGCCAGGCGAACGCCGGGATAGCGGACGTCCTCCAGATAATATCCGTCGTCATCATAGGTCACGTAGCAGTCGTCGGTGTCATACCAGTCGTCGGACCAGGTTTCCGGCCACGGATCCACCAGCGCAAACCAGAAGCCATTGATCTGGAAGCGCGGAAATCCTTCCACCACGGTCACGGGGAAACTGGCGAGACGGAAGCGGTGTGATTCTCCAAAAGAAGCGCGGAAGCGATCATCCGGAATACGGTAGCCGTGGTATCCGCCGCGTTGCGCCCAGGTGCGATGCTCTGACTGCCAGTTTCTTGCGCGATGCTCTTGAAATGCGCCGCGCTGCTCCTTGTTATTCGCGCGTTGCGCCGGCTGTGAAGACCGGCCGGGTTGCTCTGTCCGTTGCTGCTCGTTCTGCCGCTGGTCATTTCCGCGCTGATCATTTCCCCGCTGATCGTTGCCCGGTTGGGCGTTCCTTCGCTGGTCTTCATCTTTCTGCTGATCGGGTTTTTGCTGATTATGTTGCGCGGCTTTCTGCTGGTCCCGCTCCTGCTTTTGGTTCTGCTGTTGCGCCTTCTGTTCTTGCTTTTGCTGGCCTTTTGCGGCCTTCTCTTGGTCTTTGCGTTGTTGGTCCTGTTGTTTGCGCTCGTCTTTGCTGGGCTTGTCCTGATCGTGGCGCTGCTCCTGTGATTTGGCCTCAGATTTTTCTGGCTTAGCGGTCTCTTGTTTAGGTGGTTTCTCCGGTTTCGCTTCTTCCTGATGTTTTTCAGGAGCGGCTTCTTTCTGGTCCTGCGCGTGGATAGAAGCCGCGAATCCAAAAACTGCGAACATGAGCGCGGTGCTCATAACTCCGATGCGTTTCATAATGTCTCCTTATATGGCCACAACCGGCACTGAATATTGACAGCTCCTGGGCACTGATTTCCCTGAAGATTCCGATGGTTTTACTCTCTTGCTTGCACGTGAAACAGGCGTCGCCTAAACGTGGAGCTTGCTTGAGGAAGTATGCAGCTTTGCCCGTCTTAAGCAGCAGACAGGCTGCAATACTGCACTATCGAGAACCTGCGCATATCCTTAGCCCGGCCAGGCTATCTAGAACTTAATATGTCTGACGCTATCCAGAGCCGCGCGGTTGCACTCTCTTTTAGTCTGATGGCTAATTCTGGCTATGGTTCGGGTTGCTTGAACCCGCAAGAATAAAGGGGCAAAATTAGATGGAAGATCAACGTCGATAGATCAACGCTAGTTGCTATTGCGCAGGTCTTTCAAGTCAATTCCCAATTGCTGGCACTTCTTGTAAAGATGGCTGCGTTCCAGCCCCAGTGCCTTTGCCGTGTTGGTAACGTTCTGATGGTTGCGTTTAATCTCTTCCAGAATGATCTGCCGCTCCACCTGATCAACGCGTTCAGCCAGCGTGCCTGTCCCGGAAAAAGCTGCGCCTGGTTCGCCGCCTGATTGCATTGGCAGGGCCGCGTGAACAGTTACTGGCGTGATAATGTCGCCTTCAGCAAAAAGCAATAATCGCTCCACTACATTGCGCAGCTCGCGGATGTTGCCCGGCCATGAGTGCGCTTGCAAGGTCTGCAACGCCTCCGGACTGAACGTGATGTCCTTCCATCCGTTCTGTTTCACAATCTGCGCGGCAAAGTGCGCGGCCAGCGCAGGGATATCCTCCGGGCGCTCACGCAACGGCGGCAGCACAATGGGAAAAACAAAGATGCGATGAAACAGGTCCTGGCGGAAATGACCCTGCTTGACCTGCTCTTCCAGTTTGCGATGCGTGGCCACCACCACGCGGACGCTCACCTTGATCGGCTTATCGCCGCCTATGCGTTCCACTTCACCTTGTTCCAGGACGCGTAACAGCTTGGCTTGCATCGTCAGTGGCATGTCGCCGATTTCGTCCAGGAACAACGTGCCTTCATGCGCCTGCTCAAATTTGCCGATATGCCGCGAAGCCGCGCCGGTGAAGGATCCCTTTTCATGTCCGAACAACTCAGATTCAATCAGCTCTGCGGGCACAGCCGCGCAATTCAGCGTGACGTATGGTCCGGCGTGGCGTTGGCTTTTCTCGTGGACTGTCCGCGCGATCAGCTCTTTGCCTGTGCCGGTTTCACCCAGGATGCACACGCGCGTCTCGCTGGCCGCAACGCGTTCTACCTGCGCCAGCAGCTTGCGCATCTTCTCGCCGGTAAAAATAATTCCTGATCCACCCAGCTGCTGCCGCAGCTGCCGGTTTTCTTGCTTGAGCCGCTCCAGTTGCAAAGCGTTTTGCACCGTGAGTAAAAGCTTGTCGGTGGAGATAGGCTTCTCCAGAAAATCGAGCGCGCCCAGCCGTGTGGCCTTCACCGCCATCTCAATGTGCGCCTGGCCAGACATCATTACTACAGGAGTCGTTACGCCCGCAGCCTTGATCTGCTCCAGCAGGGAAAGCCCGTCCATCACAGGCATAACCACGTCAGAAAAGATAACGTCAAACTTTTCCGCTTTAATCATTTCGAGTGCTTTGACCGGATTGTCGCAGACCGTGGCTTCATGTCCCGCCAGACGGAATGCGCGCGAGAGTGACGCGAGAGTGTTGGCGTCGTCGTCGATGATAAGGAGTTGTGCTTTCATGAGCTGTTTCCAGATTCTACAGTGCTGTCTCCCTAAACGCCGGTAACTCCACATGAAACGTCGTTCCCTGGCCTTTTTTGCTGCTTACGCTGATCTTGCCCTGATGGTCGCTCACCACCGATTGCACAATGGCCAGTCCCAGACCTGTGCCGTGTTGTTTGGTGGTGTAATAAGGAGTGAACAGCCTATCGCACTCTTCCGGAGTCAGGCCAGCACCGGTATCAGAAAGTTCGAACACAACAAACCTGTCTGCAGCCTCAGTGTGAAAAGTGAGCGTGCCGCCTTTCGGCATGGCGTCAATCGCGTTCAGCACAAGATTTTCTATCACCCGGCGCAGCAGAACAGGATCGGCGCTTACCTGTGGCACGTCGTTCAGATGGAGTTCCGGCTTAATGCGCGCCGGCTCGCGATTGAGCTGCGCTTGAAAGAGCTGGGCCACGCCTCTGACCATTTCATTCAGATCGACGGCTTGAAGCTGTGGCGCAGGCATTTTGGAAAAATCACTGAATCGCCCGATGATGGTTTTCAGGTTGGCGATCTCAGCCAGCAAAGTGCTTGTGCTCTCGCGGAAGACTTCTTCAAATTCTTCCGGCGAGTTCTGGCGTGCGCGCAGCAGGTTCTCAACGGTGATCTGCAAAGGGAAGAGCGGGTTCTTCAGCTCATGGGCCAGACGCCGCGCCAGTTCACGCCACGCAGCCACGCGCTCGCTTTGTATCAGCCGTTCGCGTTGCCCCATGAGTTCAGATGTCATCTGGTTGAAAGCCAGCGCCAGCTTGCCGATTTCGTCTTTGCCAGTGGTTTCCACGCGGACATCCCAGTTGCCATGCCCAATCTCTGTAGTGGCTTCAGCCAAAGTCTTGAGAGGACGCGTAAACCGCGCGGCAACAATTCCGCTTATCACCACGCCGATAAAGACGCCCACTCCGGCGATTATCAGGCTGATGTTGCGAATGCGTTGTTCCAGTAGCAGTTCCTGCTCCAGAGAGTTGGCCACAAGCAGCACGGCAGGCACGCGGTCCGTATAGCCGGGCAAGGGAATGGCGTGCACAATCTCTTCCTGCCCAAACGCAGGGTTTAAATCAACAGTGGTCGCCGCTTCATTGTGCTGGTCCAGAACTTTCTGAATCAATTCTGTTGCCTTTGCGGCACTGAAGCTTTCTTTTGCCGGGCCAATCAACTCGCCCGATCCCTGTTCCGGTGCGCTGAAGATGGAGACACGTAATCCTTCAGGCGCGGAGAGAGACTGCAGCACTGCATCAAGCTTACGTCCGCCAATCAGATAAAAGCTCAGGGCATGCACATGCACGGGCCGCAGGCAAATCATGGCCAATACGTTTCCCTGCGGAGTTTCAATGTGTTTTAGAAAAGCTTTCTGGGGCAGCGAAGTGGGGAGATCTAAAAACCAGCGTTCCTTGTAGCCAAAGCGAGCAGGCCAGTGCGCGGAAGAAATAATAGCGCCATCGGGCGCAATCAGGTCAAGAAAATCGAGCCGCTGTGATGCTGCGTTCGATGCCGCTTCATTCACGTAGTTGGCATATTCCGCGCCATTGGCCAGTTCCGTGACGGTGCGCAGAATTTCATCGGATCCGGCAATGGCTTCCACGCCGCGCGTGATTTCTTCACCTTCATGTTCAAATTCGCGATGGAACTGATTCACCAGCGCTGTGGTGCGCTCCTGCTCAACCTGGCGAAATGCTTCATGCGCGCGCTCTTCAATCAGCCACGCAACCGCGCCCACACTGGCGGTAATGCTCAACGTAACAAGCAGCAGCAGCTTGGTTTTTAATGACACGCTATCGCGCTCCCTCTACCCAGAGCTGATGAAGCTGCCATGCTCCATTGGCCTGCTGCTGCCAATTATGCGAGCTGCTGTTGAGCCAAAGCGCCTGTGAGAGGTGGGCCACAGGCACAATGCGGAACCCACCCAGCATCTTGCGTTCAATTTCCGCCAGGTCTTCAGTGCGCGTCGCTCCAAGAATGGCGGGAATGTTTTCTGGAAAAAGGCCGAGATCGTCGGCCCTTGCGGCAAGCGCAACGGCTGGATCAAGTGACTCAAGTGGTATGCGCAGCAGAACAGCGTCTGCGTTCATGGAAGATCGCGCCGCTTTGCTGTTGATGTGTGATTCGGCATATGGTTGCACTGTGATTCCGGCTTCGCGTGCGTCCACGGCAATGCGCTCAGCCACCAGCTTGGCCAGCGGATCAGAGAAATCATAAGCGAGAGAGATTGGGCTAATCACTACAAATGCCGCAGCGTCGGAGCGCAATTCCCTGGCGCGATCAAGGTTTGTTGCGCCGCCAAACATGAATTCGTAACCTGTGAGCCATTGCGGCAGCAAGCCGGAAGCGGCAATACCTCTGCGCTGGAGCAGGACATTACTGATGGCGGCGCGATTCATGGCCAGGCTCAGCGCTTCACGCACGCGTGGATCAACTGGCTTTTTACCTGCGTGGCCGCCTGTCTCGGGCTGCAGAAAAACAATTGTCAGAAGATCAGAAGGGCGGGATACCGCAACTGTCTGATTGCTCTGCTCGATTGTCCGAATCTGATCAACGCTCAATTCCGTGGCGGCAAATGCGCCAAGCTGACGGTCCATCAACTGGTCATGCAGAGATAAGCCCATCTGGAATTCAATGCTGTCAGCAAAAGGACGTCCGCCCCAGTAGTCTTCATTGGCTGTAAAGAGCGCATGCTCTCCTGCTTGCCACTGCGTAAGCCTGTAACTGCCGGTGCCGATCAAAACTGCGTTTCCGGTGCTGTCTGTTTGGCGCTTAACAACGGCATATCTGGGTAATGCCAGCATTTCAGGCATGTGATGGACGGGATAAGGAGTTTCCACCGCCAGGGTCTGGCGGTCAGGCGTGGAAAATTTCCAGGCTGGATTGCTTTTGGCCAGACTGGCAGCGGCATCGGCTGCCGTGAGTACCGTGCCATCATGAAAATTGGCGAGTCTCAGCCGAAATTGCCAGACGTGCTTCGCAGCGTCAGCATGCCATGAGGAAGCCAGACGCGGCTGCACACGGCCTTGTGCGTCGATTTCCGTAAGCGTTTCAAATGCCAGAGAAGCCATGCGGTCGCGTGCGGTCGGCCGGTCTTCATCACTCAACGGATCAAGGGACATGACTTTGTCATGCAGCAGCACGCGCACAGCGCCGCCATAACGCGGAAGCGAACTGGCATACGCGCCAGCGGCCAGCAGAACGAGACTATTGATTACAAATAACTGTGAGAGTAAACGCTTCATACTTTCCTGATTGTGAATGCAGTACCCCGTTCACTACTTGATCGTAATTTCCAGCGGTCCACAATGCGTCCACCGTACCAGCCAAGTCCAGGGGCGAGCTTACGGGCACAGCGTCATGTCCGTTGATCTCAATGGCCTGTACGCTATCTGGCCGGGTTGTGTCCGCGGGAGAACTGGTTAAAAGCTGCCAGCCTGAGCCGCAAGCAGAATGCACTGCGGCCAGCGTGCTGCCCCACCCGTTGAACATCGCAACAGGCGCCGCCAGATCGCTTTGAAAGAGCCGCGCACGCCCGTCAATTCCGGTAAAGAACCACAAGCGCTGGTCGTTGCTCTGCCACGTTGCTCCGGAAAAAAATGGGACGATAGAGGCACCCGCGCTTTGTCCGGCGAGCAGGCCGCTGAAGAAGTTTCGCCGTGGGCTGTAAAACGCCACCAGCAGCCCTGCATCCAGCGGCCAGGGATCATCACTGGCGCGGCAGTCAAGCGAGGGTGGAGAAATTCTTCCGCTGCAACGCGCGCCGGGAAGAAACACATTGATTTCGCGGTCGCGGACGTCCAATCGCCCACGCATGTCCCGCGGCCAGGGGGACTGGTGAGGAATGCCGAGTGTTTGCCGCAAGCGCCACTGTCCAGAATCACTGGTGTAGAGAGAAAGCTGTCCTGCATCCAGTATTAGCAGGTTCTGGTTGTCCTGATAAAAATCCAGGATTGGCGCGTCCTGCTGCCAGACCGGTATTTTGCGGACCGTAAGTGTAGGCCCGCGCAGCGATGCTGCCCGTTGCTGGCGCGGCAGTTTCTTGATTACCAACTGGCTGCTTGATCCCTGCTGTATGTTTGCAATCCAGACGAGTCCCTGCCAGTCTTCAGAAAAATTGATCTGCACTTCCATGACAGCCTGCTCCGGCTTCACCAGCCTGACATTGGCATTGCGAAAGGCATTGAACATTGCATTCTGTAACGTCTCCTGCGATTCCGCAGGAAGCCCAGCGACATTCTGGAAGGTTACTGCCACCGCTGGCGGAGAGCCCGCACGAGACAGAATAAGTTGCACAAATTCCGTGGCTGCGGCAGGAGTTGAGAGTGTCTCCTGCTGGCCCACCAGAGCTGTTGGCAGAAAGCCAAGCAGCAGCGCGCAAACCCATTGTTGCAATGTGGTCTTCAACATAGTTGGAATGATGACTGTACGTTCAATTTGACTGTAAAACATGGCAAATGGCAATCAGGGAAACCCCTTTTTGAACCAGTGATTACACTGATCAATACCTGATTCAACTACCGCTGGAAGACTTTACGGCCCTTCAAAATATCAGCGTTTACATGCATAAATCGGTGGTAATACTTTCCGCCCGGCCGGGCTGCCTGTCTCGGCGGAGACAAGACGGCCCGGCCCGCTCTTTGGGCAGAAGGCTATTTACCGTTCTTCCATGATCTACGGCTGGCAGTCTGCTGGGTCTGAGTCGATTGCTCCTCCTGTTCGTCGGAACTCTCGCTTTCGTCAGCCGCCGCCTGCGCAGCTTTAGCGTTGGTCAAAGCATCAGGCGTGATGGCGCTCTTCATTATGTCGTTGAAAAAGATCTTGGCGTCTGAAGGAACCATCATGATTTGCAGCTTGTCAGACATACGCTCGGCCACGATCTTATTGATCAGCAGCGGACTCTCCTTGAGCAATGCAGCTTCGGACTTCATGCGCTCGGCATCAGCCAGCGCTACTTTGCGGATGCGTCCGGCTTCGGCGTCCGCCAGAAGGTTGCGACGCTCCAACTCAGCTTTGCTGTCAATTACCTTGGCTTCTGCCTGGGCTTCAGCATTTTTGACCGTGGTTTCTTTTTGCGCCTGGGCCTCAAGTCGCGACTGCTCAATTTGCTTTTGCTTCAGCGGCAGAGTGAACTGCATGGCGTCTGCTTCTGACTTAGCCTGGAGAACGCGGACCTCGCCTGCTCCCTGCGCCTGCTTTACCTGCTGAACGCGCGCGGCCTCAGCTTCAAGTTCAGCGATCTTCACTTGCTTGCCCTTCATCTCGGTTTCCACGCCCAAGCCTTCATTCTCCTGTTCTTTCAACAGCAGGCCTTCCAGTCCTTTGGCGTATTCTTCGGGCAGCTGGACATCGCGCAGCATGACTTCTTTCACAATAATTCCGTCAGCTTCCAGTTTCCTGGTGATGCGGTCTGCAGCGTTCTGCCGGATCTCCTCACGCCGCGTGGCAAAGACCTCGCGCACGGTGTAATTCGGAGCAAGTTCGCGGAAAACACTGGAAACTACCGGCGGGACGATTTCTTTCTCTATCGGCTGTGGCAGATTGGCATGGATAAAATCCAGCTTGCGCGCGTCAAGTTTGTAGCGCACGGTAATCGCCAGGCCAATGCTCAAACCTTCCTTAGATTGGACAGTAAAAGCATCTGGCTTCTTGTTGCGCGCTTCCTTTCTGTCCGCTTCACCTTCGGTGGCCGATTCCAATCCATCTTTGCCGGCGGAAGAAGTTGTTAACACCTGGTCGCGTATGTCATACAGCACAACGGAATCAAGCAGCGGCACAACGAAATGAATGCCGGGATATAAAGTGCCGGGGCGCGTCCCCGCAGTCTGGCTCACTCTGATGCCACCCATTCCGCTGGGCACCACCACTATGCCAGCAGCAAGAATGAGCGGCAGCCAGGCTGCAGGAAACGCCCATTGGGCAATCGTCCAGTTCAGTTGCGGTTTTTCCACGAGCGCGCCATGAGTCAATGGCGTTCTCGCAGAGGCGCCTTCCGGCCCCGATGAAAAGCCGGACAAGACGCCGGGAGCTATAGGCCGCAACTGGCGGTGATACTGGACAATCTGGTAAAGATTTCTGAAAACGTTGATGGCGGCGGCCATAAGCAGTCCCCAGCCGGTGAGCAATAGCAGATATTTCACAAACAACTTTGCGATTTCTCCTTTGGATACCAAACTTTTTCACCGCCTAGGTGCTGAAGATAAGACCACTTAGCGTCCCATTGCCCTGGCTGCTCTTACTGCCCGTTTATTGCTCTGTGGTTTCAACCGTTGTTCTCTCTGAAGCTGCAGCCATCTGCATTTCGCCTCCGCCCTGTGCCACGGCGGGTACTGCATTGCTCGCCGCAAGTGTTGTTGCCGGAGCATCGAAAACCTGGGCGATCATTGCGTCATGCTCGCGGCGGATCGTGACCGTGTCGCCAACCTGCACCATTCCGTAGAGTTCTTCCACGTCACTCTTGCGCATGCGGAAGCAACCATGAGAGAGCGCTTTGCCCACCGAGCTCTGCATGTTGGTTCCATGGATTCCATAACCTTTCAGGCTGAGTCCCATCCAGCGCGAGCCCAGCGGATTGTCTTTTCCCGGGCCGATTTCCTTATCGCCATGGCGATAAGTGGGGTCTTTGGCGTGGTTGATGATCACAAACTCGCCGTCCGGGCTGGGGGTGCCGCGCGTTCCGACGGCAATGGGATAAATCTTGATCACCTGCCCATGATCCAGAACGGCTAGCTGCCGGTCTGCAATGCTGATCACAATCTGGCGGGTACGCGCCACGGCGACTGGATCGGAGGGAGACTGGCTCGCCGTTTCGGTTTGGTTCAGAGCAAAGCTTTGTGGCTCAGGTGCCGGGACAAATTTGTTCTTTGTCTTTGTCGCAGAAACAATCGCCAGGGATCCGTGGCTCAGCAATGATCGCGCCGCGTTGATGGTTGTTTGCTCCAGCTGTTCCTGTTGCCGCTTAAGTGTGCCCATCCGAGCTGATGCCGCCAGATGAATGCTGGTAAGTAAGAAAACCACGGCCACTAGCGTCACAATGGCTTTCGATTTTTTGGTTGAATTTGAGATAACAACGAGCCGCCGCATGGTTGGTGTCTCCTCTTTTTGTGTGTTGCGCACATAGAAAGAGCATTGCGGCAGCCAATATCTAAGCTTCTGTAAATAAAAGGCTTAGTATTGATCCGAGGTGCGAGTTTTGTGTTGTGTTTAAGACAGTGTGGATTCCCTGACACACGGAGGCTGAGGAGCTTCCAAAGAAAAAAAGCCCGCCGAAGCGGGCCTTAAACAAAGCTGCCTGAATTATCGCATCAGGGCAAAGGTATAGGTTCCAGCCGTAGGCGTAGCGTTGTTTTTGCCCACGTTGCAGAACGAGATAATTGCGCTATTTGCCGCTGTAACGCGGAAGCTGCCAATACCGATATTTGTTCCCGGACTGGTGGTGGATGGCTGTAAGACAGTCAGGATCGTGTCACCCAACGCGATGCCGGAAACGGTAAATGTCTGTTCCGTACATGCCTGGCTGGCGACACTGCTGGGCGTAATGGAGTTGGTGAATTTGAGCAATTGCAGTCCACCACTTTGCGTGGTGCTGACCAGGGACCGAGTGGTGGAAGCCGTGTCACGGAACTGCATGGTTGTGCCGGTATTCCAAACGTCGCCTGCAACAGGTGTAGTTGGAGAGGTTCCGGCAGGAATATTGAGTGACGCAGCTGACGCCGTGGACGCAGCTAAAGTTTGTTTGGCAGCATAAGGCACGCTCACCAAAAGAAAGCGCTTCTCCGCGCCATTCAGCTGGACGCCAAGCCAAATGCGCTTGGTCTGCGGCAAAGATATCCTGCGGCAACCCAGTAGCTGAAGTCGCGCCAAGCAGGACCGTATACTTTTCGCCAGTTACCTGAACCGCCTGCGTCTCACTCCAGAGTGGCGTAGAACCTTGCTGGTCCGATAGATTGAAAGTCATGCTAAACGATCCATCAAGCTGTCCCGGCAGATTGCCGGCAAATGAGATGGTTTGCGTGGAGACTGGCTGGCTCGTTGCGGCATCTGCTATGCCTGGCCCAGCCGCAAGTTGAGCCTGTGAAATAGCGGTCAGGCTAAAGATAAGACAGAGAAACACAGCAGCAATACGTGGCGCAATGCGCGTCATCAGGGGCATCTCCTGGCACAATTATTTCCCTGGCTGTCTATCGGGGGATAGACGACTTGAAATATAGAAGCAGAATGGAATGGTGAAGAGGAGTTAATTGTAATGGTAGGTTTGTACAAGTTACTGAGGCGATACCTATAGCAGACTTTTGTAACAAACTAGCCGTGAACTAAACCATGGTTAGAATGGATAGCTGGTAGATGTATGAGAGTTGAACTGCATTCAGCTAGGAAGTCTGACCTGGCGGTGGCAAAAAAAATGGGGCTTCAGGCGCCTACCTGAAACCCCTAAGGAGCGCAGCCATGAGTCAGAAGAAACGGCAGATGGACCAATTGAGATCCCGCTGCCTGCTGAATCATTGCCGCAAGTATGTTAGACACACGGATTCAAGGCCGTGGAACAAAAAAACTTGATAAATTTGCTAGTGCTGGCGATTCAATGAGTTAGAAGGGAAAAGTCCTGGGATATGCCTGCAATGGCAGAAGAGGGTGGCTGGTTTCAGAAAGCCAGAGATTTCAAAAGCCCGTACAAAAACAGTAAAGGCTGTGACATTGGTTATGCTCTAGCTGCCAACTCCTGCGAGGGAGCCAACAACGTGGATGCATGTACCGTCACAGCCCTTGATGCGACCACTGCTTTCGCAGTCCCTGACCCCGGCCTGCTCCTCGCAGAGCTTGTCGGTTTTTTCGGGTCCGGGTATTCAGCAGATCACTCCACCGAATCTAGTCACTCAGTCTACTTCGGATCGGCTAACTGTTTAGGTTTGGCTGACCCTTTCGACCATCGACATGTGTGATCCTAGCGCAAGCGCGTATAAAGTCAACGCCCGTGATTTGTGCAAACGCAGATTTTTTTCCACACATTTGCGCGTTTTAAAATCCAGTGAAATTGCGGTTGAAAATTCAGCGGATTTCGCATGACCGCCTTTTCCACAGCAGTTTCCACAAATTTGCCGCATGAAAGTAAGCGCATATTTTCCCGTTAAAATCAAAAACGATCTCTTGACTCACAACCTCGCGTGCCTCATTGTGTTTCTTAGAGATAGATTCAGGAGATTCGATTGGGAGAATCGGTGGCAGATCTCATCGCTTATGTTGACGGAGGTTCCCACGGCAGCCCCGGGCCTTCCGGTATTGGCGTGCTGATTGAGAAGCCCAACGGCGAAATGATCCGCATTGCCAAGTGGATTGGCCACCATGACAACAACGTGGCTGAATATGCCGCGCTGATGGAAGCATTGCAGCGCGCGCTTGATCTCAAAGCTACCTCACTCAGCGTCTATACCGACTCTGAGCTGGTGGTAAAGCAAATGACTGGCGAGTATACCTGCCGCAGTCCGCGACTCTACTCGCTGAACTGGATGTGCCGCAAGCTTGCCCGCACTTTAAAGTTCTGTATTTCCCATATTCCGCGCGAGCAGAACCAGGAAGCCAATCGCCTGGCCAACCAGGCTGTGCACTTTCACAGAAAAGCCTGCGGCTGAATTAAAAATCGTGAACTGCGACCGCCTTCACTGAGGTAAGAAGAGCTTCCATCACATGGGACGCAAGCCATTGCCGACAAGGGTGTGAGCGGGCGGCGGTGTAACCATAGGGGGTTCATTTCCCAAGCCTAGAATCAGGTCTACCCACTTGACTGATTGAATGTAGTCCGCCGCCAGAACTTCCTGCTCAATGTGGAGCTTGGCGCAGAGTGCGTGCGTCTTGTCCCAGTTACCGCGATCATAAGCCACAATTAAATCCAGAATGTCCCGCAGCTTATTCTGTTTTCCCAGCAGAGCATCATGGGTTTCCGGCGGAACTTTGATCTTGGTAAGCAGCTGTTCCAGCGGCATACCCAAAATCGTATCCATCATTGAGAATAAGCCCAGAAGAAAAAGCTCATAGCCGTGGCAGGCAGTTTTGGGCGCCAGCAATTCTCCCAGCCGGGCCCGCATCAGGGCCGACGAAAGTTGCGCGGGTGAGCTGTCATCCGCTGCCGCGGAAACACAAGCAACGGCGATCCAGCGGCGCACCTGATGTTCACCCAGAAGTGTCAGCGCATGGCGAATGGAGGTGATCGGCGTGCGCAGGCAGAAAGCATAAGAATTCAGGTAGCGCAGCATTCGGAAGCATAGCGCCGCGTCTGCCTTGATGATCTCTTCTACCTGGCGAAAATCTATTTCCGGCCGCGCTGTCTGTTCCATCAGACGCAAATAATTCAGTTTTGAAGGTGACAGATGGTGGTTGACCAGCAGCACAGGCTCGCAGAAAAAATAGCCTTGAAAAAGCTTAAAGCCCATTGCCAGGGCCGACTTATACTCAGCGCGAGTCTCTACCTTTTCCGCCAGAGGCACGGCTTTCTTACAGTATTTGCTTACAATTTGCGCGCGTGTCTGCTCGTCTGTGCTGCGGAAATCAACCTTGATGATGTCCGCAAAAGGAAGCAGAGGCAGATTTTTTTCATTGGGAACAAAATCGTCAAGAGCTATGGTGAATCCAATACGTTTCAGTTGTTCACAAGCTGCTATCACGGCCGGCGTTGGCTCAACCGATTCCAGAATTTCCACCACCACGTCTGAAGGCGGAAATACGCTGATGTATTCACGCGCCAGCACTTCTCCGCTGCAATTGATGAAAAGACGGTTCCCGCCGGAAATTTCCCGGCAGCCCAGCACCAGAATCTGCTCCAGGACGTTGCGGGCCGCCGCATCACTGTCAGAAATTCGTGCAAAAGATTCGGCTGCTGCACGATAGAGTAGTTCGTATCCGGCGGTTTGTTCGTCGGAGTCCAGGATCGGCTGTCGGGCCATATATTGCATGATTTTTAGAGGAGCACTAACGTCCTGATAGTGTCATCGGCAGCCCTTGGAATGAGCTTTAATTCTGTGGAGATTGGTTACATTCGTATGCAGCATCCCAAGATTTGGGAGTGGAGAATATTCTGAAGAAGCTAAGAAAAGGTTTTATTGGGCAGCTTATGCCTTGGCGTGCTCATAGTACTTGCCTATGATCACACCGATCGCTACAGCAGATTCGGGGTCTAAATCCGCAAACTCAAAGCCGGCATACTGCTGATCAGAGAACCGCAGCCGCGCATTCACACGCACGCGTATGTCCTCTGTTGGCTCATGGATAGTGAAGCTGTAGAGCGTGCCATCATCGTTATAGTGCTTTTCCGGTTCCATCATAAAGCCGCCGCGTGCGAGTTGGCGCAGCACGCCAGCTTGATGGCCTTTATTGTCGAGCACCAGAACCTGGGCCTGATTGGTGATGTCCACACGTTCGAATCTACGACGTTCTTCCGGATTGTGTACTTCTGATCTCATGGAATCTGCTCTGTAAATGCACTGACTGGATCAATGTCCACGGGCACATCTTTAACGTTCGCTAAGGCAGATTTTAACTCAGCCGGCATGGAATCATACTTTTTAAACCATTGCTCAGCTCGGTTCCTGTCTCCCGTGGCTTCAATTTCCAGCAGCTCTTTGGCCAGCGAAGCAATCGCCTGTGGCATCTTTGTGAAATCAATTGCATACTTTCCAGATTGCTCGCGCGTAATGGCGCCCTGTTCAGCCAGATAATTGAATTCCATCATCTCTGCCCGGCCGTGGGCTTCTGCCACGCCAAATCGTACCGTGCGGAAAATCCCGGCTACGTGAGATGCATAAAAATCATTGGCGCGCTCTTTGGGGACCACGCCTTTGTCCATCAGCCAGTTCAGGGCAAATAGGCCAACAATGTCCGCCTTGGCTTCTTCCAGGCCAGCGTAGGTGGGGCCAATGGATTCGCGAATGTCCGCTTTACCCGCCGTGGTGCGGGCATAGGCGGGGCCAAGACCGTGGCAGATTTCATGCATCAGGACCACGGCAAGGTAGCCATCCATGCTGGCCATGGCTGCCTGGTCCTCTTTCATCAACAGCTTGCTGATAGGCAGCACAACAAAATTTACCCGCGCATCCATAAAGTTCTTGAAGAAAATTTTCTTGGTTCCTTTTTCCTGATGAATGCGGGGATCATTCGGCAGATTGTCCGCCACTGCCTGATAGCCGTGGCGCAGGTCGCCGCCGCGTGCAGGCGTGTCCATGACTTCCATGGGAGTGCTCTTGCCCTGCATCGATGGACGGTCTTCCGCATCGAGCGGCAGCGCGTCCTGAATATCAGGAACATATTTCTTGAAGTTATCCAGCGCAGCGCTTTCTTCCTGATTGCGAATCATCACGGCTGAGCCGTATGAGGTCTTCACTCCGAGCAGATCGTCCAGGTAAGTTTCATACGGAGCAAAGATAATGTCGAATTTCGGGTTTTCCAGATCCAGCCAGGCCAGGTCGCTTTTGTAATAGTCGTCGGTCAGCAGGGCGTCCGCGCGTAAACGGAGAAAGCCGGCAAAGGCTTTGTCCGGACTAAGAGCAGCGGCTGCCTTCAAGGCATTGGCAGCGCCGGTGAGCCACGGCTTGTACTCAACGTGATAAGGAACACCAATCAGCTCTCCGCCCTGCCGCTTGACGACCGTGTAAGGGCTGTAAATCTGGGCCTTCTTTTCCGGATGCTTGGCCACATAAGCTTCAATTTCCTGCCGTGTGATGCCGGCAGGGTAGAGTGCGTGTCCGGGGAGAAATGGATCGCTGCCCACGAACGGCTTGTTCTCTTCCAGCAGATCATAGCGGCTGCCATTGATCATAAGAAAGCGCCGGATCTTCTGATTCATGACCTGATTGCAGCCAAGCAGGCGCTTGTACAGTTCCAGGCCCTTGGGATCGCTTTGCCGCCAGTAGATACCATCTATAAAGAGCGAGGCCTCCACCAGCTTATCAACCATCTTGCGCTCAGGTTCGCTCAGGCCGCTCACGCTAAATGGCATGGACACAAGCTTGAACTTGGCCACCTGCGCTGCAATATTTTCATTGACGTTTTCTTTGAGCAGGCACTTGTCTGCCGTTTTGAGCGGCGCCGTGGCTCGCCTGCCGGCTTGCGCCAGGCTTGTTCCGGAAACCGTGATGAGGAATATTGCGGACAAAAGGAGCGGGAGCCAACGTTCCATTTTCATGGTTCGATTCTAGCAGCGTGGCCACAATAAAGCAGGTTCCCCGCGGAGGCGTTGAGGCGCGGAGAAAACGAGGCAGGGAATCGCCGGGACGCGATTCTTGTTGTAAGGTTTGGCATTTATCATTAACAACCGATGCTGCCCCAGATTCTTCTCATTGACGCCGACGATACGCTCTGGGAAAACAATGTTTACTTTGACCAGGCCATTGCGGATTTTATTGAGCGGCTGAACCATCAGCATATGTCTCCGGATGAAGTACGAACCTTCTTATATGAAGTCGAGCGGGAAACCGTGGTGGAGCACGGCTATGGTTCACACAGTTTTTCGCGCTCGCTGGTGAAGTGTTTTGAGCGACTCTCAGAACAGCCCGTCACGCCTGAACTGCATGAGTTCATCTGGGGCTTTGCGCACAAGGTGTCGAACTATCCCATCGAACTGATCGCGGGCGTTCCGGAAACGCTGGATTATCTCGCCCGCCGCGGCCATCACATGATGGTAGTGACCAAGGGTGATTTCGGCGAACAGTCCGGCAAGGTGGAGCGCTCTGGCCTGAAAGATTATTTTACGGCGATAGAGATCGTCGCAGAAAAAAAGCCGGCCATCTATAAGGAGGTGGTTGCCAGATACCAGTTTGAGCCGGCAACCACATGGATGATCGGCAATAGTCCCAAGTCAGATATCAATCCCGCTTTAAGTGCGGGAATCAATGCGGTCTTTATTCCTCACGATTTGACCTGGGCGCTGGAGCATGAAACCGTCAATCCGGTGCCGGATGGGTTGCGCCTGTTGCAAGTAGAGAAGTTTGCCGACCTGAAAAATCATTTCTGATTTCTTCAGTCCATTAGGTTGTTGGACTTAGTACCGTTAAGAGCTCTGCCGGTTCCGGACGATGACGCCAGTCTGCATCCACGCGGGCATAAGAAATTTTTCCATCGGGTTGGATTAAATAAGTGGCGGCCAGCGGAAGTTCCCAGCTTTGGTCGCCATTGTAGCCTGGCAGCTTGGTCATAATGGTTTCGTAAATCGCCTGCAATTCCGGCGGCAGACGATAAACCAGCCCAAACTTTCTTGCCACTTGATTGCCCTGATCACTCAGGACAGGGAAGCGCAGTTTGTGCATATCGCGCGTCATGTAAGAGTGCTTCTGCGTTTGCGGCGAGATGGCGACGAGCGATACACCTGCATCGGCAATTTGCTTGTGGGCTTCCTGAAGCGCCACAAGTTGCGCGTTGCAGTAGGCGCACCAGCGTCCACGGTAGAAGACGATGGCCAGCGGCTGGTTGCGCAACATATTTTCTGAGCGCCGGCGCATGCCGTCACCGTCAGGCAGTTCAAATTGCGGGGCCTGATCGCCGACCTTTAGAGCATGCTGGGCCAGTTGCGCGCTGACCAGTTCTTCCGCCATGCGGTCGACAACGGCAAGGCGATCTGCCGGAACCATGGCGTGCAGCTTGGCGGTGAGTTCGTCGAGTTGGCTCTGGAGGCTCATTGGTAGATCTTTACGACGGAGGCAGAGAAAGAAATTAGCCGCGAATCAACACGAAAGAACGCGAATTGAAAAACACCTCGAGAAAAATTCGTGTTCATTCGCGTAAATTCGCGGCTAATTCAGAGACTACCGCATTCCCGGCATCTTCATTCCAGCCAATTTGCGGCTGAAGCTGGATTTTCCCATGTCCTTGAACATCTTGCGCATCTGGGCGTACTGGCGCAGGAGCTGGTTTACTTCCTGTACGCTGGTGCCGGAGCCTCGGGCAATGCGTTTGCGCCGGCTGCCATTGATGATCTCGTGATGCAGGCGCTCTTTCGAGGTCATGGAATTAATGATGGCTTCAACGCGCGTGATCTGGCCTTCGTCCACTGAGTCGGCGGCTTTCTGCATGTTGGCAAACGGGCCAATGCTGGGCAGCATCTTGATAACGCTTTGCAGAGAGCCCAGCTTCTTTACCTGCCGTAGTTGATCGCGGAAGTCTTCCAATGAGAAGCCTTCGCCGCCCATGGCTTTTGTTGCGAACTCCTGGGCTTTTTTCTGGTCGACATTTTCCTGGGCCTTTTCAATGAGCGTCATCATGTCGCCCATGCCAAGGATCCGTCCGACAATGCGATCAGGATGGAAAGGCTCCAGAGCGTCGTACTTTTCACCCACGCCGATAAATTTAATCGGCTGGCCGGTGACCTGGCGGATGGAAAGCGCCGCACCACCGCGGGCATCACCATCCATTTTGGTGAGGATTACGCCGGTGATGGAAAGCTTTTTGTGGAACTCGTCAGCGGAGCGCACGGCGTCCTGTCCAGTCATGGCGTCAGCAACAAACAGGATCTCCTGCGGGTTGAGAATCTTTTTGAGCGACTGCATTTCCGACATCAAGTCGTCATCAATGTGCAGACGTCCGGCGGTATCCACGATCAGGAAATTGCAGCCGCTGTTGGTGGCTTCTTTGCGCGCTTCTTTTACCAGGCGCTCAACGGTCGGCGTATCGGCGTGCTCGACTTTGCCTTCGTAAAGATTGGCCTTGATCGCTTCCGCCACAACTTTTAGCTGCTGACGCGCCGCAGGACGATACACGTCGACAGAAACCAGCATGGGGCGGTGTCCGCCTTTCTTGAGCCATGCCGCCAGTTTGCCGGAGGTGGTGGTTTTACCAGAACCTTGAAGTCCGGCCATAAGAATGACGGAAGGCGGCTGCGAAGCGAACTTGAGCTTGGCCGTGTCCTTGCCCAGCACTTCCACCAGTTCGTCATGCACAATTTTGATGACCTGTTGCGCAGGGGAGAGTGCCGTCATTACTTCCTGGCCAATTGCTTTTTCCGATACGCGATCAATAAACTGCTTGACCACTTTGAAATTTACGTCGGCTTCCAGCAGCGCCATGCGGATTTCCTTGAGCGCTTCCTGGATATTTTCTTCCGTAAGCGTGCCTTGTCCGCGAAGGTTTTTGAACGCGCGTTGTAATTTTTCCTGAAGATTCTCAAACATAGATAAAGACTCTGTGATGCAGTAGATTAAATGCTCAAAATTGCAGTCCGAACTCTTATTGTAACAGCCGAAATATGGTACGGTTCAGAGCGTGAAGCTTGAATATATTGCTGAAGGATCGCAGGATTGCCCCCTTATTCGGCTGTATGCATTTGACCAGCCTGGAATCTTGCGCCTGCGTGAAATCGCTGAAGCACTAGCGAACGGATCAGCGCAAATCGTCACGCTTCACGACCAGCCAAGAATTGAACCTATTGGTCCCTGCGAACTCACTTTGCAATCTGATTTCAGGGATACTGGCGTTTCGCAAATTGCGCCGAGTAAGTTTGAATGCAGACTTACACCGTCAATCTGGGAAAACGTTAAATACTTTATAGATCCATTCTGTGAACCTGGTCCTGGTCAATATCAATGGCTTTCCGAACAAGGAAAGATCTCATTGCTGCTTTCGAAATCAGGCAGTTGGTGAGTAAGTTGTTTAACTTCCCGTTCTTGTATGAGTTCAACCCTTCTTCGGCTCCACTCCCAGGTAGCTCAGAAATGCCCGCGTCAGCTCCCGCTTGAGCTGTTGATCGTCCTTGGGAAGAAAGGACTTCCAGGCGGAAATATCAGACGCCATCACCACCCAGTCATAGAGCATGCTTGAGACCATCATTAAGCCCAGGGAAATTGCCATGCGTGGATCAGGATGCCGAATGTCCTTTTTATGTGCCATGAATAGATCAATGGCGTGGGAAAAAGTGCGTGCCTCCATCTTGCCCGCCTTTTTGCAAAAGGAAATGTCATCGCGTGTATGAACAAACGTCCGCATGCCGCGCAGCAATCCCGCATTAGCGCGATAACTCATGACCATGCTGCCGACCACCTGCTCGGCGAAAAGCGACAGCGGGATCTGAGCAGCGCCTTCCGGCGTAAGAGCAGATCTGGTCCGTTCTTCCTGCCGCTCCAGCATCCCCAGGATCATGGTTTCAAGAAGTTCGTCTTTATCTTTAAAACGGCGATAGACCGCGCCTGGTGTAAGCCCTGCGTGTTGCGCAATGCGGGGGATGGTCGTGCCTTCCACGCCGTGCTGTCCCAGAACCTCGGCGGCCGCTCTTAGCAGTTTGCGCAGCGATTCCCGGCTGCGCTCCTGTTGCGGGGCCAGAGCGTCTTTGCCCTTTGTCCTTTTTTTCTTCATCTCATTTTTTTGTACTTTCATTGAAATATTACTTGACTGCAATTTAAATGTAAATGTAAATTCACATTTACAAATTACTAGACAGGAGAATTCAGGCCATGACTACCGAAGGCTGGGAAGCAAACAAAGCAAAGTTTTATGCGGGTTTTTATCTCCGCACGCGAAGCCGCATGCGTTTCTGGGGCTGGGGAGCCCCGCCAGCAGAAGCTGAAGTGCGCACTACCGAGCGGCCCTGGGAGCAACTGGCAGACTGGCTGCGCATGGCGCATTCGCTGGGGAAGCCGGACAGATTGACGCATTCCGGCGCACCCGTGCCTTCACTGCCTGAACAAAAGGACAGCCCCGCCCGATCGGCGAAGCGAGGCTTCCGTTTTGTCTGCAATAGAAGCTTTGTCGGGCTTGTAATCCGATAAGCCGATAAGGAAGGAACCTATGGCTTCTGTCTCTGCATCCTTACCTGCAACACCCGCACCAGCATTGCCGCATCCACTGCGCAACAGCAACTTTCGCAAGTTATGGATAGGGTCTGCTATTTCATTTTTGGGTGACCAGTTCTATCTGGTGGCCTTGCCCTGGGTAGTGCTGCAAAAGACTGGCTCTGCCGTTGCGATGGGAACAATCCTGATGGCGGCAGCCATTCCCCGCGCTGTGTTGATGCTTCTTGGCGGAGCGATGACAGATAGAATCTCTCCGCGAAAAATCATGATGGGTACGGCCTCCGCGCGCACTATTTTTGTGGCTGCCATTGGAGTATTGCTGTGGTTTGGTGTGCTGCAAATCTGGGAACTTTATGTCTTAGGGTTTGCTTTTGGCGTCGCTGACGCGTTCTCCTTTCCGGCAGTTTCCGCGTTTCTGCCTTCTCTGGTGCAGCGCGAGCAGTTGGTTGCCGCTAACTCCATTTCGCAGACAACGTCACAAATCACCAGTATTGCCGCGCCAACACCAGCGGCAGTTGCAATTAAAGCGCTGGGGCTCGCCTGGGCTTTTTTTATTGATGCCGTCAGCTTTCTGTTCATCATTGCTGCGCTGTGGAGTCTGCCTGATCCTCCAATGGCACAGCAATCGTCGGCGAAGTCTCCAGTATGGAAATCAATTCTGGATGGCTTTGATTATGTCCGGCGCGATGTGCCTTTGCGTTCCTTGATGCTGCTGGCGGCGATGCTCAATTTTTGCATCGCTGGGCCCATGGGCGTGGGGCTGCCTTATCTGGCAAAGGTAAAATTCGGCACGCCGACTGCGTATGCCATCGTAATTTCTGCCGCTTCTGCCGGTGGCTTGCTGGGTGCTCTGCTCGCCGGTGTGTGGCGTGTGCAGCGGCGCGGCATCCTGCTTCTTGCAGCGTGCGTGGTCATCAGCATATGCGTGGGATCGGTTGGATTGTGGACGCACCTTTGGGCGATTTCCGCCTCTCTCTTCTTTATGGCGCTAAGCGCCGGGCTGGCCAACGTACAAATTGCAGCATGGCTGCAGCAGCGCGTTGAGCCGGCAGTCCGTGGCCGTGTCTTCAGCGTGCTCATGCTTTCCAGTTTTGGGCTCATGCCGATGTCACTGGCCGTGGCAGGATTTCTTGTGGCCTTAAGCCTTAAAGTCATGTTTATGATTGCCGGCGGAGCCATGCTGTCGGTTACAGTCTTTGGCGCATTGCATCGGCAAGTCCGTGAGATCCAATAGTCCGCGGAACTCTCACGGCGCGTATTCCAGATATACTGGTCTTCTGGAGTGGCTGCCATGAATGAAATCCACGGAACTGCTGTTTCTGATTCACCGGCTTGCTGGCCTGCCTTGCCAATTTCCGAGTGGCAAGAGACGCGCGACACGCTGCACATGTGGACACAGATTGTGGGCAAGGTGCGGCTGGCGCTTACACCAAAAATCAATCACTGGTGGAATGTGGCGCTGCACGTAAGCGCGCGCGGCCTGACGACCGGCGCTATCCCTTATGGAGACCGAGTGTTTGAAATTGAGTTTGATTTTCTGGAGCATCAGTTGGTGATCAAGACCTGCGATCCGGCGACGAAGATCATTCCGCTGGCGCCACGCACTGTGGCGGATTTTTACAAAGAGCTCATGTCCGCGCTGCACTCGCTGAATATTGATGTAAAGATATGGAAGATGCCGGTGGAGATTCCCAATCCCATCGCCTTTGATCAGGACAAAGCTCACGCCTCCTATGACAAGGAATATGCGCGGCGCTTCTGGCGCACGCTGGTTTCGGTGGATGACGTATTCAATGTCTTTCGCTCGCGATATATCGGCAAGTCAAGTCCGGTACATTTTTTCTGGGGCAGCTTTGATCTGGCGGTCACACGGTTTTCAGGCCGCACAGCACCCAAACGCAATGATCCTGACCCGATCCTGCGCAAAATTATGCAGGAAGCATATTCCCATGAGGTGATTAGCGCCGGATGGTGGACGGGAGGCGGCGACGTGAAAGATGCTGCGTTCTATTGCTACGCCGCGCCCGCGCCGGACGGTTTTGACAAGCAGAAGGTGCTTCCGGCGGCAGCTACGTATAACGCGCAGCTCGGCGAATTTTTGCTGCTGCATGAATATGCCCGGCGAGGCGGCACGCCTACAACCACTGTTTTAGATTTTCTGCAAAGTACATATGAAGCCGGCGCGATTGCAGGCAAGTGGGACCGCACAGCGCTGGAACGATCAGAGGAACCTGCCGCCGGCGCGGCCTGAAGGAGGACTCTTGGCTGAAAGCTGTTCGCATATGAAGCAGATTAAAATCACCCACACGGAGACGCACGTCTGCGGCGAGTGCGTAAAAATGGGCGATACATGGGTGCATCTGCGGCTCTGCCTGGAATGCGGTCACGTTGGTTGCTGTGATTCATCCAAGAACAAGCATGCGACCAAGCACTTTCACCGCGCCAAGCATCCGCTCATCCGCTCCATTGAGCCGGGAGAAGCTTGGATCTGGTGCTATGTGGACGAACTCTTCCCGGGCGAGATTACGGATTAGGCTCGATGCGCATCTTAACTTCTGCACAGCTTACAAACGTGACTTCTATGCGAAAGTTATTGCCGCCCTATTTATTGCCGGGTTTACTCCTGCTGGCCCTGCCATTCTCCACTGCGATTGCCGGAGCGCAGTCATCTGATCCCTCACAGCGGCCAACGCTGAACCGGCATCCCTCGTCAGATCCTGCGGCAACGCCGCCGGCAAATCAATCGTCTTCGACTTCGCCCGTGCCAGCGCCGGTCGCCTCTCCGACACAAGGCGCGGAGCCTGCGCGCCAAGGGCAGCCGGCGCAATCGGCCAAGCCGGATTACCCTGACCTGATTTCTCACTACGAGTACGACACCAAATCCGGTCTGGACCTGCGCGAGACTAACGTGGAGAAGCGCGGCGACGTCCGAATGATTGAGCTCAACTATTCCGGCGCCAGTGGTGATCGCGTGCCGGCCTATCTGCTGATTCCTTCCGGCAAAGGGCCGTTTGCGGGGATCGTGTGGGCGCACTGGCTCAAGCCCGGTTCGCGCCTTACTGATAAGGATGAGTTTCTGGAAGAAGCCGTGGTGCTGGCGCATGCCGGAGTGGTTTCCGTTTTGGTTGATGCGCCGCAGGTACGGCATGACTTTGTGCCGGAAAAAGATAAAGCTGGAATGGAAGCTCTCCGGCAGCAGGCCGAGGCCGGCGGACATCAGGTGATTGATTTGCGGCGCGCCGTGGACCTGTTGTATGCGCGCGCTGACGTTGACCGCAAGCGCATTGGCTTTGTGGGCCACGGATGGGACGCGCATACGGGCGCAATCCTGGCCGGAGTGGAAACGCGCATTGATTCTTACGTGCTCATGGCCGGAAATTACGCGACAGAAGAAACGTATTTTGCCAGCAAGGACCCCAAAATTCTGGCGCAGCGCAAGCAATTGGGCGACGAAGCTCTCCGCGACTATTTCTATAATTACGCGTGGGACGATCCGGCTTACTTTCTCGGCCATACGGACCGGGAAAGCATCTTCCTGCAATTTGCCTCGGGCGATTCCATCTCCAAAGAGCAGGCGCAGAAATATCTGGAGATGTTCAGCGCCAAAGACAAGAAGATGGAATTTTATGATGGCGGAGCTGCGCTGAACGCCGCCGCTCGGCTTGATCGTGATCGCTGGCTGCAAAAACAGCTCGGGTTTAAGAAGGTGGATGAGAAGGAACGGGAAGGGATTGCGCAGTTGAAGTAGAAGGAACATTGCAGCTCTACATTAATGGAAGCTGTTTTGGTGAGACTCTGGCATTGGCAAGCACATAAGTCTTTTGTGAGAAAGTAAGACCAAACAAGCCCATGATGTAGTTGTCCAAACCTCGGTAGGCGTCTCTCATCCTGTCATTTGACGATTCAGAATTCAGCAGTACGTCCACGAATGAGAGAATATTTTGATGTTCAGCTTCGTTGATTATCGGAAACGGAAGTTTTTCAATGTCTCCGCGAAGGATTTTATAGGCGCCAATCTTTTTTTGGAACATCAATTGATAAAGGCTGGAATTCAAGAAACCAAGCACTGCTTTCACAGTGAAGCCCTGCAAAGCAGGAATCATCACATTCGCGCTGTTTAGAGAGAGTGTCTTCCGGTCGTCATAGGCAAAAATCAACTCATCGGAGATGAATTTATACAAAAGCTTTTCCGGCGCCCTGTATTTGTGTGTGGGCGCAACCTGCTGAAAGCTTTCAGGTTGAAAGTGGATGAATTTCTTCGGGACAGCCGCCTTAAACCGGTGCAGGTCTTTTCCTGTCAATATTGGCTCATGATCTGGGTCGTAATGGTCAGTGAGAAACTTTGCGTTGTTCCCCGTAACAATGCCCAAAGCCCAATCCGCATTCCCCGCCAGCGTCACATACTCGCGGCTGTAAACTTGCTCGAAAATAGATAAATCGTCTTCTCCGTTAAATATGTCAAAAACGTGGTCCGGGTTCTTTGTGAGCCTTAATTGTGTTACCGGGAAGGAACGGTCATCTTTGACCGCTGCAAAAGAGCTGTCAATCCCCGGCGTTTCTTTTGTCAGGTCCAGGCGGATAGCCGGTGTGAACACATTTTGAAAGATGCGTCCAAGGTGGACAGCCTGGCGAATGCGTGTCTGCCTGGCGACAATGCCTCTGATGTCGGCATGCACTTTAATATTCAGGAATGACTCCGGGAGAATGTAAGAGAGCGTCCCGCCATCTTTCAGTAACTGCAGGCCTTTTTCAACAAATAATGAGAATGATTCGTTGGATTTTATTGACGGAAACAATTTTTGTAATTGGGCAATTTCGCCGGCAGGAAAATGAGATCCCCAGGGAGGATTGGTAAAGATGACGTCAAAACGCGGGATTTCCGCGCCCTTGAGACTGGCATAAAATGGAAATGCCAGAAGCGTGTTCTCACAGTAAATGTTCGGGAAAAAGTCAGTGTCTGGAAAGCGTGTGATCACGTTGAGCCGGGCCAGTCGAACCGCGATCTCATCCACATCAAAGCCCCAAAGATTTAAAGGGTTCGGGCTGTAATCCGCGGCTGCCAGCAGGAATTGCCCTGTGCCGCAGCAGGGATCAAGCACCACCGAGCTCTCATGTACATGGTCTTTGATTATGCTGTCCACCACTCGCCGGGGAGTGTAGTATGTGCCACCCTTTGCCTTGGCGCCTGCTTTCGCCAGTGACTGGTATAAGAGTCCCAGAAAATCCCGCACCACCGGCAGAGGGCGGTCAACCATACAGGAATACGTTGGAGAGGAAATCGCACTGGCCCGCTCAAACCACCACTCCAGTTCTTTTCTCAATGCCTGGCCTCTGATTTCCATCGCGGCAAAGTCTCTTGCACTGGCCTGCGCCACCAATCCCTTTTGTTCAAGAAGTTTAAGCGCCATGCACAAAAGCGTTGTTTCAAGATGCAGCTGTTCGCGCCGGAACTTCTCCGCAATGCATTGAATGGCGGAAAAAACTTCCGGACTATCGGCATATTCCGTTGGAACAAAAGTGAGTGCTGATTCTTTCTTGTTGGCCCGGCGGCTCAGGCGGTCAATCTCGCCTGCCTCAATCTTCGCTTTCAACTCCTTCAGTTGCTTAAGATCAAAAGCAAGTTTTCCGCGGACAGTCTCTGGTTTTATGTATTGGTGCCTGATCCAGTTTCTGACCGTGGCAGCGCAAATGCCCAGGAGCGAAACTGCCTCTGGTAAGCCAACGAATTCCTGATCAAGTTCCTGTTCAAAAAGCGGCTGCATAGATTTACAAAACTTCATTTTTCGCACGAGGCCACGAAGTCATCAAAACCTGGGCCCAGGTTCACGTTTATAGGGAAAGTATAGTTTTGATTGTCAATTATTGACAATCTGCTCCGCTGTGCCAGGGGTGGCTACCGCGAGAAGTGCAAATATAGGGGGCGCGAACGTTAAGTGGGTGTTCGCTTTTCCGGTAAATTATATGTATTTTGTTCTTGTATTCTTCGTTCCATATTTGCTAGTATAAGTCAGCCGGGAGCGGCGCCGGCTTGCCCGATAAGGGACGCCAGCAAATTGCGGTTTGCTGGGCGAGTTCAAAGGCCTGCATCCAAGAAGGCACCTATCAACATAAGCCGTTGGCAATCCGCAAGTTAGCCGTAGCTTGTGTTTTTCCGTGCCTTCACTCGTACGCTATAAGTGTGTCTAAAATCAGCAGTTTTTAGCCGCTGGCGGTAGAATTGCGCGACATCGCACGTGAATCGGAAAAAGCAATCCAAAATTTATGTGAAGAGAAGCCACCTATAAGGGTGGCTTTTTTGTTGACTCAACCCGTCACCCTAACTGGTTGAGCCTTTCGCTTTGCCCTGAAAAATCGTTCCAAATTTTCCCGAACACCCTTCATTTCTTGAAAACCATCACGAGAGAGAAAAACCATGTCAAAAGAAGAAATCCTCAAAGCTATCCGTTTGTGTGCCAAAAAACTTAAACGCAACCCCACACGCCGCGACCTGCGCGAGATGGCGGGCATTTCAGAAGAAAGGCTTTACAAACTCGGTGGCCTGAAGACGGCGCTGGAAGAGGCCGGGTTGCGGCCTTTGGGATCCGGATTCCGGCAGCAGGAATCCACGGTGCTGCTGGACTGGGCATCGGTGGCGCGGAAGCTGGGGAAAATTCCCACGGTGGCGGAGTATGAAAGCCGAGGCCGCTTCAGCGATATGCCATTTCACAGCCGCTATGGAAGCTGGATGCGCGTTCCGGAAGTCTTCAGCCGTTTTGCGCGGGAGCAAAAAATCCAGGGCAAATGGAAGGACGTGCTGAAGATGACTGCGGCACTGACGACGAGAAACGGTCAGGCAGGCGGCGAGAGCATGCCGCTGGCACGTCCGATCACGCGCAGAGCGCGCGTGCTGGAAGATCGCGCTATCTATGGCCCACCACTGCGTCTCCCGGAGATGGCCCACGCGCCGATTAACGAATTGGGCGTGATTTTTGCGTTTGGCGCGATGGCACGCCAGCTCGGCTTTATTGTGCTGCGCTGCCAGACCGGTTTTCCCGATTGCGAAGCCATGCGCGAGGTGGCGCAAGGGCAGTGGCAGCGCGTGCGGATAGAGTTTGAATTTGAAAGCCGCAATTTCTTCAGGCATCGACATGACCCCAAGGGCTGTGACCTGATTGTTTGCTGGAGACATAACTGGAACGAGTGTCCGGAGAGGTTAGAAGTGGTGGAATTGAGAAAGGTGTTGGGACAGCGCACGCGCGTGACGCAGGTTCGTATTAGGGATTAAGAGTATTCAAATCGAATGTGAGGTTTTGCGTCCCGTCAGGGACGCTCTGAAAATAGCCCGGTACATTTCCGAGTCCCGGCTGGCCGGGATGAGGAATACGTGCCGGGTACCAGGCAGGAACAAGACAAGTCCCGCCAGGGACGGCTGAAGTTACAATGTAGCGCCTATGTCCTATCACGCCAAAACCAGCATCCTTGTTCATTGTGTCTTTGCCACTAAAAACCGTAAAGATTCCATCATGCCGGAAATTCAGCCAAAGCTATGGGCCTACATCGGTGGAATTGCCCGGGAAAACAAAATGAAGGCGCTGGCCGTTGGTGGCGTCGCCGACCATTGCCATGTTTTGTTGTCGCTACCGCCAACCATGGCCGTGGCCAAAGGCGTTCAATTGATCAAATCCGGTTCATCCAAATGGATGCATAAGAGCGGTCAACGCAAATTCGATTGGCAGGAAGGTTATGGCGGATTCACCATCGGCATGTCGCAGGTTCCGGCGACAGTTCGTTACATCTCCAATCAGGCCAAGCGTCATGCCAAGACCAGTTTTGCCGACGAATGGAAAATAATTTTGAAGAAGCATGATTTGCCGTCGGATGAAGAATAATTTCAGCCGTCCCTGGCGGGACTGATCTCATCTCCCTGCCGTTACCCGGCACGTATTCCTCAGCGCGCAAGCGCACCTCGGAAATGTACCGGGCTATTTTCATCGCGCGCCGAGCGGCGCGCCTGACCGTGGTTGTGCTGGCAGAAAGCTCGTGCCCTGATACGAATCGAACTTTGGGTGGACGAAGCTACAAAAGAAAATAATAAAATTTACTTTCGACTGCGTGGCTGGTGTTAGACTGTTACTGGCAACGCAAAAGGGGGCCTTACTAAAAGGACCCCAAGGCGAGGCATAGAAAATACATTCTTCTCCATTCGGTCCTCAATTAAGAGGACCCAGGCGAGGCGTGTACATTCCTCCCTAACGGTCCCCTAGCGGGGTCCTTTTTTCCCGTTGCCTCCTGCCCAAGGAGGGCAATCATTTGCGCGAAGAAAAATCAAAGTTGGCTGATTCTAGCCTTTTGGCGTCGTTGGAGCCAGGTGAGTTAAAACGCATACCAATAACCAGCATTATCCGAGACGAAGACAATCCGGGATGGAACAAAGGAATGAGTGTCCGTCGGGAAACACAGAAAGAGCGGATTAGTGAAGCCACGGAGATGCTCAACGATGTGATCGTAGTTCCAATCGTTGTGTGTAAGCACCCCACCAAAAAGGGCTCTTATTATCTGGAAGATGGTCATGGAAGAGTGGATCATGCGGAAAGAAATGGACACACGCATATTGATGCTCGTGTGTTGCAACCCTTGGATTCAGTGCAGAGAATTGTACTCCGAGAAATTCTGAATAATAGCCACACTGCATTTGACCCAACCGTGCAGTTGGCCGACGTGATCCTAGCTGCAAAAAAACAAAAACTAGATGTTAGAGATGTCGAAGACGCAGCTGAAGTGCTGGAGGCATTTCCTCCATCCATGGCAGAGTCAGTTAACAAGAAGCTCAAAGTCCTGAGAGCGTGGCCTGCAAAAATTGTTCATCGGGTAACTGCAGATGCGGTCAAAGTTGGCGGTGGCACAATTGCATATAACAAACTCGAAGAATTAACGCCTCTTGCGAAAATCCTGCAGAAGAGACACGGTCTCGGAGACGAGGTTTTTGATAACCTGCTTTCCTTGTTGAAGGGTGGCTCAGCATTTTCAGGGGGACGCGCACAAGAAACGATCCGTGAGGCACGAAAAATTTTTAGTAAGCTGCCTCCGCGTAATCAATTGGTTGCCCAATTCTTGGAAGGCGACATTGACTTAATTACACTGGAGCAAAAATCTCGACCAGTTATCGCACACGAAAAGCATCGGCAAGATAAAGAGGAAGAACAAAACACAAATAAGATTGCATATCGCTCAATCTTAGATTCCCTAGACGGTTTGGACTTTGATGCCCTCAGTCCAACAGAGCAGAAGGTTTTGCTCCGGAGACTTACCGAAAAACGGAGACTCTGGTCTGCCCCTAGGGTAGGTGATGAGGAAATCAGCGTTGCTTAGTTAAAAATGAGGACTGGACCTAATGAGTCCAGTCCTTTTTTTCGTCCTTGGAGTAATTGCAAAAGGAGAGAGTGTTTTGAACCGGCTTGACTGGTCAACGAAGATCAAACTAGTGATGGTCGAATTATGTTCTGTTCTCTCGGTTGCTATGTTGCTGGCCTGGCTGCTTTGGGAAGAATACAAACACTTGTTTCGAAAGTGAACAAGTACCCCTACTCTCTCAACTCCACCACCGTTGCACCCGCCCCACCTTCATTCTGCTGGGGTTCTGATACCGTCGCCACGTGCGGATGTTTTTGCAGATACTGGCGCAGCGCTTTCCGCAAAATTCCCATGCCGCTGCCGTGGACGATCCGCACGCGTGAGAGTCCAGCGAGAAACGCGCGGTCGATAAATTTTTCTACCTCGCTGGTGGCTTCGTCCACGTTGCGGCCGATTACGTTGAGTTCCGTAGGCGCGTTGGAATCTTCGTTCAACGTTACAGATATGCCTCGCGCCCGCGCTGCGGCCACAGGATTTCCGCCGCCGCGGTTATTGCTATTAGAGAAGACCTCGGCCACGTCATGCCGCGGAATCTTCATCTTCATTGCGCCCATCTCAACTTCAAACGTGTTTTCATCCACCTTGCGTTTGACCACGGCGGTGCGGCCCAGCGACTTGAGCTTGACGGTATCGCCTTCAGAAATGTGCTTGACCTCATGCGGACGCGCATTGGGATCATTGCGGTCAGCGCCGGTTTTATGTGCCACCACGCTGGCGTCAAACTGTTCTTTGAATTCACGCCGCATTTTGGCGATACGCTGCTCCGCCTGCTTGGACAGCTTCTGCGCGGCGGCGCGGTCCTGTATGCCGCTGATAGCTTCGCGCACCTGATACTCAAAGTCGCCGATGAGCGATTCGATTTTGCGCTCAAATTCGCGCGTCTTCTGCCGCTGCTCCTGCTGGCCTTCAGCTTCCAGGCGCTTCAACTCGCGGCCCAGATCTTCTTCTTTTTTCTGCGCTAGCGTGCGTTCGCGTTCAAGGTCGCGCAGCTCGGTGTGCAGACGGTCAAGAAATTTGCTGACGTCCTGCGTCTGCGTGGTCAGGCGTTCACGCGCGGCATCAGTAATTTTGCGATTCAGTCCGAGACGCTGTGCAATGTTGATGCCCGCTGAAGCGCCAGGCACGCCGACGCGCAGCTCGTACGTTGGCTGCAAAGTATCTTCATTAAAGCCCACGGAGGCGTTGAGCACGCCGGAATTATTGGCGGCATAAACCTTGAGCGACGTGTGGTGCGTGGAGATGATGGTCAACGCGCGGCTGCGCAGAAAATGGTCAGCAATGGCCACGGCCAGGGCTGCGCCTTCTTCAGGATCGGTGGCGGAGCCCAGCTCGTCCAGCAGGACAAGCGAATGCGGCGTGGCCGTGCGCGAGATGAAATCAATGTTGGTGACGTGCGCGGAAAAGGTAGAAAGATTTTGCTCAATCGATTGGTAATCGCCAATATCGGCCAGCACAAAATCAAATACCGGCATACGCGCCGTGATGGCAGGAATGGGAATGCCGGCCTGCGCCATGAGCGCCAGCAAGCCCACGGTTTTCAGACCCACGGTTTTGCCGCCTGTGTTGGGCCCGCTGATGATCAGCTGGCGATGCGCGCTATCCATTTCCAGCGTAAGCGGAACAACCTTGCCGCCTTTCGCTTTAAGGTTGCGCTCCAGCAGGGGATGCCGCGCCGCGCGCAGCTCTAGAAAGGCGTTTGTCGATTCAGACCCAGTCAGCTCTGGGCGGACGCAGTCATAGTCCACGGCAAAGCGCGCTTTACCGAATTGCAACTCGATTTCTGCCATGGCGTCGGTAGCAGTGGCAATGGCCGGAGTGTTTTCACCCAGGCGCTCCGTCATCTCCTGCAAAATGCGGCGCACTTCCGCCTGCTCTTCTTCCAGCAGACGGACGAGATCGTTGTTCTGCTCAATGGTTTCCAGCGGTTCGATAAAGACGGTCTGTCCGCTGGAACTTGCGCCGTGCACCACGCCATTCACGCGCTTGCGCAGCTCGGTTTTTACCGGGATGACAAAACGCTCACCGCGAATGGTGACCACGTCATCCTGTACTGCGCCGCCTTCAGAGAGCCTGCGCAGATAGCCGCGGAGAGATTCCTGAATCGTGCGCTTCTGCCTTTCTACTTCACGGCGGATGCGCGTAAGCTCAGCCGACGCGCGGTCGTCGAGTGTGCCGTCCGGCTGGATCTTGTTACTGAAGAAGCGTAGCAGCGGGGCGAAGTCTGCGATTTGTTCAGTCAGTTCCAGCATGCCCTGCCAGTGCGGCTTGACCGACTCCGGCGGATGAATGGCCATCTCGCGCCATTCAGCGGCTTTGTCCACAAGCAGGACGAGGTCGCGGATCTCGTCAATCTCAAGGGCTGCGCCGGGAATGCGCGCTTTGGCCAGAAGACTGTGCGCGTCAAAGAGTCCGACAAAGTCAAAGCGGCCGCCAGCGACGTAAAAACGGCGAGTCTCGTCGGCAAGCTGTTGCTGATGATTGATCCAGGCGCGGTCCAGCGACGGTTCCAGCTGCGCCACGCGCGCCTTGCCTAGCGGCGAGCTGACATAAAACGCGAGAACGTCACGGAAGTGATCAAATTCCAGGACGCGGGCTGAAGAATGCTGGAGCGGAGAAGGAACCATTTATAAGATAGTAGCGCAGAAGCACGATAGTTCGCAGGTTGGACGTGAACACGCTATGATGCGGGAAATATGCCGGAAGAGAAGCCAGCAGCGGAAGGAAAGCCGAGCACCAGCAGCACGCAGGTTTCGTTCGTCGCGGCTAATGCGTCGAACGAGATAACTGCGAAACGAGGAGAGTCCATGGAGATCCATGCGCCAGATAAGCCGATCCATTCCAGAAAAGAGTTTCTGTTTCACATGTTCACGGTGGTGCTGGGCATTCTGATTGCTCTGGCTATGGAGGGCGGAGTGGAATGGTTTCACCATCGGGCGCTGGTGCGGGAGGCGCGGACGAATATTACAGAGGAGATTCGCAGAAATAAGGAAACCGTGGACGAGTCAATTAAGGATATCCATCAGCGGGAGGCGGAGTTGAGCCATATTATTGATTTAATGAACAAGGTTGCAAAGGACCGCAACGCAATCAAAAACCAAAGCATGCATTTTGGGATTGCCATGCATGATCTGTATTCCACGGCGTGGCAAACAGCCACTACCAGCGGCGCCGTGACCTATATGAAGTATGACGAATTGATCCGCTATACGGATGTGTATCTCACGCAACAGGCTTTTACCAGCATGCAGGAGCAGGCGCTGAGCCGGATGATCGACGGCGGAGCTCTGATTGGAATCACAATGAAAGAAGATGATATGAAAAAGGTGCCGGTAGAGAAATTTCAAGCCATTGCGCAAGCAGCGTACAAAGAGATGATCGTGCAGAGGGCGTTGGAGGACATCAGTGGGGCACTCACTAAAGCTTACGCTGACCTCTTAAAATCGCAATAAACTCTGCTAAACTTTGGCTAAGTGCAGAATTTCTAAGTGCAGAATTAAAGTGCAGAAATTAAAGTTATGAGCTTTCCAGTCACACGTCTCCGCCGCATGCGCCAGACCGATTCTTTGCGGTCACTGGTGCGTGAAACCCGCCTCACGCCTGCGGGCTTTATCTATCCTTTATTTGTCTGCCCGGGTGAGGGCGTGCGCCGGGAGATCAGCTCCATGCCGGGAGTGTTTAACATTTCCGTGGATGAAGCGGTAAAAGAAGCGCGGGAAGCCAAGAGCCTGGGCGTGGGCGGAATTATTCTGTTTGGTCTGCCGGAGAAAAAAGATGACGTCGCCACCGGCGCGTGGGCGGAAGATGGCATTGTCCAGCGAGCCACGCGGGCCATCAAACGCGAAGTGCGCGATCTGGTGGTTGTGGGCGATGTCTGCCTGTGCGAATACATGTCCCACGGGCATTGCGGTATCGTGCAGAAGAAGAATTCGCCCGGTGGCAATGGAGCTTCTTTCAAGCGGGGCGGCGCAGGCAATAGCGGACGCAGCAGCACAGCCGCGCAGGTTGCCGCTGAAGTTGAGTATGAAATCTTGAACGATCCGTCGCTGGAAATCCTGGCCAAGACCGCTGTTGCTCAGGCGCGCGCAGGCATGGATATTATTGCTCCATCCGATATGATGGACGGCCGGGTTGGCGCAATCCGCAAAGCCTTAGATCAGGCGGGATTTACGAATACGCCTATCCTTTCTTATGCCGCAAAATTCGCTTCAGGATTTTACGGGCCCTTCCGCGAGGCCGCCGATTCAACGCCCCAATTTGGTGACCGCCGCTCTTATCAGATGGACGGTGCAAATATCCGCGAGGCCATGCGTGAGATTGCGCAGGATGTAAAAGAAGGTGCGGACATGATTATGGTGAAACCAGCCATGCCATACCTTGATGTGATCAGTGAGGCGCGTCGTCGCTTTGATCTGCCAATTGCCGCGTATCAGGTGAGTGGTGAATATGCCATGCTGCAGGCGGCTGTCCGCAATGGCTGGCTGGATGGCGACCGCGTAATGATGGAGTCGCTTACGTCAATTCGGCGCGCCGGTGCGCAGCTGATTCTGACTTATTTTGCCAAGGATGCCGCAAGACTGTTGGGGTAAATCTTCTATTCGAATCAGTAAGCTATTTTAGCTTATGCGCCAGCCAGACCAGCAGCACTGCGCCCAGCGTCGCCACCAGGATTGAAGAGATCAACCCGCCAGAGCTATAAAAGCCCAGAAGGCGCAGAATCCATCCGCCAACAATCGCACCCACCATTCCCAGCAAAATGTCGCCCAGCGTGCCGTAACCTGAACCTTTCATGATCTTGCCGGCCAGCCATCCTGCAATCAGCCCAACAATAATCCACCAAATCAATGCTGAAATCATTTTTTCTCCTCATGGCTTTCAGGCTCTCTTCCGTTGTCCTCTTCTTCTTCACCTGCGTTCTCCGCCGCATACTTCAGGTGGCTCACGCTTTTCATGGCTTTTGTTCCTAACGCCACCAGGCCAATTGCCAACAATACTGCCAGCGGATATGGCACCCACAACCATCGTATCTTGCTCTCTGTTTGCTGCAACTCATCCTGGGCCTGGCGATGAGCATTTTCCGTGGCGACCTCAAAGTTAATCAGCTGCAAATCCTGCCGGGCTGCGCGATATTTAGCTAAGAAGTCTTCCGGCAGTCCCTGGCCTGTCGCCAGCTTATTGCGCTCGTCAACCACTGGCTGCACAATCTGTGAATACCACTTCTGTTCGGCCGCCGCCAGATTTTGCAGAAGCTGGTCACTTTTTGCAGTCGCGTCCCATTGGGCCAGTTGCTCGATTCGCTGTTTGTCGCCCTGCATCAGGCCCAGATTCGCTGAGTTTGCGTCCAGCAGAAAACGGTTGAACGCTGTCTCCATATCGCTCAAGCGATGAATTGCCTCCGTCCTTACGTGATACTGCGACTCGGCGTCTTTATAGCTGTTCAATTCCGCATCCAAACGATGCAACTGGTGGCCATAAAACGCCAGCACGGTTGCGCCCAGCAGGCCGAGCACAAGCAAACCCAACACACGCAACCACGCTCTGCGTGCCAGTTTGACCGGCGCAATGGGGATAATCAAATCATCAGAAGAAGACGCTGATTCGGAAGGCGTTGAGCTTGAAGACATGGCGAGTGAAAGGCTAGCACAGTCCTGCCACGCGCGCGTCACAAATCGGCAATCGGGGTTAGCAATCAAAGCAGAGCGGAAACCGGGATAGAATAGCCGCTGCTTCTTGCCAGTGTGAGCGACTGAGGTCCCATGAAACCAAAGCCAAAATACAAAGCCGCGGCCAGTCCCACTTCAACAGCAAAAACCACGGCAATCGCGAGCCCTGAAGACCAACTTGCTGACTTTATCGACAAGTTTGATCCGGACAAGCAAACGCTGATTCGCTCTGCCCACAAAGTGCTGCGCAAGCGGCTGCCCACGGCGAATGAGCTCGTCTATGACAATTACAATTTCTTCGTCATCGGCTATTGCTCCACGGACCGCCCAACAGATTGCATTGTTTCCCTTGCGGCAGCAGCCAATGGCGTGGGACTCTCGTTTTACTATGGCGCCAGTCTCCATGACCCACACAAGCTGCAGCTCGGCTCCGGAAGCCAGAACCGTTTTGTCCGTCTGGAATCCGCCAAAGTTTTGGCCGACCCTCGCGTTGGCGCTCTCATCGCCGCTGCTGTGGCGCAAGGTAAAACGCCGCTGCCGGAAAGCGGCAAAGGCAAGCTGATTATTCGCTCGATTTCAGCTAAACAAAGGCCGCGCCGCAAACTGGTGCGGTAAAGCTATCCATGGAACGCCTTACCCGGTGGCGATATTTACCATAGCTACTCAAGTTCTCTGTCCGTTTATAGATTAAATATGCTGAAATAAATAGTTTCTAACAATTCCTTACTAAACTAGCGATAAAATGACTACAAAACCGGCTACAGAGTTGCTACTATTCGCTTCGCGCCATCATTTTAAAACCTGCAAAAGTCAGTCCGCGGAGCTGAGCGGGATATTAGGAGTTCTATGTCTAAAGGTATACCCATACTCACCCTTACAGCTGTTTTGGTTGTTGCCGGCTCTTGCATGGCCCAGCAAAACTCTCAAGGTACACAGACCTCAGCCACACCCCAGAACACGCAGGCTATAGCTGGCCCTGGCCAGCAGCAGGCTCCTAATGCTCCGGTCTTAAAAGTAAAGACGCGCATGGTAGTAATTGATGTAGTTGCCCGGGATTCCAAGGGTGCCCCAATCACTGACCTTAAACAGGAAGATCTTACGCTTTTAGAAGATGGCAAGCCCCAGAGTATTCGCATCTTCAATTTTCAGCACCCTGAGCCGGCCCCTGCTGGCCAGCAGCAACCGCCGGCAAATCCTCCGAACGTAGTGGATAACCTGCCTCATTTTCAGTCAGGCCGCGCCTTGAACATAATCCTGATGGACTCCCTCAACACCAGCCGGATGAACCAGGCTTTCATGCGTGAAGCCATGGTCAAATTTCTGGAGAAGCTGCCGGACAATGAACCTATTGCCGTCTATTTCCTCGCGGACAAGCTTCGTTTAGTGCAGGATTTCACGACTGATTCAGCGGTACTGAAGCAAGTAGTGCGCAGCTTTAAAGGGAAGAATTCTCCTTTTCTAACTGCTACAGATGCATCTTCGGCTCCCATATTGCCGGGCATTGCCCAGTCGCTGCCGCCGGCGATGGCAGCTCAGATCAGGGAATTTCAAGACCAGATGACCGGGGACTTTGCGGACCTGCGCGTGCAAATGACTCTGGCTGCGCTCAACTCGCTGGCCAGATCATTGTCAGGATATCCCGGACGCAAAAACCTGATCTGGGTCTCTGAAGCTTTCCCCTTCGATGTATTGTTGGCAAATGCCAGCGGCAACGCCTTCATGAATAATCGCAACTATGGCAATGAGATCGCCCACACGGGCAATTTACTAAGTGATTATCAAATTGCCATCTACCCGCTGGATGCCAAGGGGCTAGCCAGCAGCGGCTTTTTCGATGTTGCCAACAATCCCAGCAACTCGCTGCCTGCTTATACTGTGCGCGGCGGAATTGGCGCTCAGATGGACAGGGAATCAGATGATCGAATGGCATCCCACTCCACCATGAATGATCTTGCGGACCGCACCGGGGGCCGCGCTTTTTATAATCGCAATGACCTGGAAGCTGCCGTTCGCGAAAGCATTGATGACGGCTCAACCTATTACACGCTGGGCTATTACCCTGAGAACAAAGACTGGAACGGCGCTTTCCGTAAGATCCAGATAAAGTCACAGCGCGGCGGGGTAAAACTCCGCTACCGCATTGGTTACTTTGCGGCAGATAGTGCCGCCTTCGCCAAACTCAATCCCAAAAAGCAGGACGCGGATTTCGATGAAGCCCTGGGACTGAACCTGCCCATTTCCACGGCACTGCCATTTAAGGCCATGGTCATGCCGCCTTCTGAGAAAACACAAAACAAGTTGATTGTGAGTTATGGAGTTGATCCGCACGCGCTGAGTTTTACTGAAGTCGAGGGCGGTCTGAGAAAGGTGAACATGGAATGTGCTGTCCGGGTCTTTACGAAAAAATCTCCTGATAAACCAGTTGCCGTGGAAGCGGAAAAAATGGGCGGCTCATTGAATTCTGAAGCCTATGAAAAAGTAATGAAGGGCTTTTTCCCTTGCCGGACCCAGTTGAGCCTGGCGTCTGGAGACTACATTCTTCGCCTGGGCGTACGCGACAATGAATCCGGACTGATCGGCACCACCAACGCCACCCTCACGGTTCCGGCGGAAAGCGCGGCTGGTCCTGCTGCCGGTGCATCCAAACCCTGAATTCTGGCTTGTAAACAATGCGTTGTAAATTTGAATTGGCAGCTTATATGCTGCCAATTCTGCTTTATGGCGGCTCGAATCCTTTCTGTGCCGGTTCTAATCTAACTGTCATCGATAAATTTATGGTGGAAGGCCGCCTGCTTCATTTGAGGGCAAGGCCGCTCCGGATTTACAATCACCTGTTTGTTCACACGTTGATTTTCCACCAGAGGGAGCACTACTGTGCCAGATACGATTTATGACGTTGCCATTATCGGCGGAGGCCCGGGCGGGTATACAGCCGCTTTCCGCGCCGGCCAGCTTGGACTGAAAACCTGCTTGATCGAAAAAGAAGACAAGCTTGGCGGCACATGCCTGCACGTTGGCTGCATCCCTACAAAGGCACTGCTCTTTAACGCTGAAGTGTATGACCACATGAAAGCCGCGGAAGAATATGGCATTGATGGCCTTGGCGTGGGCAAGTTGAATTGGAAAAATATTCAGGACCGCAAGAACAAGATCGTCACCAAGCACACCAAGGGTCTTGATTTTCTGGTGCGCAAGAACAAAGTAGATCGCGTGCTCGGTTTTGGCAAATTGACCGGTCCGGCAAAAAATGGCGTGCACACCGTTCAAGTGGAAAGCAGCAAAGGCGCAAGCGAGATCAAAGCCAAAAATATTATTGTGGCCACTGGCTCGTATGCGCGCATGCTGCCTGGCCTGAAAGCCGATGACCGCATTCTTACCAATATCGAAGTGCTTTCGCTCTCCGCTTTGCCCAAGTCCATGGTCATCATTGGCTCTGGCGCTGTGGGCGTGGAATTTGCTTCTATCTATCGTTCCTTTGGCGCAGAAGTTACGGTCATTGAAATGTTGCCGCGCCTGGTCCCCGTGGAAGACGAAGAAGTCAGCAAAGAGCTGCTGCGGTCATTTAAGAAAAAAGGCATCAACTGCTTAGTCAACACTAAGGTTGAAAAAGTTGAGAAGACAAAAGATGGCGTCTGCGTCATGTGCACTCCACAGGGAGAAGCTACTCAGAAAATTGAGGCGGAAAAAGTTCTGGTCGCCGTTGGCCGCGGCCCGAACACGGAAGGCATTGGCCTGGAAAAGACCCCGAACGTAAAAGTGGAACGCGGATTTGTCCATGTGAATGAATGGATGGAAACCGGCGAAAAAGGTATTTACGCCATCGGCGATATCGTTGCCGGATTTCCGCAGCTTGCGCACGCTGGCGCTATGGAAGGCATTGTTGCGACCACTCGCATCGCAGGCAAACCTGCCAAGCCCATCAACAAAAATCACGTTCCCGGCTGCACCTACTGCGAGCCGCAGATTGGCAGCGTGGGCCTCACAGAAGCAAAGGCCAAGGAAGCTGGCTATGAAGTGAAGATCGGCAAATTCCCGTTCACGGCCAACTCCAAAGCCACTATCATCAATAACCATGAGGGCTTTATCAAGGTTGTGTCTGACGCAAAGTATGGTGAAATTCTGGGCGTACACATCATTGGCCCTATGGCGACGGAACTGATCGCAGAAGCCGTAACCGCCATTGAGCTGGAAGCCACCATAGAAGACATGATGTTTACCATCCACGCGCATCCGACCGTTTCTGAAGGATTGCTCGATGCCTTCAGCGCGGTTGAGGGTAAGGCGATTAACGCGTAAGTTCTGAAATCCCGCAGCGCAAGCGAGGGATCTCTATCACTAGGAAGTAGTTCAGGAAAACAGGCCGCGAATTTCGCGAATATACACGAATCAAAGCTGAAATATGATTCGTGTCATTCGTGTTGATTCGCGGCTATTTTTTTTATCAGCATCCGTCTGCGGCTGAACTGCATGGCTGATTGCTGACTGCTTTTCCTCAGCAATCCTTTCCACCCGTTTCCGTATCACACTTAGCAGGAGGAGAATCATGCCTATCGATCCAGTTTGCAAAATGAATATCTCTATTGCTGAAGCAGCCGCCAGCCAGGATTATCAGGCGGAAACCATCTACTTCTGCTCGCTCGATTGCCAGCGTAAATTCGATCAAGATCCCGGCAGCTACATGGATGACATGTTTGACGAAGAGCGCGCGAGCTAATCCTCACCACTGATTTTCAATAACGGCATGAAACAGTTTTTTGTACGTTTTCTGACGCGCCTTTATCAGTGTTCATCAGTGAGAATCAGTGGTAAAAATGAGGTGTGGATTTAAGAGTCATCAACGTCCTCTACCTCGGCCGAGTGGATTATTCCATTGCACTTCAACTGCAGCAGACGCTTGTCGGCCTGGTGAAAGAAGGGCGAATCACGCATACGCTGCTTTTGCTGGAGCATCCACCGGTGATTACCATGGGCCGCAACGCGGGCGAGAAAAATATTGTTGCATCGCGCGAATTTCTGGCCCAGAACGGCGTTGAGTTGCATGAGACGAATCGCGGCGGCGATGTCACCTTCCACGGCCCCGGACAACTCGTTGGCTATCCGATCTTTGATCTGCGCGCCTTTGAGCCGCGCATGGGCGCCGTGGATTTTGTTCGCAAGCTGGAAGAGACGCTCATACGAACCTGTGGTGACATGGGCGTGGTTACTGAACGCATCCCCGGCCTGACCGGCGTCTGGACGCAGGATGAAGTTC
>DASXLK010000094.1:0-12681 GCA_036496365.1 Candidatus Angelobacter sp. | reverse complement strand
GCAGGCGCCCTCGCCTGCGATTGAAAAATACAGCTTTCATGAACGTGAATATTTTAATTAACTTTTTAACGAAGGATTGGCTCTGCTTCTTATCCTCTAAAGCTGCATTCGCCGCAGGCGAGGGCGCCTGCGCTCCACATTCAAATTCCTGCGCTCCACTTTTCTATTGATTACTGCAGGATGAAGATGAATATGACTACTGCAGCGGACGAGACACATCACTCCAAATCCTCCCGCTGCCTCTGTTCCTCTGCGTTTCAAAGGTTTGCGTTTTTGGTTTGAATTCTTTGGTTTAAATTTAAAGATCAGAAACCGATGCATGCATTTGCAGCAGTCCCAGCTCGGTAGCCAGCTTTTCCAGCTTGGACCGTGTTTCTGATTTCACCGGCAACATGGGCAGCCGCAGCACTTCTTCAATGCGTCCCATCATGGCCAGTACGGCCTTTGCCGGCATGGGGTTTGATTCAAGAAAATTGGCCTGCATCAGCGGATGGAACTGGCGCTGAATACGCCGGGCTTTGTCCCAATTGTTGTTCAGCGCAGCGGCGGCAAGGTCAGACATTTCTTTGGGAATTTCATTGGAACAAACGGAAATAATTCCCACGCCACCCAGCGCGATTACCGGCAGAGTCACGGCATCGTCACCCGAGAAAACCAGAAAGCTCTCTGGCACGTGATTAAAGACTTCAGCAATCTGGCTGATATTGCCGCTGGCTTCTTTCACGGCAATGATATTAGGAATTTTTGCCAGCCGCCCGAGTGTTGCCGGCTCAATGTTGGCGGCAGTACGTCCCTGCACGCTATAGAGGACAATTGGCTTCTCCACGGCTTCTGCAATGGCCTTAAAGTGCTGGTACTGGCCTTCCTGCGTTGGCTTGTTGTAATACGGTGATGCGGTCAGGATAGCGTCAACGCCTTTGCGGCGGCCAAGTTCGCGCGCCTTTTCTACAGCCTCTGCGGTGCAATTGGAAGTGGCTCCGGCAACAATCGGCACGCGACCAGCGGCGACTTCAATCGTAATATCCACCACACGCAGCCATTCTTCCTTGGTCAGCGTTGGCGTCTCGCCCGTGGTCCCGCAGGGGACAAGAAAGTGTATGCCGGAGCTGATCTGCCACTCGACGAGTGCACGAAGAGCTTTTTCATCGAGACTCTGGTCTTGCTTGAATGGGGTAATGAGCGCGGTGCCGCAGCCTTTGAGGTTCATGGTGAAACTTAGGATAACAAAAAATCTAATCAAGCGGATGCTAGCGCAGATGGAAGATACTAGCGAGCCAGACCGGCGATTACATCTTTCTCGCTTGTCTCTGGCAGCTTCCCGTACCATGCGCCCCTAACCCGGGCGCCTTGATCGACCAAGAGCAAGGTTGGAGTACCGGCGACCTGCAAGTCCGCAAGAGGGGACGAGACGATCTCGTCGACGGAAACGCCTTCATTTGCCAGATAAAGCCGTGCCTCGTTGACTGGTTGGGGCAACACTGCAACAGTGCGTACATTCCGCTTTTGGCACTCTTTTGCCAGTTCACGATAGAAGCCAGCACTTTCAGTGCAAAAATGGCAGGTTGTAGACAAGGCCAGCACCATGCTTTTGCCATTCGTCTGCCAGTCTACGGTCTTTAAAGATATCTTTGAACCAATTGGAATATTATGCTGCGATCCCGACGGATGTAGCAGGCTGCCTTTGAGCCAAAGACCCACAAGTAGAAGAGCAACAATGACGATGCCTATGTTTGCGACAGTTTCAACCTTTTTGGCTGCTTTCTCCATGGCCATGCTTTTCATCGTTGCTGCCCTCCTGAGTTAAAGTAGTGATCGGATTAACAAAAAGATACAGCTCTCCATGGACTATTTGCTAACAGCCGGCCAGGCAGTCTTCATAGTTTGAAAGGCATTCTTCCCTGCAGCCCATCTGCCGGGGATTGGCGGTGCAAATAGCATTACATGCCTGGTCCTGCTGCAAGCACGTTTGCTGGCAAGTCAATGCGGAGGCTTTGGGTGCAGTTAGTGATACGGCAGCAAACGCCAAGGTTGCTAACACAGCGAGCCTGACTATAGCTCTACGGTAGGTTGACATATAGTTTCTCCTTTGACCACTCTTTTATAAGAGTGACAGGATAGAATTTAACGTGGAATAGTTGATATAGCAATATAGTTTAGATGAATAATGCTTACATAGTTCCAAAATGGAATACATTGCATGCGTGTATAAACATATTAAAATTAAAAGTAACGCTAATGATGCCGCTATATTCGATGGATAGGATGTTGAAGAATCTAGATATAACAACCTTCTGTGCGGAATGAAAGTCGTTACGGCCGGAAGTGGCAGGGAGCGCTATGCCAATGGCCCAGAACTCTTGTCCATCCAATAATTCTGGGCGCGGCGCGTGACTTCTGCTGGATGGGCTTTCAATAAGTGAAACGGCTGGCGTACAATTGGTGGCCCTTCAAGTTGCCGCAAAAAGATTGGCTGCTTCACCCTTCGGCCAGCGCCTAAATCATAAGGAGTACCAGCTCCATGTCTCACTCAGCTTCTCAAGTTGCACAGCTCAAGATTTCTTCTCCGCAAACCTTTTTCCGGAACAGTCTGCGCCTATTTTTGCTGGCCGTACTGATGCTCACTTTCCCACTGGCGCTCATTGCTGAAAAGGGCGAAGGCAAGAATACTCCGCAGACCCTGCCGGGATTGCAGGATAAGGTCACCGTCACCCGCGACGTAAATGACATTGCCCATGTGCAGGCTTCTAACGAGCACGATCTGACATTTATGCAGGGCTATCTGCACGCGCAGGACCGGCTGTTTCAAATGGACGTGAGCCGCCGGCAGGCCAGCGGCACTTTGGCGGAACTTGTGGGGCAGGGAGCGCTGGCGCAGGACGTGCAACTGCGCACACTGGGATTGCGCCGCGCGGCTGAGCGGTCACTGGCGGTGCAGTCGCCACGTGCGCTGCTGTTTTTAAATGGCTATGCTAACGGTATCAATGCATGGGTGGCATCGCACGCGCTGCCGCCGGAGTATCATGCGCTGGAACTGACCAAGTTTGCGCCGTGGACACCCACAGATTCGCTGTCTGTAGTGAAGCTGATTGCCTTTGGTTTGTCCTTCAATATCGACACACAGCCGACGGTGGAATTACTGAGCTTTCAGGCAGCAGGCGGTGCCGCTGGCTTTGACGGTACAAAACTTTTCTTTGAAGACATTGAACGCTCTGCGCCGTTTGATCCGGCTTCCACTGTGCCTGATGCTTCTGTGCCACTCTCACAGCAGCTTTGGAGCAAGAGCGCGCCGCACAAGACACTGCCCGGCGGAATCCGCCCTGAGACGCTGGCGCTGGCCCGCGAATACGCAGCCAAGGTCCGCGACATTCCACTGCTGCGCCACGCGCGCGAGCAGCAACTGGAAGGTGCGTCCAACGAATTTGCTATCAGTGGCCGCAACACCACTACCGGCAATCCTTTTGTAGAAAACGATCCACATCTTTCATTGGGTGAGCCATCCACGTGGTATCCCATGCATCTTGAAGCCGGCGACCTGGACGTAATGGGCAACGGCTTCCCCGGAACTCCGGGCATCACGCTGGGCCGCAACAAATTTCTTGCCTGGGGCGCGACCAACGACGAGCTGGACGTGACCGATACATTCCAGGAGCAGGTTGTTCCTGATCCTACTTCTCCGAGCGGGTTGAGCACCGTGTTTAAAGGCGCGCTGGAACATGTGATTCCTGTACCTGAGGTTTTCCGCTTTAACAGTGTGGGTGATGGCATCGCCGACGATCTCATTACCGTTCCGGCAGGCGGCAGTATCCCTCCGGCAACGCTGATTGTGCCGCGTCGCAATAATGGTCCGATTATTTCTCTGGACCAAACCACTGGCTCAGCTCTGAGCGTTGAGTGGACGGGTTACAGCGCCACGCATGAGCTGGATGCGGTATTGATCTGGGCTTCTGCACACAACTTGCAAGAATTTGAAGCCGGGCTGCCGTTCTTCTCCTGCCCGCCGCAGAACATTGTTTATGGCGACATCAAGGGCAACATCGCGTATTTTGCCGTGGGTGAAATGCCGGTGCGTGAAGACTTGCAGGCCGGCACGGTCAATGGCGCGCTGCCGGCTTTTATCCGCAACGGACAGGGCGGCAATGAGTGGTTGCCTGTGATTCATCCGCAGCCGGGGCAATCCACGGCGTTTGAGATTCTGCCGTTTGCCGAGATGCCGCACGTGATCAATCCCAAAGCCGGCTTTTTTGTGAATGCCAATAATGATCCGGCGGGCGTTACGCTGGGGAACAATCCGATTGGGCAGCTGCGGCCCGGCGGCGGAATTTATTTCCTGAGCTATACCTTTGACGCGGGCTTCCGTTCCGGGCGGATCACACAATTAATCCGCGAAAAATTGAAGAGTGGAAAGATTTCTTTTGCTGACGTGCAGAAGATACAAGCCAATGTTGCACCACGCGATGCCGAGCTTTTTACGGGATTCATCACGCAGGCCTTTGATAACGCGCGTGCCCGCGCGGGCCAGAATGCAAAGCTCGCTACACTGGCTGGCGATCCTGCAATTGTGGAAGCGGTAGGCCGCTTGCGCGGCTGGGATTTCAGCATGCCCACGGGCATTCCAGAGGGCTTTGATGGATTCGATACCGGCAATCCTCCGTTTGCGCGCTCCGGACAGGAAATTGCCAATAGCGTTGCTGCCACTCTGTATAACGTGTGGCGCAGCCAGTTTATCAGTGAGACGCTGGGCACAACGCTGGCGCAGGTTGGACTGGGATCGGTGGAAGCTTCTCTGCCGGACCAGACCTACCTGAAGGCGCTGCGCCATCTGCTGGAAAACTTTTCGACCGCACAGGGCGTTGGCGCATCCGGCCTTAACTTCTTCCAAATTGCGGGCGTTACGGATGCAGGCGATCGGCGCGACATTGTGATTCTGCAAAGCCTGAAAGATGCGCTGACGCTGCTGTCCAGTCCCACATTCAACGCTGCCTTTGGTGGCTCTACAAACCAGAATGATTATCGCTGGGGCAAGCTGCACCGCATCACCTTCTCGCACATTCTGGGTGCGCCTTTCAGCATCCCTCCTGCCGGAGGCGCATTTCCCGCGCCGCTGCCGGGGCTTTCCGGAATCCCAACGGATGGCGGCTACCAGACTGTTGACGCTGCGAGCTTCACTCCCAAGGCAAACACGGTGGATGGCTTCACGTTTTCTTCAGGGCCGTCACAACGGTTTGTGGGCGAAGGACGGCATGAAGGTATGCAGGGCGTAAGCTCATTGCCGGGCGGAATTAGCGGCGTGCTGGGCAGTCCGTTTTATGTGAACCTGCTGCCACAGTGGCTCACCAATCATGCCTATGATCAATTGTTTAAAAATGATGAGCTTGGGCACAACACGTTGAACGTAACGGAGTTTGTGCCAGCGAAGAAATAAGCGTAAAGAAAAAGCCCTCTTTCGTTTTTAAGAACGGGAGAGGGCTTTTCATTTACCAACTTCTACAGTTGGTCCACAATTTCCGGGAATTCGTAAAACCCGGTCTTGCCTTTAATCCATTCGGCGGCGCGGACAGCGCCTTCGGCAAAGCCGACGCGTGATTTAGCGTCATGTGTGAAGAGAATCGTGTCGTTAGGAGAATCCATCATTACAAGATGCATGCCCACGGTTTCGCCTTCGCGGACAGAGGCGACTTCAACTTTCTCTCCGGAGCCCGACTCAAGAATTTTCCGGATAGTGACAGCTGTCCCTGACGGTTTGTCTTTTTTGTGGACGTGATGGCGCTCCACGATACTGCCGCGATAGTTATGCTTGAGAACGGGCGCGATGGCCTGCAAGGCTTTGAAGAAAAAATTCATCCCGATAGAGAAGTTTGATCCGTACAGTACCGCGCCTTTGCGCTCAGCTACCAGTTCGCGGACTTTATCGATGTGCTGGTCCCAGCCCGTGGTGCCCACTACCATGGGAATTCCTGATTCCACACAGCGAATAATGTTGGCGATGACGGCGTGCGGCGTGGTGAAGTCAATTACAGCATCAATTTCTTTAAGCGTGGCTGGCGTGAGCGCGCGGCCATCCTGATTTTCCTGACTGGCTAGAGTATGGACTTCATGCTGCCGCTCTTTGGCGATCTCAGCCACCAATGCGCCGGTCTTGCCGCGTCCAAGCACAAGAATTTTCACGCAAACACCTCTTTCATGCGACCGCTTTCTAAGCGAACACGGTTTTCAAGCAACCTTCTCTCAAGCAAGCACTTCTCTTAAGCAAACACATCGGGGTCAAGCTGGGAGAAGAACGCGCGGTGCAGGCGCGCAACCACGTCCGGCACGGCGTCTTCATTGATGACAAAGCTGATATTAATTTCTGATGCGCCTTGCGAAATCATGTGTATGTTGGCGTCGGGAATGGCGCTGAAAACTTTTGCGGCAATTCCCGGTGTGCTCTTGATGTTTTCTCCCACCAGACAGACGATGGCTTTGCGGCCTTCATACTTCACGTCCGCCAGCTTGGCCAGGTCGGCGGCAATGGCTGCGATAGATTCATTGGAATCCACGGTCACGGACACGCTGACTTCAGAAGTGGAAACCATATCAACCGGGCAGCGATGGTTGGCAAAAACTTCAAAGATGCTTTTCAGAAAGCCGTGCGCCATCAACATGCGCGTGGCGACAACGTCGACGACGGTGATGCGCTTCTTGGCGGCAATGGCCTTGAAGATATTTTTGCTCTTGGGAGCCGTGGCCGTGATACGCGTGCCTTCATTCTTCGGGTTGCGCGAATTGAGAATCAGCACCGGAATGTTTTTCTGGATGGCAGGCAATAGTGTGGCCGGGTGCAAAACTTTCGCGCCGAAGTAAGCCAGCTCGGCGGCTTCTTCAAAGCTGATGTTCTTGATGCGTTTGGCGTCCGGGCAGAGATTGGGGTCGGTGGTCATCATGCCATCCACGTCTGTCCATATTTCAATGCGCTCTGCGCTCAGGCCTGCGCCAACAATGGCTGCGCTGAAGTCAGAGCCACCCCGGCCCAGTGTGGTGGGGATGCCCTGAGGAGTTGAGGCGATAAATCCGCCCATGACCGGAACGCGGTTGCCGTCGAGCAGTGGTTTCACGATTTCTTTCAGATGCTCGTCTGTCTCTTCAAATTGTGGGATGGCTTTGCCGAAGCTGGAATCGGTCACAATGCATTTGCGCGAATCCACGTGCGCGGCCGCGATATTGCGCTGTGAGAACGCGGCGGCAGCAATCTTGGAAGAGACACGCTCGCCAAAGCCGGAGATAGTGTCGGTGGTCCGCGGCGTGAGTTCGCCCACGGCCACAACGCCGCGCAAAAGCTCGTCCAGACCGTTGAAGTCGGATTCAAGTTCAGGGGCAATCTGCTCAAAAGCGTGAGTACCGAGCAGGTCAGTGGCGCAGTTGTAATGGCGCTCGCGCGCAGAGCGCGAAAGTTCCAGAGCTTCCTCGCGATGGCCTGCGCCGGCAGCGGCAGCCATGGCCAGGAGCTGGTCAGTGATTTTAGCGAGTGCGCTTACAACGACAACTGGCCGTTCATGCAGGCGTTCGCGCACGATGACCGCCACGCGATCAATGGCCTGGGCGTCTTGTACGGAAGTGCCGCCAAATTTCATCACGATCATGGAAGGAACCCCCACCACGGAGACACGGAGGCACGGAGAAAGGCAATTCTAAAAATCCACCGCGGAGGCGCGGAGACGCGGAGAACAGCAGGATTGGGTGTTCCTCCACCCCGGTTTATTGAGAAGCTTTCGATCAACGAATATATCCCTGCGCTTTGAGCAGTTCGCCGTTCAGCACGGCGGCTCCGGCTGCGCCGCGGATCGTGTTGTGGGAGAGCACGGTAAATTTCCAGTCGAAGATATTGCAGGGGCGCAGGCGGCCGACAACGGCGCTCATGCCGCGTCCACGGTCACGGTCCAGGCGAGGCTGCGGCCGGTCGGGCGCAGTCTCATAAATAATGGGCTGTTCCGGCGCGGTGGGCAGCTTGAGTTTTTGCGGCAGGCAGCGGAAATCATTCCACGCGGCAATAATCTCTTCCGCTCCGGCGGGCTTTTTCAGCTTGATGGAGACGGATTCGGTGTGCCCGTCTTCCACGGCCACGCGATTGCAATGCGCACTCAGCGTGAGATCAGCGGGCGTGACGTGTGATCCGCTGAAAGCGCCCAGCAGCTTGCGCGACTCGGCTTCCATTTTGTCTTCTTCCTTGGCGATGTAGGGAATCACGTTGCCCAGGATATCCATGGAAGGCACCCCGGGATAGCCAGCGCCACTAATGGCTTGCATGGTGACGACAAAAATTTTATCGATGCCGAAGCGGCGATGCAATGGCGCAAGGGCCAACACCAATCCAATGGTGGAGCAGTTGGGATTAGTGACCATAAAGCCGCCATTCGTCTCATACCAGCTCTGCGTTGTAATCAGCGGAAGGTGGTCATCGTTGACCTCAGGAATCACCAGCGGAACATCTTCCGCCATGCGGAAGGCGCTGGAATTGGAAACTACGGCGTGTCCGGCGGCGGCAAAGAGCGGCTCAATTTGCTGAGCTGCGGTGGCATCAAGCGCCGCAAAGACGAGCTTGGGCGTGGCATGGTCTGGAGCGGCGGCGGAGACCTTCATTGTCGCGATCCTGGAAGGTATGGGCGTGGCGAGGTTCCACTTGGCTGCGTCAGTATAGCGTTTGCCCGCAGAGCGGTCTGAGGCCGCAAGCCAGGTAACTTCAAACCACGGATGTTCATCGAGCAATTGAATAAATCGCTGCCCGACCGTCCCGGTAGCGCCGAGAATGCCGACTGGAATTTTGCTGGTCATGTTGTTTAAGTTTTAGATTTTAGCATTGTAGAGAAGCAGTCAGCAGTCAGCGCTCAGCATTTAGTCCTGAAGAAGTGTGGTTACAATCACAAAAACCTTTGAAACGCAGAGGAATGGAGGCGGCAGAGGCCGGAGAGAAGGAAGAGGGGCAGTTTTTCAAGTTTCGTTTTCAGCCTTCCATTTTCCACCTTAAATTTGAAGCTCTCCGTGCTTAGTTTCATTTTGGCATTTGGGGCAGACAGAAATATGAGAGAATCGCTCACCCCCTTTTATTTTCCGGGCATCCGCAAATTTTTTCTGCCACGCAATGGGCCACACTGCATGGAGATAGCGCATGAGTAAGATCGTGTTCTGGTTAGGTTTCTGCTTAAGTGTCAGCAGCTTTGTCTTTGCCGCCGACTCCAAGTTAACGCTTGTGGGAACACCCTCAATCATCATTGACCCATATTGCAATCCTGCGGGCGCGGGTACGAACAGGATCAAAGTCCGTAATGAGGGGAGTCGTGGCGCTGCCGCCCTTCCACTTTATCTTTCCATCACAGACGCAATCAGCAAGCCTGCCGGTAAGGTGACGAGTGGAACGTTGCATACGACATCTGTGAGCGATACCGATCAACCGATCGTAAAAAAGATGCTGGCGCCCGGTGAAGAGCTTTGGATCAAAGTTGAGGCCAGCGGGTTCAATGAGACCGGTGAATGGGAAGTAACGCTCCAGAACGAAAATGTTGACGTAGGCAAGATTAGAATCGTGAGGAATGAGCTGCCCTTTCCCGTGAGCCTGGATGTGGCCACGCCGGACGCTCCGGAGCTCACCTTTGTAGAAGGGCAGCCCTCGTCTTTCCGGCTGCAGAATGATGGCTCCAGCGATTATCTTTTTAGCTGGGAATACAACATTGCCGGCCACGTGCTGCACTCCACGGACAGCTCGGCTTCCGGCGCGACCCCAGCAGCGCCCGCTGAACTTCCCAGAAACGGCCTCACTCCCGTAACTTTCTCCATCCCTCCGGATTGGTTTGGCAGTCCCTTTGAAGGGCTCTTTAAAGACAATATCCAGGATGGCCGGCTGGTGGTCAGCCGTGTGGACCCAACCTGTAAATCCGCGATCGCCACAAAAATCTTCAAGATCAAGACACATCTGGCCACGAGTTCCGGCAGCGGCAGAGAAGTGTGGGCTGACTTCTGGGTGTTTTGGATTCTCCTGCTTGGCGGTCTCTGCTCTCTAACGTTGAATTTTGCGCTGCCAAACCAGATGAAGCGCCTGAAGCTGAAAGAGAAACTGAGCGTGCTGGGCCGGCAAATTTCCGATCTTTCCATGAAACTGGCTTCGCGTTTGCGCGTGGTGGCCGGTCTGGAGCAGAGGTTGCTGGTGGACCGCCTGAAAAATCTCACCTGGACGAACAGCGACTTTACTTCAGAAATGGACGGCATTGAACAGGCGTCAGAGCAGCTGGAAACACGCATACAACTGCTGGGCCGAATCGGATCCACCCGTTTCAATTTTGAGAAATTACGATCACTGAATCTTCCCCCTACGGTCATCCTGGATATGGAAGCTCTTTTTGAAAAGCTGACTGGGATCGCAAGAAAATCTGAGTTTGTGGATGCAGATTCACAGAATGCACAAACCATCCTCCAAACCATACAGAGCCAGATGGATACGGTAGGCAAATCCAACACGGGATGGGTAAGCGGCCTGCCCGACCGGGTGAAGAACCTGAAGGTAAAGTTTGACGGCACCACCGGCACGATTGGCAAAAGCGCAACATGGAAGGCCATTAAACCGAATTTCAGCGGGGCTGAAGCCCAGTTGAATGGCACTGATCCCGCGCAAATCGCGGAGAGGGACTATCTGATTCTTGATCGTGCGCTTTTTAAACTGGAGCGGGTAGTGGATTATGTCTGCCAGGTGGAACCTTTGCAGTCTGGTGACACGGTCCTGGAGCGCATTAAGGAGCATGAGCCACAACTCTTGGATGCGCTGAAGTATGACAGCTGGGAGCAATTGAATTTTGCACGGGGCCTGGTGGAACAGATGCGCCAGGGAAAGTTTGCCGACGACATTCCCGATGTGGTGACGAACAAGGCGGTGAAGGTAAAAGGCGACCGCGTTCTGGTCCGGCAATTCGAGCAATGCGACTTCAGACTGGAATTCCCTTCGTCACTCGATGGATCAAGCGCGCTGGAAGAATGGACCTGCCGATGGGACTTCAGCAATGCAAACGAATCCACGCTGCATGAAGAGGGCTGGCAGGTGACACACTACTTCCAGAAAGCGGAAAAGTACACACTGGCGGCTACGCTGATCAACAACGCAGACCGCAAAGAGTACAAAGTTGATGCGGGAGATGCCGCGACGGTGGATGTGCAAGGAGCAAAACGCCGGAAGCTGCGAACGGTCATTTGGTTTCTCTTAACGTTGCGGTGGGGAAAGGCCGCACAAGAGTGGAATAAAAGCCGTACGGGCGCCGGACGCATTCTGGAAGTTTTGTGGCTGGTGCTGACACTGTTTCTGGCCCTGATTGGAATGATTGCCGGAGCCAAAGAACAGGTGTTAAAGCTGGACCTTGTACCGGCACTGATTGCAATCTTTTTGGTGGGATTTGGCGCGGACCAGATCAAGAATCTGCTGACGAAGAAGCAGTAGTTAGTACTTATTATTTGGTACTTGGCAGCCGGTCATTGGCGTAAAAAGTAGTCTCACATGCCGAAACTAGCGCGCAATAATGTAGCAACCCTCGCGGCGTGTTCTTAAATAAGGGTGCTCTAGCAAACAGCGAATTAGAAGGTATTCAACAGTGCTTTCGCGAATGGATATAGTTCTCCGGAGCAAAAGGACTTCCTTTAAATGCTGTTATGCCCCGGAGGGATTATTTCTGCGAGAATTTCATAGAAAACAAGTTCTTAGTGCCTGGTTCCGCGTTCATGGTTGAAAAGCAAGACAGTCAGGATTACTTGCTTGCACGGAACCATCGCTGCCATAACAGGTAAAGCAGTTTTCTCCACGCCTGAAACCGCAGGTGCCAACGGTGAGGTTCCCGCCATTGTCTATATTGCAAACGACGGCAAAAGGCGGGCATGTTCTCTGAGCTGGCGCAGGAGATCCCTGCAGTACTACGAAAGCGAAAGCCAGCACCGTTAGCTTGAGTGATAATTTGAAAATCTTCATGATCTGTACTCCTCAAAAGAGTTCTATAAACAACCGCATTATAGTTTGATCAGCCGGCCAGATGAGCAGCTTTGGCGAAGTAAACAATCTTAAGATTCCCAATTTGAAACGAGAAGGAATTGTTGGGCTGAAAAAGGTTCATTTAAAAAACTTGAAATGCAGGAAAAAGAGGAGTGGATGGCCTGGGCTGCCTGTTGTCTGCTCAATCGGCCGCGGCGGATTTTGCCACTTCCGCGGGCTTGCGCTTGACCAGATATTCATCCACCAGCACCATGACCAGAGCCGCGGTCGGGACGGAAACCAGCGCTCCAACGACACCTGCCAGCGCGCCTCCCATGGAGAGCGCAATGATGACAGTGAGCGGTGAGAGGTTGAGAGTATGCCGCATGATGCGCGGCGTGAGAAAAACGCTTTCAATCTGAAAGTAAATGGCAAAGAAGATGATTACGCCCACGAACTTTTCCGGCGAATCCAGCAGGGCCACGGCTGAGGCCAACACGACGGCGCTGATGGGCCCGGCAATGGGCAGAATATTGGCGATGCCGGCGAACATGGCAAGCAGATAAAAGTATTTGAGGCCCAGTGCCCAGTAAACAACCAGGCTACTGAATCCGAAGCTACACATCAGCATGGCCTGGCCGATCAGCCAGTTGCTCATGCGGGCTTTGGCGCGCAGCAACGTTGCCTGCAGGCGATGCTGCTGGTGGAAC
>DASXLK010000093.1:0-19279 GCA_036496365.1 Candidatus Angelobacter sp. | reverse complement strand
GGTGAGGCGCCTCTCTCCAAACTCAAGCAAGTCCTGCAGCAGATGCTGGACCGCGGAAGCCAGATTAAAACGGCGATTATACCCGGCCATTAAGACATGCCAGTATTGCCTACAAGCACTTCGTCCATGCCTCTGGGATGGAACGCGCTGCCGGAGTCTTATCGCATTCCGGCCACAGCCCCGTCTTTGGCTGAGGCGCGTGCTTACTGTGAGCGGTTGGCGAAGTCGCATTATGAAAATTTCTCTGTAGCTTCCTGGTTTCTGCCCAAACGGCTGCGCCAGCATTTCTACAACGTGTATGCCTACTGCCGAATCTCTGATGACTTGGGCGATGAAGTCGGCAATCCGCAGCAGTCGCTGGAACTGTTGGACCAATGGGAAGTGGAACTAGATTCTTGTTATGGTGGCGCGCCGAAGCATCCGGTATTTGTGGCTCTGGCTGAAACCGTGCAGCAGTGCGGGATTCCCAAACATGAGTTCTCTGATTTGCTGATTGCTTTCCGCCAGGACCAGACCGTCACACGTTTTGAAACGTTCGACAACGTTCTCGGCTATTGCCGCTATTCCGCAAATCCTGTTGGGCATCTGGTGCTCTATCTCTGCGGCTATAGCGATGCCGAACGGCAGCAGCTTTCTGACTACACTTGCACCGCGCTGCAACTGGCAAATTTCTGGCAAGATGTCTTTGTTGACTATGGCAAGGGCCGCATCTATCTGCCCTTGGAAGATTTGCGCCGCTTTGGCGTGACTGGCGATGACATTGCACAGCGCCGCGCGACACCGCAATTTACTGCCATGATGAAATTTGAAGTCGAGCGCGCACGCGAATGGTTTGAACGTGGTCTACCGCTGATCAAGAAAGTAAATCGCGAACTGGCAGTGGACCTTGACCTGTTCAGCCGGGGTGGAATGGAAATTTTGCGGGCGATTGAAGGCCAGAATTTTGATGTACTGAGTTCCCGCCCTGTAATTTCTAAGCCGCGCAAGCTCATGCTAGTGGCGCGTGCGGCGACAGGTAAGCTGCTGTGAATCAGCTCAATCATGCTTATGCTGTTTGCCGGGGAATCTCGCGCCGTGCGGCCAAGAATTTTTATTATGGCTTTATGGTTTTGCCGGCAGATAAGCGCAATGCACTGAGCGCAGTGTATGCGTTCATGCGCCATGCCGACGATATCTCTGATGAGCCGGGCGGCGGTCCGCAGCAGAAGCGCCAAAAGCTGAGCGAATGGCTGGAAGCAGCCAAAGCCGTCTTTGACGGCAAATCAACTGACGATCCGGTATTAATGGCGCTGGGTGATGCGCAAAAGAAATTCAAAATCCCACCAGAGCTTTTTGAAAAACTGGTTTACGGCACCAGCATGGACTTAGACATCCCAGCGGCCACAGCAGAAGCGCCGGTAATCCTGTGCAATACGTTTGACGATCTGAAGCAGTATTGCTATTACGTTGCTTCGGTTGTTGGGCTGGTCTGTATAAAAATTTTTGGATATGAAGACAGCAAGGCCGAGTTCCTGGCAGAAGATTGCGGTCTGGCGTTCCAACTTACCAATATCATTCGCGACATAAAAGAAGATGCTTCCATGGGGCGCATCTATATTCCGGGAGAAGATCTGGTGCGGACCAATCTTTCCGCGGCAAACTTTACCTTAGCAGTGCTGCAAGACCCGGCGCAGGCGCAGCAATTGCGGCCGGCGCTGGAATATGAAGCGGAGCGCGCGCGCAAGTATTACGAGTCGGCCAAGTGGCTGATGGAATTGATTGAAGAAGACAGCCGCGCGGCTTTGTGGGTGCTGGTGGAGATTTACAGCCAGTTGCTCCAGAAAATTACTGACCGCAATTATGATGTGTTCACGGAGCGAGTTCGGCTAACCGTGTGGGAGAAGCTGAAAGTGCTCTCTCGCGGGTTCCTGCTCCGCATTGCATGAGCGCAGATACACAACAAAAGACAGTGGCTATTGTGGGCGGCGGACTTGCCGGCCTGGCGGCGGGCTGTGCGCTGGCTGATGCTGGGTTGCTAGTCACGCTCTTCGAGCGGCGTCCCTACGTTGGCGGCAGAGCGTCTTCTTATGAACACCCAGGCACTGGCGAGGTAGTGGACAACTGCCAGCATGTTTTACTTGGCTGTTGTACAAATCTTATCCATTTTTATGAACGCCTGGGAGTGAGCGATAAAATCCGCTGGTTTGACGAACTGACGTTCATTGAGCCCGGCGGACGCGCCAGCCGCATGGCGCCTTCATTCCTGCCGGCTCCCATGCACAATGTGCCAACTTTTCTTGGCGCGAAGATGCTCAACGGAAAAGACAAGCTTGCTATCGCGCGGGCCATGGCCGAGATAAGCCGCGGACTGCCAGAGGACGGAGAAGAGGATTTTCTCTCCTGGCTGCGGCGCAATAAGCAAACCGAGCAAGCGATTGAGAGATTCTGGAAGACTGTGCTGGTGAGCGCATTGAATGAAGATCTGGACCGGGTTTCCGTACATTATGCGGCGCAGGTTTTTCGCGAATCGTTTATGAAATCGGCCGCTGGGGGAAGGATGGGGTTGCCGAGTATCCCACTCTCAGATTTATATGGAAGCGCGGTTGAGTATATTTGCGCTCGCGGGGGAGAGGTGCTGCTGCGGTCAGGTGTGACGGCAATTGCGCAGAAGCAGAATAGGGTTAGTGTTAAAAATAGCGCAGCCGAGAAGATATTTGACTATGTGATTCTGGCCGCACCATTTCAAACTGCAGCCAGCCTTCTGCCGCCAGACGCCGCTGCCGAACCAATCAAGCAACAGCTCGCACACTTTGAAAGTTCTTCGATTACCGGAATCCATCTGTGGTTCGACCGTGAAATTACATCGCTGCCGCATGCGGTGCTACTGGACCGCACGATCCAGTGGATGTTTCATAAGTCCAAATTCCATGAAGGTAAAGAGGGTAAGGAAAACGCTGCTTCAGGAAGTTACATTGAGCTGGTTGTCAGCGCGTCCAAGTCGCTGGTGCAGAAATCGCGGGAAGAGATTCTAGAAATAGCTACGCGTGAGTTGACGGAGTTCTTTCCAGTGGCGAAAGAAGCCAAAGTTGTTAAGGCAGCGGTGATCAAAGAAATTTACGCAACATATGCCATTCTGCCTGGGCTGGATAAATTTCGCCCAACGGCGAAGACGCCATGGCCGCACATTTTTCTTGCCGGAGACTGGACTGCGACTGGCTGGCCAGCCACGATGGAAGGCGCGGTGCGTAGCGGATATCTGTCCGCAGAAGCGCTGATGGAAAGCCTTGGCCAGCGCCAGCAGTTTGTTGTAGCTGATTTGCCGGCTACCGGCCTGGCAAAGCTGATAGTCCGATAATTCAAAGTCCCGCCTAAAAGCCTTTTGTAACTACCTCTGTTTTGCAAAGCCAATAATAATGTTCTGCCATCTTGATTTACTTATTCGTAAAATAATCGCTATTAAGGTATGCCAGGAATTAAAGTTTTTAATTCGCCTTTAATTTCTTTCCAGCAGATCCAGGGGCATTATCTTTTTGGCAGTTGATTTTCCGGCGCTTGTGGGTACAACTCTCAAGTGTTACCAATCGACTTCCGCTTTTTCCATAATCTTGAGCTTTTATGCAGGGATTATGGTCCTCCTCTAAGGGCAATTTAAAGGGCGAAGGGGCAAACGAGATGAGCAATATACAGCATTACAAAAATTTTCGCATTTGGGCGGCCGTGGGGACGGCAATCATTTACGTGTTTCTGGCTGCAACTGGAAACGCTTAAGAGCCGGACGAGTTCCGGCAACAAGTTTCGAAGCGCATCGACCCCTCTTTGCGTTTCACCATAGATCAGCACAGTCAAACCAGACGTGCTGATCTTTTTTTTGCGTCTTGTGAATGAGGGCTAGTAGCCTTGTTTAATCAGTTCAGCGACGGCAAGTTTGTGGGCCGCCTTCCCCTGGGCCATCTTTTCCGCATATTTCGCCAGAACATCCACTTCAATATTTACCGGATCACCCTGCCGCAAGGCGCGCAAATTGGTCTCTTGCCAGGTATGCGGGATGATGGCAATCTCCACGCGAGAGTCTTCAATGGCCGCCACGGTCAGGCTGATGCCTTCAATGGTGATCGAGCCCTGCGGAACAACATATCTGGTGAGCCCTTGAGGAACTTCAATGACCAACCGCCAGTCATCTTGATATTTGATTTTTTGCAGGCTCACGATTGTGCCGACGCCGTCTACATGACCCTGCACCACGTGACCGCCCATGCGGTCCTGCGCGCGTGCAGGCAGTTCCAGGTTCACCAGCGATCCTGATTTCAGCCGCTGAAGAGAGGTACGCTTCAGCGTTTCTTCCGCCAGGTCAGCAGAAAATTGCTGATCGTGTATGTTAAGGGCGGTCAGGCAGACACCGCTTACAGCTACGCTATCACCAGTCTTTAATTCTGAAGGAATAGCATTGCCTTTGATCGTGATACGCGTGACAGTGCCGCCGTTCTGGCCCGCTACCCGCTCTATGCCTGCGATCTCGCCTGTTTCCTGGATCAATCCCGTAAACATCAGATTTTTACCTTCCGTGCCGCGTAAGGATCGCGCAAGTATCCTTCCACGGCGAAATCCCCGCCAAAACGATGTAAGACGATGTTTTTGATTTGTGCCGCGTCGCTGATCCGTGGGAACCCTTCTCCACTAGCGAAAGGAACAGAATGTGAGCCAGCAAGAATTTTAGGCGCGTAATACAGAAAAACTTTGTCTACTACGCCCGCGGCCAGCGCGGCCCAATTAACCAGCGCTCCGCCTTCAATCAGCAGGCTGGTGATTCCCAGTTCACCCAGGCGCACTGCAATCAAGCCAAGATCGGGACGGCCGTCATTAGCAACGGAGTTGGAGCGGAGCGGCATCTGCTCCACACGAACACCGCGTTCTTCCAGGGCATGCCGTTTTTTTTCTTCAGCAAAAGAGCAAAAAACCAGCACATCGTCCTGCGCAGTTTTCACCAAACGGGAATCCAAGGGGCAGCGCAGGCGGGAATCCAGCACCACACGCAGCAATGGATGGCGCCGGGGAAGCCCGGTGCGGTCTGTAAGCAGCGGATCATCGGCAACAATAGTGCCAGCGCCCACCAGGATTGCATCTGATTCGTGGCGCAAACTCTGAGCGTGAGCGCGTGATTCTTCGCTGGTAATCCATCGGTCATCAGCGATTGGAGCGTTCACGGAGCCACCATGCGGTCCAGCGATTTTGCCATCCAGCGTCATGCCGGATTTCACCGTGATCAGAGGCAATCCAGTCAGGATATAGCGGGCAAAGGCCTCATTGATGCGCATGGCCTCGGCTGAAAGCAATCCGATTTCAACAGTGATTCCAGCAGCGCGGAGCTGTGCAAAGCCCTTTCCAGCGACTTTGGGATTTGGGTCTTCCATGGTGGCCACCACGCGCTTGATACCCGCGGAGATCAGCGCGTCAGTGCATGGCGGCGTACGGCCTTGATGGCAATGAGGTTCAAGAGAGACGTAGATGGTGCCGCCACGAGCGCGGGGGCCAGCCTGCTCCAGAGCAAGAACTTCAGCGTGCTTGACTCCATCAAAAGTGTAGAAGCCGGAACCGGCCAACCTGCCTTGGCTATCCACAATTACAGCTCCTACGAGCGGACCCGGCGAAGTGAGCGCTGTACCACGTTGCGCAAACTCCAGGGCTTGTCGCATAAAGAGTTCGTCTTGTGGTGAAAATGCCATGGTTCAAAAAAGCAATGGCGCGCTTGCGGCTTATGAATTAGCAAACAATGAATCGGCGAAGTTCGCAGCATTAAACGGCAGCAAATCTCCGGCTTTTTCACCTACGCCTACATAGCGTACTGGCAGGCCAAGCTCGCGCGAGATGGCAATTACCACGCCGCCTTTGGCGGTGCCATCCAATTTGGTGAGCACGATGCCGGTTACGCCTGCTGATTCCGTGAATTGCCGCGCCTGCTGCAATCCGTTCTGGCCCGTAGTGGCGTCCATTACCAACAAAACTTCATGTGGTGAGCCAGGGATAATACGCTGGGCCGTGCGTTTCATCTTTTCCAGCTCTGCCATCAGGCTGGTCTTGGTGTGTAGGCGTCCGGCGGTGTCCACGATGACGCTGTCAGTATGGCGAGCTTTGGCAGCACTGAGCGCATCAAACAGGACTGCGGAAGGATCGCCGCCGGGCTTGGTCTTGATGACTTCCACTCCAGTGCGCGATCCCCAGACTTCAAGCTGCTCAATGGCCGCGGCACGGAAAGTGTCTGCGGCGCACATGAGTACGGTTTTGCCTTCCCCCCGAAGAGCGTGCGCCAGCTTGCCAATCGTAGTCGTCTTGCCTGTTCCATTTACGCCGACCACCATCACAACTTCAGGCTCGCCTTTGGCGGGCTTACCAACGCGTGGCGATGTGGCGTTGAGTATGGCAAGAATCTGTTCCTTAATCAGCCGTTTCAGCTCCCCAGCATCTTTGATCTGTTTGCGGTCAGCCTTTTCACGCAACTTGGATAAAATTTCCTGCGTGGTGGTTGTGCCCAGATCAGCCCCGAGCAGAATACCTTCCAGATCGTCCAGGGTAGTGCGGTCGATCTCCTTGGTAAGGGCCATTACTTCGTCAATACGCTCGCTCAGGTTCTCGCGCGTGCGCGTGACGGCCTGTTTCATCTTGTCAAGAAACGAGGGTTCCTGTTTGCCAAATAAGGTTTGAATCATGCGTTATGAGTATTCCCTGCCAAACCTTTTAATTATAGCGGGAGTCAAAGGCGGCCTTCACCCCCGCCGTTTTAGGGCAGAAATTCAATATAAAAAAGGCATTTTTGGGCCAGAGCAGTCTTTAAGGTGGTGAAAGTAACTAATTGGCTGCGTTATTCCGTCGAATCTCGTATTCTGAAGAGTATAAGAAGAGTCTAAACTGGGAGTGATATAGGGAGCGTATACAAACAATGGCAAAATCAGGAAGCGATCAAACCCCAAATATCGAGGAAGTCAGGTTGATCGCAGACCTGCGAATCATGCACGCCAAGGTGTTTGAGTTGTTCGAAATAGTCTCAGTTATCAAGCGCCGGCATGACGAAGGCGCGATCCGTGTTTTCGCCGATCAAGTAATGCTGGACCAGGACATTCACCGGGTCGACGAAATTTATCTCTGGTTCCTTAAGCTGAAAGAAGAAGGCATGCGATTGGCCAAGAAGTAGGTGCAGATATTTTGTTGAATTAAACTCAGGCTTCTGCCGGGGTGCTCACCGCGGCTGCAGCCGCTTCTTCACCACTGACAGTGGCAGCACGATTGATGCGCAGCTTTCCAGTCTCAAAAACCTTGGTCATCGCCGCCACAACCGTGGGATCAAACTTGGTGGCAGCAAGAGAATTGATGATGCGGATTACATACTCCGGGTCCATGGCGGCCTGATAGGGGCGGTTTGTGGTCATGGCGTCAAAGGTATCAGCCACCATGATAATGCGCGGCATCAGAGGGATCTGTTCGCCTTTCAGTCCGTAAGGGTAGCCACGCCCGTCAAGCGATTCATGGTGCAGCTCAATGCCTGGCAGCATGTCACGCAATGCTTCCACCGGACGCAGAATGGCCGCGCCTTTGGTGGTATGCGTTTTCATGATCTCAAATTCTTCCGGTGTAAGAGCGCCCGGCTTCTTCAGAATACGGTCTTCAATGCCGATTTTGCCTACGTCATGCAACTGCGCGGAGATGCGGATTTTATCCACATCTTCTTCCTTTAGCCCCATTTCCGTGGCGATGAGAACGGAATAGCGCGTGACGCGATCAGAATGGCCGCGCGTGTAAGGATCTTTTTCGTCGACGGCGCCGGCCAGCATCTGGATAGAGTTGAGAAACAGAGTGCGGTTTTCCTGCGCCGCATTTTTCAGGTCACCAACGAACTGTTCCAGATCGTCCGTCATGGTGTTAAAAGTCTGCGCCAGTTCGCCAAATTCCGTGCGGCTCTTCAGGCGCACGCGATGGGTAAAGTCGCCGCCGGCAATGGTACGGCTGGATTCAGTCAGTACGTGCAGCGGGGTGGTCAGCCGTCGGGTGGCCCAGATGCCGACAAAGATGCTGAAGGCAATGGCAATCAATGCGGCGCGAATTGCGTCACGGCGCATGTCAGTAATATCGATGTAGGCTTCTTCCTGGGTCTTCTGCGCAACCACGGCCCAACCCAGCCCAGCCACAGGATAGTAGGTGCCCAGCATGGGAATATGATTTTTGCCTTCCTGGATGTTGTAATCCATGGTCACGGCAAGAGGCACAATGCTTTTTTGCTCTACGAAATTTTTTACCAGATCATTTGAGCTCATGTCTTGGCCGGTGGCGTAGTGCGGGCTGGGAGAAGCCACTATGCGGCCTGAGCGATCAACTACAAAAGCGTCAAGATTTTGCTGGTTTTTGGCTTCCTGGAGCTGTTTCACCAGATATTGCAGATCAATCACAAGTTCCAGCGATCCAATATAGACGTGCTGGTCATTCAAAACGGGCTTGCCAACCACCATCACCGTGCGGGTCTGCTTGCCTGAGCCAATGGAGAGTGGTTCTCCGCTATATTCGCGTCCGGCATGGGCCGCAGCCAAACCACGGTCCAGCTCCTTGGCCAGGAAAGTGTCGATATCCATGGTGCCCCCGCCTATCTGGGTATCGTTTTCCATGTTGATAAGGCGGCCGTAAGGGACAATGGAATCCGGGCTCTCAATGTAATTCTGCAGGAGCGCCTTCACGTCAGGGGCCTCAACATTTTTGCCGCTCAGGTTGCCGCCGCTGGTGACTCGGATGGAATAAGTTAGGCTGGAGAGAGTGGAGCTGATGTCCTTCTCACGTTGTGCAATCGATTGCGCAAGGGAAGTGGTTACATTGTTCTGCAGCAGCTTTTCATTGCTGCCCAGCGTTAAGCGGTTATGCTCCACCATCTTGGTGGCATAAAAATAAAGCGGGACCACGCCCACCGCGATCAACACGCCGAGAATCAGGTACAGAATCGGTATACGGGACGGCAGCGGCAGTTTCATAAAGCTCTAAGGAAGTTATTCTCAAATTGTATTCTGAAATCAGGGTCAATCTAACCAAAAAAACGGGTGGCGGCCGATTACGGAAGTACTCCACTCCAGGCGGGGAATCCGGCTGGTTAACGGCGGTCTAGAATGGGTAAATGGGGTTACGGAAAATGGTCAAAAATGCCGTCTTCAGGGGATTGCCTTACTAGAAGGTATCTTCGACCTTGCCGGGGCGGGTCATCAGCTCACGAATCGCATCATGCGGGGACTTGCCGTCATGGAGAATGGCATACATCTGCTCGGTAATGGGCATTTCAACTTTATGTTTTCTGGCCAAACCGAGAGCTGCGTTTGTGGTGAGGACGCCTTCCGCCACCATTCCATGCATTCCAGCAATAATCTGCTTGATCGGCTCGCCTTTGCCCAATGCTTCACCCACGCTTCGATTTCTGGAGAGACCGCCCGTACAGGTGAGAACAAGGTCTCCCATGCCAGCCAAGCCAAACATGGTTTGGGGCTTGGCGCCGCAGGCAACCGCCAGACGTGTGATTTCAGCCAGCCCGCGGGTAATCAGCGCAGCCACGGAATTGTGCCCCAATCCAAGCCCGCTGCATACGCCGGCAGCGATAGCAATCACGTTCTTGAGCGCCCCGCCCAGCTCCACCCCCGTCAAATCATCATTCATATAAACGCGGAAGCTTGAATCACTAAAGTCTTTCTGCACCCGCGCAGCCAGAGCGTTGTCCGCCGAGGCCACTGTTAAAACGGTAGGATGCCGCTCCGCAACTTCTTTGGCAAAAGAGGGGCCGCTAATGGCGCCGATCTTTGGCTCAAAATTGCATAGTCGGCTTACCACTTCCTGAATCACTTCCGTCATGCGCAGAAGCGTGTCATTTTCTATTCCCTTGGTTGCGCTGACGATGAGCATCTGCGGTTGCAGCCACTGCGCCATGTGTTCAAAAGTCCGGCGGCAGTGGTGAGAAGGCATTACGCTGACAATGATCTCCACGCCGGAAAGCGCTTCTTTGAAATCGTTGGTGGCCGTGACTGCCGGTGGCAGGGGATAGCCAGGCAAAAACAATTCATTCACGTGTTCACGCGCAACGCTTTGAACCACTTCTTTTTCCAGCGCCCACAAGCGCACTTCATGGTCGCCGCGACGCCCGGCTACCATCGCCAGGGCCGTACCCCATGCGCCACCACCCATGACTGCGATTCGGCTCAAAGCTGTTTCTCCGCGACCGGCGATTTATTTGAGCCAAAACGGCTTTCGGTTCCGGATAACAATCGCCCAATATTCTGACGGTGCTTAATGATCACGATGAACGAAACGGCGGAAGCCAGGAATAGTGATAGTGCGTCTGTATTTTGCAGAAAGTAAGCGGAGACAGGGAATGCAATCGCCCCCAGAATTGAGCCAAGCGAAACATAGCGCGTGACTACAACCACAAGAATGAAGATTGCCAGTGCAACGAGAATGGCTTTAGGAAACAGCACGCAGAAGACACCGAGAGCGGTTGCCACTCCCTTGCCGCCTTTAAATTTGAGCCAGACGGGAAAAACGTGGCCCAGCACCGCGAAGAGCGCGGCTGTCGCTGCCAAGCGGAGTTCGGCCAGCGTGCCAGATCCTGTGGCTGCAAGGCCATTTTGAAAGGCCATAAAAATTGCAAACAAAACGGCCGCTGCGCCTTTCATCGCGTCAAGCGCCAGTGTTGCGATACCCAGGCCTTTGGCACCGGACCGCGCAACATTGGTCGCGCCGATGTTGCCGCTGCCAGTCTGCCGGATATCTTCACCACGGAAAATCCTCACCAGCAGATACCCGAAGGGGATTGAGCCCAGCAGGTAGGCAACTGCACCGACGATGAGGTAAAGGATGACCATTCAAACGTACTATTGCAGCTCAAACTTTTCCAACTTGGTGTACCGCGATCCTCCTTTTTGTGTCTGGCTTTGATACAAAAAGAATTCGCGCGCAGTCATTGTACCGAAATGTGGCGCTGGATTTTCTGTTAACGCCCGCAACTCACGCAACGGATGAGTGCCGGCGCGCGCCAGCGTGAGATGTGGATGGTATGGCTTATCTTCGCGAGTAATGCTAATTTTCTCAAGCGCCGCATCAACAGCGGATGCCAGTTGCGGCAATTCTATTCCGCCATCTACGCCCGCCCAGAAAACGCGCGCTGCATTCGCATTCGGGAAAAACCCCGCGCCATCAAAGCGCAAGATAAACGGCTTGTGCTTGATAGAGGCGAGCGCTGCTTGTATTTCCTGCACACGTGCATCAGTAACTTCGCCGATAAATTTTAAAGTCACGTGCAGCCCCTCGACCCGGGCCCAGCGAGCATCAGGCGCCAGTGCACGAGCGCGATCCATGAATTCCGAGAGGCGCGTCCGGATTCCCTCGGGAATATCCAGTGCAATAAAAATGCGCATATTTACATGAGTTTGCGCCGGACCATGTCCAGAGCTTGTTGCGTGGCCCAGCGGCGTATGCGGTCACGGTCACCGGGGAAGGTGCGCTCTACTACTTCAGTATTTTTGCCGTCCGCCAGCGCTGTAAAGACCAGGCCGATCGGTTTCTCCGGCGATCCGCCGCCGGGGCCGGCCACTCCGGTAATGCCTATCCCAAAAGTGGATTTGCATTTGGCGCGGATTCCTTCCGCCAACGCCGTGGCAACCTGTCTGCTGACAGCGCCATGTTCAGCGATCAAAAGTGGTGGCACGTCAGCCAGGGCCGTTTTGAGCTCGTTGCTATAGACCACTGCTCCGCCCAGAAAGTAGCGTGAGCTGCCGGGAACGGTAGTGATCCTCTCAGCCAGCAAGCCGCCGGTGCAGGATTCAGCCGCTGCCAGAGTGAATCCGCGCATGCCCAGGAAATAGCCGACAATCTGTTCCATGCTATCGCCGTTGCTGGAGAAGACAGCATCTTCAAATTCGTCCTCCAGCTTAGACGCCAGTTCATCGACGCGCTGCTGCGCTTCTTCCAGGGATTCAGCCTGGGCCCGCAGATGGAGCTGTACTTCTCCAGGGCTTCCGGCAAGGATCGTGGTTTCCACGCCCTTGGCGGCTTTGTAAATCGGCGCAGCGCGCTTATCCACCATGGATTCGCCGATCATTCCAATCTTCAACTCGCGCAGGGCAATATGCTGTGCTGGGACCAGCTTTTTTAAGCGCTCAACGCAATGCTCTTCAAACATGGCGGTAAGTTCATGGGGCGGACCGGGCAGCAGAATGATGATTGCATTGCCATTTTCGTCATCAATATGCAGGAATTGCCCCGGGGCCGAACCGCGCTTGTTGTCCAGAGCGTCTGCACCGGCAATCACGTCGCCCTGGCGCTCATTGTTTTCGGCCATTTTCCATCCGCGTGAGGCGAAACGTGCGCGTAAATCTTCCACAATGCGGGCATGCCGCTGCAATGTGCGCCCCAGCACTTCCGCCACACACTCACGCGTAAGGTCATCTTCCGTGGGCCCCAGTCCGCCCATAAAGATGACAATATCGGCGCGGGAGAGCGCCGTTCGCGCTACACGCACCAGATCAGCACGGCGATCGCCCACAATGGTCTTGAAACTTACTTCCACACCAAGCCGGTTAAGCTGCGCTGTAAGAAAGAGGGAATTTGTGTCCTGACGGAAGGGCGTCAGCAGCTCTGAACCAATTGCAATGATCTCAGCGTTCACTCAAGCAGTTTAAATCAGAAGCAGTTTAAATGAGAGGAAGGCCCGGTACGTCCCAGGCGAGACGAAAAACAGAGTTCGTGGTGACCAGGACAACTCCGGTATGGCTAAATGCCAGGCCCACCAGTCCATGCCCCGCAATGACCACGCTGGCGGTTTTATCAGGAGTGATTCTCACGATGCCGCGTTTGCCGCCCAGAGATGCGGCAACGTAGAGATTTCCCAGGGCATCGAAGGCCAGACCCTGCGGCCGGCCAAGCCCCCGATAAAAGACGGAGACCGTTCCGTGCGGATCGACGCTATAAACGCAATCAAAACTCGACGTTGTGGGGCCGGTCACATAGAGTGTGCCATCCGGCGCAAAAGCCAGGTGATAAGCAGAAATGCTGGGTTCCAGGGTGGCGAAAACAAAGATCTGGCGGTCTGGCGCTATTCGCCAGATAGTGCCGCTGCGGTCACCCACGTACAAGTTGCCCTCTTTATCAAAGGCGATTCCTGTTGCCACACCCATGCCCTCAGCGTATGTGCTGAGAGTGCCGTTGGGAGTTACGCGATACACAGTGCCGTCAAAGCGCGACGAGACATACAACTGGCCCTGAGGATCAAAAGCCAGCCCTGTGGCATTCATCAATTCAGGTAAAAATGGTTTGTGATTGTTGTCGCTGTCAATCTTGTAAATGGCGACAGGCACTTTTTGCCCGCGGCCTCCGGAAAATGTGACGTAAATATTGCCATCGCGATCAATGGCGGGATTGGCTACAGGGTGCAGGCTTTCCTTGACCTGCTGGGCGATGCTAAGCTCACGGCTGTTGCTTACGTTCCCGTTCGTCTGGACTGTTACCGGGCCAGAGAGTGCGCCTTGGGGCACCCGGGCAATTAAGAAATCCTCTGAACTTACTACCAGCGAGCCGAGCACGCCGGTAAACGATACTTCCGGCCGCGCCAGTTGCGGTGGTTTGAGAAACCGGCCCGTGACCCTGACTTCGCCTCCAGGCAATGACGCCGAAGGTTCGATGGCCTCTATGTAAGGATTGCCATCAGCATTTTTTTTGCCCAAACTTTCAGTAATACCCATTCAGGTGTGGCCTAACGCGCTATAAAGTGTAGCCAGATCTGCAACAGGACAAGCGCATACAGTCCTGCTCCAACGTCATCCATCATGATTCCCGTCCCTCCGCCCAGCTTTTCCAGGCGGCGCAGAGGGAATGGCTTCACTATGTCAAAGCTACGAAAGAGTATAAAACCCGCCAGCAGGTATTTCCAATCGACCGGAACTCCAATCAATGCAATCATTTGCCCTGCAACTTCATCGATTACGACGAAACCGGGGTCTTCGCGCCCGCTTTCGCGCTCCACAACCGTAGAAGGCGGGATGCCGACGAGGGTAATTGCCACTGAAGCCAGCAAGGCCGCCGGCATTTGCCACTCTGGACGGAGCCCATGGCTGGCTGCCCACCAGAGCAAAACCGTGACGGCGGAAGCCCACGTTCCTGAGCCGGGTTGCAGATGGCCGATGCCAAAAAAAGTGGCGATCAGCCAGGCGAAGCGAGATTTGGGGGCGGTAGTGGGCGAGGTCATGGGTTCAGTGGTGAAGCCAGCTAATCCCTAGCTTACACGGCTTTGGCAATTTGTTGTGCCGGGGAAGAAGACAGATCAGTGACTATCTTGTTCCTATTGACATTCGATACAAATACCCGCTAACCTTCGTCCACTATCGACAGTCGATATAAGGACAAGCCATGAGCAGAATTGAATTGTTGCAGGGAACGCTGGACATGTTGATCCTGAATGCGCTGAAGCTGGAAGACAACCACGGGCTGGGCATCTCACGGCGCATTCATCAGATCACCAAGGGCACGTTTGACGTGCGTCCGGGATCGCTTTATACGGCGCTGCACCGGCTGGAAGAAAAAGGATGGCTGAGCTCGCGTTGGAATGAATCTGAAAATAACCGGCGGGCCAAGTATTACCAGCTCACGGCTTCCGGGAAGAAACAGCTGGTAGCTGAAACAGAAAACTGGGAGCGCATCTCCCTGGCAATCACACGCGCTTTGCGCGCTTAAGCACGGGCAGGAGTTCCGGTATGTTCCATCGTTTTGTTGCATCACTCCGCAATCTCTTCCGGCAAAAGCAGGCTGACCATGATCTCAGCGCTGAAATTGATTCCCATGTTCAACTGCTGGCCGACGAATATATCGCCGGAGGCATGGCCCCGGAGGCTGCTCGGCGCGCGGCATTGGTAGAGTTGGGCGGCAGTGAGCAGGTCAGGGCTGAAGTTCGTGAAGCTCGTGCAGGAATTGTGTTGGAACAGATCTGGCAGGACCTGCGTTATGGCATGCGAATGCTGCGAAAGTCGCCTGGGTTTGCTTTGCTGGCAGTGTTTACGCTCGCACTGGGCATCGGCGCGAATACCGCCATGTTCAGCGTGATTAATGGCGTGCTGCTGCAGCAATTGCCATTTGCCGACCCTTCACGCGTAATGATTGCCTGGCAAAAACAGCCCAATGGCAATAACAATATTTTCTCCACACCTGCTTATCTGGAGTGGAAGCGGCAGGCGGGTCCGCTAACGCAGATGGCGGGCATGGTGAGAGCGGGCCATACTCTTGGGACTGGCGAACCGGTGGAACGGATCACAGGTATACAGGCTTCCTCGGAGATTTTCTCCGTGCTGGGAGTTGTACCGGCATTAGGCAGGCCGTTCACGGCAGAAGAAGACCGTCCGGGCGCGGGGAAATTCATTTTACTGAGTGACACGTTGTGGAAGGCGCGGTTTCAGGCGGACCGCAACATAATTGGGAGCAAGATCACGCTGGATGGCGAGCCTTATACAGTGATTGGAGTTATGCCGCAAGACTTTCGCATATCGGGCGTAGCGGAGCAATTCTATGAACCGTTGCAGCTCCAGACACAAGACGCTGCAGCTTCTTCGCGTACGGTGCATTGGATCCTTGGGTTTATTCGCCTGGGCCGGTCAGAAACTATAAAGAAGTCGCAGAGCGCGGTGGATACGATTGCCGCACGCCTGCATCACGATGATCCGGGCGCAGATGCAGGGTTCGGAGTTCAGATACAAGCCTTTCAAGATGTGATTACTTCCGGCGTGAAAACGCCGCTGCTTTTGCTTATGGGATCGGTGGGATTTGTGCTGCTGATCGCCTGCTCCAATGTGGCCAATCTTCTGCTGGCCCGCGGGACTGTGCGGAGACTGGAGATGTCCATCCGTACGGCAGTGGGCGCGCAACGCTCGCGCGTGGTGCGGCAGTTGCTTACAGAGAGCCTATTGCTTGCGCTGCTGGGCGGAGGGATGGGGCTTGCGCTGGCCGTTGCTGCTTTGCGGACTTTGGTGACGCTTCATCCATCCAGCATTCCGCAGGTTGGAGCTATCGCGATCGATGGAACCGTATTAGGCTTCACTCTGTTGATCTGCGTGGCCGTGGGAGTTTTGTTTGGAATTGCGCCTGCACTCTCCACATCGCGCGTGGACGTGAGCAATGCCTTGCGTGAAGCCACACGAACCGTTGGCCGTTCTGGTGGCCGCCATCGCACAGTTCTGGTTGTGGGTGAGACAGCGCTGGCTTGCATCTTGCTCATTGGCGCCGGGCTGTCACTAAAAAGCCTTTGGAAGGTGAGCCAGGTAGAGCCCGGATTCAATCCGCGCGGACTGCTCACGTTCCGCATTTCGGCGCCTGCGCGCCTCAAAGACCAGCCATATGTCTTCTATCAGCAAGTCGCGGAAAAAGTGGGAGTGCTGCCCGGAGTGCAGGCATCTGTGCTGGCACGCGACGTTCCCATGAGCGGTACGGATCCTTCCATGCCAGTAGCTGTAGATGGCAAAACTCCACAGGTGACAGACGGCCAGATCGTAACGCGACTACGCATCATTGGCCCCGATTATTTTCAAGGTTTCCAGACCCCGCTGCTGCGCGGCCGTGAATTCAGGCAAGACGATTCTGCCAACTCCCAGCCCGTGGTCATTGTGAGCCAGAGCCTTGCCGACCGCTACTGGCCCAAGGAAGATCCGATTGGCAGAACCTTACGGCCCAACATTGCTGACGCTGCCTGGTATACGGTGGTGGGAGTTGCAGCCGATGTGCGCCACTGGGGGCTGGATGTGGATATTGAGCCCACGGCTTACTACAACTACGTGCAAATGCCCAAGAGTATGATCGGCATTCTTGAGGGCTCAATGACGGTGATTGTGCGTACGGCTGGCGGCGAAACAGGCTTGCTCGATTCCGTTCGCCATGCCGTGGCCGAAATCGATAAGACCGTGCCCGTTTACCAGGTGAAAACCGTGGAAGACCTGCTATCTGAGGCAGGATCACTGCGCCGTTTTGATATGTGGCTGTTCGGGGCTTTTGCCGCACTCGCGCTCACTTTGGCGGCAGTGGGCGTGTATGGCGTAATGGCATATCTGGTGGCGCAGCGCACGCGCGAAATCGGAATCCGCATGGCCCTGGGCGCGAAACGTGGCGATGTGATGCGTATGATTGTGGGCCATGGCGCAAAAATGGCAATTGCGGGTGTTGCCGTTGGTATTGTTGGAGCATTTGTCCTGACCCGCGTAATGGCCTCTTTGCTTTATGAAGTCAGTCCAACCGACCTGTGGACGTTTTTCTTTGTATCGGCCGCAGTATTTTTGTTCATCTTAGTGGCGTGTTATGTGCCATCGCTGCGGGCTACGCGCGTTGACCCGAACGTGGCTTTGCGTTGCGAATGACTACACTGAGTACTGCTCTGAAATTGCTACTGCTCTGAAGAATGATCGTCTGGCTTGCGCCGTGACATTTCTTCGGCAATATTCTCCAATTCTTCAGGGTCGTTGATGGCCGTGGAGATTACGTAGCCGCCGCTGGCCCATTTGCCCAGATCAATGGTGCGGCAGCGGTCACTGCAAAAAGGGAAGTCCTCGCCTGAACTCAGTACCAGCGTGCGACAGATAGGACAGCGAAGCGAAATTGTTTTCTTCGGCATACTGATTAGATGTATGGCGGTTAGCCGATGATGCGCGCAACCAGGTCATAGTCATGCGCCTCAGTAATTTCACAGCGATAGAACGTGCCTGGTATTAGCTCTTCACGGTCGCCAAAGTCTCCAAAATCGTTGATAAATAATTTGCCGTCGATCTCCGGGGCATGCATGGCGGTGCGACCCTCCCAGAGCAGATTGGTTTCTTCTGACGGGCCGAGCGCGAGCACGTCAAATTCGCGGCCAATCAATTTGCGTTTGTTCTTCTTGCTGATCTGGCGTTGGATCTGCATCAGCTTTTTGCGGCGGCGTTCAATTTCACGTGTGGGTACTTTGTCGCTCAGGTTGTAAGCCTGGGAACCGTCTTCGTCGGAATAGCTGAAGACGCCCAGCCAGTCAAACTGCGCTGCCTGGACGAAGTTGCAAAGCTCGGCAAAGTCTTCTTCCGTTTCACCGGGGAAGCCCACGATGAATGAGGTGCGCAGCGTCAGGTCAGGGATGGTGCGCCGCATCTTCTCCACCGACTTCAAAAAAATATCGGCGCCGGCGCCGCGCTTCATGCGCTTGAGCACGGAGGTGGAAGCATGTTGCAAAGGCACATCGACGTATGAACAAATCTTTTCATGGCGCGCAATGGTCTCAAGCAGCTTGCCTGTGATCTTGTTGGGATAGGCATAGAGGAAGCGCACCCAGCGCAGATCTTCAATCTGAGCCAGCCGCTCCAGCAGCAGAGCCAGGCCATCTTTCAGGCCAAGGTCCTCACCATAACAGGTGGTGTCCTGTCCGATGAGGGTAATTTCGCGCACGCCACTGGCGGCCAGACGCTCGGCCTCAGCGATGACCGATTCAAAATGCCGCGAACGAAACTTGCCGCGAAGCTGGGGAATAATACAGAAGCCGCAAGGATGATCGCAGCCTTCGGCGATCTTGATGTAAGCCGACGCCTTGGGCGTAGCCAGCACGCGCGGCGTAGTTTCATCGTAAAGATAGTTAGGTAGATCGGCGATGGCGCCGTCCCAGTCCGCGCGGGAGAAACGTCCCGCTTGTTCGCGGGCCACGCCTTCTGCCCGGGCCGGCATGCCGGATTTCAGTGCCTGGCTATTCGAGGAATGATTCAGAATAACGAATGGTGAAGCACTGGCGGGAGCAATGCCAGCATTGATTCCCGCCGCTGCCAGAATCTCATCGAGTTCGCCGGTGCCGACTACGGCATCCACTTCAGGAATATTCTTCTGGATTTCTGTGCGATAGCGTTCTACCAGACAGCCAGCGACGATCAGCTTTTGCGCCTTGCCGCTGATCTTATGCTGCGCCATTTCCAGAATGGTATTCACCGATTCCTGCTTGGCCGAATCTATGAACGAACATGTGTTCACCACAATCACGTCGGCGTCTTCGGCGCGAGCAGTGATCTGCGCGCCACCGGTCTGGAGCATACCCATCATTACCTCGCTGTCGACGAGGTTTTTGGGGCAGCCCAGGCTCACAAAGCCAACTTTCAAGGGGCCTTGCCGGGGAGCAGATTTTTGCTGCTCTGGCGCTACTGTGGGGTTTTCTACTGGCATGCTGTCTCTCTATTGTAGCATCGAAATGAGCAGTGTTTTTGCGGCTTTTGCCTGGGCTGGCGGCATTGAAACAGGTACAATCAGGCAAAAGTTC
>DASXLK010000092.1:0-23827 GCA_036496365.1 Candidatus Angelobacter sp. | reverse complement strand
ATTTGCCCAGCAGACGAAGCGTCTGGCTTGGCAGCGACGGGCGATCCACCACTCTTCCAGCGCGATTGCAGCATGGAACTAAGCGAAGACAGATCAGCAGCTTTGGCTGCGGGTGCTTTTTCTTCCGGCGCGGGTTTGTCTTCAGTCATGCGGCAAGTGCCCTGGACACCTTCTCCCAGTTCAACGCGGGCAATACCGCCGGAAACCTGCAGAATGCGGCCAGTGACCGAATCGCCTTCTTTATGCTCGGCAATGTATTCGTCCAGACTGGATGGGACCATCTGCTTGATGCTGAGACGCACGGTGCGCTTGGCTCCATCCAGATCAATGACCTGTGCTTTTACGGTTTGCCCGACTTTGAGCACGTCCTGCGGATGGTTGATACGTTTTTCCGCGCTGATTTCGCTGACGTGGATCATTCCCTCCACGCCTTCAGCAATCTGCACGAATGCGCCAAATTTGGTGATGCTTACGACCGGGCCTTCAACCACAGTGCCAATCGTTAGATTCTTTGAGGCTTCAACCCATGGATCGCCGAGCGTTTGCTTCAGTCCCAGAGAGATGCGCTGCTCTGCAACGTTTACTCCCAGGATCACGGCTTCAACGGACTCTCCGGCTTTGAGCATGTCGCTGGGCTTGCGCACCTTTTTGGACCATGACATTTCAGAGACGTGAATCAGGCCTTCCACGCCGGACTCAAGCTCCACAAATGCGCCAAAGTCCATGAGCCGTGTAACGGCGCCGCGTACACGTTCACCGGGCTTATATTTGTCTGCGGCGGTCTCCCATGGATGCGGCAGAAGCTGCTTCATGCCAAGCGAGATGCGCCGCTTGTCCTGATCCACTTTGAGCACGCGAACTTCAACTTCCTGTCCGACGGAGAGCAGGTCAGAAGGCTTATTGACGCGGCTCCAGGAAATTTCCGCGATATGAAGCAAACCGTCAACGCCGCCGATATCAACAAATGCGCCGTAATCAGCCAGACTGCGGACTGTCCCACGCACGGTTTCACCGGCAGTGATTTCTGAGTAGCGCCGCTCTTTGGCTTGACGATCTTCTTCTTCAGAGATTACGCGGCGGTCAACCACTACATCTTCTTCGGTAACGTCGAGTTTGGTAATGCGGCAGCGGATTTCCTGCCCAACCAGTTTTTCCATCTCAGCAGCATCACGCACGCCGCTGCGCGAGGCCGGCATAAATGCGCGTACACCTACGTCAACACTGAGTCCGCCTTTTACCGCGGCCATTACCGTGCCAACAATGGTGGTCTTCTCATTGAATGCCTGTTCCAGAGATGCCCAATCTGTGGGACGGGAAACTTTGCCCAAAGCAACTTCATAGTAGCCTTCAGGATTGCGGCCCTTGACGGTAACAAAGAGCTTGTCGCCGGGCTTGACTGTTTCACCCCGCAGAGCGGTAAGCGCCACTATGCCTTCGGTCTTGAACCCGATATCAAGCAGAACAGAATCAGCGGTAAGCGTAACGACGGTGGCTTCAATCCGCTTGCTGCCGTCTTCAGGCTTGTGAGAATGGCTGCGCTCATATTGCGAGAGCATGTCCTGGAAAGACTCTTTAGTTTCGGCTACGGACGAGTTATTGGGCTGGGCTGGGTCAGTTGGGATTGACATGAGGAATTACGGTCTCGATTGTAAGTGATACCCGGTTTTCACGGGCTCGGCGTAGTTTGTGACTTTTTATGGTGAGCGCGGCTGGATTCGAACCAGCGACCCACGCCTTAAAAGGGCGTTGCTCTACCAACTGAGCTACGCGCCCACACTCTTACTAATCTAACACACGCAGCAGAGCTGGACGGCAGCGAAGAGAAGCATTTCACGGCAAAAAAGAAAGCAGCCCCCGCGAGCTGCCTTCCTGTCTTTTTGCCTGGTGAAAATCGCTGAACCCTTTAGAAGCGAATCTGCGGCCCAAACGTGGCACGGAAATTGTTTTGCGCGCCATTATTCAGGAACATGATTTCGTCGCCAGCTTCCGCGCGGAGCCCGAGCCAGCCCACGTTAAACTCTACGCCGCCGCCGGGATAAAAGACGGCTTTGGTATCGCCGTCAACAATTGTGCCAATCTGATTGTTGATGGCCCCGGCAGTCACTGGACCGCCAACGCCAAAATTCACGAGCCCGCCCTTGAGCACCGCAAATATGCGAACAGGGCCGGTGGTCTGGATTTTTGGCCCGGCCAAAAAGTGCAGCATGCGCAAATTGGAACGCACCGTGCTGGTAACAACACCGGTGGTAATAGTCTGAGTTTTGTTGCGTTCAAAATCGTAAGCGCCTTCGGCTTCAATCACCACATGTTTGCGAACGTTGATTCCCAAGCGGGCGCCAACGCCAAGCATATTGAGATCAGCTGGTTGCAGGCGGGTAAAGTTAACAAACGCTCCAATGCTGCCGTGGTTTTTGTCGTCCTGGGTAGTCTGGGCCGATGCCGCAGGGGCCAATGACGCCACACATAGCGCCAAAGCGCCTAAAATTGCCAAACGTTTCATGTCTTCCTTCTCCCGATAAAAAGTTTGTGTCTCTTCGCCACACCTAAAAACGCCACCGCTCTTGGGGAACGCAAAAGCGCCAGCAGTGCAGACTCTCTTTACGATGCCCACCCGGCGCTTGAGGTGGGCTGGCCCAAGCAGCTCTTTCCCAGCAGAGAGAAATATCCCATTTTTTTACCGCCGCAGGTTTACACGGCCTTAATTCCAGCATTAAACTCATGGCGTCCCTATATGCTATCACTCAGCAGAGGAGGAAGCGCATGCCCAATGGAACTCTGGACCTGATGAAACTCGATGGTCAACCGGTCACTTACCAGATTATGTTTGAACAAAATGCCGGAGGCACATTTGTGGCCCGCGTGGATTCTGACGAACTCGTCCCGTTTCTCCATGAAGAAATGCGCGTTGACCTCTCCGCGGCCGAATCCGCCGCGCAACGCCTCACCAAAGAAGACCGCGTCCGCCTGCAAAATATCTTTCTGGAAGAAAACAACCTGCATGCCGTGATGGAATACATGGAAGAGGATATTTAGGGCTTCTATTTAGGCCGCTTCGCGGCAAACCGCTTTCAGATCTTGGACGTGGTTGCACTTTCAGCCTTGCATCAGTGGGCTCGCCGCGCTAGTCGGGCTCGCCCCTTTTTCCTATTACTTACTGTGCAATTCTTGCCGCATGGATCTTCACCTTTAAATCCTCGGCAATCTGCTTTCCGTGAAAGCGTCCATTCTCAATAAAGATTTCGCTTGTCCGCGAGCCCGCTACCACGCAACCAGCAACATAAATTCCCGGCACGTTGCTTTCAAACGTCTTGGGATCGCACACGGGCTTCATCTCCGGACGCGTGAGCTCAATCCCCAGCGACTCCAAAAACTCATAGTCCGGGTGATAGCCCGTGAGGGCAAAGACAAAATCGTTTTTCAGCACGCGCTCGCCTTCCGGCGTCTTGATGCGAACTGAATCCGTCTTGATCTCCAGCACACAACTATTCATGTAGGCGGTAACTTCGCCGTTCTTGATTCGATTTTCAATGTCCGGCTTGATCCAGTACTTTACGTTGCCGTGGATTCCCGCGCCGCGATGGATCATCGTCACGCGCGACCCGCGCCGCCACAATTCCAATGCGGCAATGGCTGCTGAGTTCTTGGCGCCAATCACCAGCACGTCCATATCAAAATAAGGATGCGGCTCTTTGTAATAGTGCATCACCTTGGGCAGATCTTCGCCAGGGATGCCCATGTAATTCGGCAGATCGTAATAGCCGGTGGCCACCACAATCTTTCTTGCCACGTATTCATGCTGGTGGTGATTGCGGTCGCGCGTTTCTACCTTGAAGGCACTGTCATAACCCGTCACCGTCAGCACCCGCTGATATTGCCGGACATCGAGCTGATAGTGCTGCGCCACGTTGCGATAATATTCCAGCGCCTCAGACCGGTTCGGCTTCTGGTTGGCCGAGGGAAACGGTATATCGCCAATCTCCAGCAGTTCCGGCGTGGTAAAGAATGTCATGTTTGCTGGATAGTGAAATAGTGAATTCACCAGACAGCCTTTATCCACCAGCGCCACGCGAAAGCCAGCCCGCTGCGCCTCAATCGCCGACGCCATACCCGTTGGCCCCGCCCCAATTACCAACACATCAAAATGGTCGTTCTTGTGTTCCATAGAGAGTTTTATTAGACAATCTCAATTCTACAGCGATGGCGGGCAGGGGCGCTGGATTTGAAACATGTCTGTTAAGTCCTTAACCTCGTCGCGCGCTCAAAATACCTATTTTGCGGCTGTGGAAAATAATCCAATAAAAAAAGTCTAGAATCTGTAACGTTTCGGTATGAGCCAACACTAGCCACACAACGCGGGTTTCTCAGTAGCAGCCAGCAAGCAGAGGCAGTGCGAATGCCAAAGGAATCGACAAAGGAAGTCCAGACTGCGCTGGAACCGCCCGCACATCAGCAAGCACAGGAAATAGCTTTAGCAGCGACCGTGGCCCAGGTGAATGGATCTGGACGCAACGTGGTCGCCCATAATATGCAGCGCACCATTGGGAACCAGGCTGTGCTGCAGCGGCTGCGGGATGAGGCCGCACGCAGGGAAACCGTTGGTTCGGCCAGTCATGATCCATCACCTTATGCTTTCAAGCGCATACCCATTTCTCCCCGGCTCGCCCGGGCCATGCAGACCAAGCTGACAATCAACACACCTGGAGACGCATACGAGCAAGAAGCAGACCGCGTGTCCGAGCAGGTGATGCGTATGCCGGAGCCGGGTGCGATGGCAAAGCCTGCTTTGTCCCATCCCGCAGCGAGCGTACAGCGCAAGTGCAGTTGCGGAGATACGTGTGATGACTGCAAAAAAAAGAAGCAGTCAGAAGAACATGCTCACCTGCAAATGAAGGAAGCCGGGCCGGCAAGTTCAGGCGGATTGGAAGCGCCGCCGCTTGTCCATGAAGTTTTGCGTTCTCCAGGCCAGCCGCTGGATGCGGGAATGCGGGATTTCATGGAACCAAGATTCGGGCATGACTTTAGCAGTGTACGAGTACACACTGACGCCAAGGCAGCAGAATCCGCAAAGGCAGTACAGGCCAGGGCGTATACGGTTGGAAATCATATTGCGTTTGCCGGTCAGCCGGAGCCGCAGCTGCTGGCGCATGAACTGGTGCATGTGGTGCAACAGGGTGCGCAGCCTCTTCGGCGCTCGCCAGCGCAACCACCGTCTCCTGTGGTTTCACTCGCACAACCTGTACTGCAGCGCCAGACAACGCCGACATACATTGCACCGCAACCACACAATCACGAACCAAGCGGACAATGGGACTATGTCCGGATGCATCCCAATAGTGGCTTTTGGGAAAGTGTGGCTTGCTTTGTTGCTTCCCCTCGCGAGGTTGCTGATCTGGCAATATGGCGGCAACTAGCAGGTAAGCCAGCCGCGCTAAGTCACATCAACTGGTATTTCAGTGGCGGCGGTGCTGACTACAACGAAGACGCCAATCTTGATCGATGGGCTCGCTCAGACGAGCACTTCCGGCGCAACTTTATGGTTGCACGTATTGCCTATGCCAGTAGCGCAAACCGCGGGTGGGTGCGGGTGGAGCAGGCATTTTACGGAAATGAAGAATTTCGTCTTGCCTTTGGCGCAATTGATCGCATGGATTTCGAAATCGATGAGGTGGCAGGGACCATTCATCTGTGGTTCAAGGACCGCTATGAATTTCATCCCTACTATCCTTCGCTTTACAGCCGGTTTCCAGATGACGAAGCGCGTGAGACAAACTGCGTCCATGCCGCCATGGTTGAGCTGAAAAGCGAGGGCGCGGCAGATTTCTGGATGATCGGTCAGGCCACTCTTCCGCTTCGCTTGTTTACATTGGATCCGCAGGATGAATTGCGGGAGGAGAGCGCCGAGTCGATCCGCTCGGCTGGCGACTTCATTGATAGTCTGCGCCAGCTTATCAGCGTGGACCGCGTGCAGGCACGGCGTGCGGTTGCAACTGCCGCCGGAGTTGCCGATGGCAGCCGCAGGGCACATCGCATTCTGAACCAGGCCGGGATTCGCGCCCGCCTCCAGAGAGGCCGCCAGATTTACGATGCTCAGCGCGGCTTGCTGGACCGGAACCACCCGCTGCTTGGACGCTTCAGAGAAACCTATGCGCGTTTTCTCACGGAAGTACGCGAGGCATTTGATGAAGCATTGGCCTTAAGCAGGAATGATCGTGCGGCGGAAACAGAAGAGCAGTCTGCCTACGGTGAGAGCCTGGTACTTTGGCTGGAGGCAAGTCCATTGCGTGACGCGGCCCTGGGAAGCCGGACCACTTTCACGGCAGCAGATGTCTCTGCCTCTCAGCGTCAGGAAACCGATCTCGCCACGGTGCTGACGAACATTGTGCCGAATCTCAACCTGGTGCAGCCGGGCATGCCTGCGCGGGCACGTAATGCCATTAATGGCGCAAGACCCCGGATTACCGCTACGGGCGGCGCGCCGCCGGCACGCACCATGGCCACTGGCCCGACACAAACCGCCGCCGATACCGCCGTGGCCCAGATTGATCAGGCGGAACTGACTGTGGCCCGAAGCATCATTCTTCTGCGTGCGGCCATTGACCGTCTTGACGTATGGTTGCAAGCGCCAACACAACCAGTGGATGTGGTTGACCGCGTGAATGATCTATTCAATACACGCGATCCTGGTTATGGCGCGCTCCTGCGCAGCCGCCTGCAGGTAATGCTGGATAACCTGGAAGGCCATGGAACGCTTTTTGCGCATACGCTCCAGCCGGGCGACACTTCCAATTGCGCCACCCCGACCACGCTGGGGCAAACCCCGCATGCCTATGAATTTATATTCTGCCGCTTCTCCACCAACGTGGATAGCAATGCTGCCGTTCTATTGCATGAGCTGGCACACGCCGTGATTCCAGGACGCGGATCACGCGGCTCCGCCGAGACCGGGGCCCCTGTTGACCGTGCTTATGAAGGTGAGCGGCTTATGCACCGGATGTCCACCGAACAAGCGCTGAACAATGCCGAAAGTTATGCGCAGCTTATTCTGGTGCTGACAGGTCTGCCTGTAACGCAAACTCCAACTGACACTGTTACAGGTTGCGCAAACAGCGGGCCACTGCTGGATGCCATTGCGCTGGCCCAATCGGCGCATCGCCGCGCCTGGAACAATCTGGAATTGGCACAGGCTGCTTTAAGCAGCGGCGGAACCGTGGATCCAACGCTCCGGACGCTTATCAACACTCATCTGGGCTCGCCTTCCGATGCAGACCTGCGGGCCATGTTGACCGATTTTGGCAACCTGCAGGCTGATGCGACCGTCTGGCATTCAGGGCATACATTTACCTGCGTGGCGAGCGGCTGCCCGGCAAATGCGGTGGCTTTTGATAATCGCCGCGCTTACCGCACCACAAGCGTGGTTGCACGTCCACGCAGTATCACGCCCACGCCCCGCTTTTGCCCGGCCTTCTTCAGTCTTCCGGCGGATGATCAGGTTCGTGTTGCCCATATGGTGGTTTCGCTTTCGTTTGGCGAGTCTTTTCTTCTGCGCAAGGACAAGGCCCCCGGCTATGCGTCCCTGGCATTGGCGCTTTACCAGCAGGATATTAGCGCGCCGCCTGCAGCCAGTCTGGCAGAACACCAGGCAGCCGATGCTCCCGTTGCGCCCGCAGCACCATAATTTTCAGATGATCGCCTTAAGCGCGAGAATCCGTTTCTTTGAATAGTGAACGACAAGAACGAATAAGCTGCGAATTTTCTCGCGGGCAAAAACTTTGCCGCAACCAGAAAAAGCTAGTAATGCTTTTGACTATGACAGTACTATAACTTTTCGACATGGTTCTTCATGAGTAAGCGCCCATCAGTGACGAAACGCGGAGAATCGCAAACCTTTGCCCATCGGCAAAGCCAGCCCAGTCAGGAAGCAATCGCACAACACGGGTCCGGGCCTGATGGCCAACCTTCGGCAGCGCGGCCAAACCATTCAATTCTGGATTTGCAGCGCACCATTGGCAACCAAGCGGTATTGCGGCGGATGATGGCCCAGAGCGAAGCTGGCACAGCGGAGTCTAGTGGCGCGGATGTTTTAGGAAATTACCTGCCGCTGCAAGGCTCTTTCGCTTCTCTGGCAGGAACAAAAGTCCAACCGGTTGCAGGTCTGGCCAGCAATCATCGGGCGATGGCCCAGGCCAAGGACGGCGCAATCGAGATGGATGCGGGGATGATCGGCGCTTCCAAAGGAGAGGTCCAATCACTGCTTGCGCATGAAACCGTCCATCTGGCGCAGCAACAGGGAAAAGGAAGTCCGGCTTCCACACAACTGCTGGAAACTGAAGCGTCTCATCTCAGCGCAAGCGTTCTGGCAGGCCAGCCTGCATGGCCGGCGCTGAGTGGCAGTCCTGCTACTCCCTTGAAGCAGCCTCCGGGTCCGGCAAAAGAGCCGACCGCGGAAGAGCTTCGCGAAATTGACGAAGCGTATAAAGCGGCCACGCGCCCGCGAAGAATCAAGCTGGACCATTTGATTGCACAGCTTGACTATCTGCAACAATTGCGGACTTTGATTAAAGAACGGCAGACACTGGAAACCAAACGCGCGTTCCTGGATAGCGTGAACTTTGGCAATGCGAACCAGGCGGGATTTGAGGGCGCCGGAATCGATATGGTCAACCGGAAGCCGCTAAGTATTCACGTGATGCCGCCCCAGGAAGAGTTTCCCGGCGAGTTGGAGATTACCGCACATTTTCAAGTACGCTTTATCGGCCGCACGGAAACGGAGGCGCGAGCGGACTTCCTAAAACTGCGGAAGAACCTGGAAACCGGCATGCAACAAATCTGGGGACAGAGCCTGGGCCGTATGCCGTCGCTGGTGCGTAACTATAACTTTACAGTTACACCCACGGTGGAATTGGTGGCAGAGAGTGCGCCGCGCGATCCTAACTTCTGGCTGATTCAAGTGGATCCCGCCATCACCCGAGCGTTTACCCAGGCGCTGGTCAATGACGGCATGATGTCGATTGGCCCCAAAGCCCTGGACAACGCCGATACGCTGGGGCATGAGTCTCTGCATTTATTTGGATTGATTGACCGCTATCGTGACAACACGGCAACAGGACATTCCGAGAGTATTCGCGGCACGAATACAGGCGGAGCAGGAACCGGCGCAAAGCGCAACGATCCGCTGGATACCGGCAAAGGGCCAATCCTTTCTGAAGACCTGGAGTTTGTATTTGCCCATTCAGGAGTTTATGACAAGGTAATCATGGCCAACCTGCCGCCCTACGATGTCGCGCTGCTGAACCGCATGGGTCGCGGAGACGTGCCGCTGGTACCCGACCTTCTGGCCAAGGCAGATGCAGAAGCAGAACGCGCTGAGAAAGCCGCACCTGCCGCTCCGGCAGGAAAAGCAGCGCAACGGACCGTGACCGATCAAACTGATCCGGAAAAAATAGTGGTGAATATGATTGACGGCCTGATTATGAAAATGACCGTGAAAATTGACGACGAAAAATTCAATTCGCGGGTGCTCGATGTTCCCCGATATGGCGCCGCCTCCGGCAACCAAGACAACTAAGCCTTAATTTTCCTCAGCGCGGCTGAAGAAAAAACAATTTCCGGCGGCAATGAATGCAGCTCTCCACTCTTGACCAGGTGGACAACTCTTCCCTGCAGTCGTATAAAGTTAGGTTTCTCTTGAAGGAGCTTCCATGCATCTTCGCTTTTGCCGTTTCGCTTCGCTACGCTCCACCACGCTGAACGGATTCGCTTTTTTTAGGTCCCATATGCTCCTGGCGCAGCGGGCTCGTCGCGCTGGCCGGACTCGCCCTTGTGCTCCAGTTTTTGGGCGTGAGAAGTATCTTTTGCTGATTACATTCTGTTTTACCACGGCGATTGCCGGGCTTTTGCAGGCGCAATCAGCACATGCGCAATCAGCGCAGGCGCAAAAACGTTCGATCACCGAGAAAGACATCTTTCAATTCAACTGGATTGGCGACCCGCAAATCTCTCCCGATGACGCGCGTGTTGCTTTCGTAAAGGTCACGGTCAACGAAAAGAAAGACGGTTATGACACGGCAATCTGGAGCGTTTCCACGCGCGGAGACGAAACACCACGGCGCATGACCGACGGCAAGCATGACTCTTCACCGCGATGGTCGCCTGATGGGAAGTGGATGGTATTTGTGCGCGCGCCTGAGCCTTCCACCATGCCGGCAGGTGCAGGCGCAGGTGGACGCGGCGCTGCTCCGCAGCTTTTCATGCTGCCGGTGAATGGAGGCGGCGAGTCATGGAAGATTACCGATCTGGTGCGTGGCGCGAGTGGGCCGGTGTGGTCTCCTGACAGCAAGATGATTGCATTCAGCAGTGACACGTCTCCGGAAGACCTGGCCAAGCAGCGGAAGAAAGAAATGTCCCCTAAAGGCAAGGATTCAGATAGAAGAGCCGACGACAAGCCTTCATCTGATAGGCCGGAAGCTGGACCTGGCGCGGCCAGGCCAACAGGCGCCGATGACCATGAGAGCGATGTAAAGGTGATTACCCGCTCGGTGTACCGGCTGAATGGCGCGGGCTATCTGGACTATAAACATCCGGAGCATATCTGGGTGATCAACACGCCGCAGAGTTCTGAAGATGAAGTGAAGCCAAAGCAACTTACCAGCGGCAAATATTCAGAAAACGGCATTCTATGGGCCAAGGATTCAGGCACGATCTATTTCACGGCAGATCGAGTTGACGATCCTTCTTATGAGCGGCCGCGGACCGATGTTTATTCCGTGGCGGCGACGGGCGGCGAACCGGCAAAGCTGCTGACCATCAATATGGGCGCGGGTGAAATGTCTCTAAGCCCGGATGGCAAGCAGTTGGCTTTTTGCGCATCAGTCAACGAGCCGGTGCAATCTTATACACAGCCTGACCTCTGGACAGTGGACCTGGCAGACGGCGCCAAGCCACGCAACCTGACGGCAAACTATGACTTTGATGTTTGCAGCGGCGTGGGCGGCGACCAGGGCACGCCGCGCGCAGGCGGACAGAACCATATTGTGTGGACCGCCAATGGCAGCAGTTTGATTACCACCACGGCACGCGAAGGCAAAGCCAACCTGATTCAGGTGGACATTGCCTCCGGCAAAATTACCGAGGTCACGCAGGGCAACCAGGCAGTGGAGCGCTTCCGCGCAACGAATAACGGAGCAGGTTTAGCAGCAGTCATCTCCACACCGACGAACATTGGCGATCTGTTCTGGATTGATCGGGCCTCGTCAAGCGCGCCGCGACAATTGACCCACATCAATGAAAAGCTCTTCTCTCATCTCACCCTGACCGAACCGGAAGAGATCTGGTACACAAGCTTTGACGGCAAAAAAATCCATGGATGGATACAGAAACCGCCGGACTTTGATCCGGCAAAGAAATATCCACTGATCCTGAATATTCATGGCGGACCGCACGCAGCTTACGGTTTTGTCTTTGACCATGAAATGCAATGGATGGCTGCCAAGGGCTACGTGGTTCTTTATCCGAATCCGCGTGGCAGCACTTCTTATGGGCAGCAATTTGGCAACATTATTCAATATCACTATCCAGGCGATGATTTCCGCGACCTGATGATTGGCGTGGATGAAGTGGTGAAGCGCGGCTATATTGATCCAAAGAAACTTGGCGTGACCGGCGGCAGCGGCGGCGGACTGCTTACGGACTGGATTGTGGGACACACGGACCGTTTTGCCGCGGCGGTGGCACAGCGTGACATTGCAAGCTGGGCGGCATGGTGGTACGCCGCAGATTTCACTTTGTTCCAGCCATCGTGGTTTAAAGCACCGCCGTTTGAAGATCCGCAAGACTATGTGAACCGGTCGCCGATCACCTACATAAAAAACGTGCATACGCCATTGATGCTGGTACTGGGCGAGGCTGACTATCGCACGCCACCGGCGGCAGGTGGTGAAGAGATGTTCCGCGCCCTCAAATTCTTGAAACGTCCGGTGATTATGGTGCGCTTCCCTGGCGAATCGCATGAGCTTTCACGCTCAGGACAGCCATGGCATCGGGTGGAACGGCTGGAGCATATTGTGGGCTGGTTTGATAAATATCTGCAAGGCATGAGCAAGCCGGAATATGACGATGTGCCGACAGGCGAAGTAAGCATGAGTCCGACTGACCAACCCGGCAAGCATGATGCGAGCAAGCCTGAGGCAGCAACGAAACCGAAGAAGAAATAGCTGTCTGCAAAAGTTCGTAAATAAAAAAGGGAAGGCCCGATGATGGGCCTTTCCTTTACTGCAAAGATCTCTGAAACTAAGCTGCCTGGGCCTGAGTTGCGCTTTTGGTGATTTGTCCGATGGCCTCATTCGCCAGCTTGAGCGCTGTGGCATTGAGTTCGCTGCTGAGTTCCTTATTTACACTGGCTGCCTGTGACAGCGCGTTTGCGGCATTCAACACGGCCTGCGCGCGGCCAATTGCGGTTTCTGGGTTGTAAGGTGGAATCCGGTGAATCTTTCCATTGAGAATAATAAAGCCACCTGCATCGCCTCCGCCAAAGAGGACTACGATTTCGGTTCCTTTTAGTTCTGGCATTACACACTCCCTGTTTTGATGGCCGGAAATTAAGACATCGTCCGGTCCTGCAAGGTAGTGTGCGCAGAATGTGTTTCGTTACATTGATTTATTGGCTGGAATTATTTACTGGCCTGCTGCGCTTTCTTGACGTAAACAGAGTCCCAGACTATCTGCCAGGTTTTCTGGCCATCGTTGGATTGTTCCGCCATCTGCCGCACCTTTCCCGGTGAGAGCACATACCAGGTCCAGCGAAAGACGGGTAAAACCTTTTCGTCGCTGATCATGACCATCTTGTTATCGACCAGGCCCCCGGCCATGGGCGGATAAGCACCGGCGTTGCCGGAATTATCAAAGTAGATCTGATGAAATTTTTTGTCGCGAACGTCGTAATAGTTGAAGCTGGTGCCGGTTTCAATACCGCGTCCGCTCTTCCAGTGCTCGACCAGCAGACAGCCATCCTGTTCGCGTGTAACCAGATTTTCACCGACTGTTTGACCGGCAGGATTTTGCACCGACCAGTCTCCGATCCAAAAATCGAATTGCCTGAACTCGGGGGTCTGGCAGGCGACCAAAACTTTCAGCAACTGCTGAAATTCAGGATTGTCATGCAGCTTTTGAAATTCGACGGCGCCGGCTATCAACCCACGCAAACCGGAGGCGCGTCCGGTGGCGGCAACTTCCGTGAGCATGCTAAGAGCAGAACTTGTTTCACCGCGAGCAGCCTGGGCGCGGGCCACATTGATTTTGTTCAAAACAGGTTGAAAGTTCTGCTGCAAAGCATGGCTGAATGCCTGTTGCGCGTCATTGAATTTGCCAAGTTGCATGTAACACTCGCCCAGATTCTTCCAGACAGCGCCATTCGCCGGTTCCGCGGATGTGATCCGGGCATAGATTGGCGCGGCCTGCTCCCATTTGGAGTCAGCAAAGAGCGCGTCTGCAGTCTGCTGGCTGGCGCTTTGCTGGGCTGACAACGGAAAGCAAAAAGCGCACATACAACAAGCGATGATCATGACAGTTTTGATTAGACGGCCACAGGAGAAGAGTTGACTCATCATGCCCTCATTTTTTGCGGATGTAGGTAAAGTCATATTGTGGAGTCCAGGTCTTGCCGCCATCGTTGGACGCCTGCGAAAACTGGCGGACATGATCTGGGTCAATGGGAACAAATTGCAGATGGCGTTTAATGGGTTTGTTCTGCGGGTCAAGATCATCTGCGTAGTAGTGCATAATTCCATCCTTGTTCACCCCACCTTCAAAATGCACGCTATTGGATTGGCTATCGACCCAATCCTGAATCCATTTTTTCAGGCGCGTGTCATAGTGGTTGAAGCTCTTGCCTGTCCCGCCTCCTGTCCAATTTTCCAGGAGCACACATTGGTCCAGTATGAGTTGAATGCTGCTGCTTCCGGCCGGATTATGACCCTGGGTTGTTACCACGTCCCATTCACCGAGCCAGAAATCAAACTTCCGGTATTCCGGCTGATGAGCGCATGGATGAGCAATGGCCTCAGCTTTGGCAATGGTTTTCTTAAATGCAGCATCATCACGCAATGAAGTGAGGTCAGCATCTTGCAGAATCACGTTCGTCTGGATAAGACCTGCGTCAACAGCTTTATCCAGCACAATAAGCGCTTCCTCTTTTCTGTTCAACTTCACCAAAGTCGCCGATTCACGATAAAGTGCCGACGCGCCCAGCTGGGGATCAGCCTCAATGTGCTTGAATGCATCCATGGCTTTGCCATATTGCGCCAGTTTGTGATGAGATACGCCAAGCCGCAACCAGGCAAGCGCGTTTGCGGGTTCAGTTTGAGTGATGGTTTCAAAAGCGTGCGCAGCTGTGGTCCAATCTTTGGTGAAATAGGCTTGGTTGGCCTGCTCCATTGGCGACAGGGTCGTTACAGTAGTCATTTGGCCGCTGGCCACAACGGCCAATGCAAGGATTTGAACCAATCGAATGGCGATAGCGCTCATCAGTATCTCTCCTTGTTTAGATAACCACAGCGCAGTTGCTTCTTAAATGCCAGAAGAAAGACCGCCTGCTCCGTTTGACCATGGCCGCAATGTTTGGTGAGCGTCTATGCTGATGTTGGGCTGCGTTACGGCGAATAAATGCAAGTCGTCACAGATTCAAAGGCCACTTGCAGAGCCACATTGCCGTCTAAGATTCAGATCTGGATTGAGGTGAACGATTTTGAAATTCTCTTTGCGCAAGACAAAGAACCAGACGTTCTTTGAGCGGCATGGTCTTACGATTGTGACAAGCAGCATTCTTCTCCTATGGATTGTGCTTTATAGCGTGAGCGATGAGAAGCGCCACATCGGTTCATTTTTCGGAAACGCCATAGCCGACTGGACCGGAGTGGTGGTGATGGTGCTGGCAACCAAGCATCTGTATGAACGAGGCTCAAGTGAAAGCAATGAGCCCGCCAAGAAACTACCAAATCGTGTGCTGGAAATGTTACGCGAACATTCGCTGACAATTTTTTTGCTCATCACCGGCGTAGGATGGGTGCTTCTATATGCCCACTCCGATTCGGAATCCAAGTGGGGACAGGTGGCAGGCAACATTGTTTCTGAATGGACGCAAACTCTCGGCCTGGTGCTGTTGACGAAAAAACTGGTGGAAGCGGGATCAAAGGAAAGCAAAAACACTAAATGAGCTGCTTTTGCCAACGCGAACAGGCAAAGCTACAAGCGTTGGAGCCGGCATCGCAATCATGATTGCCTACGTGAAAAGCCGTGAAAGATGACGAGCGAGCAATCATCTGATAAACTAATCAAGTTGTTTAGGTACATCGTCTGCCCAACAGACGGAGCCTGAATCTTGTTATTTCCAAAAAAGCTGGGGACGTAGTTCAGTTGGTTAGAACGCTGCCCTGTCACGGCAGAGGCCGCGGGTTCGAGTCCCGTCGTCCCCGCCAGCTTTTTCAACAACTTACAAGCCTGACCGGCAATTTTCCCACAACAATCCACAACAATCATGCGTGTCCCGGTTTCCCGGTGCGCATGATCAGGTCGGCTAGGCGCTCCTGCGCCTGGCGCTTGGGCTCATCCAGGGCCTGCCCCGACGTCAATGATCGGCTATCCGTCAAGCAAATTTCTCATCTTCAGTGCGGCGTCACGGGATTGGCTGAACCCATTGCCTTCGCCAGTCCGGCGATTCGAAGGGATCTCCAAAATACTGTGTTTCGTGGACGACCTTGCCGTTGCGAAACTCCATAATACTCACCGTGTATGCCAGTCGCCCTTGGTACGTAATTGTGTATTCAGTGATCCAGAGATCCCCGATTCCGAGAATCCGCTTGACCTCGAAGCCGGACGGCTTGCCGGGATGATGACTCCGCAAAGCTTGTAAATTCCTTCGCCCAAGAATTCGCTCGCCCGACTGGGGATAATCACAAATGGAATCGTCATCTTGTTTGATTCTATCTTTATATACCTTGACACGTATATTCCATGTGGAGTATGTAAAGAGCATGGAATCTGTGTTCGAAATCATTGCGGAGCCAAATCGGCGCGCGATCCTGGGCCTCCTGGTCTCGTCAGAGCAGTCGGTAGGAGAGATTGAGCGTCAGCTTCGTATGCCGCAGCCAACTGTGTCAAAGCACCTGCGCGTGCTGCGCGATGCCGGCTTCGTGGAATGCTCGGTGGACGCGCAGCGCCGTCTCTATCGGCTGAAACCTGAACCGCTTCAGGAACTGGATGAATGGCTGGCTCCGTTCCGCCGGTTCTGGTCCGCTCACCTGGATGCTCTCGAACGTCACCTCGACCGCATGGATGAACCAACACCAACCAAAAGGAAGACCAAGAAGAAGACGCGGCCCAAACCGCGAACGTGATAAAGGAGGAACGAAATGAAAATCAAATTGACCACCGTGTACGTGGATGATCAGGACAAGGCCTTGAACTTCTATACTGAGATACTGGGCTTTGCCAAGAAGGCCGATTTCAGTCAGGGCCCATTTCGCTGGCTGACCGTGGGCTCGCCTGAGGAGCCGGACGGCACTCAGCTGCAGCTGGCACTGAACAACAACCCTGCGACCAAAGCGTATCAGCAGGCGATATTTCAACAGGGCCAGTCCGCGGCCATGTTCTTCACCGACGACGTCAAAGGCGATTACGAGCGGATCAAGGCACGCGGCGCGGTGTTCACCATGCCACCCACCGACGTGACCGGCTCGACTATTGCGATGCTGAATGACACCTGCGGCAATCTCATTCAACTCACTCAGCTGGCACGTTATTCACGTTAAGGAAAAAAGATGACAGATCGCGAACAATACGCACCGGGGCCGGCTAGCGGGGCGCACATACAAAAGGATGGAGAGAAGTGGACGCTCGTTCTAGTGAGAGAGCTGCGGCACTCGCCGAAAAAAGTCTGGCAGGCGCTTACCGACCCGGCACATCTGCGCGAGTGGGCTCCCTTTGACGCCGATGGAAGCCTGGCGACGGCTGGAGCCACGGTAAAGCTCTCGACGGTCGGGACGCCCACGCCGAATGTTTCTGAAACAAAAGTGACGCGAGCGGATGCTCCGAATGTTCTTGAGTACAACTGGGGTGCGCAAGAAATTCGGTGGAAACTTGAAGCCTTTGGCAACGGCACGCGCCTCACGCTGTGGCACAACATTGATCGTCGCTTCATTGCAATGGGCGCCGCCGGATGGCACATTTGTTTCGATGTTCTGGACCGCCTGCTCAGCGAAACCCCCATCGGCCGCATGGTTGGTGGCGGGGCTATGAAGTTCGGCTGGCAACGATTACACGCTGAGTACGCAAAGCAGTTCGGAGTGGAAATGCCCAAGCAATGACTGCAAAACAATGTCCCGCAAAACCATGTATCAACCACGCCGCGGAGGGCGACTATGAATGCGGCTTTGCGGAACTTGCCTCGCTGCTTGAGCCATCATCAGCTACCGGATTGCCAGGATAACCGGGAACGTTCCGTCCGCCCGGAACGATCAAGACACTGTAAGAGATCACAGTGGTTGGCACTCAGCAAGTCTAAAAGCAGTACGGATCAGGAAACGCATTTCCTAGTTCCTTGCATCTCTGCTATTGAAAGCTGAACCGAGTGTTGTATAAAAGTTCGCCACTCTGCCCCCTCTTCTCCTCAAAGAACGCGGCCCGTATATAGAAGAGATGAACAATCTCGGGCAACTCATGTTTGGTACGGCCATGCATCGTAGTGGGCGGTACAATTTTTCAAGACGCGAGAATGGCAACTTACATTCAGCGCGGCGCAAAAGGCGCCGCGGTAGAAAATAAAGGAGACAATTTTATGAAAATCGTAGTGATCGGCGGCACTGGACTCATTGGATCAAGGCTTGTCAACATGCTTCGCGAGCACGGATACGACGCGGTAGCAGCATCACCGAATTCGGGTGTCAACACTGTTACGGGCGAGGGGCTGGCCGAAGTGCTGAAAGGTGCTTCGGTAGTGGTTGACGTATCTAACTCTCCCTCCTGGGAGGACGCAGCAGTATTGAAGTTCTTCGAAACATCAACTCGTAACCTCCTCACTTATGAAGCGGCCGCAGGCATAGGACATCATGTTGCGTTGTCAGTGGTGGGAACCGACCGGCTGGCCGAAAGTGGTTACTTCCGGGCCAAGATTGCTCAGGAAAAATTGATCAAAGAATCTTCAATCCCCTACTCCATCGTGCATGCGACGCAGTTCTTCGAGTTCCTCAAGGGCCTTGCCGACATTTCCTTCGACGGGAAAAAGGTGCGTTTGCCACATGTGCTTTTCCAGCCGATGGCTGCTGATGACGTCGCGAGTGGCGTGGCCACGGTTGCAATAGAGCCGCCAGTAAACGGCATCATCGAAATTGGAGGGCCGGAACAGTTCCACCTGGATGATCTAGTCCGACGGTGGCTGGCCGCAGTGAAAGATCCCCGCGAAGTCAGCGCTGATCCAACGGCGCTTTACGCTGGGGCGAAACTCAGCGAGAGAATACTGGTTCCGGGCAATAACGCGCGACTCGGCAAGACTCGTTTCGAAGCGTGGCTCAATCAGTCCACAGGAAAAATTGCGGCTGCGTGAACATTGGCTGCACGCCTAACAGGAATACTCGTGCGGCACCACGCGTAACTGCGAGGTGCCGCCAAACAAACTCTACGCATTGAATGGTGTCAGCCAAGCGAAAGGTTAATTATGACGTTCACAAAAGTAATTTTGGCACTGGCAGTTCTCGTGTCCGGCACGCTGGTGGCACAGGAGGCCAAGGTAACGCAACTCATGTCGAAAGACCTGACAAACCTTCCCGGCAAAGAAGGGCTGATGATCACGGTGGAGTATCCGCCGGGCAGCTCGGACCCAATACATCGCCACAATGCACATGCGTTTATTTATGTGCTAGAAGGCTCGATTCGTGATGCAGGTGAGAGGCGGAAAGGAAACGACTCTGACACCTGGTCAGACCTTCTACGAAGGCCCAGATGATGTCCACGTGGTTGGCCGGAACGCAAGCAAAACGAAACCGGCGAAATTCGTCGTATTTTTTATGAAAGACAAAGGTGCTCCGGTGCTTGTGCCCGCTAAGTGACAGCCCCAACTGCGTCATTATTCCATTCTTAACAAGAGCGCAGAACTCTGGTAGTTAATAACCAGAAAAAAGGCCGATGCATTCAGCATTATTCCAATCATCCCGGTAAGGCCGTACGCGGTTGCAGCAATCTTTCTGAAATTGCTATCGAATCAGAAGAGGCTTCCACTGGCAAAAGTTGCAGGTTATGCTGAGCGCGATTAAATTAGTTGCGAGAGTTGGGGTTGGGCATGAAAAAATCTGTGCCTGCGGAATCTGCTTCCGCATCCATTGACGCGAAGATCAATCAACTTGGCGACTGGCGCGGAAAGACGCTCGCGAAGGTGCGCGCAATCATACTCCAGGCAGATCCGGAGATCGTGGAAGAATGGAAGTGGGCGAAGGCGACATCACCTGGCGTTCCCGTCTTTTCTCGCGGCGGCATTATCTGCACGGGAGAAACATACAAGAGCGCCGTCAAGCTGACATTTGCCAAGGGCGCTGCGTTGAAAGACCCTTCAGGTTTATTCAACTCCAGCCTTGAGGGGAATGTCAGGCGCGCCATCGACATCCACGAAGGCGAAAAAATCAATGAAGCGGCCTTGAAGGACCTCATCCGCGCCGCAGTAACGCTCAATCTCAAGGGTAAAAGTAAACCCAAGCCCGAGCAGAAGCCCAAGCTACCCGGCCGAGCGAGCAGTAAGCGGGCCGACTAGTTTCCAGGCGACGCTTCTATGAGAGACCCGCGACCCTTTTAGTCGCGCTAACAGATTTGATTTCTGGCGCTCGCGCGTAAGTTATGCCAGAACGGTCTCCCGTTCGGGAACTGTGGATGTTTCATGCGGCATAGCGCCCGCGAGCAGAAGAACTGCGCCGCAAAACATCAGTGTGTCCGCCACGTAATTAAGGCCCTTATCGAGACTGGCTCGTTCCACGACTCCGATCGGTACGTAGACCACTAACTCCACAAAGAGCACGGTTAAACCCAGCCAAGTCGCTGCTGCCCGGGTTTTCCTGCCGAACAGCAACAAAATCCCAGTGACTGCATAACCCACGGCCGCCAGGTATGTCCAGATGGCGTGCCCGTAGATCCACTGGGGAGTCAGCGGTTCCAGAGGAACTCCGGGAACGTGATCGCCGTGCATGAATTGCTCAAAGCTGTAAAACAGCACAGGAATGGCAACGAAATAGCGCGCGACCGTCGCAAGCATGTGCGTGCCACGCTCACGCCACTGCTGGGTAAGGCTGGCCGCCAGCGCCAGAGCGCCTCCGCTGAAGGATAGTTCCCGTAGCGCCAACGTAAGCCCAATCCGATTGTGAGGATTGCTTGCCCAGGCCGGGACATCCATCAGCACTACGAAAAGGAAAAACGTTAGAGCGAGCAAACTCGCCGCGAGACGCGCCTGAATCCCTGTTACCAGGCTCAGCGCGGCTGCGATAAAGCAAGCGCCTACGAAGTAAGCCCAGAACAGATGCCACGGAATCCACGACGGGACGATCGATGCGATGCCCTTCGCCAGCGTGAAATGTTCAGTACCGAAAGCACCGAGTGGCGCCGCATAAAAAAGCGGCCCGAACAGAACCAGCTTGTCGAGCCCTCGCGCCTTTTGCCAATTGCCGCGAAGAAGGATTGTGGCCAGCCCGATGGCAAGAACCGCTCCAAAGGCAAGATATGACCAAACCACCGTGCTGGGAATTGCAAGGAGAGCCATGCCTACCGGCAAATTCACTAAGCTGCCACTCATGAAGATTCCTTTCTTACCCATTGCGTCTTAGCCTGTTTGACGTGGTATACGCTAATTCGGCACTATCGAACCGCAAATGCAGTGTCTTGAATGACCTGCGCGGCATCTGGCAGTCCTCCGGCGTATTTTGCAGGCTGTTGTAAAAACCTTATGCTGCTGCGGGGTTGAATTCCTTCCCCCGCCAGCTTTTTCAATAACTTGCAGAGATCAGCGGCGGCAATCCCACTGGTCTGCATGATCAGACCGCCAGAGATGAGAAATTCTAATGATGGGTTAACTGCGCTCTAATCTCGCTGCCACATGATGTGCTGGTACGAATCCTTCTGGATTATGTCTATCTGGCACAAATCGGTTCGCGGCGCGCTACTCGGCTTGATGATTCTGCTGACCGGCGTTGCTCCGTTGCTTACCATCGCCGTCGATAACGACGATGACGATGACACGCCACCGATCACAGTGGAAATGAACCTGGCCGCCCCGTCCAGAAAGGCGACCCAAACTCCGGCTGCTGAGATTGCACAGCAATCTACGGCCGTGGGCAAAGGCGAACCATTCAGCAAAGCGGCACTCTCATCGCAACACCATCCAATGATTCAGCCTGTCACAGGCTCGCCACAGTTAGTGGTTCCTCTTAGAACGTAAACACTCGCATTCCTCTTTCTTGAACCGTCGCAGTTCTGCATCTTGTTGGGAGCTATTTAGCACCAGCAAGGGTTTAGCAGAATGCCGGTCTGGTTCAACTTCGCTGCGTTCGCATTTCGCAGCTTTACCTCCCATGTAATTCAGCCACTTTCGCAAACGTAATTTCGTGTGCGAATTGGCCAATGATGCGTCCTCCGTTGAGCGGCTGAGCTTTTGTGCTCACTCGCAAATTAAGGAGTTAGCCATTGGCGCGGCGGCTGCATGGGTGAATCCAGACGTCAACATTTTTTGCAGGAGAAAAACGATGAAATCCTCTTCCGGGACCCTGTTCTTTGTTCGGATTTGCGCTGGTGTGCTGGCGATTGTGGTTGGGGTTGGATATTACGGTCATGTTCGCGCACAAAGCACCACGCCGAGCGGACAGATTATCCTGCCGCTCCGCCCCATGGCATCTCTTTCAAGCGTTCCTGTTCCTCCGGTATTTGGTATCGAAGGAATTCTGGCGGATAAAACCGCGGCGATTGCCTTGGGCAAAGCACTTTTTTGGGACATGCAAGCAGGCAGTGACGACGTGCAGGCATGTGCCAGTTGCCATTTCAATGCCGGCGCTGATAGCCGCCCGGCAAACACTTTGAATCCTGGCCAGGCGGGCGGTGACAATAAATTTGATCTTGGCCCACAGGTTGCAGGTGTTACCGGTCCCAACCATTTCCTGAACCCCGGCACTCCGGGAGCTGGATTTGGCGGATACCATGACGGTGACTTCCCTTTTCACAAGCTTTCCAATCCTGATAATCGAGTCAATATCGTTGCTGACCTGAACGACGTTGCCGGCTCGCAAGGTGTTTTTGCCGCAAGAATGGGCGGCATCAATATTCCTCTGCCGCCTCCGGTTGCTGGCCCGGCTAATCCAGGGAATACAACCAATCCGCACCGCCGCGTTGATGATGGAAATGAAGCGGATGGACCAGGATTCACCCGTCACACTGGCGGTCACATAGGCCCGGATATCAAAGCTCCTTCGAGCAAACTTTCGTCTGGCAATAGCTCTGGATTCACAAAGAGGACGACTACTGTTTCTACGACCGGAACTTCCAATGGTGAACCCGGCCAGAGTGTGGAACTAACGGCCTCAACTCCCGACGCAGTTTTTTCTTATCCCGACCCCGAGGCGGCAGGCCGGCTCATCAACACCCGCCAGGTTACAGGACGCAACACGCCGAGCACGGTCAATGCGGTCTTTAATTTCCGCAATTTCTGGGATGGCCGTGCACAGAATATCTGCAACGGTAATGACCCATTCGGCGTTCGTGAGCAAAAGTCAAATCTCGCAATCGCGGATGACACTGGCACACAAATCGGCCTTGCATTCGTGGCGATGAAAAATTCCGCGCTATGCTCGCAGTCACTGGGGCCAATTCTCAGTTCAGTTGAAATGTCGGCTGGCGGACGCGACTTCCGCCAGGTGGGCCGGAAGATGCTGGCGCGCAAGCCGCTGGCCCAGCAATTGGTCGATCCCACTGACAGCGTTCTTGGAGCAATGTCCAATGCGCCCGGCAAGGGATTGAATACAACCTATGCAGCGCTGATCCAAAAAGCATTTTTGCCTGAATGGTGGCGGTTTTCCCGGCGGATGTGCGTAGCCGCGGATGGGAGTCCTGTGGCCAGCGTGAATCCCGCGAACTCTGAAGCCTGTCCGGTCAACACGCTGGAATACGGCCAGATGGAATACAACTTTTCGCTTTTCTGGGGAGTTGCCATCCAGATGTATGAGAGCACGCTCATTGCTGATCATACTCCGCTGGACCAATTTCTGGAGCAGCAGCACTCGTATACCCTCACCGGCGATAACCTGAAAAACTCTTACACCATTCAACTGCCCGGCAATGTTGACCCGTTCACCATTTCCGTGATCGCACTGGATCCGCGCAATGACTTCAGCGATCAGGAAGTCTATGCATTTGATGATGGCTACGGCGCAGTTACAGGTGAAGGCATTACGCAAGGCACAGTCAACTACGCCACTGGTGAGTTAAAGCTGTTCTTTGATCTCCCACCAAACTCGGCATTCCCCATCAGGATTAATTACTCCATGGGCGCAACGCCCATGACAACGCCACAGCTACGCGGACTGTTGCTGTTTGAGACCAAGGGTCGTTGCGTGGTCTGCCATGGCGGGCCGGAACTTTCCAATGCTGCGGTTGACACCGTTGCTCCCAATCCACTGGAGCGCATGGTACAGGGCGATTTGGGGGTGCGCGTCTATGACACCGGTTATTACCACATTGGTGTGCGGCCAGGCGCAGAAGATGCGGGGCTGGCGGGCACTGATCCAGTCGCGGGCGCTCCACTTTCTCACGGTGAATACCA
>DASXLK010000091.1:0-2219 GCA_036496365.1 Candidatus Angelobacter sp. | reverse complement strand
CTTTTGCACATAACTTTCATCCAGAACGATGCTGGCAGTTTCAATTGTCAGCTTGCCGCCATCCGGCATGGCATCACGCGCATTGGCGGCGAGGTTCATCACGATCTGCTCGACCTGCATAGGATCAGCGCGCACGCAACCAATATTTCGGCCATGCACAATGGTGAGTTGAATGTCCTCGCCGATCAGCCGTGGCAACATTTTGCTGATGTCTTTAAGTACCTGGTTCAGGTCCAGTAGTTGCAGGGCCTGCATTTGCTTGCGGCCAAAGGCCAGTAATTGGCGCGTCAAGTCAGCAGCGCGCTTGGATGCTTTCATGATTTCCTGCACATTGCGCAGCAGAGGATGTCCAGTAGCCAGTGAGTCCTGCATCAACTCGGCGTAAGCGCTGATCACCATCAGTAAATTATTGAAATCGTGGGCTACGCCCCCTGCCAGGCGCCCAATGGCATCCATCTTGTGTGTCATTTGTAGCTGAGTCTCCAGCCGGCGCCTGTCGGTGATATCGCGGTCATTTGAGATTAAGTGGCTGATCTGTCCATCCGAATCGCGCAGCGGGGTAATGGTTTTTTCGATAACAAAGGTTTCTCCATTTTTCTTTCGATTAGCCAACACCCCATGGAAAACCTGTCCCGTCAAAATGGTCTGCCACATCTGCTGATAAAACTCGGTTGAGTGTTGTCCGGACTTGAGAATGCGCGGAGTAAGTCCCAAAACTTCGCCTTGCGTATAGCCCGTAACTGCCTCAAACGCGGGATTGACATATTCGATGATCCCCGCACGGTCGGTAATGATCACCATGTCTGCGGACTGTTCCACGGCCCGCCCCAGTTTGCGCAACATGTCCTCAGCTTTTTGCAATTGACGTTCATTGCAATATGCGTTGACGGCGTTGAGAATTTTTTGCGATGAAAGATTTTCTTTGCCATCTTTCTTTTCAATGCTCTTCTCAACCGATTCTTGCAAGCTTGCCCGGTTGACATGATCACTTAGGAAAATTACAGGCAGCTGCGGTACAGCTTTACGCAACTCATGAACGATTTGCAGTGCGGTGTAATCTCCTGCTTCGTAGTCACACAGAAGCAGGTCATGGTGAGACCGCTTAAGAAGCGGCAACGCCTCTTCCAGATTGCGCGCATGGTCGAGCCTGAATTGACCATCAATAGGGCGGGTCAGCACGTTATACAAACGCGCATAATTTTTTTCACTGCTTCCCACCAACAATACATTCAGCCGCGTTCGTACACCCGGCGTGCTTTGTACATTCTCCATGCGTGGCTCCGCATTGCTTACATCGGAAGCTCATGGACGAACATGGCCAAGTGATTTTTTCAGAGAGCCGTATACGAAGAGCAAAGTGCCAATTGTGGAAAAGGTGCGGATTCGGGAAAGATGATGTGAGGCAAATGGCTAGCGCGGCAGATGCGCGTGCTGCATAATCCAGGCAGGAACTTCTGGAAATTTCATCCAAACCACGATAGCCGCGGTAGCTAAAAGAATTACTACAGTTCCGAGCGTGTAGCCCAAGGATCCCCCACTCCGTTTTGCCGTTTTAGATTCGCCAAGATGCGCTAGGAACGACGGAGTCACCGGTTCGCCATTCAATTCGGACGCTTGCTGTGGTTGTGCCGCTGCACATTCCACGCAAAGCCGGCGGTGTCCTGAAACAGGGAAGCCGCACGCCTGGCAATTTCCAATAGTGCCGCGCTCGATTAATGGCGTTTCTTCCTGCTTGGCAGCCTTTGTCGCTGGTCTGGTTTTGGTCGCCACATCTTCTTCAATCGCCAGAGGGTCGAGTTTGAGGGGAACAACGCCAATTTCTGGAGCCGGTAAGTCTTCTTCGAAAAATGTATTTGGCGGTGTTTGTTTGGCGGTATCGGAGTGCTCCATGGCGGTTTCCACCATTTCGCCCAGCCGCGCCAGCGCGCTCAGGTCTCTTTCCTCAAAGGCTTGAGGCATGCCGGAGAGCAGCTCAAACACTCCAATAACTTCCGGCCCCCGCGCCAGCGGCATCACCATGGCTGAGGAAACGCCAAACTTTCCGCAGTTTTCAGAATTTGTACGGATATCCACCGAGGTGTCATTGCAACGCAGAATCCTGCGCGTCCGCACGCTCTCAGCAGCCAAACCTGATTCCACCTGAAGTCTTGTCCCCGTCTTCTGCTTTGGAGTTCCCGTGCAGGCGTGGCAGATCAGTTCTCCGTCTTCATACAAAGAAA
>DASXLK010000090.1:0-7745 GCA_036496365.1 Candidatus Angelobacter sp. | reverse complement strand
AGCATTTTTCCATGGGCGGATCGGGCTATGAGATCTTTCCTTTTGGCAACCAGAAGGTATTCAGCAAGATCGTGGGCAAGGGATCGGGCGGACAAGGCAAGGGCAAAAACACTTTTGATCTGGCGGCGGTCAGCAGCGGTTCCGGCCTGACGCGTGAAAATGGCTTCAATAGCTGGGTGGCTTTTGATCCGACGCCGTTGTGGCGCGTGCAGCTGGGTTTTACCCGCAGCGTTACTTATGACCTGAACAGCTTTGGTTTCAACCTTCGCATGAATCTGGGCAAGGCAGCCCGCCACCAGGGCGATTAGCTGGCCCGCGCACGCGGCACGTAGTTGCCATCTTCCAGGACCTGGCACGGCGCAACCTGCGGCGTGACCAGGGCTTCCCTGGGTACGATAAAAGTCTGCTCTAGCGCATACTGTCCTGACATGGCTGCATGCGGAACGCCGTCGGTATAAACCATCCACGAACTGCCCGGCGGGAAAACCAACTCCTGTTTCGGCGAGTTCTTCTGGAAGTCAGAATTTTCTTTGAGCCAGTCATGCAGGTAAAGCATGAATTCGTCATAGGGCGAGCGATCCGGGACAGGCAAGCCGATCTTGCTGGCCATGTGCGCCAGCGTGCGTCCCATTCCGATGTTCGATGGGCCAATTCTTTTCTTCTGCATCAGCTTGGGCAGAAAGTCATGAAATGGCTCGCCTACGTTCCATACACGTCCCACGGATGGATTGATGTTGGCGAAGACGCGCAAAATGCGCGCGCCGTGCGTGGGGCGCGATGGAAATGCGTCAACGTGCAGGAGGTCATTCCGCTTGTGCAATGAGAGATCGCGCCCTTGCTCTTCCAGCGGACGGAAGCTGGCAAAATCCAGCTTCATCTTGCCCGCATAGGGCGCAAGAAATTGGGAAACAAATTTCGTTACCGATGCGGAAAAATCCCGCATGATGGCGTTCATGCGCTCGCGGTCAGGAGAATTGTCATCCACGCCCTTGAGCAAATCCTTGGTGGGACGATAGGAAATGTTTTTGTGAAAGCGCGAGCCTGTCTGCTTTTGTGAGAGCAGAAATTCCCGGTCGGCATCTGGAAACACAAACGGCACATGGCTGAAGAAGAGTACTTTTCCGCGCTCCAGTTGGTCACAATGCCAGGGCGCTTGCTTCAAATCGAAATTGGTTACGTCCAGGACGGCAGAGCTGCCGGATACATCCGTCATAAACATCCTTCAGTCATCTTTTGCAGAAATACTGTTTGAAGAAATCATACGCGGTTCATTCCTGCTCCGCAAAATTAGCTGAAAGAAAGAAGAAGGGCGCGAGCTGAAGCGCGCGCCCCGTTCAGTCTATTGGTCGCCCTTCTTGCAGAGAGCGCCATCGGTGATTGAAGTAAGCAGCCCGGTAGAAGCGGTGATCCGGCGGCTGAAGCAGCCGCTGACAGAATCATCGGAGAAGAAATCCTGCGCGCTTTGCTGGCCTGTGCTGCCGGTGATGTTGAAATTTGCGTCAAACAGCAGCGTATCGCTCGGGGTAACGGTATTGGAGACCACGCTGAACGAATCGGGTCCATTGTCGCCGTGATGTACAGCAGCGCTCTGGAACTGCTGGCGGATCGTAGTTGTCTGAGAGCCTCCGGAGCCATCCGCATTCACGTTAAAGCTGAACGTCAGGTCCAGAGGCCAGTTAAAGCTTTGAGAAGCGTTTCCGCCTCCATGACCATCGGTCTGCGTCTCAGAAGTGATGGTGGTGCGCTTGATGTTTTGCACAAACGCGGTGTTCGTGATGTTGAAGTCCTGGCGGCTGGAGAATTGAATATTCTGCCGTACGTCGGTTTCAATCCGTCCATGTGAAGTCCGGACAAAGCCTGTCACTCTGAAGATGCGCGAAGAAGTTTCCGTAACTGAGCCTGTGATTGTTCCATCCGGCGCAGTGTTGAGGTTTTCAACCACGTTAGGGTTCGGCACGCCGATGGTGTTGCGCGTTACCTCGCCCGTAACCTGATTTGATCCGTGGTCCTGGAATACCAGCAGCGTGGCCGTGGTGGAAAATCCATTGTTAGCGCCGAACACGCTCACTGCTACCTGATGCGGCTGCCCGTTGCTGAGCACGCCGGCGAAAGGTGTAAGGTCGACCCGATAAGGAGCGAAATTCAGCGTTTGCACGCCAGGGATGGGGCGCCAGAGCAGCGGATCGATTCCGCCGGTATAAATCCACGGATAGACCGGCGCAACGCCCACGGGTGTGCCATCAATGGTGACCTGGCTCTCACGGAATGCGCCGCCGCCGCAGCTTTGCAGTTCTCCGGCAACGTCATCCGGCACGCATGTGTACCAGAACTCGTCGCCAGCCTGGCTTTCCGCCACCACATCTATAAATGCACGCTCAACATTGGCGGGAAGGGCGAAGCTCTTCGACAAGGCGCTGGTTGAGTTGGAAAGAAATGCTGTTCCTCCGGTGGGATCGGAGGTCAGAGGCAAAACAAGATCTGCGGTGTGCGGTGCGTCCTGATGGCGGGCCAGCGGATAGAACTGAAGTGTAGCTGTGCCGAACAGTGTGCTGGTAAAGGTGGAGTTCACCAGATTGCCCAGATCGACGCGGCCATTCTGAGTGGTATTGAAGAGAGCGGAATAGTCAGTCAGATCGCGTTCAATGTGCCAGGAGCGCGCCACTGTTCCTGAAGGCTCTGAAGTAGTCCCAAAATATACATTCACGCCGCCAATCCAGATTTCCGCGGTGCGGTCAAACTGCCTGCCCGCCTGGATGGAAAAATCCGCGTTCAAAACGACTTTCGCCCACGGTCCGGGGCATGCAGGAGTAAAAGAAAATGGCTTGGGAGAAAAATCCGCAAAGGCAAAGTTATTAAAGAGCGTTACAACACAGGGCGTGGTGTCAGGCCGCGCGACTGGCGGATCGGCAGTGGCGGTATTGGCCGAACCAATCACCAATCCGGGAGGCGGAATAGGCTGGGCTGAAAGTGCGGCGGCTGCCAGCAGCAGACAGGCAGCGACGAATATTTTTGCGGAAGAAAACAAAGTGGATCGGACTTCAGGAGCAGAAGGGACGTGCATGACTACCTCCAAAGATGAGAGCCAAATTTTAATCAGCAGTTCTTAGGTGGGTCAAACCCGGCAATCGGTCCAAAGCTCCTCCGGAGAGTAATGGGCGGTTAATGGGAATCCAGATGAATGCTAACAATCTTGCCTGCAGGCCCTACGGCCCATCCAGAATTACCGGCCAAAGCCAGGGCATTCAGGTCTTCCTTGAACATGGGCATCCAGCTATTGCCGCCATCGTGAGAAACATCTGCGCCGCTTGTGCCCACGGCCACCAAAGTATGGGAAGCTCCTACCGCCACGGTTGAACGATATCCCTGCGGCGGTTTCGACGCGAGTGTCCAGGTATTGCCGCCATCGTGGGTAAAGGCCGCAGTCTTTTCACTCTTCGTCGGCTCCTTATAGTCCCCCCCAACTGCAACGCCATCTTTCGCCGTCCAAAAAGCCAAAGAGAAAACTCCTTGCGAGGCAGCGCCGTGGACGATCTGTGTTTCAGCTACTGTCCAGTTTTTCCCGCGGTCTGACGAATGAAATACCCGGACCGCCGGGCCGCCGGTACCGAACCAGACATCGTTCTTGCCGAGAGTTGCAATGCAGGTACCACTGGCGGCGAACGCGCCTTCACTCGGCAGCGCTGCCGGCATTTTCTTTACCACCAATGGGTTCCAGGTCATGCCGTCAGCAGTGGCGATGAGCGGGAACTTGCCGTCCACAGAATCGCTTACGGCGATGCCGTGGGTGCTGTCCCAGAAAGCAAAGCAGTCGTAAAAAGCTTTGGGATCGCTGTTGGTGAACTGCCTTTGCCAGATTTTGCCGCCGTCAGAGGTCTTATAAATACGCGATTGATCGCCATTGCCTATGCTGAGCACGAAAGCGGTATTTTGGTCAAAGGCCTGAATATCGCGAAAATCGAGCGAGTCTGCGCCCGCAATGACTACCGTCTCCCACGTGGCGCCGCCGTCGATGGTCCGCAAGACCGTCCCCTTGGCGCCGCTGGCCCAAGCCACCTTGTCAGAGACGGCACTGATGCCGCGAAGCGGGACGTCTGTATGGCTGTTTTGGGGTGTTTGCGCGCAAGCAATCAGTGAGACGAATAGTATGGTGATATTTGCGGCGACTCGCATTCCCATGCTCCCAAAGGACTTAATGATTGTAACCTTTGGCTTTCCAACTTACTCTATTCAGATACGGAGGGAATCCTGGTGACTACCATCCCACTCCCGGTAACTGCCCAAAGCGAACTACGAGATGAGGAAGTGGTGGCCCGTGTGCTCGCCGGCGAGACGGCGCTTTTTGAGATCCTGATGCGCCGTTATAACCAGCGGCTGTACCGTGTTTCCCGCGTCATCCTGCGCAATGACGGCGAGGCCGAGGACGTAATGCAGGACGCTTACGTGCGAGCATACGAACATTTGAACCAATTCGCCGGCAAAGCGGCATTTTCTACGTGGCTCACACGCATCGCCATTCATGAAGCGCTGGCGCGCAAGCGCCGTCGCGGCCGGATGGACGAACTGGATGCCCTTCCCGAAAACGGAGATTTTATGGCCATTCTCAAATCGTCCGCGCCTAGCCCTGAAGACGGCACGGCTACCACACAGGCGCGTGAACTGCTGGAGCAGGCAATTGACCAACTGCCGGAAGCTTATCGCGCGGTGGTGATGCTGCGTGAAGTAGAAGAAATGAGCGTGGCGGAAACCGCTGAAAGTCTTGGCGTGAGTGACGCCGTGGTAAAGACGCGCCTGCATCGCGCCCACGCCATGCTGCGCAAAGACCTTTATGCCCGCGCCAAGGGCCGCGCTACCGATCTCTACCAGTTCCACGCCGTGCGTTGTGATCGAGTGGTGAAAGCAGTGTTCGACAGAATCAGGACAAAAAGCCCGGACGTCTCCTCAATCATTCACTAAACCAGCCCAACTTTTCCGATCTCGGGGCAGCTGGGAGTCGAAGGAGCTAAATAGCGATTGCCTCTGCCCACCCCCTCCCCCCTCTCCGTCATCTAGGATTCTAAAGCGCTTACATGAATGCATCCCAGGGTATCCCAGCCATTGGTTCCGATCCGTGTAATCAGCGGTAAGCTTTTGCCTTTTCCGATCACGTGCGATGTCGGCGATCACGGCGATCCACCCCTCCCCCTCCCCGGGTCATCCCAGATTGGCGTGCACTTGCGGGGGGTGCATCCCAGACCATCCCAGATTGGCCCCGTTCACGCGCGACTTTCGCGTGGATGGGCAGAGATTGGCGTAGGCTTCAGCGATTTGCCTTCAATTGGCGTGGGGTAACGAGCAATTGGTTGATTTAGCTAAGAGCTAAGGCCAAGGGCCTCTCAGGCTAATTACGGTTGCTATTTGCTAGCTGCTATTTTGTCAAAGATCATAGCCCCAGGACACATTTTAACCTAGGGCTGAATAGCATACTCTACCATTTGTTCGCCTATTTGTCAATGACAATTTGGTGGCGATAGAGTTTGGAAAAACCAAGAATCGTCACCCGGGTCGTTTACTCGCTAAATATGGGGAAAAAGATGGCAAGGCAATTGTCTGAACGAAAGAGTGTGTAGAAATCTTCAAGGGTAACGACTATGAAGTTCAAGCGGGTCCGTCGATCCAGTCTTCAAAATATCCGCGTCCGATCATTTGTACATTTTTATACCCTGCAGCTCGAAATTCTTTAGCAATTCGCTCACTGTCTGCACCTGAAACAATTGTTATTGATGCTTCTTTATGTGTGTCCTTCAGTAGCAAATCCCGAGCCCGAACATCTGCTTTGGGCATACTGTAACCGCATATCACCACTTTCTCTGCTTTTCTCAATGCATACGCGGCTTGGTTCCACAAATGATTCCAGAACCATTCAAGCTCTTTACCGGACGAGGTCTCAACAAAGAACTGTTTACATCTTCCCGGCAGAATTACATTCTTCATCACTACAGCCCCACCAGTGAAAACTCGCCCGGAAAATTTTGAATAACCAAGGTACTTTGTGTCTCTTTCCGTGATTACTGGACTTTCCCCAAGAGCGCCCATATTTGTTGAAATCTGAAATGCTCCTCCGGATGTAATTCCTCCAAAAATTGAGAGCAGCCAATTTACGCTCCCGTGAAGTTTCAATAACAACACCTCTGATTTTGTTTTGGCCTCTCCCAAGGGGAAACCATATCCATGAGATAGGTCCCATTTACCAGCGCGTTTAAGTTCCCGGTCCAACGAATCGTCATAATTAAACGTGATTACCGTATCTCCAGCTTTTACGATTCGATCTGCGAACTGCGCATAAAGATTAGCTGGACTGTCATGCAGGATGTAAAACCACTCTCTCAACATCTGGGCAATATGCGTTAGCGAATCGCGCAGAATTATCCGCGTCATTCGATCATCATCAGTTTCAGCGTCCTCTAAATTGTCGAGCCTTGCTTCAATCTCTGATATGAGGTCCTCAATATTGGGGTTGTTCCCAAACATCTCAATTAGGTTATTGGCCGAAGACTTATATCGGTCGTCTTCAAATTTGTAATTCAGCATGAAGTCCAGCAACTCTGCTCCCATCTTGGAAGCAAGAGAGTAATTCGCATGGATTGATGCTCCAGCACCAAACACAAAAACATTCGATCTTCTCTGATCTGGCATGAAAATTTGTTCCTGCTTACGTAGTTGGTAGAACGGCTAGAGTATCAATGCGCTTCCGCATCAGCTTACTCACTATTTGATAGGAGGTCATGAAATCTTGCCTGTTGGTTTCGCCCTGTTGAAACCAACCTGTTTCAAACAACTCGTGTTCATTACTGGTATCTACTGACAATATTTCGATATGCGCCTTTTGAAGGCAATCTTGAATAGCGAAATAGAGGTCTTCTGGATAAAACGGGCTTAGAGCGGCGGGAACCCCAATGACTTGGTTGTATGCAGTCTTTGCTGTTTCGAGACGCTCAAACAACCTTTCCTTTTTGTGCTCTTTATTCTCTCCCCTTGGGCTTGTGGAGAACAGTGGACGCACCGCATTTATCGCTAACATGAGTTCTGCGAGTCCCTTGAACACTTCTTTCATCGTATTAAATTCCGTATCAAACTGAGCACGAGTTACCCATACATGACGATCAATCGCTGCTTGGACCCGCTTCTGCTCTTTCTGAAGATTATCTTTGAATTCCTCCAGCTCTTTGCTGTATCTCGTTTTTTGCTTTTCTAGCCACATAGCACCGAGCCATCTTGAAAGTCCGAATACAATGGCCATTCCGCCCAATGCTCCTCCAATTAAACTTTCAAGGGCAGCAATCCACCATGGCATAGAGTTGTTCTCCGATCTTTTTTCCTGAAAAGTGCGACATCAAGAGGGAATTTTCATCTGAACAATAGCAACGGAAGTTCCTGAATTAAGTTCAATGATTATCGTGGAATCGACAAAATCAGTTACCAGATGCCCCCCCGGTGTTTCAGAAGTTTTGTTTAGTCTGCACCCTCTAACAGACGCGGAATACATGATGAACGAGCTTGCTTCGATCTCATCCCTTGATTCGCGAAAAATCCAAACCTCCGGTGACGGGTGCGACAAAATCGCGAATCTTAGTGAACATTGAAATTCCTGATGAACTCCGACTATGTCAACATGAAACGGATTGCCCCCCTTGCATCAAGTTGGTTAGAGCTTCCGTAAAATCCACGCTTGCCATGTCGGGAATTATAGAGCAATAAAAACCCGCCTT
>DASXLK010000089.1:0-31489 GCA_036496365.1 Candidatus Angelobacter sp. | reverse complement strand
CTGAACGCCATGGGGCCCGGTCACGTGCTTACTGCGGCGCTTCCGGCGGGGGAGCAGAATTTCTCGCTCATCAATCTACCGGCTGCGGCTGCCCAGCTTGATTTCATCAACCTGGAAACTTTTGATTACAACGGTCCCTTCAACCCATTCACCGGTTTCGTCTCGCCGCTGGTGCAAACGCAGTTTGATACCAACCCGATTTTCAATATCACCTTCACCGTCGACAGCTATCTGCAGGCCGGCGTCCCTGCGAACAAAATCCTGATGGGAATTCCGTTCTATGCTTATGGCTGGGCCATTACCGGACCATCGGCGCCGGGGCAAAACGGGCAGTTTGTCGCCGCAGTGAATCCCGCCAATCCTTCTTCGGGAAATCCGCCGAACTATGCCGGCACAACCGCTATCCAACTCGATCCCGCGCTGGCTGGCGTGGCAGCGACTGAAACGCATTCATTCCTCGATCTCAACGTGCTGCCTTTCTCGCAGCTCTTCCACGAACCCAAGGCGCAGACTCCCTATGCCTTCGACGGTCTGAACTGGTGGACTTACGAAGACGCGCGCTCACTCGCGGTCAAGACACGGTTTGCCAGAGAGAAGCATCTCGGCGGAGCTTTCATCTTTGAAGAACCAGACGAGCTCCCCGACGGCAGTTTATTCAACACTGTTGTTAACGGATTGAGGTCAGATCATTAGCCACGCGCGTCGCCCGCATTAAATCTAAAGGCCACGTTCAGAAATGAGTGTGGCTTTTTTTGGTAGTACGGCGCAAAGGCCACGCAGAAATAAATCCATGAAAATCCGTGTCATCCGTGTTCATCCGTGGTGAGCTTTTCCCAGATTCTGCTACCCTCTTCTCGTGAAAAGACTTGTCCTCATATTGCTTTTCTCTCTCCCGCTCTTCGCCCAGCAGCCCGCTCCTGTCACTCTCTATCACACCATTCAAATCGACGGCTCCAATTACCAGGCCATCATCACGCGTCCCAGCGCCCCTGGCCATTATCCTGCTGTCTTTCTCATCGGTGGTCTTGGCTGCTACTCGCTCGACAACCTCAAGCCAGATGACACGTTTTCCCTACTGCTCTCTGGCCTGACGCAACGCGGATACGTCACCATGCGTGTCGAGAAAAATGGCGAAGGCAAAAGTCAGGGACCGCCCTGTGACAGTCCGCAATCGGACCTTCAACTCGCCGTGCGACGGTCGTTAGCGGGTTTAAACGCGCTCGCCGGCTCGAATGAGCTCGATTTCGTTGATCGCGATAATATTTTCATACTGGCCCACTCCATTGGACCCATGGAAGGCGTGCTGGTGGCGCAGAAGTTTACTGTCCGCGGCTTTATTGCCGCTGAAACCATTGGCCGTAACTGGATTGAATACCAATCAGAAAATGCGCGCCGGCAGTTCCAGATTCTTGCCATTCCTTATGACGAAGCTGACCGCACCGTTCGCACTATGGAACGCTGCCAACATCGCTTCTTTGTGGAAAAGCAGACACCCGAGCAGATCCTAAAGATGTCCCCCGAGTGTAAAGATTCCGTCAACACCTTCGGCGTCTCTTATACCTATCTTCAACAGATCGCCAATCTTGATCTTGCCGTTGAATGGAAAAAAGTTGATGTACCGGTGCTTGTCACCTATGGAACTTCTGATCCCACCACCTCAGCCGATGAAAGCCATTACCTGACCGATATGATCAATAGCTTCCATCCGGGCCGCGCGTCATATATTGAACTTCCCGGCATGGGCCACGGTCTTGATCTCACATCTTCGCCGCGCGCGTGGTTGGAAGCGATCCAGAAACATCAACATGGCCCATTCGATCAGGAATTTCTCACGCAAGTAGCAAATTGGTTGGATAAGCAAGTGCAAGGGCCGCGGCGCTAAGTTTTAACATTCGCGATCAAAGACAATAAAAGGCGAGCCCCAAACAGGCCCGCCTTAGATTTTTTTACAGCCAATATTTAGCTCTTGGAAAATTTCTGCGGGAACTGCTTTTCAATACCGCTGCTCAGCAAATCCGCCAGGCCCAGAATATGCGTGTGGATCTTGTCATAGTCAGCGATGTCGTCTGAGTATTTGCCCTGTAGCCTGGCTGTTGCCTCTGCCAGCGTCAGGTCCAGATGCATTTTCATGCCGGCTTTCATATTGGCCAGCGGCCAGTTCTGCGGATTCGCGCCGCTCAGAAATGTGGCAATCTCATCTGCATTGGCATACCACTTTGCAGACGCCTCATCGATCTTCGCTTTGTCGCCTGACTTGGCGGCATCAATCAAAGCGGCTGCGCCCAGAATGTGGTCTTTCAGCAGCGCGGTAAGTTTACTGCCAGCGGCTTCGCCATAAAAACCGGCAACTGCGTTTCCAATATCTGTCTGGTTTTGCAGCAGACGCTGTGTTGTCGCGTCTTTGTCCGGCAGGTTTGCGGCCGCGCTCACAATGTATAGGCGTGTCCAGGTAATGTGGTCTTCCCAGAGCTTGCGCATGGTTTTGCTGAATTCAACCCGGGAGATTTTGGCGGTATCTTTATCTTTTGGTGCGGCAAATGCCATGGGTGAAGCCAGCGCCAGCAGGATTGCGCTTGCAATCACGGCGGCAAATGTCCGATTCAAACCAGTATTTCTGATGAATTTCATTGTGACCTCAAGGGAGAGATTTTTTGCAGCGATGTCCGCGTGCGCTGGATGGGTGTTTTCCACCCCCTTCAATGGAGTGATTCAACCATACCGGCGTTACATGAAACCGGGATGTTGGTAGCCAGCTGTTTGCCATCAACTGCCCCCAAAAGCCACTTGTTTCATATTTGTCACAGCATGAAAAGCCCCATTCGTTATAAGTGGGGCGTTTTCATTTTCTTACAGCTATGTTAGTTCACATTCAATGTTAGGTTAAATGTGCGTGTTGCTGAGCCGGAGGTGGCCGTCACAATCACTGTTGATGTTCCAGCGGGAGTTCCGGCATGGACAACAGGCGGAGGGGGCGTGCTGCCGCCGCCACCGCAGCCTGCTATGAACATTGCCATGCCTAAAGCCAGCGCAGCCAACGCGCCTTTGTAGCGGGGTTTGTGATTTTTCAATAACCCAAACAACAATGCCGTCAGAGCCATCCAACTCATCAGGAACAAGGGCGTGCGGCTGATTGGGGGGAACGTAGTCCACGTCAGCGGTGATAGCGCGGACCGTGCTGTCGTGCTTATGTTTACGCTAAAGTTCACGGGTGTAGTGCCATTGAGATTGGCTGAAGCAGGGTTAACCGTGCAGCTTGCAGCCGCCGGAACCCCGCTGCACGTTAAGCTGACACTGCCGGTAAAGCCTGCACTTCCACTCAAAGCCAGATTGTATGCAGCTGTTCCACCGGCATTGATGGTTGCTGAAGAGCTACTTCCCTGTTGAGTTCCTATATTAAAGTCAGTTGCGGTGCCGCTTACGGTGATCGTGCTTTGCGTTCCACTGTAGCTTATTGTGATTAATCCGGTCACTGGCCCGGCCGCGTTCGGAACAAAAGCAATATTCAGCGTGCACGAGCCATTTCCAGCCAGGGATGTGCCACAGTTGTTTGTCTGTGAGAACCCAGCACTGGGAACAACTCCGGTAATATTCAAGGCTGAACTGCCCAGATTGGTTATAGTAACCGGCTGCGTAGCGCTGGTGGTCCCGGCAACCTGGTTAGCGAACGTGAGGTTAGACGATGAAAACCCTAATTGGACGCCGGTCCCGGATAAGCTGATGTTTTGCGGAGAATCCAGACCTGAGTCAGTGAAGGTCAAACTACCGATACGTGGACCGAGCGCTAAGGCAGTGAAGGTAATCGTAATCGTGCATTGCGCCTGCGCGGGTAAAGTGGTTCCGCAGTTATTGGTCTGGCTGAAATCACCGTTTGCAGCAATGGATGTAATGGCCAGAGCTGCATCGCCTGTGTTTGTCAATGTTACAGAGCTATTGATGGGAACATTGAGTATTTGATTTCCAAAAGCCAGACTCGTCCTGGACAAAGAAGCCACGGGTGCCGTGCCCGATCCGCTCAGACTAATGTGCTCCGGACTGCTGGTTGAGTCGTCCACAATCGTTATGGCGCCAGTCCGTGGCCCGCGTGCTGTAGGCGCAAAGCTGACCTGAATTGTGCAACTATTGCCAGAGGCAACTGAAGTGCCACAGTCATTCGTCTGAGAAAAATCGCCGGAAGGCGTAACGCTTGTAATGTTGAGCGCTGTTTCACCGCTGTTGGTAAGAGTAATTGGTAGAGACGCGCTCGTTGTTCCGGCGAGTTGGCCTGCAAAAGTCAGGCTGGTTGCGCTTAAGGTAACTGCTGGCCCAATGCCTGTGCCTTGCAATGTTACGCTGTGAGGACTTCCCAGCGCATCATCGGTAATGCTGATGGAACCGGTGCGTGCTCCCCGTAAAGTGGGATTGAAGGTCACGTTAAATGTGCAAGTTCCATTAATTGCTAGGCTTGTACCGCAATTGTTGGTTTGGGCAAAGTCGCCATTTGCGGCAATGTTAGTGATAGCCATTGGCTCGTCGCCGGTATTGGTAAGAGTAAATTGCTGTGGCGCGCTGGTGGAACCAACCAATTGATTAGCAAAGCTAAGGCTTGGAACAGAGAAACTGGCAATTCCAGTGCCGCCTATACCTGACAGATTGATAGTTGTTGGCCCGGCAGCGTCATTGCTGGTGACCACAAGGGTTCCGGTCAGCGTACCGCGGGCGGCCGGAGCAAATGAAATGTTAATGCTGCAGCTTTTTCCTGCGCCAAGGCCGGTACTGGTATGACAATCATCTGTCTCAACAAAATTGCTGCTAAGAACAAATGGAATGATCTGGAGCGCCGTGGAGCCAGTATTTGCAATGGTTACAGTTTGCGGCGTGCTGGTTGTTCCTGTCAGTTGTTTGGCAAAGGTGAGCGATGTTGCGCTGAATGTTGCCGTGGTTGTTCCCTGGAATTCAAAAACTCCCATATCGATTGTGGTATTCACAATCCTTGCATTTCCATCAAGATCCAAAGCTGGAAAAGCAGACGGCAACGTATTATTGCCCGTATCTATGGATGGAGATACAGGCTGCAAATGGAAGTTATCCACCGAGGGATCAACGAAAAAAGGATCAGATGAGATATTGCCGCTGGTTCCAGTGGGAACTGTTCCGCAGCCAGGATCAAAAGCCAGCCCACCATCGCTGAAAACATTGTTTGCAGTAAAAACTGCGGTACTCGCAATAGGGAAGGCGCAAAAAATAGCTGTTTGGCCTGCCTTGGCAATCAGTAAATTATTCTGCACCACTACATCCGGAGGTAAAATGCCGCCGATCACAGAGGCCGTGGACTGCGAAATAGATGCTGGTTGTGCATCGTTATCGGCAAAAGTGTTGTTAATAATGGTCATTCCGGTTCCGCCGCCAAAAAGGTAAACAAGGCCGCCACCGGTATTGTGAATAATAAGGTTCTGGACCATCTGTGGAGTTGATGAATTGACCATGGAAAGTCCAAACTGATTATTGTTGCTGATAACGTTGCCCTGGATGAGTGGCGATCCGCCTGCAAATAGCTCAATTCCGCCGCCGTTTATCCCGCTATTCACCATCACATTATTTGAGATCACATTGTTAACCACACGTGTGTTGCTTGATTCGCCTCGTATGGAGATCCCGCCGCCGCCGATCCCGCCGCTGCACCCGAACTGAAAATTGTTGGTAATCGTATTACCTTGAATCAGCGGGCCGGCAAAGCCAACACCAATTCCGGCTCCGTTGCACGCTCCATTGGCTGTGATTACGTTGTTCGTAATATTCGGAGAGGCATTTAATACTGCAATTCCACCGCCTTCGCCAAAAGTGGCGCCATTGGACCCGGCCAACCCGTTCGTAATCGTAAAGCCGTTCAGGACCGCGGCACTGGTCTCCTGTGTTTTAAAAATGACTACCGTGTCCAGCTTTCCCCCGTCGATTGTGGTTGCCTTGTTTCCATTCACACTTGTGACAGTAATATTCTTGCCCAGAAAATTTATATTTTCCTTGTAAGTTCCATCGGAAACCAACACAGTATCGCCATTCACTGCGGCGTTGATGGCTGCCTGGATAGTCGGCTGGTCTGCTGGAACATGAATGGTATTTCCAACGGCGGCCGTTACTGCCTGTGCTGTCTTTACTTTTGGAGCAGCGGTAGCCGTCTGGCTCGTGCTTGCATTTGATCTATTTCCTTGCGCATCAAATGTGAATATAACGTTGCCGTTTGTGTCATAAACGGATATTGCGCCGCTTCCAAGCTGTTTGGCTGCTCCGTGGGGAGCGGATTGGAGGCCTGCTGCCATTACTACATACCCAATCATTGATAACAACAAACAAGCCGCTCTTCTGCTACCAGACATAATGATATCTCCGGCCAAAGCTATAGCTTTGGCTAAATGTTTAAACTAATAAGTGAATGGGGGCGAGAGATATAGTATCCTTTAAGTTCCATAATGGGAAGAAGAATATTATCTATACAAAGTAGTATCGTTTGCCCTTGTATTTAGCGATATCAGATGAGAAGCCAGCAAGCTACCGCTATTGGCTGATGAAGTTAGCGAAGTTTGGAGCAGCCGTCCAATAGCGACGCAAACAACATCGCCAGTAAAGCTGAGAGCACGACTGTCCAGCTGATACAACGAGTCCAGGTAAGCAGCATGGGAGTCATGCTCTGCTGGATTTGATTTTGATTGCTTGAGTTTGTGTGCGCCATGGCTTGTGACCTCCGCTGGAATTGCTGACTCTCTATAGAGCAACAAAGGCGCCAAGAGCTAAGCTATTGATATTGCTTGAGATACATGGTTCTTGGGGCGGCACAAATGTGGGAGATCGAGGACACTGTGGTTGAACTCACACGTTATGTATTCAATCGAGGCGGTTAGCGTCAGTAGCGAATTCATCTTTGATTCCTTGCATTCACGGAAAGACCCAAAAGCGACTTCCGAACAGAACCTGCTGACAAAGAAATCAATTCAATCTTTTTCTTCGCGTCCTCTGCGTCCTTTGCGGTGAAATGTTTTTTGCCGGCTGTCTGCTAGAACAAAAAAAGCCAGGCTCATTTAGAACCTGGCCTGTTGCTATTTTTCACTGTGCTCTCCCTTACTGCTGAGAGTTGTTAGCCGGAACCGGCTCAGTTGCCGTTTCACTGGTTGCCACTACCGGAGCCGGTTCGGACTTGATCTTTACCGTTGTCATGATCCGCTCCAGTCTGTCGAAGACCTGCAGGTGGTCCATCGGCTTGGTGGTTCCCGGAGCATCTTCCACGCCCAGGGCAAATTCATAGCATGCGCCATTTTCAAAGTGATGGTAGTAGCGCGCCTCGCTCTGTTCGGTTACGTTTTCAGCCTTGGCAAACTCCACGCCCAGAATGTTGGCTTTCACTGGAACAATGGAGTCATCGCTGGCGTCAACCGGTGGATTGGTTGAAACGTCGCTCTGCTCTGGCGTAGTTGCAAACTTGCTGCACTGCTCCTCGCTTACACGTTTGATCACGCTCGCTTTAAAGTAGGACGATGCGCGCGTTCCCGGCAATACCAGCGTGGTTAGCGTCTGTCCGCCGGCTTCAGTAAAGTTCATTGCCACCGGATCAGGCCATGCGGATTCGTTGCTGTCTTTGTCCGGCGTCAGCATCGTGTAAGTCTTCGGATAGCGGAATGAAACGCCATACGTGCTGTTGGTATAGGTTGCAATGGAAGCGCGCTTGATCGTTTTCTTCTTTTCGATCACCGCTGCAACCTTGCTCTCCAGTTTGCTTTCTGTGGACAGTTGGCTGGAAGCTGCCGGAGTGCCCGTACTCTGGCTCAGGCTGCTCTGAGCTGAAGAGTTCGCCGGTACGTTCTTCCCTTTGCTTCCTGAACAGCCGTTAAAATCAAGGATGAATGCCAGCGCCATCACTGCTGTAGCGGCCGCCGTTGTTGCGCCGCCAATCATGCGTGCGCGCTTGGTTGAACTGCTTTGTATCGCGTTTGCTTCATAAGCTTTGGGGTTGAACAGTTTTGAGTTACTGGTTTTTAAATCAGAAGACTTTAGATCAGAAGACTTTGGATCAGATGATTTTGGGTTCGTCATGTTTGTTTCACCTCCGCTGCCTCGGCAGCAACCATCTATATGGCAAGGAGGGAGCCAAACATGAAACCGCTGATTCTGCGCGGGTTAACGCCATAGCACCGCATTTACCGCGTGGATTCTAAAACACGATGTGTGCCAACTGACACAATTTCTAAAACCGCAGAGCATTGGCTATGTGGATGTATTCAAGAAGAATGTAACATTCATCTACGGTGCAGATCAACGCTGGGATGAAATGTATTTGCAGGGATGAAACGCGTCACACACGCCGACGAAGAGATAGCAGATCGCGTTAACCAGCCGGCTAAGAGAGATGCAATTTGTCGCGCTGTCGACGGTCCGTCTGGGCGCACTTGATAATTTCCGCAATCATGTCCGCATAGGATCGCCCTGATTTTTTTGCCGCCATAAAAAATTCTGAGTTACTGGAGAGCCATGGATTGGGATTGGCTTCTATCAAATACACTTCGCCTTTGTCGGTAAGCCGCATATCAATTCGTCCATAATCGCGCAGCTTAAGCACCCGATACGCGTTGAGTGCCGTGGAGCACAGTAAATCATGTGTCTCTTCTTTCAGATCTTCCACCGGCGCGGATTTAGTGACCTTATAGGCCTCGCTGTCTTTCTCCCACTTTACCTCCATGCCGGCGACTTTGGGCATGCCTTCCGGCAAGCGTGAGAGGTCCAATTCCACCAGCGGCAAAACTTCAGGATTTTGATTGCCCAGGATGCCTGCATAAATCTCGCGGCCTTCAATGTATTCTTCAATCAGCGCCGGAGAGTTGAATTCCTCCTGCACATAGTGGATACGCTCCATCAACTCCTTCACGCTCCCCACCACCGAACCTTGGTCAATGCCCAGAGATCCATCTTCTGAAACTGGCTTGATAATGAGCGGAAATGAAATGTCCTGAGAGTGGTCAAGCTTGCCCTGATAGCAAGTGGCGAAATAAGGCGTGCGAATGTTATGAAACTGAAATAATTTTTTGGCGACGCCCTTGTCCTGCGCCAGATAAAGTCCCTGCGGGCCTGCGCCCGTATAAGGGCGGCCCAGCAGGTCAAGGAAAGCAGCAACATGCATCTCCATGGTGTCATCGCCCGCGTATGATTCCACCAGGTTGAAAAACAGGTCAGTTTCTTGGCGGGCCAGAGACGTAAGAGATTTGTCTCCACCATCCAGAACAAGATAGCTGGGCTCATGGCCGAGCTTCTCCAGGGCTTCAAAAATCTCTTCGCGGTCGTGCTTCTCTCTCTTCTTCAGGCGCTTCTTGGTCCCGCGTTTTTTCTTTTTCTCTGGCTCAGGCGCAGCCTCTTCCTCTTCGAACCAGTTTTCGTAAAGCACCGTGATTTTTAATTTACTGTCCATATCGGTTCCGTAATTGTTCAGCTCATTTCAAACTGATCATTTAGATGCCGTTGCATCATATCTGTACAAATTTTCCCCGGGTTACATAGTTCATGGCCAATGCCGTTGCGTAAACGGTAATTTCTGTCAGATAATCCTTTTCCAGCTTCACGTCGGCGCGCAACTCCATTTCGCTCACGCGCGTTTCAATGGCTTCCACCAGCTTCTTGATCAAAGACCGGGGCACGCCGCTCCAATAGGTGAGTTTATCTACCAGGGATTTATGGTTCTCGCGCAGCAGCTCCACTGCTGGACGTACGCCGGTTTTACGCTTGCGGCCCACTTTAAAGATATCTTGCAGGTCGGCGTCCAGAAGCAACTCGCCCGGCGATGGCTGTTCGCTTAACGCCGCATCGTAAAACTCTCTAACGGTGGAATCCATTTCGTCCACGGTAATGTCGGTCCGCCCGCGTGGACGTACCGGATCCGTCTTGCCCAGCTTTCTAAAAGTCCGGTCCACATAGCGGAGCTTTTCCAGTGCTCCCCAGCCCTTATATTTCTGGCGCCAGCGCGAGTTCGGTGTGAGCCACACCGCAAAGGTCTCAGAAAAATCCTCATCCGGATGCTTCTGCGCGTACCAGCCTTCCATGTGCCGCACAAAACTCCGCGAGAAAGGAATCGGACGGTAAGCGTCGCGATAGGGCTTGCGATACGGCCCAAAAATATCTTTCCATTCCTGCGTTTTGTGGAGCGCGTAAGCGTAGTTAATCGCGTGGCCGGCTTCATGCCTTAGATACATCATGATCTGGCGCGAATCTTCCAAATCATTCATCTCTTTTTCCAGGCGCGCCAGCTTGGGATCGGCAAGGTAAAACGGAATCCCGATGATCGGCTCACCAGAAGGGCATCCCCACTCGTCCGTGAGATAGCAGGCCGGACGGAACTTTTTGAGCCCTTTGCGGTCAAGTTCGCGATAAAGCTGCTGCACAAAACGTTCCAGCGGAGACCCTTCCAACTTAAGTCCTAAGTCGCGAATGGGTTTTCCCAGGATTTCCTGGACTTCCGGCGGTGCTTTTTCAAAGGCAGTGCGCAAGCAGGCTCCGCGAAAAGAGTAGCACATGCCCACTTTCTGGAGCAGTGCCTCCCGGCATACCCCAAACGGGCGAAAGGTGGTGTTCAGGAGGGTTGGGTACCACGGTTATGTTAAAGAAGATTGCGTCCCGGCGGGCCTTTAGAGACAATGAAGCCAATGCGACTCCATCTTGCTCTTTATTCAATCATATTCATCGGGGCTTCTTCGGCATTTTCCCAGACCTCGTCTCCACAGACCACCATCCAGGATCCCAGGGCCAAACAAGCCTGTGCTGCAGTGGATCAGGTTGAACTTCCCGCTGCGGACCGTCCGACCGCCGCGGAAGAAAAGGCCCTTGCCGGCTGCGCCTCTGTTGATTTTTATTATGGGCTCGGAGCGACGGCCGATCCGGTAAAGGCGCGCAAATGCGCTTATGCTGAGATGGATCGCGGAACAAAACCCGGTCTCACCGGCAAAGCTATTTTGTCCATGATTTATGCCAACGGCAAAGGCGTGGAACGCAACTATGATGTTGCTCTCAAGATGGCTTGCACCATCGGTGATTCGCCCGGAGACGGAGCTGGCCGCGTTTACCAATTGTTGCGGATGAAAAAGGAAAATCTCAGCGGTGAAGGCCGCTTTAATATTTGCGACCACAGCAGTGGCCGGAATCTATATGAGCAGTGCGCCATTCTGCAGGGGCGGTTCGATAAAATAGACCGCGACCAGCAACTGGAAAAACTTGCCGCATCCTGGAGCGCACGCGATAAAAAAGCGTTTCATGTTTTCTGGAGCCAGGAGGAGAGGTTCGCAAACGCAGAAGCCAGTAACGCGGTGGATCTGAGTGGTACGTTTGAAATTCAGGAAGAGGTTTTTGTCATGAACAACATGGTGGAGGCCCTGGAAAAATTTGAGAAAGGTGAACTGCCCAAACATTCAGCAGAAGATGCCCATAGCGCGCAAGCCGCTGAGGTTGCCGCATATGAAAAGACGCAAACCGGCAGCGTTTCAGAGTGGGGCACCGTAACGCGCGAAAGCGTGAAGAAAAGTGAAGATGAATGGCGTCGCTACCGCAGCGCCTGGCTGGTTTTTGGCAAGCAGAAATATCCTGCAGTAACTGAAGATAGCTGGAAAGCGTGGCTCGATCAGGAGCGCGTGGATTCGCTGGCTAAATTAACGCATTAACTTAGGCTGTAACGTCGAGCATTCGCGGTGGCCCACTGCTGTCTTCATCGCCTGCAGATAAATTTTTTGCGGGTAAATCCGCCGGTTGTACCTGGTGGTGTTGATTAAAAAGATGAACTTCATTTTGCAGGCGGGTAAAGGCTTCCCGCGCGCTCGCCAGATCAAGTGATTGAAGCGCTTTTCCAATCATGCCAAATTGCGGGTGCGCCATGGGATCAGCCTGTCCGGGCTCTGAAACGTCATTCATGAGCGCTTCAAATTCCGTGCGGGCCTGTGTCATGTCCCCGATTTCCAGAGCGTGGCCCAGCCGTTGCATATGTGTCTTCCATCGCTGCAACTGCTGATAGCGCCGCCACGGTGCAGTGTTCCGATCGGCGATTCTCTCAACCCCGCCGACCTGCACCTCCTCAAGCGAGTTGGGTGACCGGTCCATTTTGCATGTTCTGCCGGTTTAACTATCGGCAAAAATTCGCTTAATCTTGAACCAGCCCAACTGGTTTCCGGTGTTCTATCGTAAAATTATTTTTCCTTTGAGCTGGTTTTTCGTCAAATGTGGTGCGACTCTTATGCGGGGAAGAAAGGCCAAAAATCATGGCAACAAATGCATCGTCTTCAACTCCGGAAACCAGCCGGCAATTGCTGCGGCACACCTTAGCCACGCTGGCCTATCGCGCAGGTAAGACTCTGCGTGACGCTCCGGATAGTTTTGCTGGCTTCAGCACCGGCGAGAAAGGCAGAACTCCGGCGCATATTCTGGCCCACATGGGTGATCTTTTTGACTGGGCACTCTCAATCGCAATGGGGAAGCAGGCCTGGCATGACTCCACGCCGCTGCCCTGGCCGCAGGAGCTAGACCGCTTTTTTGCAACTCTCAAGGCATTCGACGATTACCTGGCTTCTGACTCGCCTCTTCCTGTCTCGGCAGAAAAGCTTTTTCAAGGCCCCATTGCAGACGCACTGACCCACACCGGGCAGATCGCCATGCTGCGTCGCATGGCGGGCTGCCCTATGCGCAGAGAGAATTATTTCCGTGCAGAAATCACGGCTGGCCGTGTAGGTAAGGACCAGGCCGAGCCAGCGCGTTAATTTTGATCTGATGTAGTTTGCTTCCTGGCCACATCCTGGCAGAAGCGTTTACTGGATTTGCCCTGCTTCGCGCAGATTGTTGCCGCCAGAAGGCGTGAGAGACGCAAGCCCATTCTCTTCTTCAATCAAGTCAGAGAGCGTCAGCCGTAAGTTGCCCTGATTGGTGGAATAGCCCAGAGCAGTAGAAATCGAAACGGTGCCGGCGCGCGCCAGCTTTTCCAGCTCCTGGTCAAAAGCCTGCATGCCTTCAATGCCGCCATCGCGGATGGCGTCCAGCAACGTCTTTCCGTCGCGCTCACCGCGCTCCAGGTATTCACGAGTGCGCTGGTTGGAGCGCAGAATTTCTACCGCAGCCACTCGTCCTGCACCTTCTTTCCGTGGTATCAGACGCTGGGAAACGATCCAGCGAAAACTCCCGGCAAGGCGTGTGCGAATGAGCTGCTGCTCGGCCAGGGGAAACACGCCAACAATGCGCTCCACGGTCTTTGAAGCATCGATTGTGTGCAGTGTAGAGAAGACCAGATGCCCGGTTTCGGCTGCTTCCAGAGCCGTCTCAATCGTTTCGCGGTCGCGCATCTCACCCACCAGAATCACTTTAGGCGCTTGCCGCAGCGCTGAGCGCAATGCCAGCGAGAAAGTTGGCGTGTCACTGTGTAACTCACGCTGATGCACTGTGCTTTTCTTGTGCTTGTGAATAAATTCGATTGGATCTTCAATGGTTACAATATGGTAGGAGTGCGTCTCGTTGATCAGATCAATAATGGCAGCCAGGGTTGAAGACTTGCCTGATCCTGTTGGTCCGGTCACCAGAACAATCCCATTCTTCAAATCGGCCACCTCTCTAAGCTGAACTGGCAGTTGCAGCTTCTCAAACGTCGGAATTCCCGTGGAGATCACGCGCATCACAATGGCGCATGTGCCGCGCTGCATAAAAATATTCACCCGAAAGCGTGATTTTCCCGGCACACTGTAAGGCAGGTCGCATGCTCCCTGGCTCTGGAGTTGGTCCTGGGCTTTGCGGTTGCCGGCCATCAGGTCTGTGGCAATGCGTTGCGTATCCTCGGACGTGAGTACGGCAAGATTGCCGATTTTTACGCCAGCGAGTTTTCCTCCCAGCTCCACCTGCGCCGGCTTCCCCGGAGAAAACACCAGGTCACTCACATTCGGTGACACCTGAAGCATGGAGGCGAGGATTACATTCGTGGAGATGGGCGTTGGGGTCGCTGGCGCGGGAGGATTGGGAGCAGCGGTATGGGGAGTGGGGGTATTCAAATCCATGTGGTTGGGGAAAGCCTTCCTTCAGATTTGGGGTGATGATACTCACGGTCCCAAAACCGGCACCAGATTGCCTTCGTAATCTGAAGTTTTGGCCAATCTTGGCGAGCAGCAGCGCAAGTCTTTTGTCTTTTGCTTCTTACAGGTCATCTTTCCCGGCAGAAATTATGGGCTTCCATTCCATTTTGAGTAACTTCCGCGCTCTTTCTGCGTATCATTAGCGTCCGGCCGCCGAATGATGGACTTTCACAGCCTCTACCAAAGTTATGCGCCCCAGGTGCATCGCTTGTGCTGTTTCTTTGCGGAGATTCCACCCTGGCGGACGACATTACTTCAGAGACATTCGTGCGCGCCTGGACTTCGCGTGGCAAGATTCGCGAAGCCACAGTCAAAGCCTATCTTTTTACCATTGCGCGCAATCTGTATCGCGACCATTTGCGCCGCAACAATCGTCTTTCTGAGTTGGAAGAGTCCATACCAGATCCTGCGGTGGGTTTGGCCACGCGGACGGAACATAAAGCTGAATTGAATGCCGTGATGGACGCTCTGCGCCTGCTTTCTGAAGTGGACCGCGCGGCGCTGCTCATGCGCGTGCAGGAAGAAATGCCATATGAAGACATTGCACAGGCACTGAAGTTGCCGGTGACAACGGTAAAAGTTAAGGTGCATCGTGCGCGCTTAAAACTGATGCATGCCAGACAAAAATATCAAGAGGTGCGTCCATGAAACTGGAACGTGACGTGATTATCGATCTTTTGCCGGCCTATTTTTCCGGCGAAGCAAGTGCTGCTACCCGGGCCCTGGTGGAAGAGTGTTTTCGTGAAGACCCTGAGTTTGAGAAGTTTGCCCGCGGCGCCGGCGGTCCATTGGAAATCCTGAAAGCGCCAATCGCTCAGCTTGACTCTGAAAAAGAGAAATTCGCGCTGGAACGCGCGCGCATGGTCACGGAAACGCGCAATTCTTTCCTGTGGCTGGCGGTGTTTTTCTCGCTGATGCCGTTCCTTTTCCATATTCAGAACCACAAGATCATCTGGGTGCTGTGGGAGGGGTCGGCGCTCCGTGGCCTTGTTTTTTCGGCAATCGCCGTCTTTCTCTGGCTGCTCTTTTTCTATATGCGCGGACGCAAAGACCCCATGCCGCAGCGCGTAAAGTTTTTATGGCTCGCTGTTTTTTATTCTCTTATGCCATTTCTTTTCGCCATTAAGGGCCACAAAGTCACCTGGCTTTTTAGTGACGATCCTGATGTTGCTTTTATTATGGGTGGCATTGCCGTAATTCAATGGGGACTCTATTTTTACCATCTATGGAAAGCCAGGCGCACGGATACATAAGGCTTGTTGATTTACGGGGTCGTCGTAACCTCGCCGATATTGGCCACAGTGTCGCCTTTCTTCATGGAAGGTACGCCGCAGATATAAAGCACCACTCCGGCCACCGGCGCGTGCGCCTCAAAGATCGTCTTGCCGAAGTAGTCAGTCACGTAGCCGATTTTCATTCCTGCTTCAACATAAGTTCCGCGTTGCACCGCAGGATAGAAAATGCCTGGCTGATCGCTGGTGACCGTGTCTACCTTTCCCAGCCACACTGGATGCTCCACCACTGCAGGTGCACCGGGCAGCATTTTTAAATAACGCATCAGGCTCAGCGTGCCGTTGGCGAGCAAATCAACGTCATCCGTTTGCACAGTTCCAGAATATCCGGCTTCCACGGCAATCGCAGGCTTGCCGCGGGTGTTGGCCGTGTTATCCAGATAGCGTGAGGCTGCAGGATCTTTGGGGCGATCGCTCCAGACAATGATGTGGTCCAACCCAAAGGCCAGCACCATTTCCCGCGTAATGGCGTCATGCTTTGCGTCGCCGGATTTCGGCCAGTAAGCGTATGGACGCAGGTTCTCATCCAGATCGCCACCGTGGTAATCCACCAGATAGTCGCACCGCTCCACTACCTGCCTGGTAATCACGTAGGACGCACGCTCGGTCTGCGTGCCATCCTGCTTGCCCGGATAGAAGCGATTCATGCTCTTGCCGTCCACCGGATTCACGTGCGGAACTTTCTGCTCGAAAGACGCAATGTTCAGCAGCGGAATAACAATTACAGTGCCTGAAATCTGTGCGGCATCGAGCGTTTGAATCACCTTTTCCAGCGCGATGATGGAGGTGTATTCAGTTCCATGCGCGCCGGAAACCAGCGCCAAGACGGGTCCAGGCTTCGCGCCGCGAAACACAACCACTGGAATAGACATGGCTGCGTCAACACCGGCAGGAACTTCCAGGGTGCCAGTGGCCTTCTGGCCTGGCGCTGCAGTCGCGGTGCCCACAGTAAAAGTGTTTTGCGCCAGCATGGTGGCAGAGCAGAAAACAGTGGTTAACAACAGGCAGAAAATGCGGCTAAGCTTCATAGCGGAGCAGTATAAGCTAACGCAGACAAATCGCTCCAGGCGATCAACGATCTCAGGGAGTAAAAAACTTCTTGGCAGATCAATGTGACCAGATGCCCACACTGCCGCCAAAATTATATTGATCAGTGGTAAGGTTTTTCTTCTGCTAAATCTTTTCCAGCGTCACCGGCACGCCCGGTCTGGGCTGCAACGTTACTGACGGATCAGAACGCACATTGGCCGGATCAATTGCCAGCTTCAGTCGAAATCGCTGGAGGAGCATGGTCAGCACCAAAAGAAGCTCTGTCATGGCAAAATTCAGACCCACGCAGGTGCGTGGCCCTGCACCGAATGGCAGATACGCATAGCGCGGCCGTGCGGCTGAATTTTCCGGTGCAAAACGCTCTGGCTTGAAAACATCCGGGTCTTGCCACCATTTGGGATGGCGCTGCGTAATGTAAGGAAAGATCAGAATCTCTGATCCAGCGGAAATGTGGTAGCCGCCAATTTCGTCTTCGTCCACGGCTGTGCGCGCCAGCGTCCATACTGGCGGATAAAGCCGCATGCTCTCTTCCACCACCATGCGTGAATAGCGCAGCTTCATCAGGTCGTCATATGCAGGAGTGCGGCCATTCAGAAACGCGGCTTCCGCCGTCATTCGCTCCACCACAGCGGGCCGGGTTGCGATCAAAAAGCACGTCCAGGCCAGCGCCAGAGTTGTGGTTTCATGTCCGGCGGTAAGCAGCGTAATCACTTCATCGCGCAGCTGCTTGTCAGACATGGACGCGCCGCTTTCATCGCGTGCCTCCATCAGCATGGTAAGCAGATCAGAAACGCGCTTAGGAGCATGTTTCCGCTCAGAAATAATCCGGTCCATAATTCCGTGGATATTTGCCAGCGCAGCTCGATACTCACGGTTGCGCCGCGTGGGCCAGCTCAGCGGCGGCGGAAAGATGGACCATGCTCGCTCCACGGAATAGTCGCGGCCAATATCGAGTGTTCGGCGGATCGATTCTGCATCCGCTTCAAGATTGGTGGTGAAAAGCACCTGGGCGGCGATATTGAGCGTAAGGCGCATGAAGTCGGGTACCAGGTCAAACGCTGTCTTCTGCCCGGCATGGATCTCCCAGCGGTGCAACATGGCTGCTGTATTTTCCGCCATGGTGGGAACAAAGGAAGCTACCTGTTGCCCCTGGAATGAAGGCTGCGTCATCTTCCGTTGCCGCTGCCACAGAGCGCCTTCACTGGTCAGCAGCCCTTCCCCCAGAGAGAGTTTCAGGATCTTGTAACCGCGGCCTTTGCGATAGTTGGCAACATTGCCTTGCAGGACATGCTGAATGTGGTCTGGGTGGCTCAGTTGATGGGAAACCCATACGCCGCGGTAGCGGACGACGTCGCCATAAGTCAGCGCGGCATTAAAAAAGCCGCCCAGAGGATCTTTGCGAAACTTGGGCAGGTCCAGAAAAAACTGAAACGTGGGAGGCCCGGGGGCAGTGCTTTGCTGGCGAGAAGTCAACATTCAATATTCTATCTGAGAGCAGAGTCCCACAAAGTTACAAGTGCGTGGCTGCACTGCACCCCGTGTTTTCTCCTGTGTCCCGTAGACACGGTCACACAGGCAGAGAGGACGGCGAATAGGCAGTAAAAAAGCCGCTTATTGCAGTGTTCGTTCTTGAACACTTTATGCCGAAAGCGAACACTCGGCAGTTCTCCGCATGCAAGCCGTTCGTCCGGAATTTGTGTGAATTCAATGGTTTACGTGGCTATCCGCATTTGGCACGGTAGATGCCACTGTTCAAAGTAGGGATCGCTGCCGAACAGGCTGCAATTCCAATTGAGTAAAAGTCTTTCTTGTGCAAGAAGCTTCAGGAGTTTTTTATGTTCGACGGCAAATTGTTCGATAGTAAAAATAATCGCATTCTGGATAGCGTTTCATTCCGGTTGGCGCTCACCATGGCAGTCCTGGCCATGTGGTCTGGCGCTGGATATTGGCTGCTTTCTTTGTAAATTTTTTAAGTCCTCAGTGTTTTTCTGCGGCAGGTAGAGAGGTTGAGGGTGCCAGTGCAACGTTAGAGTTTTAAGGCAGGATTTGTCGCGCAGTCTCCGGTCTCACAAACTTTCACGCGACGATTGCACTGGCGCCCACAAACCGATTTTTCCAGTATCCAACTAAAGTTTTGATGGAAAAAGAGCGTTTATTACGCCACCTGGACGCGGGCAAATCCGCGCCATGGGGCAGCTTCCGTCTGTGCCGGTGATTGCTCCGGCTGTTTTGTTACCTTCTGCAATGCGGCTGATTTAGCAGTAGCCACGTCTTGTACCGGGCAGCCCAGAAATGCTGAGCACTCGCGCAGAGAATAGCCTTCCAGCACGGCCATCACGAATACAAAGCGCTCGAACGGGACCCACGTGGCTACTTTGGCCGACATAGTGTCCAGATTTTCATTCTGCTCGTTGCCAGTCAATTTTTCTGTCACGGGTGTTGATTGCGGCGGCACAGGGGCAATCATCTTGATTGCATTGCGAATGATGGCGCGCTTGCTCCATGCCCGCGCCCACTGCTTAAAAACCGGATTGCCGTGAATGCTTTCATCCAGCCCTGCAATAAAACATTGTCCCGCCTTCGCCTGGTCCGCGGTCAGGAGATAAGCAAGCTGGTGAAGTCCCACCATGTCTTCGGTGTAGATCTGCTGAAAGTCTTTGCAGGTTGCGTATTCTGTTGCCCGTTCGTTGCTGCGATCCTGATTATTTTTACGGCGAAACATCTCAATTTTTTCCTACACTCAATATACGTAACCCATGATCAAACGGTTTTGGTGAAAATGCCTTTAAAGTCGTTAGACGTTTTTAGGGTTCCAGAAGGTTCAAATATTTATTCAGCAGAGACTTGCATATTGCAACAGCACAATAGTTTTCGTGAATGCCTGAGTTCCTGTGTGTAAACGGCTTCACCTTTTTCTAAAAATCATTTCCTTCTAAAAATCATTTCAGATCGTTATTGATCAGATTAGCCAGCCGCTCACCAGCAAGGGCCACTCTCTGGTCGGCAATTTTCTGGGCCTGGGCCTTATATTCCGGCGTGGGAGTAAATGGGCCATCGCCAAGCCCAATGGGATCTATATAAACAGCCGTCTTGGAGAGCTCCAGACTTTCGGTTGTCCACGTGGATACCGTATCTATGCTGGCCAGCGTGCTATCGGCTGGAGCCAGGCCGCTCGCATAGGGGATTACATCGGCTGGTTTGGAGCTGTCGCCCGGAAGGCCGTCCCAGAAGGCATGCAATTCCTTGCTGGGATCGTTCAGAGTCACTTTGTTCCCGCCAATATCTCCCGTAAGGTCAGAGGCCCCAACGCGTGTAGAAGAATGCAAAGGCTGGTGTACGTCACCCACAAGGTGCAGCAGCCAGACCAGATCGTAAGACTTAAGCGCATCAGATTTTGTGGATGCGAGTGCCTTGCGCAAGATGGCAATCTCGGTCTCCGCATTTGGCGCTGGGACTGCTGGCAAAGGTGCTGTTTTGTCCTGGGTAAACGGTGTGTCAACAAAGTGCCAGTATTTATGCCGATTGTGGTCACTGTACCCTTTGTTTTGGGATGCCACTGGGCCGGGAGGTGGCTGATCACCGCTGTCCGGCCCGTCATTGACGTAAGAAGAATCGCTCTTGATGGCGTCCGGCCACGTGGCGGCAATCATGAACAACATTAAATTCTGTTGGGCTGCTGGAGTCCCAGCCGGTATCAGCTTCTGCCATTTCTTGTTCTTGTAATAAGGGTTCTGCTTCAGTAATGCAATCACGCGTGCCTTCTTGGCCGGTGTGAGCTTTTGATAGGCCACATAAGCCACAGCCATATGTCCAAAGCCAAACCAGGCTTGGGAAGTAGAGCTAAAAAGGACAAGACACAGAGCAATCACTATCAGTTGGCGCAGCTTGGCCACAAGGCTCCTTACAAGGCAGTGAGTGCTGCCTCTCAGCTTTTTTAGTTGGGTCCCTGTATCACTAGTGCTGAAATCAACGTTAGCGTTACAACGATGGGTGGAAAAATTCAGCTACTCAGGAAATTAAGTAATTTAAATAAACGCGTAAGGCGAAATATCAGCAAGGATTACTGAAGAAGGTTGCTCACCCAAGGGTGACACCGAGTTCGCTCCAGGAGTTCCAGAGAAGGGCCAAATAATACTGCCCGGAGCCGCATAAAATCTATTAATATCGAGCTAATGTCATTCGTATTCAGAGTAGAATGCGATTGAGAATCATCCGCACCGTGGCTGCACGGTAGACCATGCAAGCGAAAGGCGATGCGGTGATTCGTGAGATTGTTTTGTGCAGGCCCATCCTCAAATCCGCGCTTTGATCTTGCAATGTAAGTTCCTGTTGCGCACCGCAAGCGTGTTGGTTCCCAGGCCACAGCGGGCAGAGTGGTATGAGCACCGTTATAGAGAAGCGTGGCACTGGCTCCATTTTCTGGCTGAATCCGGACGACTCAACGCGCAAACATCCATAGAATTGGCCCGCCATTGCCGCGAAGCATTTGCCGATGCGGCGTGGCATCGCTTTGACCGCAAGAAAACACTGCGCGCTTTTGACGAAGTGCCGCGGACCGCGCGATTCTGTCTCTTATCGATTCTGGGGGCACTGGTGTTTGTTCTGCTGATAACAGGATTTGCGCCCACAATCCGTTCAGGATTCAAACCGTTGCCCTTTCCTGGGCCAGACCGGCTGGCCTATTTATCTCTGCGTGGAGGCTTTACCAAATTCGACGAAGCTAACCTCTTCCGTGTAACCAGCCAGTGGGCAGCGCGTAGCAAAACGGCGGAGATGGTGGCCGCATATTCCTGGCATCCGGTGGATTTGTTTTTCCCCCAGAGAGTCCACGAGATCAGCGCACGGGTCTCACCCAACTTTTTTGAATTGCTTGGCAGCAAGCCTGCCCTGGGCCGACTTTTTTCGAATGCCGATGGCGCTGGCTGTCCGGGATGCGTGGTGATTACCCACCGCTTGTGGGCCATGCAGTTTCATTCCGATCCCAAAGTCGTTGGAACAACTATCTCAGTCGATGGCCGCCAGGGGAATGTGATTGGCGTGCTGCCGGCAAACTTTGTTTTTACCTTTCCTGAGGTCTCTGTCTGGGTGCTGCCAGGCTGGGGTGCGATCACCAACAATTTTGCCGACCGTACAGGCGCAGTTTTGCGCCTGAATTCCGGTGTATCACTGGCAGAGTCAAGCCACGAGATGGAGCGTATCGCCAAAACAGACGGCTACAACCAGACACAAATTGAATCATTTGTCTCGCGTGCGCACCGGGGCGCACGAATGTATCTTTTTTTTGCGGCGATCTCCCTGCTGTGTGGCATCGCGCTGGGTAGCAAGCGGTTAGGCAGAGCCAGAACGCAAAAGATCAAACTGAGTTTCCGCCACGCATCGTTCTGGTGGGGCTTCTTCCTGCTGAAAACGCTCCTGCTCTTCGCGCTCTGTTTTCTGGGATCGCTGGAACTGATGGGCAAGGTTTCCATCATGCTCACAGGGGGCGTGCATCCGTTTGTCGGAGCATTCTCTACTTGGCTGTTTTTGGTTACGGCAATGATTGCACTCTCATGGTCTTTGCATGACCAGGGCCGTCGCTGCCGTTTCTGCCTGCGACGGCTGAGCAATGAGGCGTCCGTGGGGACACCCGGTTATCTGCTGCTGGATTGGTGGGGCACAGAGCTGGTTTGCTCCGATGGCCACGGCATTCTTCACGTGCCTGAGATGAAATCCAGCTGGCAGGAATTTGATCAGTGGGTCTCACTCGACGAATCCTGGAAGCCGCTCTTCGAGCCTGAAGAGCCGGTGCATACTCCTTAATTTCGGCTAGCTCCAGGAACTTGCAGCTTAAAAATCCGGGCAGTCTTTAGAAACTGCCTCTGCCATCATCCTCATCATTGGTCATGCCGGCAAAAGGATCGTCGTCCTCCGCCGTGGCGTTTCCTGTATTTGACTTGGCTGCAGCTTGATCGCCTGCAGGCTTGTCTTTGCCCTGGTCTTTCTTGTGCTGCTCGCGCATTTGCTTTAGCTGGTCTTTTTGTTCCGAAGTTAGCACGGCAAACATCTGCTGATGGGCTTGTTTGCGCAGTGCCAGCATTTTTTCTTTCTTCTGGTCAGGCGTCAGAGAGCTGTCTTGCCGGATCGCCATTCCCTGGCGGCGCATATCTTTGCCAATCTGCTGAAACTGTTCTTTCTGGGCATCTGTAAGGTGCAGCTTTTCAGCGAGCATGGCCATGTGCTGGCCGCCGGCCATGCGGCCGCGCCGTTGCGTGCCATTGGGCTGAGAGCTATTTTGTGGTTGTCCGCTTGGGCTCTGGTCCTGTTGCTGGGCCTGGCCCGCCAGCGGTAACAGCAGAGCCGATGTAAGTGCCCCAAGCAGAATGCGATGAAAGAATTTTGCCATGGTCTGTCCTCCGGCTGATACTAACCCGGTCAGGTTAGGGAAGTTTCTTTCCCTGTCCCGAAGGTAACTTTTGTCTTTTTTTCGGGTTTGCTACCTTGGATGGATAAGCGGGAGAATACTGGAATGAAGAAGTTCATTGCCGTAGCGGCGTTCAGCCTGATGACGTTGATGGTTTTTAGCCAGGAACCAAGCCATGACCACGCGCAGTCATCCGCTGGCCAGAGTGAATTGAATGCCACCACTGAAGCCATGGGCCACGGGCACGGCCATGACCACGAACACATGGCCGGCCACATGCATATGAGCGATCTGCGGAAACCTCAGCCGGGAGACGCGGCCAAAGCCGAGCAGGTTGTGGAAGAAGCGCGCCCGGCGCTGGAAAAATATCGCGACTATAAAGTTGCTCTGGCTGAAGGCTTCAAGATTTTTCTGCCCAACATTCCCCAGAAGATGTATCACTTCACCAATTATGAAAATGCCATTGGCGAAGCTTTCCGCTTTGATCCTGCCAAGCCTACTTCTCTCCTTTATGAAAAACATGGAGACGATTACAAGCTGATTGGCGCAATGTATACCGCGCCTGTGCGCTTTAGTGAGCAGCAACTCAATGAGCGCATACCACTCAGCATGGTCCAGTGGCACCAGCACGTGAACATGTGCAAGGCGCCTGGCGGGCAGGAACGCGAAATGCTGGGAAAAAACAGCAAATTTGGACTGAACGGCTCCATTACGACGCAGGAAGCCTGCGACGCCGCCGGCGGAGTGTTCATGCCCCATGTTTTCGGCTGGATGGTCCACATGTATCCGTGGGAGAAGACCCCGGACGAAATATGGTCTGTTGAACGCCAGATAGACAAGCCGGGATCAGAGCATGCGCATCACGATCATGGAAATATGGCGGGAATGGGAAAGAAATAGTTTTTTGGGGTAATCCCGAACGCAGTGAGGGATCCCTATTATCTGCCATCTATTGAATGTTCTGAATGATTTTGATTGTGATAGGGTTCCCTCGTTGCACTCGGGATTGCAGAAAGAGCCGCATTTGCCAAACTACTAAATTACAAAATTCTGATCTCTATCTCTCTCCCCGACGCGCCCTTTGCCGTCGGATGCCGTAATGCCGCTACCTTGAATTCTGAACCGGGCTCTATCAGCTGCGGATCAAGCCGATAACCCTCTGCTTCCATCGTTAGCCGCACTTTCACTCCAAAATATTGCGGAAATTCAGCGTTATCACGTGCGCCCGAGCAGACGTAAAGAGACAGCAGATCGCAGAACTGTAAAACGTCAGTCAGTTGTTCCAACTCTGCGGAGCTGTAATCCTGTTTGGCCGCAAGCTGCTTCTGTCTTGTGGTTTCATGCTCCAGAAATCGTTTGGCTTTGTCGCGGTCTGCTGCGGGATATTTCGTGGCACCATGTTCCGCGATGCGGGAAAAGTGGCGGCTCACAATATATCCGCCGGCTGGCCCTGCCGATTCAGCTATATCGATCGACTTTTCCCAGGCATTCACAAATTCACCAACGCCACAGGCGATAAACGATTTTGGAACGCCCTGGCCCACAGACCGGCTCTGCATGATTGCCTGTGCGTCAGGAACGCCCCAGCCGGCATCATGCAGGGCAATGGCTCGTATTACCGTGGCATCCATTTTGGGTAGATGTGCCCACGTCATCTTCGCCGCGAACTCTCCGGCCAGCGCTGCGTGAGAAGGTTGAGTAATTATCCAGCAGCTCTCGTAGGTTTGCCGCTGGATCCGCTCCACAATGCTCCAGGCAGGCAGAAACTCAGTGCTGGCGGGTGCGGCCGGTTCCAGTGGACGCAGAATCATTAGCTGGGACGCCGCTTGGCAATACGTCGCGGCAAGGCCACGGCCCGCGCCGGACCGCTGCTGGAAGGCGGCTTCTTCATTCCATCCAGCAATTCTTTCAGTGCCGCGGCATTGTTCCGCTCTTCATCTTTTGACGCATAGATCAACGTCACATGGTCATGTTCATTCAACAGCCCATATAAAGCTTGCAGGTCAGCCGCGGCTTCCGGGGTGCTCAGCTCTTTGAAGTAGCGCTTTTTGAAGATGACCCAGTTGGCGCTGGAGTGGAACCATTTACGCAGGCCCTCAGACGGAGCCAGGTTTTTCAGCCATTGGTCAATGCGGGCATTTTCTTTCTTCATGCCTCGCGGCCACAGGCGGTCAACCAGCACACGCTGGCCGTCAGAAAGTGAGGGCTTCTCATAGGCGCGCTTGATTTCAACCGGCATGGAATAGGCGGTAGTACGTCCCCTGGGGGTTTTCAAAACGCTTCGCTACAGACATAATAGTCACTTGAGGCGAATAGCGTCCATTTTTCTGATGTTGATTGTGGCTGGGCTGCTGTCCGGCTGCGGCAAAGATCCGGCCCAAATGACCGATGCCGAATTGGGACTGAACCCCCTGCAAGCGCGCGGGCGAAAAGTTTTCAATATTTACTGCATGAACTGTCATTATGCCTACTCCTCCAAGGGAAACAAGGGGCCGGGCTTGAAGAAAGTCCTGCAAAAACAGTATCTGCCCAGCGGCATGACGGCCACGGACGAACACGCTATACAGAGCATTCTCCGTGGACGCGGCATGATGCCTCGCTTCGGTGACCAATTGGACGATCAGGAAGTGCAGGATTTGCTGGCCTATTTGCATACGCTTTGAGAGCTGCCGCGCTAACGTTGTGAGTGGTCCCAGGAAGAGTTTGGCAGGCGCATCTTCTTCAATCTTTCTATTTCATCCAGTTCGTTCCGGTTTTCCTGGAGAAGCTCTGCATACTCTTCGCTCTGGTAGCTCCAAAGGCGCACATTTCGCCACGCCGTGAGGCAGGCAATCAGCAAGACTGCGGGTATTACGATCACGCTGGCCCATGCCAGGTGAAAGGCCAGCGTATAGATGAGCCCATGCAGCGCGCAACAAATCAGGATCGTATAAACAACTCCCAGCGCTCCGGCCAGCAAAATTTGAATCGGCGATACCGGAACTGCCGGCGAATGGCGGAGAGGATTACAAGGTCCTCTGTCAGGTTCCAGCAGAGCACGGCCCACATTCGATGCCAGGAATACAAACAGAATGAGAGCTGCTGCGGTGGTTACCATGCGGAGAATGTTCGATTGAACATAGCTGGCGCCAAATGCCAGGGCCGCTGAAAGCAGTGGAAGCCAGGGCCGCAGCGGGCTGAAGGCGTAAAAAAGTTGCTGCCGCCGATCTTGCCATTCCGGCTGCCAACTGTCTCGCCATTTTTGGATATCAGCCAAATTTTTGGATATCAGCCAACTCTGAATTCATACCCGTGAAAACCCCGCGTGAGGCGGTAGTTTTTACGTTTCCTGTTCGCGTCATGGTAGCCAGAACCTGGGCCTTTGTCAGGATTACTTGAGTGCCCTATAAATCGCATTACCAGCCCTCGCATCGTACAATAGAGATTCACATCTAAATATTTTGATGGCCAGCTCCCCAGAACTCGTCGACCTCGTCCAGATTGACCTCACGCCCAAGCGCCCGCAGCGAAAGCCTGAGTGGCTGAAGGCCCGTGCGCCCATGGGCGACAATTACCATGCACTCAAAAAGCTGGCGCGCACCCTGGATCTGCATACAGTTTGTGAGTCCGCGCAGTGTCCCAATATTGGCGAATGCTGGAACCACAAGACCGCCACATTCATGCTGCTGGGAAATCTTTGTACCCGGCGTTGTGGCTTTTGTGCCGTGCCCAAAGGCAGGCCGGAGCCGCTGGATTTAGACGAGCCGCGCCGTGTAGCAGAAGCAGTAGCCACGCTGGGATTGAAGCATGCCGTGGTGACCAGCGTGAATCGCGACGACGATAACATGGGCGGAGCAAAAATTTTTGCCGAAACCATCCGCCAGGTTCGCGAACAAGCTCCGGGCTGCCAGATTGAAGTGCTGATCCCGGATTTCCAGGGACGTGAAGACTGCCTGCGCATTGTGGTGGATGCCAAGCCGGAAGTTTTGAACCACAACACTGAAACGGTTCCCCGTCTTTATCGCGCAGTGCGCTCTGGAGCGCGCTATGAGCGCACGCTGGACCTGCTGAGCAATGTAAAACGCTTTGCCCCGGAAATAGTTTCAAAGACTGGCGTGATGGTCGGTATTGGTGAAACCACGGAAGAACTGCTGGAAGTTTTCCGCGATCTGGCGGCACGCAAAGTCGATATTCTCACGGTCGGCCAGTATCTGCGCCCTTCCAAAGACCATCTGCCTATGACCCGTTATTACACGCCGGAAGAATTTGCTTTCCTGAAGACTGAAGCCATGAAGATGGGCTTCAAACACGTGGAATCCGGGCCGCTGGTGCGGTCGTCCTATCACGCGCATGAGCAGGCGGAGAGCACTGGCCTGATCAAGCTTGGTTCTTCCACTGCGCAATAAAGGCGCTGCACAACAAACATCAATCCAAGCAGCAATAAAAAAGCCCGGCTCGCACCGGGCTTTTGCTAAACAACTTATCAACTACCAAACATGGCAAGCATTCGCCTTGACCATGGGCTGGCCGGCTTTGCAGCCCCAGGCCTTCTGGAATTCCGGCATATTCTGCACCACGCCATTGGCACGGTAGTTGCCAGGAGAGTGTTCATTATTCAAGGCAAGCATGCGGGCGACCTGGTCCGTCTGGTTCTGGCACCATATCTGGCCCCAGCCAATGAAGAAGCGTTGTTCCGGTGTGAAGCCGTCAACCTTCTCCGGCTGCTTGCCTGAATCAGCAATGGACTTCATCAGCGCCATGTAAGCAATGCGCAGGCCACCGTTATCTGCGGTGTTTTCGCCCAGCGTCAGCTTTCCGCGCACGTGCAGATCGTCCACGGCGATAAACTGGTCATACTCGTCCACAATGCACTGCGTGCGGTCTTTGAAAGCCTTGGTGTCTTCCGCGGTCCACCAGTTTTTAAGATTGCCTTCCGGATCAAAGAGTGCTCCCTGATCGTCAAAGCCATGCGTGAGTTCGTGGCCAATCACGGCGCCCATGCCGCCAAAATTGAGAGCGTCATCGGCTTTGAAATCGTAAAATGGCGGCTGCAGGATGCCTGCCGGGAAATTGATGTCATTTTCCGTGGGATCGTAATAAGCGTTTACCGTTGGCGGCGTCATCTGCCATTCCTGTTTGTCCAGCGGCTTGCTAATCTTCTCCAACTGGCGATGGATTTCAAACTCATTCGCGCGGAGTGAATTTCCCAGAGCGTCGCCTTTCTCGATTTTCAGCGAGCTATAGTCGCGCCATTTACTCGGATACCCGATTTTGTTCCTGATGGCGTCCAGCTTTACCAGTGCCTGTTTCTTTGTGGTCTCAGACATCCAGGGAAGATTGGTAATGTCCTGGCGCAGCGCGGCTTCCAACTGGTTTACCATTTTCAGCGTGCGTTCTTTTGCCTCCGGCGGATAATATTTGTCCACGAACACTTGGCCCAGCGCGTCGCCAAGGTCTCCGTCAGTGGCGGCCACGCAGCGCTTCCAGCGCGGTTGCAGTTCTTTGGTTCCTGTCAACGTCTTGCCATAAAAATTGAAATTCTCATCCACGAATGCTTTAGGCAAAGACGGGGTTTGTGAATGGACCAGGTGCCAGCGCAAATATGTTTTCAAATCGTCCAGGCTTACGTTCTTCAGTTCAGCATCCAGGGCCTTAAAGAAATCCGGGTTTGCCACGTTGACGTTGCTGAATGGGGGCGTGTGAAGATCGGTGAGATACGTTGTGAGGGAAAAAGACGGGGCCAGTGCCTGCCACTCCTGCTGTGAGAGCTTGTGGTAGATCTTTTCCGGCTCGCGCCGTTCCACGCGGTCCATGGAGCCCTTGGCCAACGCAGTTTCAATATCCATTACAGTCTTGGCTTCTGCCGAAGCTTTTTCCGGCGTATCGCCCAGAAGCTTGAACATATTCGTGACGTGCTCTAAATACGCTTTGCGCAACTGCACAGACGACGCATCGTCTTTGAGGTAATAGTCACGGTCAGGTAGTGAGAGTCCGCTCTGGTCTGCCTGGGCGATAACTTCTTTCGCATTTTTGAAATCAGCGCCAGAGCCGAATGCGAACAGGCCATCGATTCCTTCGCTATGGAGGTGGGCCAGAAGCGCGGGAAGACCGGCTTTGTCCTTTAATCCATCAATGCGGTTGAACTCTGGTTTGAGGACGGCGATGCCTTTTTTGTTGATGGCATCTTCGTCTATGCATGTGGCGTAGTAGTCGCCGATTTTCTGCTCGTTGGCAGTGCGATTCGTGGCCTTGGCAGCGTTCTCCAGAATGCCGCGCAGCACCTCACGATTGCGTTCCGCCAATTCTCCAAACCGGCTCCAGATGGGCTGGTCCGAAGGAATTGGGTTGTTTTTCTTCCATGTGCCGCAAGCGAACTGATAGAAATCCACGCAGGGGTCAGCGGTCTTATCCAGCGCTGAGACAAGCGGATTGGCGGCGGCTTTGGTTTCTTGCGCGAAGCCGTTCATGGCCACTAAGCCTGTCAGCAGGAATGCCGCGACCAGAAATCGAAATAAACGCATGTTGTTTTGTCCTCAAAAAAAGATTTTTACAAAGTTAGAGCCGTGCAAAAACGCCGCCACAGGGCGGAATACCAAAAACTAATATCCGGTTCCAGAAATAGGTGATGGATTTAGTGCTGCCAGAGCAGGTTTTCAAAATACCTTGAAGCGGATGGTGAGATATTTCTTGGGGTTCTCACGAATCGCCTTGACCAGGTTCCGGGTCTCAACCAGCATCTGGTCAGTGTTGTTATAGATGGAAGGGTCCTTCAGCAATTTGCCGGCGCTGCCTTCACCAGCATCCAGCCGGTCAGCAATGGTGGAAAGCTTCTCCAGGGTGTTGCGGAGCTTGCGGGCGAACTCCTCGTCTTTCAAAAGAGTACCGGCGGCGCCGCGCCCGGCGTTGAGGTCATCCATCAGCTTATTGGCTTTAGCCGTGGTTTGATTCAGGTTATTGTAAAGACTCTCATCCTTGGCGAGTTTGCCCAGATTGCCTTTGCCGGCATTGATGTCGTCCAGCAGGCTGTCAATCTTATCGACCGAACTATTCGCTTTTTTATAAAGAGTGTCATCCGCAAAAAGTTTCCCGATAGTGCCTTTGCCATTATTTACGTCATTGAGCAAGGCCTGCACCTGATTCAGGATTGCGTTCACCTTGCCGATCAGTTGAGGATCGAAAATGGCCTGGTGCAGCGAGCCTTTGCCGTTCTGGATTTCTTCAAAGATTGCGTCAGCGCGTTTGACCAGAGTGTCAATATTTTGCAGCGAAGTCTGGCTGCTCTTGACCACATCCTGAATGCCGGGAGCATTGCCCGGCGGCAATTCGGAATTGTCCTCTACCACTGGGCCTTTTGCATCTTTGCTGTCGATGTCTACAAAAGATTCACCGAGTACGCCGGCAGTTTCAATGGTGGCTTTGGAATCTTTGTGCACGAACGGCTGAAATTTCGCGTTCACCTTCATGGTCACTTGCACGGGGCTCAGCGGACGCCCCAGAACTACACGAACACTCTGCACGTTGCCAATGGCAACGCCTTGCAAGTCCACTGGCTGGCCGGGACGAATACCTTCTGCATTGTCAAAATAAGTGATCAGGGTAATTTTCTTGGTGAAAAGGCCACTGGTCCCGCTTATCAGGAAGACGAGAATAGCCAGGGTGATTGAACCGACAATTACGGTTATCCCGACCTTTAATTCAGACCACCTAAGTTGCTTTTGACTTGGCAATGGAGTTTGTCTTAACTTACGCGAAAATCATAGCAGAATGCGTCCGTAAGTCCCTAGAATTAGACAGTTTTTGGTAAATATCACAAGCCTAGCGAGCTTCCACTAAAGTTGAAAATATCGAACCTTGCTTTTTAGCAATCTGGCTAGGCTACCGCCATGCCTTTCCAGGTTCTGGAGCAGAGAGCGGCAAGCAGATAGGCCACAGCAGCGCATACCAGCGTTACGGTAAGGCCAAAATGGATGGCGATAATCATGGCCATCACAGACCCCATAACGCTGGCAGCGGCATTCAGCGCCCAGGCCCATTCCACCGTTTTTACCAGCCGTAACCCGGTCGGGAAAGGCATGCCCATCAGGAAGCCCAGCGGCGCAAGCACAACCGCACTCAGCAACAGCTTAATGCCAAACGGCAAGCCCACGGCAACAGCGAGAAGCCAAGGCAGCAGGATTACGTCTATCAAGATCAGCCCGGTAATCAGGCCGAGCAACGGCAAAATTCGGTTGCTGTTGCTTATCCATTTTCGAGCTGCCACACTGCCTGCGCCGCTGGAGAGCAGCAAGAGAAATACAACTACCGTAAGCGCATAGGTGGGATGGCCCAGGAAAAGTACGAAACGCTGAATCAGGGATATTTCCACCAGGATGTAACCGAAGCCTACGGTGATGAAAAATAGCAGCGCCAGAATGCTGCTCTTACGCGCCTCTCCCTTATGCCGATGCAGCGCCAGAGGCAGAATCAAAAAAGCGAGCACGGCCACAATGGAGATAATCAGCAGCATTCCCAGCACAACCACGCCAAGGTTGATGCGCCAATCCATGCCGTGTCCGGTGCCAGCCAAAATGTTCTCAAGTACGTATTTTGTTTTGAGCGTAAAGAAAAAGAACGGTGCGCTATCGCTCACTGGCGAAACGTTGTATGCGTAGCCGTTGGCGAAGCCGCGC
>DASXLK010000088.1:0-44287 GCA_036496365.1 Candidatus Angelobacter sp. | reverse complement strand
GAGTGCCAGCAGATTTTGTACGGCAGATTCGTAGGTGACTGGCACGGCTCAGGCAGCCTTTGGGGCCATGAAGTCAAGCACGCGAGTGATGTAAGACTTCATATCTTTGCGATTGACCACGGCGTCCAGCATACCGTGTTTAACCAGAAACTCGCTGGTCTGAAAGCCTTCTGGCAGCTTCTGGCGGATGGTCTGCTCAATCACGCGCGGACCGGCAAAGCCAATCAGCGCTCCGGGCTCAGCAATATTGAGATCGCCCAGCATGGCATATGACGCTGAAACCCCGCCAGTGGTGGGATGAGTTAGAACCGAGATATACGGGATTCGTGCAGTGTCCAGACGTGCCAGCGCGGCGGAGATCTTTGCCATCTGCATCAGGCTAACAATGCCTTCCATCATGCGCGCGCCAGCAGAAGCGGAGACCACGATGATTGGCTTGCGCTCTTTGCATGCGCGCTCAACGGCCCGCGTAATGGCTTCACCCACCACAGCGCCCATGCTGCCGCCGATAAAGGAATACTCCATGGCGCTTACAATCACAGGCCGGCCATTCATGGTTCCAGTGGCGTTAATAATGGCATCTTTCAGGCCGCTGTCTGCTTTGCTTTTTTCCAGGCGCACTTTATAGGGTCGAGTGTCAGAGAAGTTCAGCGGATCAGTGGATTCCATGCTCTCGTCCTGCGTCTCAATACTGTCTTCATCCAGCAGCAGCATGAGCCGCTGAGCGGAATCAATGCGGAAATGGTAATCGCACTTAGGGCAAACATTTAGATTGTCTTCCAGTTCCTTCTTCCAGATGATCTGCCGGCATCCTTCACACTTCACCCACAGGCCTTCCGTGCGAACGCGCTTCTCTTCGTTCGCCTGTATCTCACTGGATTCCCGTTTAAACCACGCCAAGATTGCTCACCCTTTCTTTGCCAAAATGAAGCCGCATTTAATATTCGATGCCGCGCTGCGCCATTACGCCTTTTTCATAGGCATGTTTTACCTGCTTCATTTCCGTCACGGTATCGGCCAGCTCAATAATTGTCGGATGCGCATTCCGTCCCGTCAAGATTACGTGTACCCTGTCTGGTTTCTGCTTTAGAGTCTCCACCACTTTCGCGGGATCAAGCATGCCATAAGTAATGGCGTAATTAATCTCGTCCAACACCACTAAATCCCATTTGCCAGACATTATGGCTTCATGCGCTTCCTGCCATGCGGCTTCCACCATGCGCACGTCCTCAGGATCTGTCTCTGCGCCTCCCACCTTTACAAAGCCGCGTCCCATCTGCTTCATGATGAAGTTGTCGCCAAAGGCTTTTACAGCGTCGAGTTCGCCATAATGCCATGAGCCCTTAAGAAATTGCAGCATAAGGACTTTCATGCCGTTGCCCACGGCGCGCAACGCTGTCCCCATGGCAGCGGTGGTTTTACCCTTGCCCGGTCCGGTATTTACGATGATAAGACCTTTGTGAACGTCGCCCATTTTTGTCAGTGCCCGGTATGGTACGGGTGACCCTTTAAGATTGTAAATGCCCGGTAGATTTGCTCCAGCAGGACCACCCGTGCCAGCTCATGCGCCAGGGTCATTTTGCCGAAGGACAGAATCAGGTCGGCTTCGCCCCGGGCCTTGTCACTAAAGCCGTCAGCGCCGCCAATAGCAAAGAATAAGTTCTGAGTACCGCGGTCTTGCTGGTCGCGCAGCAGCTCGGCAAACTCTTCTGAGGTGAATTGCCGCCCACGGGCATCAAGCAGAACAAGTACTGGCGCGGTTCGGCCCGTAGTCCCGGCAGCTAATTCCAGCAAATCGGGCTCGTTGCTCATCTCATGCGACTCAGTGCCTACATAGCGGGAAATACGCTTCAGGTATTCGTCCGTGAGTCCGCGAATTGCAGACTCTTTTGTCTTGCCTGACTTTGTTTTGCCTATCCAGGCGATCTGTAGCTTCACCGCGATTTCCGCGTCTTCTTTTTGGTCTTGCTGACTACTTTGCTGCGAAGAGCTTTGCGCGGCGCTGGCTTTTTCTTAGCTGCTTTCTTCACTGCTTTTTTCTTTGCGACAGGCTTTTTCACCACAGCCTTCTTTTTTGCCGCAAGCTGCTTGTTCGGAGCAGCCTTGGCCAGATCGGACGGAGTCAGCTTGCGTGCTGACTTCCATAAGCGCTCAAGGTCGTAAAACTTGCGTGCGCGTTCAGAGAATATGTGCAGCACAAAATCGACATAATCCAGCAACACCCATTCCGCCTGGTTATAACCTTCCATGCTGTTAGGGCGCTGGCCAATCTCTTCCATTTGCTTCTGCACGTCATCCGCAATAGCCTGGAGCTGCCGCGGATTGGTGCCGGAGCAGACGATAAAATAATCGGTAAATGCTCCGCTGTTCTTGTCCATTTCCAGAATGACGATATCCTCGCCCTTCTTGCCTTCAATGGCTTTCACCGCACGCGCAACTTGTTGCCTGATCTGTAAACTCATCCGTTCTTATGGCTCCTGCCTGCATGCCCATGGTGCCGGGCATCCTGAAAAGATAGCATTTTGTCTGCACCTGCGCCGTTTCTTTCCGCGCTGCCGTCTATATAAAGATGCTCTTTCTTTATGTATTCCGCCACCAGTTGTGGCACGTAACGGCTGAGATGTTTCATCGGTTTATTCGCTGCCGCGCGAATCTGCGTGGAAGAAACTTTCTCCCGCACTTCCCCTAGCAAGTGAATAGTCGCGCCCATCAGGGCAATTGTTCCGTCGCTGTGCTGCTGATGGCCGTTTTTGCGTGCCAACGTCCGCAACATCAAATCTGTGGGACGTAAAGATTGCGGCAGCGCCCGCCCCACATCCGCCAGCGAATGTCCCGGCCGACTTACGACAATAAACTCCACTTCCTCCAGCAATTCTTCCGGCTGCCGCCAGGTACTGATGTCTTTGAACGCGTCAATGCCAATCAGAAAATAAAGCTTGTCAGCTTTCTTGAGTGTGCTCTTGAGCCGGCGGACCGTGTTGATGGAATAATTCGGCTGCCCCGTATGTGCATCGAGCAATGACGGAACAAAGCGCGGATCATCCGCCGTGGCCAGGGCCAGCATGGCAAAGCGATGTTGAAAGTCAGTAAGCTTTTTCTTCTGTTTATGCGGCGGGATATCGGCTGGCGTAAAGTAGACCCGTCCTAGGCCAAATTTCTCCGCGGCAGCCCGCGCCACCGCCAGATGGCCCAGATGCACCGGATCAAATGTCCCGCCGAATAGAGCAATTTTCATGCGCTTACCGCGTCTGCCTCTTTTTGAACATGCGCTGCTTTGAGACGCGCTTCCTGCTTTCTTCCTTCTTCTTGGCTTTGCGCGCTGACTGAACTGGCTTGGGAGCTGCTGGCTGATCTTCGGCAAACGTGCCTGCGCGGATTTCCGCCACACGCTTGCCCAGCGCATATTTCAATTCAGGGATGCCTTTGCCCGTGACAGCTGAAATTTCATATAGCGGAAGCTTCTTCTTTTTGCATAGCTTGCGCAGAGCCTCAAGTTTTTCAGGATTGGCCACGTCAATCTTTGACGCCACAACCACCATGGGCTTCTTTTCCAGATCGGCGCCAAAGCTCTTGAGCTCTTCCATGATGACTTTGAAATCAGCCACCGGATCGGGGCGTCCGCTGGCGTCAGAAATATCAATCAGGTGCGCCAAAACTCGTGTTCGCTCAATGTGCCTAAGAAACTGGATACCCAGCCCTGTGCCCGTATGCGCGCCTTCAATCAGACCGGGAATATCCGCAACCACATAGCTGTCTTCATGCGGCAACTCGCCAATCGTAACCACGCCAAGATTCGGCTGAAGCGTGGTAAAGGGATAGTCGGCAATCTTGGGCTTGGCCGCTGAGATTCTGGAAACCAGCGTTGACTTGCCTACATTGGGATAGCCCACCAGACCCACGTCAGCGAGCAGCTTTAGCTCCAGCCGCAGAGTTCTTTCTTCTCCGGGAAGTCCCTGTTCATGCTCGGTGGGAGCTTGGTGCGTGCTGGTGGCAAAGTGCTGATTTCCGCGCCCACCGCGTCCGCCGTGAGCGACAATAACCCGCTCATCAGGGTGAGAAAAGTCATGGATCCGCTCGCCCGTGGCCTGATCATAAAGAATGGTGCCTACAGGCACTTTCAGGACAATGCTTTCGCCATCTTTGCCAGTGCAGTTGGAGCCTTCACCGTGGCGTCCGCGTTCGCCTTTGTATTCCGGGTTAAAACGGAAGTGGACCAGCGTGTTATGGCGCTCACTGGATTCCATGACGATGTCGCCGCCGTGGCCGCCATCACCGCCTGAAGGGCCTCCGCGGGGGACGAACTTTTCCCGGCGAAACGCCATACAGCCGTTGCCACCGTCTCCGGCCTTGATTCGAATAATCGCTTCATCAATAAACATTGTTGTATTCAATTCTAGTTGATCTGGCTGAAAAGGGCAGATTTAGTCCCTTTTCAGGACATTGACAGCCCACACATATGGATGAATCAGTTCTGGAAAGCGATTCCGCAAGACAGCCGTTAAGAAAAGATAGGCATTAACAAATGCCGATAATGGGCCGTCTAGCTTATTAAATGCCCGATCTTGTGATCTCCACAGAAGAAATCTCCAAATCATTTCGCGGCAAGCTGGTTGTCCGCCGCGTGAGCCTGCGTGTGCCAACGGGCAGCGTTTACGCCTTTTTGGGGCCTAACGGTGCGGGCAAGAGCACCACGATCAGAATGCTGCTTGGGCTGTTACAGCCCACAAGCGGCAATGTCAGCCTGTTTGGACAGGAGCTCAAACACAATCGCAGTGAAATCCTGGCCTGCACTGGATCTCTGGTTGAAAGCCCTTCACTTTATGGTCATCTCACAGCCCGAGAAAATCTGGAAATACCGCGCCGCATTCTTGGTGCGCCACATTCAGATATTGACCGGGTGCTGCAGGTTGTGGACCTGGCAAATAACGGCCATCAACTGGTAAACACGTTCTCCCTGGGAATGAAGCAGCGGCTCGGACTTGCGGTGGCATTGCTGGGTAACCGCAAATTGTTAATTCTGGACGAACCAACCAACGGACTGGATCCTGCGGGAATTCAGGAGATGCGTTCACTGATACAGAGTTTGCCGCAACAACAGGGCATCACAGTCTTCCTTTCAAGTCATTTGCTCAATGAAGTGGAGCAGGTGGCGACACACGTTGGCATACTCTCGCAGGGAGAGATGGTTTTTCAGGGAACTATTGGTGAGTTGGTGCAGATGCGGCGAGCCTCACTGAGAATTGGGGTTACTGAAATAGATTCAGCCATCGCGCTACTCAATTCCCGGGGATGGGCTGCCAGCCCAAAAGACGGGTATCTGGTGAGTCAGGATATTCAAGCTGCTGCTGCGATCAATCGCACTTTGGTGGAAGCAGGATTGAGTGTTCATCATCTGGCAACCGAGTCTGTTTCCCTGGAAGAAGTGTTCTTGAAGATGACCCAGCCGGAGCTACATCAGTATTCCCAATAACATTCTTTTAAGGAGACACATGTTCGTTCGAGTGCTATTGACTGAATGTCTCAAGCTCAAGCGCACACTGGCATTATGGATGGTCCTGATTGCGCCCATGTCGCTGGTGCTGCTGCAATTCGCAATTACTTACAAGCGCGCAGGCGAGCTGCAGCACGGGAATAAAGATGCGTGGTCCATCATCGTCCACCAAACCATTGAACCCTGGGCTTTGTTACTGATGCCGCTGTTCGTTACGCTGGAAACATCTCTGCTGGCCGGCCTGGAAAACACTGAAAAGAACTGGAAGAGCCTTCTGGCGCTGCCTGCTCCGCGATGGACCATCTACATAAGCAAGTTAGTGGTTGCTGCAGGCATGTTGTGGGCGGCACATGCGGTTTTGATTGGCGGAACAACTCTCAGCGGAGTGCTGCTCAGGGCCATATTTCCTGGATTGAATCTTGGCGGATTGCCGCTAATGCCATTCCTCATGCCGATGTTAAGAGTATCCGTGGCGGCGTTGCTGGGCGTAACCATTCAACATTGGGTCAGCCTGCGTTGGCAAAGTTATACGGCGGCCATGGGCTTTGGCATGTGCGTCATGATTTTCGGTGTCTTTGCAGCAAATTCACCGAAAATTGGCTCGTGGTTTCCATGGTCTCTGCCCATTCACGCGGTATTGCATGGAGCAGCAGGCAATGATGGCATAACTTTCTGGTCTCTAGGCGGTGCAACTCTGGCAGCGATGCTTGGCTGCTGGGAATTCACAAAACGGGAAATCACATAACTCCGCGCACGAAAAAGGCCCACGCAAGCGGGCCTTCCCACAGGAGACCTGATTCGTCACCGTTGTGTTTCCTTTGTGTTTCCTTATTTCTTGGTCATTATTTTTTGGCCATGGCTTCCATACGACGCTGCATCTCTTCCGGTGAAACGTCTTCAACGTGAACTGCCAATGTCCACTTGTGTCCAAACGGATCCTGAATGGTTGCGTTGCGGTCGCCATAAAACTGATCGGCAACGGGCTTTTTGATGGTTGCCCCAAGAGCTACAGCGTGTTCCACGGCTTTATCTACGTCCTCAATGTAAAGCAGCAATCCCACTGAAGTATTGCCCAGCGTTTGGGGCCCAAGTACCTCCATCTCCGGAAATTCATCCGCCAGCATCACCACTGAATCGCCCATTTTGAGCTCGGCATGACCTATGCGCCCATCAGGTTGCGGCATACGCATGATCTCCGTTGCGCCAAAAGCTTCTTTGTAAAAATCGATTGCCGCCGCAGCGCCTTTAACTACCAGATAAGGGGTGATGCTGTGGTATCCCTCAGGAATTGGTTTTACTTTGTTTGCCATGTTTGCTCCTTAATAGTTAGAACAATTCTGGTGGAAACGCGGCTGCTTGTATTGTAAAAATTTGACCTTTTGCCTTTGATCCCACAAATCCTTTCGGATTTACTCAGGAATCGGAACGTGGTTCAGGTGCTCAGTCTTCTGTAGAGAGTAGGTGGTCGGATTGATGCCGGAAAAAGCCTTGAAATCGTGGATAAAGTGGGCCTGATCATAATAGCCGCAGTCTGCCGCTATTTCTGCCCAGTCAAATTCCGTGCCAGTGCGGATAGTTTGCAACACTTGCTGAAATCTGCGCACCCGGCAGAATAACTTAGGCGTAAGTCCCACTTCATTCGAGAAAAGCTGGATAAGACGGCGTGAGCTGATACCGATCTGGTCTGATACATCCGCCATGGCAGGGGCCGTGTGAATATTGCGGAACAGGGCCAGGGCATGATGGACCGCACGATGTCTCTCCATGGGCTTGGCGGTCTGCGCCAGCAGACATTTTTCCAAAATCTGGAATTTTATTTTTGGCGTTGGCGCTTCCAGCAGGCGCTCGCGAAGAAATGTGGCTTCTGATCCCCAGAGGTCTTCCAGAGAAACATGCAGGTTCTGCAGTTCGTCCGCAGGCAACTTGAAAAACGGGAATGCTCCACCGGGCTTAAAGTGGATACCCATTACGGAATCCTGTTCCGCAGTATCGATCACAAAAAAGCTGGAATGCGGTCCGCACAATACTGACCCCGGGAGACGGTTACATTTATTTACATCTTCACGGTCGTATACGCGTGTTTCGTCCTCATTCAGGTTGATAACCAGTTCAACTGAACCATCGGGCATAAGGCGTTCTTTTTTATGCGCTCGCGCCGGGAAGCCGTCATAAAACCAGAAAAGCTCCACAAAGCTATTGAGCGGTGGCGCCGGAATGTGCGTGAGGTACAGCATGATGAGACATCTGTAAGGATAGCCCTTGCGCCTGACCGTTGCCAGAATGCAGTTATGAATAAGTTTGTAACGATCCTGGCGGTCCGTACACTTTTATTGCAAGCAAAAAGAAAGCCGCAGGCGAGCTGGTTTCTTATGTAACCGTGTATTTAGGCAGCCTGTTTGGCCTAATAGATGTCTTCCGGAATGCCCCCTTCATTCTTAGGTCGACTTATTCCCGACACCAAGCAGTCGGATCCAGGAGTGAGGTTAATGATATGTTCAGAAGTTTCTGCCAGCTGCTGGCAGCGTTTGTATTTGTTTCTCTGCTGCTTGCAGCCCCGGCGTTTGCGCAATTCGAAGTCAGCCCGGATCATTACGATGCCGCGTCTCCGAAGGCTGCGCAGAAAGTCCAGCACCCCAAAACAATTCACAAGATTACTGCCACGAAACGGCCTGTATCTGGTGTGGGCACGCCCAGAAAACGAATCGCCCAGAAGAAAGCTCCTGGGCAAACTGTTTCCGCCCAAAACAAAGCCAGCTTATAAGCCAACTGACACAGCAGACGGCAGTGATTTTTCCATCTATTTAACGCATTGAATATGTCGGGCCGCCAGTGAGATAGCCTGCAAAGCAAAAAAGCCCCGCATTACGGGGCTTGGTAATTTGGATAAGAGAAGCTTTAGCTTTTTGGAGAGCTACGCTTTCGCGGTTTCGTACGGCTCAACCATCACAAAGCGGCCACTGGAGCCTTTGTCCACGAACTTGATGGTGCCGGTGACTTTAGCGAAGAGCGTGTCATCTTTGCCGCGGCCAACATTCAAGCCTGCCTTGATTGGTGTGCCACGCTGCCGGACGATGATGGTGCCACCCGGAACAAGCTGTCCGCCGAATGCCTTTACACCAAGCCGCTGCGCGTTAGAATCGCGCCCGTTTCTGGAACTGCCTAAACCTTTTTTATGTGCCATAAAATTCCTTTATTTCGTCGGGGCCGATGCCCATTTTTCTCGGCACGACCTTAAAGTCATGCCCTTGTTGCTGATCTCGTTTTTACTTCTTTTTGCCTTTGCTGGCAGCTTTCTTGGCTGCGGGCTTTTTGGCTGCCTTCGGCTTGCTCTTTGTCTTTGTCTTTGCAGATTTGGCCGGGGCCTTACCTTCAGCAGCTTCAGCTACCGGTTTCACCTTTTTTGGCTTACGGGCCGGCAGCTCAGGTGCTTTGTGGCTCTCGCCATCAAATGCGATCTCAGTAATCCTGACCGCGGTAAATGACTGGCGATGTCCAAAAATCTTCTTGTATTGCTTTTTACGCTTAAAGTGGAAGACCAGAATTTTGGCGGCCTTTCCGCCTTCCATGACCTGGCCGCTGACCACGGCTCCTGTGCCAGGACCAATTTTGCCTGCTTCAGAAGAAACGGCAAGAACATCATTGAATTCAACTGTGTCGCCATTGGCGGCAGGCAGCTTTTCCATTTTCACAACGTCGCCGGGTGCGACGCGGTACTGCTTCCCCCCGGCGCGAATTACCGCGTACATACTCTCTCCATCGCCCCTTCAAAGCGCATGGCTTAAAAGGACTTATATTGACTTGTAAGATTGCTTAGCAGCCATGCTCAACAGGCAGGAATATCCACCAGTGGCAAACCCTGTAATTTTAACGTGATAGGGGATAAAAGGTCAATATGGCCGGCCATTTCAGGTTTAGCGAAGATATATCCGCCAGAAGAAGTACGCCGTCATGCTGCAGCCAATTGTAATTACCATGTAGCGAATGCTTTTGGGGTCCATCTTCTGTGCATACCAAGCGCCCACATATCCTCCGAGCCCACCGCCAAAAATCATTACTAGGGCCTGCGGCCAGAACACGGCGCCCGCAATAATAAATACAGTGACTGCTACGGCATTGCCGCAGGTAGCTAGCAGGGTCTTGAGCCCGTTCATGCTGTGAATGTTTTCAATTCCCATCATGGCGAGCAGGGCCAGCATCACAATGCCCACGCCAGCGCCAAAATATCCGATGTAGACCGCCGCCATGGCCTGCAGCACCGTAACGCCAATGACGCGCAACTTTGACGGGCCGGTATCCGCGGAATGGTGGCGATTGACCCAGGCCGTAACCTTGCTGCTAAATGTGAAAAGAAGCGTAGCGCCAAACATCAACCAGGGGATCATCTTGTCAAAAGTAGACTGACGCGTCTTGAGCAGCAGAATTGAACCCACAATGCTGCCCAGAAACGTGATGATAATCAGCGGCAGAATGCGCTTAAGTAGCTCTGCGCTCAATGCCTTGCGATAAGCCCCGGTAGAAGCCACCGTTCCAGGCCAGAGAGCAACTGTACCGGTGGCATTGGCATTGATGGAAGGCACACCGGAAAAAAGCAGCGCAGGAAACGCGATGAATCCGCCACCACCTGCAACGGAATTCACGATTCCACCGGCCATAGCCGCAAGAAAAAGTAGAAAGAAGTGATGGGAGGAATTCACTCAGTATTCTATCGGATTCCGCTTTCAATACAGCGCTCTTTCTCGCCCAACCGGATTCACCGCGCCTTGTAACGAACTTTCAAGACCATGATGATTATCAGCAGCGCAAGTGTAACGGCATTTGCCACGATAATGGGCGGGGCGAACAAGCGCAGGCCATAAATAAGCCAGAGTGTGACGCCGCCGGAAAACATAACCAGCATCCCCCAGGAAAGATCGTTGCAGCTTTTGCTCCGCCATGCCTTGAGCACCTGAGGCACAAAAGAGACGGTAGTCAAGGTCCCCGCCAAAAAACCGCAGAGTTCAGTGAAACTCATACAGGTTAGACTAACCCATGTTCTTATTTTTGAGCGATGGGAGGAGTTGTGCCAGAGAAAACTGCATTTCTTACTTTTTTGTTTGCCGCGCTCATGCTCAACATAGCTCCGGGACCGGACATGCTTTATGTGATCGGGAGGAGTGTGGGACAGGGCCGCAAGGCGGGGATTGTCTCTTCGCTCGGCGTATTCGTTGGCTGTTGGATACACATTCTGGCTGCGGCGTTTGGGATTGCCGCGCTGCTGCATTCGTCCCCCATGGCATTCAATGTAGTGCGATACGCCGGGGCGACCTATCTGATTTATCTGGGAATCAAGATGATTGCGCAGAAGAGCAATCTTGCTTCGCAACAGCTCAAACCAGAAAGTCTGGGCAGTATTTTCCGCCAGGGCGCGGTCACCAATATGCTGAATCCCAAAGTTGCCATCTTCTTTCTGGCCTTCCTGCCGCAGTTCATTAACGCACAACGCGGAAGTGTTGTTTTGCAGATCGTATTTCTGGGACTGATTTTCAACGTGGGTGGCACTCTGGTAAATCTGGCAGTGTCTTATGCTGGCGGAACGCTTGGCGAGTTACTGCGACGCAACCAGCGCTTTGCCCGCATGCAGCAATGGTTCACGGGTCTTGTATTCATCGGACTGGGATTGCGGCTGGCGTGGCAGCGGCGTTAAAACAAGAAGAGCACGCCAGCTTGCAACGTGCTCTTCATAACACCGATCTTTCATAACACTGATCTTTGCTAACACAGATCTTTGCTTTACATCGATCTTCGGCCAGCCGACACTTACATCAGAAATTCCTTCGTCTGCCGCGTAATGGGATGTTGTCTCTCTTCCAATTCATTCTTGACCTGATTCAGTCCATAGACCAGCTTTTCAAATTCCTGTGACATTTTGCGGAAGAGCGGCGCCACCTTGGCATATTCAAAATGCTCGAACTTGGAGACGATGTAGTAGCTCTCTTTGCCGGCTTTCACAAAGTCGATCAGTTGCTCCATGCGGGTCTTCCGCAGGCGATAGTGATTCAGGCTTTGGGGAAACATGCCGCTAAAGAAAAGCGCGTAATCGCCAATGTGCTTGCGCACCTGACGCTCACGGTCAAATGACGGCGCTGGCCCATAGATGGGATCGGACTCCAGCATCATCTCGCCCAGGTCACAGAGCGGGCGGCCGTCAGCATTTTTGATTTTGTAGAGAGTATCGGTTTCGCAGAACTCAGCGAGCAGATTGGCTACGTAAGCATGCACTTCAGAGCTGCGCAGGCCGACTTCACCATAATTGCGTTCAACTACTTCCTTGAAAAACGTCTGGAGCGGACTCGATTCAGATATCACCTCATCACCCCTTTTTCCCTGTGCCACACAGCCCAGGCCAGGAACAACAGGCGTCACCCATCCCAGCGCGGCTTCGGCAAAATCGGGGAACAACTCTTATTGCAACAACTCTGCCTAATATGAATGCAGTATCGGCAGTTTAGTTTTCTAAGGCAAGTAATATTTGAGGCAACATAGCACTTTGGCAGCAAGCCCAAGTGAGTGCTAAACACGAAGGGCCAATGGACGAATGCGCTGTTTTCACGTTGCCCGTGCGTATTCGCGAAAACGTAAGGCGAGGACCCGGTGGAGATTCGCCCAATCAAGAGATAGACAATTCAGTCAGAGGTATTTGCTTTTCGAGCAAAACTTCATCCGCCCAGATTCTTCTTTACCAGATCGCTCACGGTCTTGCCTTCCACGCGTGCGCCGGTGGCCTGGAGTTTAGCCATCACATTCTTCATCACGGTGCCCATGTCCTTCAAAGTGGGTGATCCCATCTCAGCGATGGTGGCTTTTACCGCTTCAGCAATTTGCTCATCACCCATGGCCTGGGGAAGATAGTGCTCAATCAATTTGATTTCCGCGGCTTCTTTGTCCGCAAGCGCCTGGCGTCCGCCCTTGGTAAATTGCTCAATCGAATCGCGCCGTTGCTTGATGAGCGTGCTGAGGATCTGCTGCACTTCTTTGTCGTCGAGAGGTGCGCGTTTATCTTTTTCCTTATTCGTGATGGCAGTTTTGACCATGCGTAAAACGGAAAGCCGCAGCTCTTCGCGGCCACGCATGGCCTCTACCATGTCTTTTTGTATCTGCTCACTGATGCCCATTTTGGAACCTCTCTCGAGTGAAGAGAGATTATAAACTTTGACCCTTCCGCATCACCCAAGTATCCTCAGAAGCAGGCATGCAGCCCCTCGCCCTCATCCTGAACATTGCAATCGTGGTGGGCATTGTTGGAATTGTGGTTTATTGGGTGCGGCGGTTTGCCGTCTTTCTTGGCTATAAGGCAATTGAGCCGGATGTATTGCAGATTGCGGAGCTGCTGAAGACGCAGCCTGTACGTGAGCGGAGTGATGTGGTGCTTGCAGGCTACTATGGCGGGAATCCAACGATTGTCCGTTTCTCCCACCGCGTGGATACACCGGGGCTGGACATCCAGATGCGCGTGCCAGCGACGATCAATCTTTTTCTGGTACCGCAAACGGCTGCCATCACAGGTGAAGGCCGGGTGCTGATGCGTACTGGCAGCAAAGCGCTGGATAGAAGGTTCCACGCCAGAACCGACCATCCCATGGAAATCCGAATGCTCACAGCCAGTCCTGGCATTCGCGCCAGCCTTGAGCAGCTGTGCTGCTCAACCCAAACCGGACTTTCCATAAAAGACCGCGTGATTGAACTGAGCGAGCTCACCATTCCGCCGTTTACGGCAAACCACGTGTTTGACCATTTGCAGTCAATGCTGATTCTGGCGAAGGGCGTACAGGATATGCCGGGAACAGACTTGATCAAAGTTGACCCACTACCGCCACGGGTCAACAGCTGGCCGGTTCGGATCGCGCTGGCAGGAGGGCTGGCATGCCTGGTCGCGTTGCTTTTTGCTCAACCTTATAACCACCCAACAGCAGCCAATGCCAATAACTTCTCCTCGCCACCATCTGGGATTATGCCTGCCGATGCGGCACGCTTACAGCAATTGCGTGGATGGCATGTGGCGAAAGCAGAAGATTTCTCAATCTCCGGATTACGTTTTCTGCGGGAGCATAAACTGGAAGCTGCCGGCCACATCCTGGGAGATTTTGGCGGTGGAGGCACCGCTGCCGACTCCGTTTACTTTCTAGTGGATGCCACAGGCCAAAAGCGTGTGAGCATGATGGCCAAAGGGTTGGTTGCTTATGACGCCATTTTCGCTCAGGCCGATGCCGTGGCACGGATTCCCAAAGGCAATGTGGCAAAAATACAATGGAAGTCGTCTGCTCCACAGTTCCCTCCTGATGGCGATGCGCTGCTGGTTGTACAGAACGCGAACGATCCAACAGCCAGCGTGGTGTTGCTGAGACACGGCGCGCAAACCATCTCTGCCCGCCCTGCGGACTTCAACAAGATCGATCTGGCATCTCAATAAAGCAAAAGCCAGCGGCAAGAAATTTAATACAGATAGGAAAGCCTGATGATTCATAAAAATCGCCTTTTTACTCCCGGCCCAACACAGCTTTTACCTTCAGCGCAACTTGCCATGGCCGCAGCCACCATGCATCACAGAACCGCGGAATTTCGCGCCATCTACACGCGAGTGCTGGCGGATTTAAAAGTATTCGTCGGCACAAAGAATGACGTGGTGATGTTTACCGCTTCTGGTACCGGCGCCATGGAAGCTGCTATGTCCAACCTGACTTCACCGGGCGATAAAGTGCTGGTGGCAACCGCGGGAAAGTTTGGCGAGCGATGGGAAGGGCTGGCCAAGGCTTACGGTTGCGAACTGGAAACGGTACGCTCGCCTTACGGCCAGACGGTAACACCGCAGCAGGTGCGCGAACAGTTGAAGCCTGATCACAAAGTGCTTTTTCTGCAAGCGACGGAAAGCTCCACGGGTGTGCGGCATGATGTGGAAGGAATTGCGCGGCTCACCAAAAGCACCGACACTTTGCTGGTGGCTGACGCCATCACAGGCCTTGGCACCACGCATTTTGATGTTGATAGCTGGGGCGTTGACATACTGATTGGCGGTTCGCAAAAAGCAGTGATGGTCCCGCCGGGGCTGGCCTATTGCTCAGTAAGTGACCGCGCCTGGCAGCGCATGGAGACCACTAAAAATCCACGCTACTACTTTGACCTGCGCAAAGAGCGCAAGAACGGCGCCAAGGGAGAATCTGCTTACACGCCTTCCACAGCGTTAGTCGCCGCGCTGGATGCAGCGTTGAATTACATTCGTGAACAAGGCGGCGGTGATCTAGCTGCCGGACGCAAACTTTTGATCGATAACGCGGAGACTGCCGCAGCCATGACACGTGCAGCAGCAAAAGCGCTGGGGCTAAAACTTTTTTCAGCCAGCTCGCCGGGGGCTGCGCTTACGGCAATCGCCGCACCGGATGGAATGGATTCCAGCGACATAGTGAAGGCATTTCGCAATCAATTTGGCGCGATCATCGCCAATGGACAGGGCGAGATGAAAGGCCAGCTTTTCCGCATCGCCCATCTCGGCTATTACGACTATCTGGATACCATCGCCGCAATTGGCGCACTGGAACAGGTATTGGCATCACTGGGAAAAGACATCAAACTGGGCGCTGGCCTGCAGGCAGCACAACAGGTCTATGCCGAATCAGTGCAACCGGCCATGGCAGCTAAATAGCAAGGGGTCAGGTAATCCATATGAAGATCGTAATCGCAGAAAAAGTGGCCGCCAATGCCGTACAGCTTCTCAAGGACGAAGCTGACTGGACCGTTCTGACTCATGACCAACTTCCAGATGGGCTGGAGAAAGCACTGGCTGATGCGGATGCACTGATTGTCCGCTCTGCCGTGGATGTGAACGAGAAAATCCTGCACAGCGCACACAAGCTGCGTGTGATTGGACGCGCCGGCGTCGGCGTGGACAATATTGATCTGGAAGCGGCAACCAAGGCCGGCATCGCCGTGATGAACACGCCGGGAGCCAACGCCGTGGCCGTGGCTGAACATACGCTGGCGTTGATGCTGTCACTGGCACGCCATCTAAGCCGCGCGGATTCCACCACGCGCGCAGGCAAATGGGAAAAAAAATCTCTGCAAGGCACGGAGTTGCGCGGCAAAACGCTGGGCATCGTCGGGCTGGGCCGCATTGGCATGGAAGTGGCGCGGCGGGCGCGAGCCTTTGAGATGAAAGTTCTCGCGCATGATCCATTTGTCTCCGCTACATTGGTGCGCGAACAGGGAATTCAACTGGCGGAACTTGATCAGGTTTTTGCCGCGGCTGACTATCTCACGCTCCACGTTGGCCTCACGCCACAAACAACGGGCATGATCAATGAAAAATCCCTGGCGCGGATGAAAAAAGGCGTACGGATCATCAACTGCGCCCGCGGAGAATTACTGAATGAAGCCGATGTAGCGGCAGCGCTCACCAGCAAACAGCTTGGCGGCATTGCTCTGGACGTTTTCACCGAAGAGCCACCTAAGAACTCCCCGCTGCTTGCGCTTGAAAATGTGCTGGCCACACCTCACATTGCCGGATCCACCAATGAAGCACAGGACGCAGTGGGTTTGCAGATTGCCAGTCAGGTACGGGAATACCTGAAGCGCGGGGTAATTCAAAATGCCGTGAACATGCCCTCGATCGACTACCAGCAATATACGCAGATGCGGCCTTATATAGCGCTGGCGGAAAAGCTGGGCGCGTTTCTGGCCAACATTGTTCCCACATCGGGATCCATCCAGGAAATCTCCATTCGCTATGCCGGACGGATTGCCGAATGGAACACTGAGCTGATTCGCAATGCTGCCATACAAGGCGTGCTGAACCAGAAAATTGCCGAACACGCCAACGTGGTGAACGCTGCGGCCATTGCCCAGGAGCGCGGCATCCAAGTGCATGAAGGCAAAAAGCCGGAAGGCGCAAGCGGCAGCGCGGCAGACGTGCTTACCGTGCTGCTAAAAACGACCAACGACGAACGGCTGGTTCGAGGCGGTGTGCTGCATGGGAATTCTTTGCGGCTGCTGGGCGTTGATGCCATTGATATTGAAGTGCCTCTGGGCGGCAATTTAATTTACCTGCGCAACCGCGATGTTCCGGGCGTAATCGGCAAGATAGGAACACTGCTGGGACGCCATGGCGTGAACATTGGAAACTTTGCGCTGGGACGCAATGGCGCCAAAGATCGCGCGGAAGCAATTGCCGTGGTACAGGTTGATTCTCCCGCGCCAGAAGCGGTGCTGCATGAAATCCGCCAACTGCCGGAGATGCACGAAGCAACCAGTCTTCAGTTATAAAACCAGTGCTTTATAAAACCGGCAATCAGCCGTGTATATGCGGACTCGTGGCCGTGGGATGCGCCTTGGGTCCGCTCCTGGCTGCGCTGCCTACTTTCACATCAAACGTGAAGGGCAACTTTTTCGGCGGATAACACGCATTGTTGTCGCATGCCTGGTAGCGCAGCTCGCCATGGATGGTATAGGTTCCGCTTGAAGCCGCAGTGGGCGCAACAACCATGCCTTTAATCACAAAATTACCGGAGTAAACGCTGAGCTTGGTGCTGGGATCAAACGGAAAGCTCATAAGCTTTCCCGTGGGATATTGCATTTTGCCCAAAGCAACTTCACTGGGAAGAGAAAAATGCAGTTGCGTGGGAATCAATTCTTCCGCCAGAGGCTGGCTTGAATTGATGTGATACGGCTCCTGCACCTGGAAGGAGAACAGCACCGGAGAAGAGTGTCCGGGTGTGACCACTACTTTATTGGCTGAAACAAAATTAACAAACACGCGGCCTTGCGGACCGGCCGCTTCCTGGGCGCTGATAGATGCGCTACCCACAAAGGCCACACATAAAGCAAACAAAAATAGACGTTGAAATTTCATTCCGCTCCTGTGCGCGCTCGCCAAGATCAGTTCCCTTGCAGTGCTTTCTTGATGGAGTCTTCAATTACTGATTCGCCGGCAAGGCCCACGGTTTCATCCACTACCTTGCCTGAGCGGTCAAGATAGTAAGTGAGCGGCAGGCGATCCACTCCGCCATAAAGATCGCCAACTTTTTCCGTGCCTTTCAGCACAATGTAGTTCACGCCCATTTTGTGCGCAAAATCACCGATCTCTTTGTCGTCCGTGTCGTCCATGGCCACGCCCACAATCTGCAGGCCCTGCGGACCGTATTTCTTTTGCAGGTCAACCAGCCATGGCATTTCAATTTTGCAGGGACCGCACCAGGTGGCCCAGAAGTTGAGCAGCACGGCTTTGCCATGCAGGGAAGCAATCGGAACCACTTTGCCATCTGGAATGCTCTTCAGCTCAAACGTTGGCGCCATGGATCCCTTGGCCGGATCGCCCGTGTTCTGCAACGACGAAGAAGCCGGCTGTTCGTTGTTAGCAACGTTCGCCGCAGGCGGCTTGCTCGCCTTCTTGCCCAACAGCAAAAGTCCAGTAATCACCACTACAATCGCAAGAATAAAAATAACGTTTCTGTTCACAAACAGTCCTTATAAAGAGAAGCGATTTAAAAATCCAAGATAGCTGGAAAGTACGGTAAAACGCCGGGTCAGGATCAGCACGCCCAGCAAAATCAAAACCACGCCGCTGCCAATCTCCCAGATTTGCAGGTATCTGCGGAAACGCCCATAAAACACCATAAAGCGATCAATAGCCACTGAGGTCAAGAGAAACGGCACGGCCAGTCCCATGGAGTAAACCCAGAGGTAAAGCACGCCTTTGGTAAGCGTTTCAGTGTTTCCGGCATATCCCAGAATGATGGAGAGATAGGGCCCAAGGCAGGGTGTCCAGCCAAAGGCAAAGGCAAAGCCAACCAGAAACGCGCCGATCGGCGAATTTCCGCCCTTAATGGAATGAAGGCGTTTGTCAGCATAAAGCGCTTTGATCTTAAAAATACCGGTCAAGTGCAGCCCGAAAACGATGATCACTATCCCGGCAATCCAGGTTAGCGGCTTCTTAAACTGATGGGCCAACTGGCCTACTCCCGTGGCCACAGCGCCCAGCACAACAAAAACCACGGTAAATCCCAGAATAAACATCAGGGAATGCAGAATGACTGTATTCAACAGCTTAGAGTCTTTTTCTTTCAACTCTTCCACGCTGGCGCCGGAAATCAGGGAAATATAACCGGGCACCAAAGGCAGTACGCATGGCGAGAGAAATGACACGATTCCGGCAAGAAAGACGGCAATCGGTAGAGGCAATGAAGACATGGGTTTATCTCAATCTTACAAATGAATGATGTTCTTTATTGTAATCTGGTTACAGATTTTCCAATAGCCCTGAATCGCCCTAAGAGGCAGTGCTGCCCATTGGATCCCAATGGATATTGACGCGCCATCGCCTAATAATTTGCAGCTAAATCTCAGCGGCACCGCAAAGTCTGCACTTTTTTACAAACATAAAGCCCAGCCGCTCTAAGGTTAGACAGGCTGGGCTCTTAACTTGTTAGCTCGTTTCCGGCGTTAACCGATTTGACCCTGCAACGCGCTTATTCCGGGGTTCACTATTCAAGGGCCCACTATTCATGGGGCTACTATTCCTGGGTCGCTTATTCCAGATTCGTCAGCGTCGTAGCTGCCGGCTTTTTCTTGGCTGCCGGTGCTGCCGCTTTCTCCGGGACAGTGTCATCCACAATGATCTTCTTCACGCCCTGGTCCATCACAATCTGGGGCTCTGCCGGTGCCGCGACAACCGTTTTGCGCGGCGCTGCGGCTACTGCTGTTCTCTGCGGCACAGGAGCGGCCACCGCGGCATAGGTCGTCCTGCTGCCTCTCGCTTCCATGGCTGCGGAAGATTGCTGAATGTAGTTTGAAAGCGACCGCCGGATGCGCGCCATCGCCGAGTAATCATCCGTCAGCGTGGCGGCTTCAGTCTTCTTGCCTTCAATCTCACTTGCTGAGATCAGCGAATCCACCGCTTCACACACCAGGCTTACATCGTCATAAAGCTTAAACGTGGCAGAGAGGCCTCCGCGCGAGCTCTGCACATCATGAATCAGCCCGGGCAGCGCATTGGCCATATTGCGTTGCAGTGAGTTCGCCGCCTGCTGTGCCTGGTCCTTGTGTGCGCCATCTTTCAAAAAGCCGGACTTCCACCCTGCCTTCCACTTTTCCACGTGCATGTTGGCAATATCGCTCTGCGTGGCCTGGCTTACGCGGTTCAGATCAACCAGCGTGGTGTTCAGGTCCATGTGGCCGGACCCGGCCATGGCAACCTGTGTGCGCTGTGCGCCGCGCGACTGTGCGGCAACATTCAAACCCAAAGCAAAACTCAAAGTGATAATGGCGGCTGTGGCGCGGCTGTTCTTCATGGTGCAACTCCCTTAGCTGAATAGAACTAAGGATAGCGTCACTTGCCGGAAACACGGTCATTACTGAGGGCCAATGGAGTTGGTAATTGAGGGCAAGGGACGTTTGGGGGTGCGGGCTTCCCGATTCCCATGGCTGCTCTCCGTGCCTTCCGTGTTTCAGTTTGCGATTTTGCTTTTCCTGATCAGCCTTTGATTTCCGATCAGTGTCATCAGCGTGAATCAGTGGTTAGGTTTTGGGTGGTTTGTTTTTTCCGATGTCCGGATCACCCGATTCTTCCAGCCCCACCCCGTCATTTTTTCAATTCGTATTGCAAACAAAAGGGTTCCCCAAATCGACCCTTGCGTGGCGCTTGGGAGACCCTTGCATGGCCCTTGGGTCACGCTTGGGTGGCCCTTGGGCGGCCCAATCCCAAACCCAATCCCAGCCGCAATCGGCAGTGGGGTCGCTACATTGCCCCAATGCCTTGGTTTTGGCTAAAACTAAAGAACTAATGACTAAAGGCTATTTTTTCAAATATCTTTTCCTGCTCACACCCTGAGGCGCTGCCAGACTATAGCCGATTCCATAAAGCGAATCAATAGCGAATTAGGACATGTCTCAAACAACCCCATTGCGAACCGCAAATAGTGAAGCGTTGGACCGCTTTTATTTCAAACATGTGGAAATCTTTACAAAAACATTGAATGAGTGCGCATAGGTCGCTACTGTAAGCGCAAATAACTTACGGTACATGAATAAAATAAGGGTAGCGTTGCGAAATAAATACTCCTGCTTAAAAAAATTTACTAAATCGTTCCATCTCGCGTTATCATCCAACCTAATGAAATGAGAAAGAAAGGGGAAACCATGGCAGACCGGAAACAGTTTCTAAACTCCGCGCCCGCCGATCCTGAGCTGCTCAATCTCTTGGATGCCTCGCGCAACATTCCCGTTACGGAAGATGAATTGCGCGAACAGAGAATCAGTTTTGCTTTCGGAAACGCGCCCGATTCCGACCTAATCACCAAAGAGAGCGTGCGTCATACATCCCAGCATATCAGGCTTTTGCCGTGATTTTACAGGGCCTGCATCCAGTGCAGGCCCTTCAACTTTATGTCAGTAAGAGAAAAAGACAATCCCGCCCTCTATGCAAAGATTCAAGAACAAAATCTCTTGAGGCAATATGACCTTTTATCGAACTGCATTGAAATTGGCCTCGAAAAAGGCATTGAGGCTTTCGATAAGTACACTCTATGGGCTTTAAATTATGCAGCGGTTGCAAATATTTCTCAGTTCGGAGGAAGGTATCGCGAAGAGCCCATCTATGTAGGAAATCATATTCCTCCCCATTTTAAGGATGTCCCGGATTTAATGGACCGCTTCTTTTCCGTAGTACATGAAAACTGGTCAAATGCTTCGATGGATCATCCCACACTGCTTCCCGCGTATGCCCTATGGCGTTTGAACTGGATTCACCCATTCGTCGAGGGGAACGGCAGGACAGCAAGGGCCGCTTGTTATTACCTGATCTGCATGCGGCAAAGGAAATTGCTTGGCGGGAAGAAAATCGTCCCCGAGCGTATTAGAGAAAACCGCCAGCCTTATTATAATGCGCTAAAAATTGCAGACAGAGCCTGGGATCAAGGGCACTTCGATGTCAATGAATTGGCTCTTTACCTCGGTGAATTGCTCAAAGGTCAACTGTTAGACCAGTAGAATTATTGGCACTTATCCCGGCTAACACAATTTTTCCAAGTTGCCGACTCCGCTCACCATTGGTTTTATACCGTATGTGAAGAAGTTGCTATGTCTCTTGAAGAAACTCCTCGATCAGTAAACATCGGGCGCTACTTCTCCCGCGTGGTCATCCAGTTTACGAGTTACTTTCAGTAGCATCATTTCAAAGTCATTTTTCGTCAGTGGGTGTATTTCCTCCGCTATCATTTGGACTGACTTCTTGTTCTTCAGCAGGGGCTCGTTTAATGAAATTTTCGACATATGCTATTACCTCCTTATTAGCTTTTTCCGATGCCCTCTTTTCCCTGGCGACTCTAGCCTTATACATTTTTTCTAGATCGTTAAGCGTTGACACATCAATTCGGGCATAGGAACCAAGCTTCCTCCCAACGATAAACATATCTGTTTCCTTGCCCACTCCCGGAGCTACTTCCGAGCGCTTTTTAGCAGCATATGTCAGAAGAAGCGTCTCTGGGGCCGGGGTGAATCTGGAATGCTGAGCGAACATGAACTGCGAATTTGCATGCCACCGGCCAGCTCCTATGGCAGCAAATCCAATCGTGTCTCTGCACTGAATGGAGCCGCCCTCCGCAATATAAATGTGAGTCCCTTCGTCGTCTGAGCCAGTAAATATTGTCGCAACTGATGGCATAGAAAAATTTATTAATTCGGTGGAAATACGGAGAACCAAGGATTCCTTCATAGAGCCCTGCTGAGAAATGAACGTTTCATGTGTAAGCCCAACGGGGCCAGATATGTAGCCTCTGAGCTTTGCTTTCTTATATCCTGGTAGTGCCTCGCATATGAGGCGGCAACATCCTTAACAAATAACCACTCAGACGGTTTTTCTTGGATTTTATTAGTTATTTCGTTTCTAACTCGGAAAAGAATCTCCGTTTGAAGCAAGGAATCGCCCGCCGTCATGGCGACTATAGAAGTGGTGAGTTCCCAAAGTTTGGATTGACCTGGCTCGAACAAAACATCTCCAGCCGTCACCATTCGATCAGAAGCCCCAACAATGCTTACAGTTCCATCGAGAGCAGAACACATTGCAGCCACACAAACCGTCACTGGGTTTCCTCCTCAACTATTTTAGGAAAAGAGTGTTTTATCTTAATACTTACCGTCAAGGGATAGTAACCGGTTAGTTACTCGGATTTTATCGGGATTTTGAGTTCGTCCTTTGGCATAGCCAGATTAGTTGAGCACATAAACTGAATCTCCCAAAATTTCCCGCAAATTTTTTGCCTCTTCGGGTCATTTTATTTACTCTTATATACCTCTCGCGGGACGCCTGAGTTCGCACACATGAAAGGTGGAGAGATGAACATTTATAAGAATATTACGCAGACCATCGGGCGGACGCCGCTGGTTCAACTCAACAGGATCGCCAAAGGTGCAAAAGCCACTGTGGCCGTGAAGCTGGAAAGCTTTAATCCCTGCCACAGCGTGAAAGACCGCATTGGCGTGAGCATGATTGAAGAGGCTGAAAAATCAGGCCGCATTCAGCCGGGCAAGACCGTGCTGATTGAACCTACCAGCGGAAACACGGGCATTGGCCTGGCGTTTGCCGCAGCCAGCAAAGGCTACAAACTGATTCTGATCATGCCGGACACAATGAGCCAGGAGCGCCGCGTGGTGCTGCTTGCGCTGGGCGCGGAACTGATTCTTACGCCCGGGCCAAAGGGCATTAAGGGCTCCATTGCCAAGGCCAATGAGCTGCTGAAAGAGACGCCCAATGCGGTGATCCTGCAGCAGTTTGCCAATCCGGCCAATCCAAAGATCCATCGTGAAACCACCGGCCCGGAAATCTGGAATGATACTGACGGCAAGGTCGACATTCTGGTTTCTGGCGTGGGCACCGGCGGCACGCTCACCGGCGTGGGTGAATTCATTAAGCCCAAAAAGCCCGGTTTTAAGATTGTTGCCGTTGAGCCATCGGATTCGCCTGTGCTCGCTGGAGGCAAGCCCGGTCCGCATAAGATCCAGGGCCTCGGCACCGGCTTTGTTCCAGATGTGCTGAAGAAAGAGCTGATCGATGAAGTCCTGCCGGCCACGCTCGAGGAATCACTGGACACGGCTCGGCGCATGGCCAAAGAAGAAGGCATTTTCATTGGCATCTCGGGCGGTGCCGCAGTTTCACAGGCGCTGAAATTGGCGCACCGTGAAGAGAATGCCGGCAAGCTGATTGTGGTGGTGGTGCCGGACTTTGGCGAACGCTACCTGAGCACCATACTGTTCCAGGGCCTCACGGAAGAAGCCTCCAAGCTACCTACCGTGGACGCCGACGTGGACACATTCTTTATGATGAAGACAGCCTAGGCACAACATTTGTTAGCGAGTATTTCAAGCAAGGGCGAGGGAGAGCAGCACTCTCCTTCGCTTTTGTGTTTGCGCGCAACCTGTGGCAGGGGCCAGTGTGCGAAAATGGCTGCCGCCAGCCCAACTGCAGTCGTATTAAAATTGAATTATAAAAATCGTTTATGCGAGTTGAATCATGGGAAACCGTCCTTTGCATTTTGTAACTCTCTCAGGGGTACCGATCTTCGTTTCCGAATTGAAGTGGCCTTTTCACGCCTCCACCTCTGGCGCTGACTGGCACATACTCCACGGCCGTGCTGAATTGCTGGGCAGTGAAGATGGCCTGCACGTGGAAGTGGCCGTGGGCATGACCCAGACCATGAAAGACGCTCTGGGGTCGCTCAACCAGGAAAATGCAGAAGGCATGGTGGTGAACTCCATTCGCAAGACCATCGACAACGGCCAGCTCGCGTTTGTGAAATCAGGCAAGCTGCAGCCGGTCCACGTAACCAGCCGTTTCTATAGCTTCCGGGAGAAAAAAATCCAGTTTCCAACCCAGTCTGAGCAGGACGTGTTGGAGATGCTGAAGCGCCGCGTCTTCTGGCTGAGCGCCAAGACCGGCAAAGGCGCGCCCGTAAGTGTGGCGCATCCCTATGATTGCCAGTATGTAAATTTCACGCGCGAGAAAATATTGGAACTGGCGCAGCAGCTTGCCGCGCAGGGCCTGCTCCGCCTGGAAAGCGAGTTTGCTACGGCCACCGACGCATTGATGAAAGAAGAACCAGCATTTATCGCCGCTATGCATAAGGGAGTGGAAGCAGGAATCGCGGCGAACAAGGTCAGCGCGTAAAAGCGTTATTTCTGCAATCAGATTCTTGATCTTGCAGCCAAAGAAACAGCCATAGTCGTGCCAGCCCTTCTCCAAGTCGAGCACCTGAATGTGAACTTTGCCACTCAAAGTGGTGAAGTGGCTGCCGTGCGCGACGTAAGTTTCTCCATCCCCGAAGCGGGTACGCTGGGGCTGGTAGGTGAATCAGGCTCGGGCAAGTCCGCAACTTCGCTGGCTATTATGCGTCTCCTGCCGCCACAAGCACGCACCACCGGCAAAATCACATTCGCCGGCGACGATTTACTTTCGCTGGGCGATGACGCCATGCGCCGCACGCGCGGCGCTCGCATCAGCATGATCTTCCAAGAGCCAATGACTGCCCTGAATCCTGTGATGCGCGTGGGCGATCAGGTAGCTGAAGCGGTGCTGGCTCACCATCGCGTGAGCAAAGCTGAAGCCTGGACGCGCACCGTGGAAGCACTGCGTGAGGTCGCAATCCCTGAGCCAGACAAACGCGCACGCGACTATCCCCATCAACTTTCCGGCGGACAGCGACAGCGCATCATGATCGCCATGGCGCTGGTGAATCATCCTCAACTTTTGATTGCGGACGAGCCAACCACCGCCTTGGATGTAACCATCCAGGCGCAAATTCTTGAGCTGCTGGCCGCATTGCGTGAAAAGCACAGGCTGGCGGTACTTTTCATCTCGCATGATCTGGGCGTGGTTTCTCGCGTGGCGGAGCAAGTGGCCGTAATGTATGCCGGTGAGATCGTGGAGATGGGACCTGTCGCTGGAATTTTTTCTTCCGCAAGACATGCCTACACGCGCGGCTTGATCAGCGCTATCCCCACGCTTAAAACTGACCGCAGCCTGCCGCTGGCTACCGTGGAGAAGATTGCTCGTCCGGCACAGCCAATGCCACTACGCGAAATTGCGCCGGGGCACTGGGCGCGTGTCTCGCCCTAGGAATTGTTACACTCTTCTGTTCACCATTTCTGTCGTCCATTGAAGGATTATCGCTAGTGCGTTTACTCATTCTGTCTGACATCCATGCAAATCTTGAGGCGCTGGAAGCCTGCCTGGATGCGGCGCCTGAATACGACCAACTCTACAATCTGGGCGATATTGTGGGCTACGGCGCCAGCCCGAATGAGGTGACCACGCGCTCGCGCGAACTTGGGTCCATTTTTGTGCGCGGCAATCACGATAGAGCTTGTTCAGGTCTCATCGATTTGAGTGACTTCAATCCCATTGCAGGATTGGCGGCTCTCTGGACGCGCGAGAAATTGACGGAAGACCATCTGGAATTTCTGCGCGCCTTGCCCGCGGGCCCTGTTTCGCCGATCGACAACGTGCAACTGGTACATGGCTCGCCACGTGACGAAGACGAATACATCTTGATGATGAATGATGCTTATGAGATTTTGAACCAGGTCCCAGTCCCACTCACGTTTTTTGGACACACGCACGTGCAGCGTGGCTCCTTGCTGGAGGAAAATGGGCAAGGCAAAACTTTTGCTCCAGCCTATAAATCAGCCAAAGGCAAGCAGACGGCCACGCTGGAAGTGAAGCCAGACACAAAATATCTGGTAAATCCTGGCTCGGTGGGCCAGCCGCGCGATGGCGATCCGCGGGCCGCTTTTCTGCTTTATGACACAGCCGCCAACGTTATTACTTTCTATCGCGTGCCTTACGATATTGAGCTGGCGCAGGAAAAAATTTTTGCCGCAGGGTTGCCAGAACGGCTGGCCATCCGATTGGAGGAAGGCCGTTGACCCAGAAATCACTTTTTGGCGGAGATGGAGACTCAGTGGCCCCTCGGCCACGTGCGGCCAAGCCCGCAATCAAGGCCAACATTGATGGCGGCGCTCGCGGCAATCCCGGGCCTTCCGCTTATGGTGCGGTGGTCCGCAATGCCCAGGGCGAGATCATTGCAGAACTGTCAGACTATCTGGGAATTCAGACCAATAATTTTGCCGAATATTCCGGACTGCTGGCAGTGCTGGAATTTGCGGTGAAAGAAAATTATTCTTCACTCAGTGTTATCAGCGATTCTGAATTGATGGTGAAGCAGATGAAGGGCCAGTACAAAGTAAAAAGCCCCGGCTTGCTGGAGCTCTATACCCGCGCGCGATCACTGGTGCGCAAGCTGGAGCATTTTTCTATTCAACACGTGCTGCGCGCGCAGAACCGTGATGCTGACCACCTGGTCAATGAAGTTTTAGATAGTCGTGCGAGAGGCGGACGATGATGCGGCAGAATTTTTCCAGCGGAACAAAATGGGAGCCTGTAGTCGGCTACTCACGCGCTGTGCGCGTGGGAAATACAATTCACGTCTCCGGCACCACGGCCACGGACGCCAGCGGCAACATTGTGGGAATTGGCGACGCTTACTCTCAGGCTGTGCAGGTTCTCAAAAATATTCAATCGGCCCTGGAGCGTGCGGGCGCAAGCATGAAAGATGTGGTGCGCACGCGGATGTTTGTTACCAACATTACCGCCGACTGGGAAAAAATTGGCCGTGCCCACGGGGAGTTCTTCAGCGATATTCGTCCGGTCACCAGCATGGTGGAAGTTTCAAAGCTGATTGCGCCGGAGATTCTGGTGGAAATTGAAGCGGAAGCGATCGTCGACAAGTAGTCAGGAACAAGTAGCCCGAAAAGCAATGCGGAGAAACCCGCCAAAACCGCCCATCCGATAAAACCAATCCGTCTTTAAAAAAGTAAAGGCCAGCTTTTGGCTGGCCCTGTGAATGAAAAACTTCTGCTGTGGCAGAAGTTATTTCTTGGGAGCGATTACATCTTTTACGGCCTTGGCAACGCGGAACTTTACCACTGTCTTGGCCGCGATTTTAATGGGTTCTCCGGTCTGCGGATTGCGTCCCATGCGCGCTTTCCGGTTTGACTTTACCAGGCGTCCCAGTCCAGGAATAACGAACACACCGTTTTTCTTTGTTTCTTTGATTGCGGTCTCCGCCAGAGTTTCCAGAAATGTTGCCGCGGTTTTGTTGTTCGTTTCCAGTTTCTCCGCCATGTGGCGGACGAGTTGGGTCTTGGTCATGCCTGATGCCATCTTCCCTCCTTGAATTGTGAGCACTTGCTTTGAAATATGAGCATGATTTCTCTGCTCATCCCGTATATTACATCAGCAAAGCATTCGCGCAAGCCATTTCGCCTGATTTTATGCGGGTTTTTCTAAGGTGGCTGTGGAAAACAGGCATAAACAGAGGCGCTTTCTCACTGCCACAAATCAAAAAATCAATTCTCTCTCTGCTTGGCTTCAGACTCGGGCACCCAAAACAGCCAGCCTGATTACTACTCGAGGCAATAACAAGCTATCAAAACATCACTCTTCAGCCGGTGGCGGTGCAGCCACAGAATAAAAACTCAACACCGCATCGCCCTGCCGCAACGTACGAAGCCGGTGAAGCATGCCGAACGTCTCGCCCGGATCAAAATGCTTGTCGTGCTCAGCAATCACCTTGCCGCCATATCTCAGCAAGCGCGATTGTGAGATGAAATTCAGCACCTGCTCATAGTCATCCATCTTGCGGTAAGGCGGATCCAGAAAGATAAAATCATACGCAATGCTCTGGGTATTTAGCATGCGCAGAGCCGCCATCGCGTCGCGCTCCATAATATCCGCTTCATTAGATATTTCTAAGGTATGCAAATTTGTGCGAATAACGCGTCCCGCAGCCGTGGATGACTCCACAAAACACACTCTGCTCGCGCCCCGGCTCAGCGCTTCAATGCCAACCGCTCCGCTTCCAGCAAATAGATCAAGCCATACGGAGCCCTCAATCCCCGGAGCTACAACGTTGAAAAGCGTCTCCCGCAGACGGTCTGAGGTCGGGCGCGTCTGCACGCCCTCAGGAGCAACCAGCCGCCGGCTCTTATATTTTCCCGCGATCACGCGCATTCGTCTGGCTCGGCTCTCCCTGGCATCTAATCTCGTTCATATCTAATCTAGCGTATAGAATCGAGTCTGCATTTTACTCGGCAAATATACCCATTGAATCGAATGAGAAACTGGTCATTATTAACCGCCAAATTTGGCGGTCTTGAAATCCGCATCCACTTTACTTTTTTGGCTCTGCTGATTTTTCTGTTGCTCACTGAAACCGCCCGCGGCGGGGCCCACGTGCTTCCTCGCGTATTCATACTCGCGGGTCTGATTTTGCTGTCCGTGCTGCTGCATGAGGCAGGTCATGCCCTGGTTTCAGCGCGGCAGGGCTTTCCCATCAAGGGCATCATGCTGCTCCCCATTGGCGGACTCGCCATGATTGATCCCGCCGTCCAGGGTGAGAGCGCACGCAATCTGCGCTGTGAAACCCTCATCGCTCTTGCCGGTCCGCTGGTAAGCGCCTTATTGGCTGGCGCTACTGCTATTGCTTTTTCAGTCATGGGGCCCATCCGCAATCTTTGGCTGCCTCCGCTGGTCACAGTGGCCAATCTGGGCGTCAGTTTCTTCTGGATCAATTTGAGCCTCTGCGTCTTCAACCTGCTGCCGGCTTACCCACTGGATGGCGGCAGAATCCTGCGCGCATGGCTGGCTCGACGCATGGAATTTCGCCAGGCCACGCGCCGCGCCGTCAGTTTTGGTCATCTCCTTGCCGTGCTCTTTATGCTGGCCGGTGCAGCGATCAATAATCAGTGGCTGATGCTGGTGGGCTTCTTCATCTTTATGGCAGCGCAGATTGAAGAACGCACCGTCATGTTTCAGTCCGTGGTGGATGCCGTCCAGATGGAAGACATCATGCTCACGGAATTCTCTATCCTCTCCCCCGCGGACACGCTGGAAGATGCGCTGCACAAGGCCGTACATTGCCTGCAGGATGATTTCCCCGTGGTAAGCAGCGGTGATCTGGTGGGCGTGATTACGCGCCAGACAATTGTTGAGCGCCTGCGGGCTGAAGGCAATGGCTATGTCCAGGGAGCCATGAGCCGGGCCTTTGAAATCGCCTCTCGAACGGAATCGCTGGGCTCAGCCTTCCGCAAACTCACCTCGCGCGGCCTGAGCCTCGTACCGGTAGTGGATGACGAACGCCTGGTAGGAATCGTCACCTTGCAACACCTCATGCACAGTATGGGATTGCTAGCGGAATCGAAAAGGCTGAAACGGCAGATGGAAGAATAGATGTGATAAGAATCGAGCCGTTACATTGATTCAGCGTTTGTTTTTCAGCTTTGGCATTACAGTGACTTTCTTCTGTTGATGCTCTTCTACTGCGACGGCCGGTACGATAGCGCGAATCTGATCCTTGGTTTTCCCTTCAGTTTTTTCTAAGAAATGCCAGAGTGCATCAACAAGAATGTCATTACTTGTCGTCCGCTTGCTTTTCTTCGCACGACGGACCTCACTGATCCAACGTATTGCCACGCGGCAGTAAGACAGACGGTGGTCCTTTGAGCGTTATCTGGGATGTGCTTTTCTCGCGGGCTCATAGTTCAAATTGCTATTGATTGCATTTTTATATTGCTACATTATTACGTTATAATGCAATTACGTTTATATGCAGGATGTCAATTGAAACTCAGCAAATAAAGAGAGCAATTGCATAATAAAATTTGGAGGGATTTTAGATGTCACCTGCTAACCCTTTCTCGACAGAACTCAAGGTGTTTGAACAGCACCGTGAAGAGTGGTTTCATTCGCATCCCGGCGAATATGTTGTAATCCAAGATAACGTCGTCTCAGAAAAATTCTTCCGTACTTATGCGGAGGCTTTCAAGGCTGGTCTGCAGAAATTTGGTGTGAGCCGGGCTTTTCTTGTAAAGCAGATATGGATAACCGAGCCAGTCTATTCGGTCTCCTAGGTTATGGCTCGCTTTGAACTCTCCTGGGACCCTTTCGATCAGACTGATCCAGGGCCTTGCATTGATGTCACAATAACAAATTCACTTAGCGTTATTGAGGCTGGTCGTGTGATCGGCCTTGAATATCCTAAACCTCGTCCAATAAGAGCGCTTTTGGATACTGGCGCATCTGTCACCGTAATAAGCAAGGCCTTTGCCAGCTACTGCAAGCTATTTCAGACCAATGAGGGAATTGAGATAACAGCAATTGGGACCACTCACATTGGTGGAGAACACGCAGGAGCCATAAGTTTTCCCGGTACCGGTCTGCGTTCATTGGACCCCATTCGCATTGTTTCAGCCGTTTTTGCAAAAGAGCGATACTATGCGTGTTTAATTGGCAGAGACATTCTATGGAACTGGATTATCACCTTCGATGGGCGTTCCAAGCGAGTCACGATTACCGATTGATAAAACTGCTGCCTTATCCGCATCCGCGAAAGAATAAACCAGGACAGAGCTTTCCAAAATCGAATCTTGGGCCAAGCCTCTGCGTTCTTTGGGCAGACGTTCATCGCATTTAGCGATGAAGTTGAAAAAAAGAAAATGACCCATTACCTTCTTTTGCGGTAAATAGCTCCCGCTGAGTGCAAGTGATAAACTTCTCCGTTTCACCTCACCCTTTGGAGGAGTGCCCTGTGAAGAAGGTTTTTCTTTCTGTAATTCTGGCTGCGTTTGTCTGTGCCGTCGCCACCGCGCAAGAGCTCACCATTCAAACCATTTACGGCTCTGCCGCGCTTACCGGCCGCGCACCGGACACCATCGAGTGGAGTCCTGATGGCAAGAAAGTTTCCTATTTCCTCCATCAGGAGCAGGGTGACAAAGCCGATCTTTATTATATTGACGTAACTTCGGGCAAGCCGGCGGTTCTGGTGGCCTCAGAGAAAATCGCCGCCATGAAGCCTCCGGTCTCTACCTCCAAGGACGACCGAGAGAAAGACAATCGCGCACGCTATGGCGTGGCCGGCTACCACTGGGCCCCGGACTCCGAGCATCTTCTCTTCGACTCCAATGGCCAACTCTGGTATTTCACCCTGGCCACGGGCAAGTACGTGGCCCTGAGCAAACCCGGTGAATCAGCGACAGATCCAAAGTTTTCCACTAACGGCAAAATGCTCTCTTATATTCGCGACCACAATCTGGTGGTAAAGGGCGTGGATGGTGGCGCAGAGAAAGCTTTGACGAATGACGGCACTGACAATCTACTCAACGCCGAGGTGGATTGGGTTTATTCGGAAGAGCTGGAGGTCCGCAGCAATTATTTCTGGTCGCCCGATTCAAGCAAAATCGTAATGCTGCAAATGAACCAGACCAAAGTGCCCACCTATCCGATTACGGATTACATCCCGCAGCATCCCACGGTTTACAACGAGAAATATCCAAAAGTTGGCGATCCCAATCCTGAAGTTCAGCTTGGCGTAGTCAGCGCCAGCGGCGGCGCGGTGAAATGGATTCACCTGACCAACGAAAAAGATATGTACATCCCGCGCTTTGGCTGGGTTAAAGACGGTGTGGCCTGGGCCACCATTCTCAACCGTGCCCAGAACCAGCTGGATCTTTATTTTATAGATGTTGCCAGCGGCAAATCTCGCATAGTGCTCAGTGAAAAGAGCGACACTTGGATTGAGACGGACAACAATCTCAAATTCCTAAAGTCTGGCGACAAGTTCACATGGCCAAGCTGGCGTGATGGCCACACCCATCTTTATCTCTATTCATTCGATAAAGCCAATCCAATGGCGGCGGACGCCAAATTGGTGAACCAGGTCACCAAGGGCGACTTTGAAGTTTTTGAGATTGCCGGCTCTGACGATGCCAACAACACGCTCTTTGTTGAGACCAATGCAGGTGACGATCGCCAGCGCCATCTGTGCAGCGTAAAGCTGGATGGCTCAGGCTTCCAGTGTCTGACCAAAGGCGGAACTCATACCGCTGCTGTCGCGCCAAATGGAAAATATTTTGTTGACCACTTCTCATCACTTATGGTCCCGCCGCAGCTGGCCTTCTGCCAGGTGGGTGGCGCTTGTGACACGTTCTGGAAGTCCAAAAGTATTGAGTCCATGCATTTAGTCGCGCCGCAATTTGTCGACTTCAAAGCAGATGATGGCACGGTGCTGCGCGGACTTTTATTTCTGCCTCCGAATAGTGAAGGCAAGAAAGTTCCGCTGCTCAATAATCCTTACGGCGGCCCGCATGGGCAGACTGTGCGCGATCAGTGGGGCGGTGCGGGTTTCCTCTTCAATGAAATCTTGATGAACGACGGAATAGCGGTGCTGCAAGTTGATAATCGTGGCATGGGCGCGCGCGGAAAGAAATTTGCCGCCACATTGATCCATAACTTCGGTGAGATTGAATTGAAAGACCAGCTCGCCTCCATCGATCAAGCGCTCCAGCGATTTCCGCAGCTTGATGGTTCCCGCATGGGTTGGTGGGGCTGGAGCTATGGCGGCTACATGACGCTCTTTGCCATGACGCACAGTGACCGATTCAAAGCCGGCGTTGCCGTTGCGCCGGTGACCGACTGGCGCGATTATGACTCCATTTACACTGAACGTTATGCCGGCCTGGTGCCGCAATACGATGAAGGCTACAAAAAAGGTTCACCCATTACTTACGCGGCCAATTTGAAAGGCCATCTGCTTGAGGTGCATGGCACCAGCGACGACAATGTCCATATGCAAAACACCATGCAGATGATCAATGCTTTCATCAATGCGGGAAAGCAATTTGATTTACAGATCTATCCCCGGAAGACACACAGCATTTCCGGGCCGGGAACACGCGTTCATTTGTTCACGCGCATCCGTTCACATTTTCATCGTGAGCTATTGGGTACGGAATAAAGCCATACGTAATACAGCAGTCCAGATCAAAAGCAGACGGAGTAACGGCACAGGTGAAGAACCAATCGATCGCTTTGGGTGACTTTGAGTTGACCTCGATCACCGACGGAACCTATGTCGCCGATGGCGGCGCATTTTTCGGCATCATTCCCAAGGTGATGTGGGAGAAAAAAGTTAAAGCAGACGAACTTAACCGGATCACCGTGAGCTGCAATTCGGTCCTGGTCCGCACAGGAAAGCTAAATATTCTGATCGAGACTGGAATCGGCAACAAGCTGGAAGACAAAAGAAAAAAGATTTTTCAGACGCAGGAAAAGCTCATGGAAAACCTGGGGTTGACTGGCGTCGCTCCGGAGAAAATCGACATTGTGATTAACTCCCATCTGCACTTTGACCACTGCGGATGGAATACGGTCTACAAAAACGGGGCGGCCGTCGCCACTTTCCCTAATGCCAAGTATTTCGCCCCAAAGGGGGAATGGGAGCACGGCAAACTGCAAACCGAGCGCGATCGCGTAAGTTATCTGGGCCCAAACTATGACCCGCTGATCCAGTCCGGCCAGATGCAGCTGATAGAAGGCAATGCTGAAATAGCCCCTGGAGTTTCTGTGGAGGTCTGGCCCGGGCACACGCGCAACATGTGGGCCGTGTTTATTCGCAGCAGCGGCAAGACCGCCTGCTATACCTCTGACCTTATCCCTACCACCTGGCATCTCGATCCGGTTTGGGCAATGGCTTACGATCTCTTTCCCCTGGAAGTACTGGAAAACCGCAAGCGCTATTACTCAAAAGCAATTCCTGAGCAATGGCTGACGATCTTTACTCATGATCCTGACGTGCCCTGGGCCTATCTTGAGCGTTCAGAGAATAAGATCTTGCTAAAGACCCTCTAGGTTCGGGCGGCTTATACTATACTTTAGCGGCCAGTAATTAACTTACTTTATAGTTATAGTTTAGCTGCGTTCAATTGATGGAGGTTCTTATGCGGCTGAAGCTGCTCTTGTTGCTAATTACATTGCTCTGCATCTCAAATGCTCATGGACGAAGCATGAGAGCGCGGGTTATTCCGGCAGCATCGTCCATTAGACCACTCATAATGCAGGCCGGCTCTCCTGTTTTCAGCGCTACCCCTACTTCCGTGGATTTTGGACCTGTAGCTGTCGGTGTGTCCACACCGGTATTCAGCATTCCACCACCTTTTTTCACGCCCATAGAAATCAGCAATACGGGTACAGGATCACTTACGGCGAATTTTAGTTTTAACTCGCCTGAGTTCGCCTTTGATTCTGTCACCAACCTTCCTAATCCTGTAACAATTGCGGCGGCATCCAGCGTCAACGGAGGACTTGTATTCACTCCTTCGGCTGCAGGTCTTCGGACCGGACAACTCATCAGTACTGATAATGCTGCTGGCAGCCCGCACACCGTTCAACTCACCGGAACAGGCGTGAATGTGCCCAGCAATGACTTTACCGTTATTCTGGACCCTGCCGCTCCCGCAACAATTACGGTTAAAGCTGGACAGACCGTTACATTCACTATTTGGGCCCTGGCGGGCCCTGGCCTGAACACGCCAATCAGTGCATTTGCAGGCACGCAATGTACAGGAGGCCCCAATGGAACGGTTTGCAGTCTCACCCCGAATGGGTTCTTCGCCATCAGCGCAAATGTGAATACACGGCAAAAGCTGACAGTATCAGTGACTCCGCCAGTATCCTCTGGTGCATTGCACCGGAGCGTGCCTCTGCTGTGGGGCCTGATGTGCGTATCAGGAATCCTGTTGGTCGCAAGGCGACGCGTGGCATGGAGCACTGCTTTGCTTGGCTCGGTAATAGTCCTTTGCTGCTCGCTGATTGCCTGCGGAGGCGGTTCCGGAGGCCAGGGGAATACCACCCCCCTTTCCATAACGGTCGGCCAGCAAGTTGGCGCAGCAAGTGTAAGCCATACGCTCACTGTTCCGCTGACGGTTCAGTAAGCAGTCGTGCGGGGTTTGTCTCGTTTTCGTTCTCGAAACCAAATCGCGTCCCATGTAAGATAGCCAGACCATGCGCGGGGCAGCTCTGTTTATCGCATTGTCTGGTTTGTCATTCTGCGGCGGCGCTTGCCGGGCACAGAAGGTCCAATTTAATCCTGCGGAAAAATCGCTGGTTCTGGAACGCATGAAAAGCATTCCGGAAACGAACGCAGAGCGCGTCTCAAGGTTGAAAGAGCTTTTTACTCAAGCCGGATGCCGTGGGAATTCATTGTTTGAACAAAAGGTGGAAGGCGCGGAAACCCCCAACGTCATTTGCCTGCTGGGAACCGGTGAAGGCGATACCGTGATTGTGGGCGCTCACTATGAGCGCACATCCTCCCCACAAAAACCTCTGGATAACTGGAGCGCCGCATCCCTGCTGCCGGCCATGTACCAGAGCTTGCATGACAGAAAGCGCAACCACAGCTTTATCTTTGTCGCCTTTGCCGACGATGGTAAAGACCCTGCAGGTGCTGAGTTTTTCGCCCGTCACTTGACCCATTCCCAGCTTAACCGGACCGAAGCCATGGTCAATGTGGATGCTCTCGGCTTTTCTCCAACCAAAATCTGGACTGCTCACTCCGATAAAGACCTGGTCCATGACTTGATCATTATGGTTTATGCGCTGAAAATTCCTGCCAGCCAGATCGATATTTCTGCCCTGGGCCATAAAGATTCCGACCCATTTGCGGTGCGTCACATTCCGCGGATCACCATTCATTCTCTAACGCAGCAGAATGTGGTTTCCGGGGCCGTCACGCAGTTTCGCCCGAATAATTACTATGACACTTATCGTCTGCTCTGCGGTTATTTGGCTTATCTGGACCAAAGCCTGAAGCCCAGGCCGCATTCTGAATAAGCGCAGTGAAGCAGTTCCTTTAACTGGGAGAGGCATGGATCGAGACGAACTTATCTATAAAACTATTCAACTGGCCCTTGAGAACGTCAAGAGCGGCAGTGGCGGTCCCTTTGGCGCGCTGGTAGTAAAGGAGGGCCAGATCATTGCCACCGGAGTGAATCAGGTTACATCCACATTTGATCCCACCGCGCACGCGGAAGTTGTGGCCATCCGCAAAGCCTGCAAGGCTGTTGGCCATTTTGAACTCACCGGATGCGAGATTTATTGCAGCTGCGAGCCATGTCCCATGTGCCTGGGAGCCATCTATTGGGCCCGGCCGGCGAAGGTCTTTTTTGCCGCCACCGCCAACGGAGCGGCAGACGCCGACTTTGATGACTCGTTCATCAAGACGCAGATTTGCCTGCCGTATGTGCAGCAGCAATTGCCCATTGGGCAGGTCGCTCACAAAGAATCTCTAGCGCCATTTCAAGCGTGGAAAGCCAAGGCAGACAAGATCATTTATTAGGCATTACTTACTAAACCTTATGACGCCTGAAGCTCTTGCACGTGCTCTCCAAGAATTCCTTTCCACCGCGCAAAGCGGCGTTGTGATTGAAGATGGCCAGATTCTTTTTGACCTGAATACTGCGCAATCCTCTATTACCACGGACAAAGGCCGATGCCTGTTTCATCTTTGGTCAGACGAGCGCAATCTGGTACGACACGTTATTGATGCCGAAGTAAAGAACGGAGCCATGACTCTCAGCGTACGGCGGTTTGCGCAAGCCCGTCCGCACAAAATGGAGATATGCCAGGATCGCGACCGCCGTCCACCATCGGCACAAAAAGCCGCCCGCAATAGCTATGCGCGAATACTGGAAAGGGTGCTGCGCCGCCAATCCCCAGACTGGGCGCTGGACAAAACAAGGCTCTCTACCTCAATGGACCTGGAGCGCAGCTTTTCGCCGGTCTATGCGCGTGGCCTGCTGCGCAAAGGACGCAGCGCATTTGCCGTGATGGGCGTAAGCAATCAGGAAACGCAAGCCGCCGTAGATGCGTCTCTTACTTTTGCTCTGCTCTGGCTGCAGGCTTGCCGCGAACGCGAGGCCGGACGTTGTTTGGTAGAAGGCCTGCGTTTGTATGTTCCGCCTGCCACTTCCGGGACGTTACAGATTCGTTTGGCGCATCTTGACCATAACGCTGCCAAATTCGAGCTCTTTGAATTGGATGAGCGCGATGAGTCGCTAAATCAGATTGACTATTCCGATCACGGCAACATTCATACTCGTCTCATGCGCCATCCAGATGCAGCTCAGGTGCGCTCACGCTTCACCGCAACCGTGAGCAAAGTTTTGGCGCTGGCGCCGCAAGCAGAAGTTGCTGTTCTTTCACCCACAGAGATTTCTTTTCGGCTTCATGGGCTGGAGTTCGCGCACGTGAAGCTGACAAATGCCCCCGGCAGCTTCAACGTTGAAGAAGAAGTCATTTTCGGCCCACCTGGATATGAAACGCGCCTCAGTGAAGAGACTGCGCCGGCGTTTAACGAATTCGTCGCTATCGTGGTGGAAGCACGACGCACCGATGGAAACCGCCATGATCCGCTTTGGCGCATGTATCCGGAGCGCTGGCTGGAGTCATTAGTTTTTAAGAATGTTGCGGCAGTAGATTCTCAACTGAATTCCGCGCATGTTTACTCGCAGGTTCCGGCATTTTCCGCTTCTGATCGCGCCATGATTGACATACTCACATGCACCGCTCAGGGCCGCATTGCCGTGCTGGAGCTTAAGGCAGACGAAGACATACACCTGCCGCTGCAAGGGCTGGATTACTGGGCACGCGTATTATGGCACCATAATCGCGGCGAGTTCCAGCAGTATGGTTACTTCAACGGAGTTCAACTCGCGCCGCGCCCGCCGCTGCTCTATTTGGTTGCTCCGTCGCTGCGCGTGCATCCGGCTTCTGATATAGTCTTGCGCTACTTCTCTCCCACAATCGAATGGACTCTAGTGGGTGTGGATGAAAGATGGCGTGAGGGCATTCGCGTAATATATAGAAAGACGCCGAGACAGGAAAGCCATGAACGATCTCGAATTTGAAACACTGGCGCCACAGGAACAAAAATTGTCCTGGAGCTATGTTTTGTCCCGAAGCTATGGGCTCTATGCAGAGCATTTCTGGACTTATTTTCGGATTGCACTAGTTCCATCTCTCATGGCTTATGCGTTCCGCTATTTTGAGCGTCCGGCCAGTCATTATTTTCTTCGTTCTGGCTTTTCGCCAACTTTTTCTCCAAAGTGGCTCACATTCGCCATATCCATTGCATGGATCGAGGGCGCAGTTTATTGGGCTATCAGCGCATTTTTCTTTGCTGCGATTGCCTCCACTTTTGCAACTGAAAAGCCGGATACCCCGGCGATTGCAGATGCCTTCACGCTACCGCGAAAGCTTGCAGCTACCTTATTTTTTATCGCATTACTCACGTGGACACTATTTTTTCTCTGCAGAAGTATAGCCGGCTTTGCGGTTATTGAAATACTGCAGCGTTTCAGATTGACGGGAAATTACTGGGTAACATTCAGCGCCGTGAGTTTGATCTTAGTGCTAGTAGCCGGACTGCTTTCCAAATTTGGTTTGGTCGTTCCTGAGTTAATGGGTAATCTTTCCACCACCGGCAGAGAAGCCATTCGCAATTCCATAAAGTCCACGGAGGGTTGGGAGATTTTCTTCATGATGTTCCTGACAAAGTCCGCGGTATTGGGTTATGCCGCCTATTGGGCTACCGGCTTTGGCATGGACTGGATATGGAACCATTGGGACATGGGTGGAACGGCTTATTCCTGTGTGCAGTGGGCCATCTATATCTTTATCGCTGCCACCTTGGAATCCCCTCTGTTTATTGCGTTTTCCGTACTCTATAGCGAGTTGCAGGCGTGCAGGGAAAAATCAATTGGCGTTGGTACAGCTTAGTTATTTTGTGGTTGACTGAAGTTTATTTGGGTTCTTCCTCAGGTTGAGCGGGCGCACCTGCCGCCGGCTGCTCTTTCTCTCCGCGAAACACCCTTCCCACGCCGCGGACAATCCGGCGCATGGGCAGTTCACCCTGATCTTTAGAAAAATGATCACTGGCAAAAAAGATTTCACCCACCTTGTGGCTGCGATAGAACCAACGCTTGAGGATGGCCAACTCTTCCATGAAGCGTTGCGCTGATGGCGGCCCACCAAACCTTATCTGCTCCAATGCGGCCTTGATTCGTCTTTCTTGAGACTGTGAATCGTCTTCCGCTTCCACCACAAACACTACCGGGCCGGAGAGTTCACTCCGATGAAAGTGAAACAGCGTCACTGCTTTGTCTTCCAGCGCTGGCTGAACGATGACTGCATTTAACTGATCCAGACGGCCGCAAATCTCATCGCAGGCGGAAAGAACTCCTTTGATTTTGGCGATCTTCGCATGTTGGGCTGCCGCGCCTTCAAAGTCCAGCTCTGCGGAAAGCCGTTCGCGCTCTGTCTCCAGCTCCTGCAACAGGGATTGGCCGGCAGAGTCAAAATATGCCTGCACGCGCGCCACTTCAACCGTGTAAGCTTCGTCGGTACAGCCTTTGAAGCAGGGCGCCAGGCACATCTTCATCTCGGAATAAACACAGCCGGGGAAAGCAGGATCAGGATTCAAGTTAAAGGTGCAGCGGCGCATCTTGAAGAGATCGAGCGAATCATTGAGAAACTTTTCTGCCACGGCCCGGGAACGAAACGGCCCATAGTAAAGGGACTTTCCCGTCAGCTTGCCGATCCGCGTGGTGACGTAAGCGCGGGGATATTCATTCTCCAGGTTGAAGCGGACCACCGGCGCGGGCCGAAGGCGCAGGCGTTTCTGATAGCTGTCAGGAAATTCCTGCCGCAGAGTCCGATACAGCAACAATACGCTCTCAAAATCAGATCCTGTGAGCGAGTAGTCGATTATGGCAACGCGTTCGCGCAGGTTGAGCCGTTTTGACTGCGACTCCGGCGGGGCGAGCAGACGCAGCAATCGCCTTCTCATGTTTGCAGTCTTGCCGACGTATGGCTCCGCTGCCGCTTCTGCACCGCGCAAGACAAATACCGCCGGAGCAGCGGGAAATTGCGCAAAGAAATCCAGCGCATGGTCTGGCGAAAACGGGATGGAGTTCGTCAGCAATTTTTAGATCACCAAGTCGGATCTGCAACTACAGAATAAGTCTGTCACAGCGCTGTATAGGCATGCACCAGGAATGTGCAGCTTTACCTGGTGTCCGCGTTTTCCAGAGCGCTGTTCCATTGCATGCGGAAAAGAAGTCTTGTTTATCTCTTTGCTTTTGTTGCTGTTACTCTCCGCGACGCCATGATTTCCACGGCTTCCAACGCTACCACGATTCCGTGATGTGAATTTAGTTGGAAATAGACTTGAGACTCCTCTACCCCATCCTGTTACTCACCGGCTCAACAAATCCGAACCTCTCTTATACACAGCCTGTGGACGCATCATCTTCTCTATCCATCATGCTCCCGGCTGATTTCCACCGTTTACACAGGCCCTACTGCTACTACTGTATTTATATATATAAAAGTATCTATATTCTTAGTAAGAGTAAGCGGCAACCTTACCAGCCAAAAAAGGGCAGCAGCTCAGTCTCTATTTTTTAAGAAGTGTTCTGAAGTCCGGGCCCTTCATGGTGCGGACACGGCACATATCCAGCAGACGCGAACGCATACGGTCCGTAATGCGGTCACCAAGCGTTTCATCGCGGGTCACGTTGCGGGCATCTTCTTCCTCGCGTGGCTTACGCTCAATACGGGATTGCTCTTTCTGCGCCTTGGCAGATGGCGCATCAGGGAAATTCGTGGTGATGATGGTGGTCTTCTGTTCGTTATAGCGGCTATTCAAGATATAGCTGACTGTATCCCATACCCATTCTGACGATTTTACTGCGCCCAGTTCATCCAGTACCAACACTTCGGTTTCCAGGACTGGCCGCAGAATCTCAAGCTCTGTAGCCTGGACTGCCGGATTGTATGAGTTCTGAATTTCTTTGAGCAGCTCACGATAATCGCAAAACAGGCACGGCACGCCTTTTTCTTTGATCAGCGCCTGCATCATTCCCACGGCCAGATGAGTTTTGCCCACACCAATGGTTCCAATCAACAGGAGCCCTTGTTTCTCCAGCGGATATTCCTGCACAAAGCGCTGCGCGTCTCGATGAGCATTTTTGACGGAGATGGAAACCTCGTGCATCTCAATATTGAAATTTCCTAAAGTACATTTTTTGTAGCGGGCCGGAATGCTGGCTTTCTCCAGCAGCTGCTCATTGCGCGCGGAGATGCGGCAATCGCAGCGCGTCATACGGCTGGCTTTGCCAGGAACGGCTATCTGCTTCCAGCCTGTGCCATCGCATACGGGGCAGGCAGACGAAGGCTCTGATTGATTAGAAGTCGCCATATTCTCTTTTGAAAATACCACTATTCAGTTGTGAGCGGCAGCCCCCTGCAATACCGCAATCCACTTCTGCACAGGATTTACACAATAGATGCACCGGACGCTGTTCTAAAACTTTGGCGTGGTCTGCCGGATTGAAGGCATTCCACGCCAATGAGTTTCTTTTCTAAGCAGCCGCTAGTCAGCAGCGTTGCCTTGCGATGGCGCTGTCTTCTTTAGTTCGTCCGCAGAGAAAATATCAAACACATAGTCGTGTGCGGCCAGCGCAGACTTGCTCAATGTTCCAGCCTGCACGCGCTTAACTGCTTCTTCTCGCGTGAGATCAAAGATGGCTTCCAGCATCTGCTTGCCTTCCTGCTTGTTGGCCTGCCCCACAACAAAGAGCACGCGCGCGCTGTGTTGTATGTAGCGCGGCGAGGGCAACTGCTTTTTGAGCATGTCCATGATGAGCCAGGCTTTTTCGCGATCAAAACGGCCGGCAGTACCGCTTTTATCCTGCTCGGCGAAGAAGGCGCGGGTCCATTCGTTGTGATAGTTCCACAATTTATCGAACAGCTCCATGGTGAAGGGCGTTCCGGCTTTTACGGCGTCGGCGTTCTCGGCGGGCTCAATGCCATCCTCGGTCATCGCCGGACGCTTCAGGTGGCCGTCCTTGGTGATTGCGGCCTTATGCTGAAGCAGAGTCCATAGCCAGGAAACGTCGATGCGGTAAGTCGCCAGATCATTCATGAAACGCAGCTTGAGTTCGTAATCATCGATGGCCGCGGCAAAGTTGCCATTAAGGATCTGGAAGCCATAATTTGCAGCCATATAAAACGCATGCTGGATGCGTTCAATGGTGATGTCGCCTTTAGGAACGCCATTGATGGCATCCCAGCGCTCTTGTGAGAGCAGCTTCTCCGGTGTGTCGAGCGATTCTTTTGTAATGACCTGCGGAGTGATTTTGCCTTCGGCATTTAGCAGCCCGCGCGATTCCAGCACAGCGCGTTCGGCGTCACTCAGGCCGCTGATAGGCGTGGGAACATCCTGTGTTTTTACTTTGACGGTATTTTTTGGCGCACTCAGAATGCTTTGCAGCTGCTCAACCGGAGTTTGCAGCGGCGCGTTGCCAGAGGCCACGTAATCCGGCTCTGGACTTGCCACCCAGCTCTGCCGGTAGCAATCATAAAGATGGCCTTTCACCTTCTTGGCCAGAATATCTTCGAGCGTTGGCTGCTGCCCGGCAGCGAGCGGTTCGTCCGGAACAAAGACGAGGCCCAGAACGCGCTCACGCAGTTTATCAATCACCATGGCGCGCAAAGCCAGCGGGTTATAGCGCGAGCGTCCGTAGGGATCATTGGCCTGATAAATCATTACCGCAGCCATGCCGCCAATGGGCGCTGCGTTTGCCAACTCGCCATTTTTCATGCCGCCCATAAGCATCATGAGCGCATTGAATCGCTGGTAGGCAATCATGTTGGGTGAAGCCATGCCAATGGATTGCGGGTCAGGATAGACGCCCTTGGGGTCGTCCTTCCACATTTCAATCAAGCTGCCCAGGTAATCCCAGCGGCCCACGTTGGTGCCCAGCAGACGGCGGCGCAGCGTCCAGGTAATTGCCGGCAGCGTGCGGCCGGCATTGCCTTCTTCATACAACATCTTGATCTTGATAGTGCCGGCGGGAATGCCGATCATGGCTTCCAGCCGTGAGAGAATCTTTTCTACGATCAGTGCTTCTTTGGGCGTTTGCAGTTTGGGAATGTAAAAATAAACGCCGCTGCCTGCGTTCTTGAGCGAGTCAAAGTTGTTGAATGCCCACAACGTGGCAACCACAATGGTGGCAGGTGCAGGCCGGCCATCGACCGTGACGTGGTCATAGCTGATGTGCAGTCCCGGTGGGCGGCCAAAGCGCGTGGGCCATTTTGCCGGCGGCTTGTTGATGTTGTAAGCGCGTGTCTTGCCTTTTTTTACCACTTCATACGGCTTGCCCGTCCATTTACCGGCGAAAATGTCTTTTGCATTCTGCAGCGCGGCAAAAACGCCGATCAGCTGATTGGTCGGCGTACCATCCGGCAAAAAGTGAGTGGGCGAAGCATCTTCAAAGTCCGGCATGTTCATGGGAGCTGGACTGTTGAGCGCGTTGAAAGCCATATCCAGCGGATGCCAGGGGCCGGTCAGTTCCAGGCCAGGATTCTTCAGAGGATGCGCGTCGTTCGGTACAGGCACTTCGTCGTTAAGGCGCCAGCGCATATCGCTTTCTTTTCCCAGAAAATTATCGATCAATCCCTGCACGATCTGGCGGTAGGTCCAAGGCTTGCCGCTGATGGGATCTTCAAACTTTTCTTCCCATTTGGGCCAGGCATATTTTTGCCGGACGGGCAGGGGAGATTCCAAAATTTCCCGGCGAGCCGTAAGCGCAGTGGCAATTTCAGGCCGCAACTCGCGCGTGAGCGAGGTGATGGCTTCCTGGACATTGACTTGGCGGCCGTTTACAGTCTTGGCCCCAAAGAGATCAGGGAATTTTTCAAGAATATCGTTACGAACCATGGGCACGGCTCCTAGGCTGGCTGAAGTGACTAAATCAAATAAACAATTTTACGCCACTTAGAAGAAAAGAACTTGTTAACAAATGTTGAGTACCCACTAAATCCGGCGT
>DASXLK010000087.1:0-73952 GCA_036496365.1 Candidatus Angelobacter sp. | reverse complement strand
CTGGCGGCAATGCCTGCCACCATGGCTGCGAGATAGCCAGTTGAGAATTTTGGTTCCTTTTGCACAATTTATTGGACAGTTCGCCTTTAATTCGTTAATATTTCGCTTGTATGGCTATTACGAAGCGACAACGGCAGGTTTACGACTTTCTCCACGACTTTATCCAGCGCAACGGCTACTCACCTTCTTTTGAAGAAATTGGTGATGGGCTGGGGTTAAGTTCGCTGGCCACGGTGCACAAACACATTTCCAACCTGGAGAAAAAAGGGCTGCTCAAGCGTGACTATAACCGCAGCCGCTCCATTGACGTGTTGCCGGTACGCGGCATCTTCAAGCGGGTTGTTCCCAAGGAACTTGCGCTGCCTCTTATGGGCCGCATTGCCGCTGGGCATCCGATTGAGGCCGTGGAAAATCCGGAAACCATTTCCCTCGGCGATATTACCCGCTCCAAGGACGTATTCGTTCTTCAGGTAAAAGGCGAGAGCATGAAGGATGAGCACATTGTGGACGGCGACTATGTTTTGGTAGAGAAAACAAATTCCGCGCGCGATGGCGAAATTGTGGTTGCGCTGGTGGATGGCACCGACGCCACTCTGAAACGGTTTTATCGCGAAGGAGTGAACGTTCGCCTGCAACCAGCGAACGCCAGCATGAAGCCGATTATCGTCCCGGCAAAATCAGTGGCATTACAGGGTCGAGTGGTTGGCGTGCTGCGGAAGTACTAACCGCGAACACCAAGAAAATCAGCAAGCAACAAAAAGCCCGGCCGCGACCGGGCTTTGCCATCTGCAAACTTAAGCCGTTTTGGTTGCTGTTACGTGCTTATTCAGCGCTTTTTCAATTACTTCACGGCTCACATAGCCCACAATCTGCTCTTGTACCTGGCCGCCTTTAAAGATCAACAATGTGGGAATACCGCGCACGCCATAGCGCTGCGGAGTTGAAGGGCAGCTGTCTACATCCATTTTGCCGACCTTTACTTTTCCCTGATACGCTGCTGCCACTTCATCCACAACGGGCGCCAGCATCTTGCAAGGCCCGCACCAGGCGGCCCAAAAGTCGATCATCACTGGCTGGTCGCTTTTCAGCACTTCCTGATCAAAATTGCCATCTGTTATTTCAAGAATTCCCGCGGTTTCCATGAAAGCCCTACCTCGTTTTAATTTGTTTTGCCCGGAAGCTGATTTATTTGAACTTACTATCCTAACAAACCGATTAGATGTTGCAGCCTCATTTAAGTTGCGAAGCTAGGTAAATGATTGTCCGGAAAAGAGATATTGATAGCGCAGAAATTGTTACTAAAGTGACGTGGACGAAGGGACAGTCCAATTCTAGACTCATCCTCGGTGGTAAGGCAGTTCTGGGGGAGGGCTGCCGGACGTCCTGCGATTCGTCGCAGGACGTTTGTTTTGGTGGCATGCTTTTTTGCGACAGATGAAAAGCGGCATTTTTCAGCCGCTTTCCCCTTGGATTACTTGGATTATTTATTTCTTAGTGTTTGTCGTGGTCCCGGTCATGTTTCTGGTCTCCATGGGCATCGTGGTCATGCCGCCATTTCCAGTATTCTTTTTGGTGGTCCTTGTCCTGGTGCTTATAGTCCACATAGTTGTAATGGCGTTCCCCAATCCATTGCCGGTAGTAAACGTCCTCACCTGAATTCCAGGTATGGTAATCGTTGTAATAGGGATCGTAGGTTCGATATCGGTGTTCTGCACAGCCTGTGCTGGCCACTATGGCTCCCAGTGCCAGAGCTGAAGTCAATACTGCTGTAAATCGGCGCATGCCGTTTTGTTCCTCCTTCGTCCTGCGTGCATTGCCCGCTAATGGACAGTTGGATGTGTTCTGCTCACGCCGTGTTAGGATTTGACTAAGGTGCTTTACAAAACTTAATAATAGATTTTCGATAAATCTAGCACATGGCTGTTTATCACGAGATGTTTTAAGGTGGAATGCCAGCTGAGTTTCTTGAGAAAGCTTACACAAATGCCTGAAAATTCCACCGACGAGCGTTTAGCGCATCTGCAAAACGCGATTCTGCGCTCCTTTCCTGATGTGGTGTTTGATGGCCCAATCACTCATCACGACGGCGAATGGCCCGAAGATATACCAGAAAACAGAATCTACGAAGGCCAAGTTCTCTATGGCGACGAAATGATTCTGTACGAAAACTTAAAAGGGCATAAATGGAGTGATATCTCCCGTCAGTTCATTGAGGGCATGGCATTCGACCTAGTTTTGCTTACAAGCGAAGCGCTGGTTGCTTTCATTGCAGCCTGGCTCATGTGTTCGTTGGAGAACCTCAAAGGCAAAAATGATGTGCGCAGCGATTTTATCTATATGATCACCCCAGCTGAGGACAAGGATCTCATGGTAAACCTGCTTCGTGCCTTCAAGCCGGAGCAACTTGCGGTGTTGCGCTTACTCTTGGTGGAGTTTTCCAAGAGTGATTCTTCGGACTATGTTCGGGAACACGCACTCAATGGCATAAAATTTGTAGGTGGCCTAAGTACTGGCCGGGAGTAAAAGGCCTGTTTTGTTGCGGCCAGTATTGCGGGCTTCGCGGCCAATCCTGAAAGCGGCCAATAATAAGCTTAAGAATTCTCTATTCTTCTTGATACAGTAAAAATCACCCAAATAAAGCGCCTGAGCAGCACTGCATTTTCCTTTCGTACCCGGAGTGCCGCTGAATTTCTTTCGTTCAAAGTGTTATCCTCAAAGGTTAGGAATCCTTCCGGAACTGCTGTTAGAGCAGTTGCCCGACAAGTTTGAGATCAAACAAAGATGAGTAGCAAAACCACACTATCAAGAGAAATTTCTTCCGAGCGCGACCAGATTTTCGACTCTTTCCGCCGTTGGGGCTATCTGGATGCCAACCTCAACCCCTTAGGCGGGACAATAGGCGGCGGTTACTCCGATCTTCCCAGTGAAGGCGAGGGCGTTGAAGAAGCTCGCAAGATTTATTGCGGCAGCATTGGCGCTGAGTTCATGCATTTGCCACAGAGTGATCGCCGCGAATGGGTCCAGAACAAAATGGAGAGTGCTGGTCCGCAGAAAAAAGAAGACCGCCGCTGGCTGGCCGAGCGTCTGCTCCAGGCTGATTTGTTTGAGCAGATCATGCAGACCCGCTATCTGGGGACCAAGCGCTATTCCGGTGAAGGCGCCACTGCACAAATTCCTCTCTTAGACGTCGTCCTGGAAACCGCTGCCGACCTTGGTGCCACTACCACTGTGATGGCCATGAGCCATCGCGGGCGTCTCACGGTCATGAACCTTACCGTGGGCATTCCAGCGGAAAATGTTTTTGCCGGCTTTGAAGATGTTGATCCGCGCAGCGTGCTTGGCGGCGGTGACGTGAAGTATCACCAGGGTGCTACCGGTGAATTTCATACCCGCAGCGGAAAAGTTATTCGCATGCATCTGGTTTCCAATCCCAGCCATCTTGAAGCGGTCGATCCCGTGGCTCTGGGCCGCACGCTGGCCAAGCAAAAACATGTGGGTGAAAATGGCGTAAAAGCAATTCTGCCCATCATCATGCACGGTGATGCCGCTTTTGCCGGCCAGGGCATTCTTGCTGAAACGCTGAATTTCGCCGGCCTGAAAGGCTATTCCGTCGGCGGCGCAATTCAGGTGATCGTGAATAACCTGATCGGCTTCACCACCAATCCGCGCGAACTGCATACAGCGCGTTTTTCCGCCGATCTCGCCAAGCGCCAGCCGATTCCCATCTTCCACGTGAACGCGGAAGATCCTGAAGCAGTCCTGCGCATCGCCAGAATTGCCACTGAGTATCGCTACAAATTCGGCAGTGATGTGGTGATTGACATGATTGGCTACCGCCGTCACGGTCACAGTGAAGTGGACGACCCCACCATCACGCAGCCGCTGCTCTATAAAAAAATCAATGCGCTCCGTCCGCTGTTTGAGACTTATGCGGAGAAGAACAAAATTGACACCACAGAGATGGCGCAGAAATTCCGCGCCAAGGTTGACGCTGCTTACGATCAAGCCGCGGAGATGAAGAAGTCTCCGGTGCTGCGCAAGCTGCCTGGGTACTGGGACAAATATTCTGGTGGCCGTTACAAGCCGGAGTTTGACGTGCCTACCGCGGTTGCTGAAGACAAGCTGCGCACCATTACGGAAAAGCTCACCACCTATCCTGAGAGCTTTGCCATTCATCCCAAGGTCAAAAAGCTGCTGGAGCAGCGTGAGAAGATGGGTACCGGCAAATCTCCGATTGATTACGGCATGGCAGAGGCCATGGCTTTTGGCTCTTTGCTGACGGAAGGCATTCCTGTGCGTCTCTCCGGGCAGGACGCGCGCCGCGGCACCTTCAATCACCGCCATTCATGCTTGATCGATACAGAAAATGAGCGGGAATATGTTCCGCTCTGTAATCTCTCCCCCGGTCAGGGGTGGTTTGAGGCTTACAATTCGATTCTCTCTGAAGCTGCTGTGCTGGGCTTTGAATATGGCTTCAGCCGCGATTATCCTGACGGTCTCACATTATGGGAGGCGCAGTTTGGCGACTTTGCCAATGGCGCGCAGGTCATCATTGATCAATTTATTGTTGCCGGTGAAGATAAATGGGGACTGCTCTCCGGTTTGGTGATGCTGCTGCCGCATGGCTATGAAGGCCAGGGGCCGGAGCACTCTAGCGGACGCATTGAGCGCTATCTCCAACTCGCAGCCAAAGACAATATCCAGGTGGTGCAGCCATCCAACGCCGCGCAATATTTTCATCTTCTGCGCAGACAAGCTCTGCGCAGCTGGCGCAAGCCGCTCATTGTATTTACGCCAAAAGGTATGCTGCGCCATCCTGACGCAGCCAGCCCCTTGAGCGAACTCACAGCCGGAAAATTTCAGAACGTAATTCAGGACCGCGAAATCACAAATGCTGAGCGGATTATCCTGTGTACGGGCAAGATTGGGCATGAGCTGCGCCGTGAGCGCAAACGTCGTGGCGATAGCAAAACGGCTATCATCTTCCTGGAACAGATGTTTCCATTGCCGGAAGCTGAATTGGAAGCAGCTTTTGCGCAGCACACGGCCGCGCGAGAGTTTCTCTGGGTGCAGGAAGAACCGGCCAATATGGGCGCGCTGAACTTTCTGGCGCCGCAACTGGAGCGACTGGCCCATGGAAAGCCATTCCGTTCAGTGAAACGTTCGGCATCTTCTAGCCCGTCCACTGGTTCGCACACGGCACATGAGATGGAGCAGAAGACGCTGTTGGAGCTGGCATTCACGGCATTTAAACAAAGCTAAGCTAAAACAAAGCTAAAGCGGTTAAATATTCAAGGGCCGAAATAAGCCAATAAAAGCGGCATCGCAAGGCACGGCTGGGTCATCCAAAAAAATGGGGTCATCAAGTGAATGGGACCATTCAAGTTTAAAGACCAGTACTAATAAATGAAAGGTGGTTGAAATGGCACAAGGAACTGCAACGGCACATGAGGTACCGGCGCTGCCCTACGCGTACAACGCGCTGGAGCCGCATATTGACGAGCAAACCATGCACCTGCACCATGACAAGCACCATGCGGCTTATGTTACCAAGCTGAACGGTGCAATTGAGAAACATCCTGAACTGGGAAGCAAGAGCGCGGAAGAACTGCTGCGCAACCTGAGCGCCCTGCCGGAAGATGTCCGCGGAGCAATCCGCAATAACGGCGGCGGACACGTGAATCACACTATGTTCTGGCAACTCATGGGTCCGGGCAAAGGCGGTAATCCTGCGGGGGCCATTGGCGATGCCATCAACAAGACCTTTGGCAGCTTTGACGCTTTCAAAGAAAAGTTTGAGGCCGCGGGAGCAAACCAGTTTGGCAGCGGCTGGGCATGGCTCGTCCGCACCAAGACAGGCGAATTCAAGGTCACATCCACACCCAATCAGGACAACCCTCTCTCCAACGGAGAGTTTCCGGTCCTGGGCAATGACGTTTGGGAACATGCCTATTACCTGAAATATCAGAACCGCCGTCCGGATTATTTGAAGGCCTGGTGGAACGTGGTGAACTGGGACGAAGTCAATAAGCGTCTTGGTCAGGCTGACAGCTTCTTCAAATAAGTTTCGAGTACCTTCGGGAGACAAGCCGCCTTCGGGCGGCTTTTTTATTGATCTTGGTTTTCTGAACAAAATGCTGCATGATTCTTCTGCTCTGTCGTTCAAGAGAATTAGAGAAATCAATTGAGATTCCAGGGGAACGTCAATGCTGGAAAACATTTTTCAAGACCTGCGGTACGGTGCGCGCACACTGCGTAAAAATCCCGGATTCGCAATCATTGCGGTAGTGACTCTGGCGTTGGGCATCGGCGCGAATACCGCGATTTTCAGTATCGTGGATGTTCTGCTTTTCCGCCCTCTTCCAGTTTCCCGTCCGAATGAACTCGTTCGTATCTTCAATGGAAATAGCAAAGGGAATCCGGCAAGAGCGTTTATTTCTCTGCCCGAATACCAGGAATATAGCGGCCAGAGCGGTGCTTTTTCAGGAATAGCAGCGTATGTGGACCGCTTTCCAGCCAATGTTTCTGCGGGCAAATTCGGCACCAAACGTGTGGATGCGGGTATGGTGACCGCAAACTATTTTCAAGTCCTTGGGACACAGGCCAGCCTGGGAAGAACGCTGGTGCCTGAAGATGATCGCCCAGGAGCGGCTCCGGTTGTGATGCTGGGACATGCATTCTGGCGGCGGCATTTCTCCTCTGATCTGAGTGTGATCGGATCTCAGATGCTGGTGGACGGCCAGTGGTTCACGGTCGTGGGCGTTACGCCCCTGGGTTTCGGGGGCATTTCATTTGAAAATTTGCCGGAGATTTGGCTTCCTTTGAATTATGCGGTCCAAATTGATCCTTTGCTGAAGAGTCAGATTCCGCAGAAGCATGAATCATTTGCTCCTTTTGCCGTAGTAGGCAGGCTTAAATCCGGAATTTCAATACGGCAGGCTCAGGCGCAATTGGATACGCTAGGCGCCAGGCTCGGTGCGGGAAAAACAGATGCCGCTGAAGGTCCGGATTGGAAGCGTCCGTGGCCTGCGTTGGTTCCGGCTACAGAGGCGGCCAGACAAACCAACGCGCAGTTCTCATTTCTGCTGCTCGGCATCGTCGCATTAGTTTTGCTGATCGCCTGCGCTGATGTGGCCGGACTTATGCTGGCGCGATCTGAAACGCGACAAAAAGAAATTGCGGTGCGCCTTGCTCTGGGTGGTCCCCGAAGCCGCATTATGATGCTGCATCTCTCAGAGGCCTTATGGATCTCTGGATTGGGAGCGGTTTTAGGCTGCGTGCTCGCAAGCTGGGGAACTCGTCTGATTGCGAGTACAGCGCCGCCGACTCTGGATCTGCCTCTGGATCGGGCCTCTTCAATTCTTGATCTTCGCGTGCTGGCCTTTACCGGGTTGGTTGCTCTGGCCTCCGCCGTTATCAGCGCACTGGTTCCAGCCGTGAAATATTCTCGCGCCGGACTGGTGAGCGGAATCAAGAGTGATTCGGGACGCTCGAGCGCCATTGGGCGGCGCTTTAGCGGACAGTCTGGGCTCGTTGTGATGCAGGTGGCAGCTTCCGTCCTTTTACTTGTTGGAGCGGGATTGCTGACGCGAACGTTGTGGCACGCCTCCCAAGTCTATTTGGGGTTTGACCCTGAGCATACCGTTTTTGCGTCTACCGACCTCGTCCGTCAGGGCTATGACAAGAATGCTGCGGTAACTCTTCTGAACCCTTTGCTCGATTCTTTGCGGGCGCAGCCCGGTGTAGAATCCGCAGCATTGGGGCCAGCTCCCATGCAGGGGAACGTTTGGACAACCGTCAATCTGGAAGGTCATGATTCCAGCGATGGCAAAAGGGAAGCGATTACCGGGTTTCGCGTAAGTCCGGGATATTTCACGACCCTGAACATCGCACTGCTCAGCGGACGTGATTTCAAGCGTTCTGATTCGAGCAGCGCGCCGGGCGTGGCTATTGTGAGTGAAGCAATGGCGCAAAAATACTGGCCCCACGAAAATGCGATCGGTAAACACATTGGCGAGGTCGGCATTCATGACCAGACATTTGAGATCGTTGGAATTACGGGCAACACCGCAAGTTACGATTTGCGGCATCCGTCGCAAGCCGTCGTCTACTTTCCACTCGATCAGAGCTATTTGATGTTTCCCTGGCAACCTGACGTTACGCTGATGGCCCGCGGGCCGGTTGATCCTGGACAGTTAGTTAGTTCGATCCGCAAAGCTGTTGCCAGCGTCGATTCGGCGTTGCCAGTGTTCCGCACTCTCTCGCTGAAAGAATACGTGGCCAGTGCATTGGGTGAGGAACGATTTCTGGCGAGATTGCTGGTGGTTTTCGCCCTGGTGGCAGTGGTGCTCGCCGCTGCTGGTGTATTTGGACTCATGTCCTACAGCACGGAACGTGCGACCCATGACTTTGGCATTCGTATGGCGCTCGGTGCGCAATCGCATCATGTGCTGTGGATGGTCTTGAGGAAAGGGCTGGTGCTAGCCGTTGCCGGCTTAGTTCTTGGATTGGGAGCGGCGCTATGGCTGACCCGTCTTTTGGTCAGCTTGCTTTTTGGTGTGAGACCGAATGATCTGCTCACCTTTAGCGGAGTTGCTGTGGTGACAGTTGTGATTGCCGTGATGGCCTGTTATCTCCCTGCGCGCCGCGCAACCAACATTGATCCTCTGGAAGCCTTGCGTAACGAGTAGCCGTCTACGCTTGCTTTTGAGTAACGTTCCGCGACCAACACCTATCTCGCGCTCACCAGCCATGCCGCCCATCCTGTGCAAATGGATGCCACGGCAGAGAGCACAACCGGCGGCGGAAGAAAATAAATCCAACTCAATGCCAGACCAACAATTTGCAGTGCAAAGAAAACCCATCCCAGCATTCCTATCGCCTGCGGGTTAGTTTGGGCCATGCGTCCGAGAAACCAGGCAATGTAAGCGGCAAAAAGCAGATACGCCGTGCAGAACAGGCCAAAGCCACGGTAGAAATTGCCATAGGTAACTTTTCCGCTGCCGATTTCAAGATGCACGGTATCCATCGCATCGCGTACGGCAACGCCTTCTGCGTTCGGAGGTTTGAACTTCAAGAACCCGACCGTGTGGCCCGCGGCAAATAAGATCAGAACGACTGCGGCAATGCGGTAGAGCAAAATAGCCGACATAAGCGCCCTCCTTCAATTTTGGTGCTTAGTTTTGAGCGGTTTAGTTTACCTGGCAAGCCCAAATGCTGCATTTCTAACTGATACGACGCGGGAGCGTAATGAAATCGACAGTCCTGAAAGATTTTTTTGAAAGATTAGACAGGGCATTCCATCCGCGCCGTAATTGTCGGTCCCGGATTTCCGCTGATATACTAAGGAGTTTGCCCTGCTCGAACAGACTCTTCTTACGTAGGTTTCTCATATATGGCACAGACTACTGATATTGCAATCGTAAGTGGCGCGCGCACGCCCATGGGCCGCTATTGCGGCAAATTGCGCGACTTTACCGCTATGGACTTGGCCGCCGTGGCCAGCCAGGAAGCCATTAAACGCTCAGGCGTTGATCCGAAAGAATTTGATCACGCTGTTTTTGGCAATGCGCAGCAGACTACGGGCGACGCGCTTTTCGGTGCGCGGCATGTAGGTCTCAAGGCCGGATTGCCGATTGAGACGCCAGCCCTGACGGTGAACCGTCTCTGCGGCTCAGGCATGCAGGCGCTGGTGAACGCCGCACAGATGATCCAGTTGGGCGAAGCCAACACGGTACTGGCCGGAGGTATGGAGTCCATGTCGCAAGCGCCGCATGTAATCCGCGGCCTGCGCTGGGGGCTTGGCCTGGGTGAAGGCAAGATGGAAGATTCGCTCATGGTTGCACTGCTGGATACCTATTGCGGCCTCTACATGGCCAACACCGCAGAACTTTATGCCGAGCAACAGGGCATTACGCGCCAGCATATGGATGAGTTTGCCTTGCAATCACAGCAGAAGGCCGGCGCAGCACAACAGGCTTGCCGCCTGGCGGAAGAAATTACGCCAGTGGCGTTGAAGAATCGCAAAGGCGAGCCAAGTGGCGAGATGTTCGAAAAAGACGACCATCTGCGTCCGGAAACAACCATGGAAGGCCTGGCCAAGCTGAAAACTGCTTTTGGCAAGAACGGAACGGTCACGGCGGGCAATGCCAGCGGCATCGTTGATGGCGGCGCTGCCGTGGTGATGATGACTCTGGACCAGGCGCAGAAGAAAAACCTGAAGCCCATGGGACGCATTGTGAGCTGGGGCATTGCCGGCGTCGATCCGAAGATCATGGGCAGCGGGCCGGTGCCTTCGACCCATTTGGCGCTCAAGAAAGCTGGACTGAAGCTGGAAGATATTGACCTGATCGAGGTCAATGAGGCTTTTGCCGGGCAATATCTTGCGGTTGAAAAAGAACTTGGTTTGGATCGCAGCAAGGTCAATGTGAATGGCGGCGCGATTGCTCTTGGCCATCCGCTGGGCGCGACGGGAACGCGGCTGGTGATCACGTTGCTGCATGAACTGCGGCGTCGCAAACAGCAGTATGGATTGGCGACGGCATGCATCGGCGGCGGACAGGGCATTGCGATGATCGTGGAAAATTTGCAGCGGTAAATTTTAAGGATTGAACCACAAAGGACACGAAGGACCACAAAGTAGTTTTTTGTGAGAAGAAACAAACTTCGTGATCCTTCGTGTCCTTTGTGGTTAAAAGTTTTTTCGAGAGGAATCAATGGCTATTAAAAAAGTTGGAGTACTCGGTTGTGGCCTGATGGGTTCAGGCATTGCGCAGGTCAGCGCCGTTGCTGGCTATGACGTTGTCGTGCTGGAGCAGGAACAGAAGTTTCTTGATAAAGGTTTTGCCGGGATTGAGAAGTCGCTCAACAAGATGGCCGAGAAGCCGGAGAAGAGCGGCGTCACGCCGGAGAAAGCCACGGAAGCCCGCGGCCGCATCAAAGGCTCAACCAGCCAGAATGATCTTGCCGATTGCGACATCATCATTGAAGCCATTATCGAGAACGTGGAAGTCAAGAAGAAGACCTTTGCCGCGCTGGATGCGATCGTAAAGAAAGAAGCCATCTTTGCCAGCAATACTTCTTCTATTTCCATTACTGAAGTTGCCGCAGCCACCAAGCGCGCGGATAAGTTTGTGGGGTTGCACTTTTTTAATCCCGTGCCTCTGATGAAGCTGGTGGAAGTGGTGCGCACGATTGCTACCAGCGACTCTGCTTTTGAAGCTGCCTATGAATTTGGCAAAAGCCTGGGCAAGGTTCCTGTTCGCACCAGTGACAAGACTGGATTCATCGTCAACCGCCTGCTTGTTCCTTACCTGCTCGATGCCATTCGCGCATATGAAGAGGGCGTTGGTTCAATTCCTGATATCGACAATTCCATGAAACTGGGCTGCGGTTATCCCATGGGGCCATTTACGCTGCTGGATTTCGTCGGTCTCGATACCACGTATTACATCTCTCAGGTCATGTTTGACGAGTTCCGTGAGCGCCGCTTTGCTTCGCCGGCGTTGCTGAAGCGTCTGGTCATGGCAGGCTGGTATGGACGCAAAAGTGGAAAAGGTTTTTACGATTACGCAGACCCTGCAAATCCTAAGCCCTGTTTCTAATCCCGAGCAAAGTTAGGGATCACTATTGTGACGAGCATGCGTATGTTTTACGTGTTCATCCTGGCATTGGCCAGCGTTGCGCCATGTTTTGCGCAACAGCAGGGACAGGCGCTTGACGGCTGTACTCCACAACTTCGGAGCGAGACAAGATTTATTATTGCTCCGGGTGTAATGCAGGGCTTGCTGCTAAAGAAAGCTCTTCCAGATGCTGCGGACATGGATCCTTCAAAGGATTTCACTATAAAAGTCATGGTCATCATTGATGAGACCGGCGCGGTGAGGTGTGCGTTTGGAATCGAAGGGGCTTCAGAACTTTACGAGAGAAGCGCAAGAACGGCGCAACAATGGAAATTCAAACCGTACATATTGAATGGTGAACCTGTAGCAGTGAAGAGTGCCATCTATTTCCACTTCAGCAAAGGCAGGGTTGAGGGCAATTTCAGCACCAAGTAGCTGCTCCGGATGTTAAAAGACATGGAAAATCTCAAACTAGAAAAAAAGAATTCCATCGCTTACGTCACCATCGATCGGCCCAAGGTGCTCAATGCGCTGAACATGGCTACGATGCAGGAATTGTGGCAGGTCTTCAGCGAACTAAAAGACGATAAGCAGATTCGAGTGGTTATTCTCACTGGCGGTGGAGAGAAAGCTTTTGTCGCTGGAGCCGATATCAACGAACTGGCGAAGAACAATCCTGTTGAAGCTAAAGCTTATACACACAAAGGGCAGGCTACACTTGATCTGATTGAAAATCTGGGCAAGCCGGTGATTGCCTGCGTGAACGGTTTTGCTCTGGGCGGCGGCTGCGAGATTGCCATGGCCTGCACCATGCGCGTGGCCAGTGAAAATGCCAAATTCGGCCAGCCGGAAGTGAAGTTGGGAATCATCCCCGGATACGGCGGAACACAGCGCCTGCCGCGACTGGTAGGCACCGGCCTGGCCATGCAGATACTCTTATCAGGTGAGATGATTACTGCGCAGGAGGCGTATCGCATCGGACTCGTAAACGAAGTTGTACCGGCTGACCGGCTGATTTCGCGTGCTGAAGAGATTGCGCAAAAGATTATCGGCATGGCGCCGCTCGCCATCCAATACTGCATGGAAGCGGTGAATCAGGGTATGAACATGACTTTGCCGGAAGGGCTCTTTCTGGAAGCCACGCTGTTCGGCCTATGCTGCGCCACGGAAGACAAAAAGGAAGGCACCACGGCATTCCTGGAAAAAAGAGCTGCCAATTTTCTGGGAAAATAGCATGCCTCCCGACTGGGGAGAGCCGGAGAAGCTGGCCACGGCCGCCACCTTCTATAGCCTGCATGAAGCGGACGTGGCCAAGGGGCTGCTGGACTCTTGTGGGGTAGACTGTTTCTTATGCGATGAGCACATGCACCGCGTACATCCATTGACTGCTGAAATTACCGGCGGCATACGGCTGCAAGTTCCCGAACAGGACCTTGAACTGGCGCAAGAGCTGCTCAAAGAATACAAGCCCATGGATGATCCATCAGATCCGGGGCCAATAGAATAACGGTCGTTAGAAATAACAACCAATAGAATAATTACCGATCGAATGATATTGGAATGATTAAAGGCATCACCACAATTCGCCATGCTGGCAGCGCAAAAGAGTTCAAGTCGCTCAGCAAATTATTTGATGCGCTTGGTTTCGAGCGTGGAACTCCGTGGAAGACCGCGCGCGGTCAGGGGGCTCCGTTCAAGCTTCCGCTGGGGCAGCTTGAATTTGTTGAGGGCCTGGAGACCATCCATTGTGACATTTGGATCGAGGTTACAGACCTTGATTCGATACGTGAAGTACTGACTAAAGAAAATATCAAACTGGCAGCCGATGTCCGGCAGACAGCATGGGACTCCAGGTTTCTTGTTGCCGAGCTGGCCAAGGGTTTGAAAGTTCTTTTCTGGCAAAAGAACCGCCCTTCTGGCGATGCGATTGAAGGCAGCCTGAACGCGCATGGAATGCGCTTTGGCGTGGTGGTGAGCCGCTGGAATTCATTCATCACAGAGCGGTTGTTGCAAGGCTCGTTGGATGCGTTGCGTCGCAGTGGCTGCCGCGAAGAAGACATTACGGTAGTCCGCGTGCCAGGAGCCTTTGAGATTCCTTCGCAGTCGCGCACTCTGGCTGACAGCGGAAAGTATGATGCCATCGTCACACTCGGCTGTCTCATCCGCGGCGAGACTACGCACTATGAGCATATTTCCACTGAGGTAACGCGAGGCATTGGGCAATCGGCGCAGGAGACTGGTGTGCCCCATACGTATGGTGTGCTTACCTGCGAGAACCTGGAGCAGGCGCTGGATCGCGCAGGATTGAAAGCTGGAAACAAAGGTTTTGAAGCGGCAATCTCCGCCGTGGAGATGGTGAGTTTGCAGGGCAAGACTAGCAGTCGTACGAAGAAAGCCACGTCCAAAAAGAAAAAGAAGGCGCGCTAAGACATGGGTACACGTCGAAAATCCCGCGAACTATGCTTGCAGATGCTCTTCCAATGGGACATGGGAAAGCAAGCGCCGGAGCATGTGAAAAAAACCTTTTGGGTGGAGCGTGGCGATGTGGACCAGGAAACGCGCAATTTTGCCGACGACGTGTTTCAGGTGGCTATCGACCGCCAACAGGAAATCGATGATCTGATACAGAAGCACGCGCAGCACTGGCGCATGGAACGCATGGCAGCAGTTGACCGCAATGTGCTGCGCACCGGCGTCGCTGAGTTGCTGGGGCCGCATCATACGCCGCGTCCGGTGGTGATCAATGAAGCGCTGGAAATTGCGCGCAAGTTCTCTGCTCCAGAATCAGTGCAGTTCATCAATGGCGTACTGGATTCGGTGGGCAAAGAGCTGGAGTCTGCCAAAGCGCAGAGGCAAAGCTGAAAGGTCTTTTATCTGTTCTTTATCTGAAGATTATTGCCATGAGTACATTGCTACGGTGCCAGAACGTTACAAAATAATAAGCTCCTCCACTGCTTCCCGATTCGAGATTTCAGAAAAAGCAATGCTAAAATAAAGCACTCCACAGCAATTGGTGAGCCGCATTCTATTTCAACGGACCTGAACTTTGAAAAAACCTTCTATTACGTACGCCGATAGCGGCGTTGACATCGACCGCGCTGACCGCGCAAAGCAGCGCATAAAATATCTGGCACATCGTACGTATACGCCGGGCGTGGTGAGCGAAATTGGCGGCTTTGGCGGCATGTTTGCCATCGACAAGAAAAAATTTCGCGATCCTGTGCTGGTTTCAAGCGTGGACGGCGTAGGCACCAAACTCAAAGTGGCATTCATGATGAAGCTGCATCACACCGTGGGCGGAGATCTGGTAAACCACTGCGTGAATGACATTGCCGTGCAAGGCGCAACGCCTCTCTTTTTTATGGATTATCTGGCCACGGGCACGCTGGAGCCGGAGATCGCCGAGAAGATTGTGGAAGGAATGGCCGAGGCCTGCAAACACAATGGCTGCGCGCTTATCGGCGGAGAAACCGCGGAGATGCCGGGTTTTTATCCCAAAGGCGAATACGATCTGGCCGGTTTTATTGTTGGCGTGGTGGAGAAAAGCAAAATTATTACCGGCGACAAAATTAGCGTTGGCGATGTGCTGGTGGGATTGCCTTCCAACGGGCTGCACACGAATGGATATTCGCTGGCGCGCAAATTGTTTTTTGAAGTCGCCAAATACACTCCGGAAACCTATGTAAGTGAGATTAAAGGCAAGGCCGGTACCGAGCTGATGCGCACGCACAAAAGCTACTGGCCCGTGCTGAAGAAGTTGATTGCAGCAGAGCTTGTCCATGCGTTGGCGCACATTACCGGCGGCGGTATTACTGACAATCTTCCTCGCGTTTTGCCCAAAGGCACCGGCGCCGTAGTGGAAATGGGCACATGGCCGGTGTTGCCGATGTTCACTCACATGCAGCATATTGGCAATGTGCCGCAAGACGAAATGCTGCGCACATTCAATATGGGGATTGGCATGGTGCTGGTGGTTCCGGCGAAAAAGTTCAAGCGCGTGCAAAGCATTGTGGAGAAAACCGGAGAGAAAGCTTATCTGATTGGCCGGATCGTTAAGGGCGACCGAAAGGTGCAGTACGCCTGAACATGCCGTTGCTCAAAAAACTTGGCATCCTGCTTTCCGGACGCGGCTCAAACTTTGAAGCCATTGCGGATTCCATCAAGGCAGGACGGCTGAACGCAGAAATCGCCATTGTGATTTCCAATCGTGCCGATGCTCCCGGACTGGAGTCCGCCAAGCGGCGCGGATTGAACACGCAGCTGATTCCATCCAAAGGCAAAGCCCGGCTGGACCATGATGTTGAAGTGGTGGCGGCACTAAAACGAAGCAAAGTTGATCTGGTCTGTCTGGCGGGTTACATGCGCCTGCTCTCGCCGGAATTTGTTCGGGTATTCCCGAATCGCATTGTCAACATTCATCCTTCGCTGTTGCCGGCTTTTACCGGCATGAATGCACAGAAGCAGGCCCTGGAATATGGCGTAAAGGTTACGGGCTGCACCGTGCACTTTGTTGATGAGCATCTGGACCACGGGCCGATTATTTTGCAGAAGACCGTACCTGTACTGGAAAATGATGACGAGCACTCGCTTTCCCAAAGGATATTGGAGCAGGAGCATATAGCGTATTCTGAGGGGATAGAGTTGGTTCTATCGGGTGAAATTGAAGTGCAGGACCGGCAAGTTGTTCGCAAGAGTGCGCGCTCAGAAGGCAAATAAATGTTAAAGGTCAAATTGCTCGCCACGTCCGCCAAGGCCCCGACTGTCGCACATCCGGGAGAAGACCTGGGGTATGACGTCTACGCAGGGGAGACGGTAACGCTGGAAGGGCGCGGCCACGCTATTATCTCCACGGGTATTGCCATTGAATGTACTTCACCGACGGGCGAGGCCATGGGCGCTCTGCTGCGCGATAAGTCTTCCATGGCGGCGCGCAGGCTGGCGTTAACTGGAGGCGTGATTGATGCTGGCTATCGCGGCGAAATCAAAGTCCTCATTGAAAATCTGGGAGATTTGCCAGCGACGGTCCGTACGGGAGACAAGATTGCCAACCTGATTCCTTATCCTGTGCTGACGGATGAAGTTGAAGTGGTTGAAGAGCTGAATGAATCCAGTCGCAAGGCCGGCGGATTTGGATCGAGCGGGCGATAATTTTTTTCTAAATCCCGAAGCGTAGCGAGGGATCGCTACCTCCTGAAAATGTGCCGCGAATACCCATGAATCACACCTGTGGACATCCCTCGTTATGTTCAAGGTTTCAGAAAAATCTATAATCAACTCCGATGGCAAACTTTCCTCCTGTAGACGAACAACTGGCTTATATCAAGAAAGGCGCCGCGGAGATCATTCACGAGCGTGAACTACGTGAGCGCCTGGAGAATTCATTCAAGACCGGCAAGCCCATGCGGGTGAAAGCCGGCTTTGATCCTACGGCGCCTGACCTGCATGTTGGGCATACGGTGCTCATCCGCAAGCTGAAACATTTCCAGGACCTGGGCCATACGGTGATCTTCCTGATCGGCGATTTTACCGGGATGATTGGCGACCCCTCGGGACGCTCCGTTACCCGGCCGCCGCTTACGCGCGCGGACATTGATCGCAACGCCGAGACCTACAAAGCGCAGGTATTTAAGATTCTTGATCCGCAAAAGACAGTGGTGGATTTCAATTCGCGCTGGTTTGCCAAACTGACACCGGAAGATTTTATCCGGCTCACTGCGAAGTTTACGGTTTCGCAGATGCTGGAGCGCGAAGATTTCCATAAGCGTTTCCAGGAAGAGAAGCCCATCGCGATGCACGAGCTACTCTATCCCGTCTGCCAGGGCTATGACTCCGTGGCACTGGAGGCTGACGTGGAACTGGGCGGCACCGACCAGAAATTTAACCTGCTGATGGGGCGCGTGCTGCAAAAAGATTTTGGGCAGCCCTCGCAGATTATTCTGACCATGCCAATTCTGGAAGGCACTGACGGCGTTCAGAAAATGTCGAAGTCTTATGGCAATTACATAGGAATCAATGAACCGCCGCAGGAAATTTACGGTAAGGTCATGTCGATTTCCGATGCGATGATGTGGCGCTATTACGAGTTGCTGACGGATGTTTCGACGAGTGCCATCGAGCAGATGAAGGCTGATGCGGCTTCGGGCAAGCAGCATCCGATGGAGCTGAAGAAAGCGCTGGCGCGCAGGATTACTCAGGACTTCCATGGTGCGCCGGCAGCCCAGGCCGCTGATGAGGGCTGGGCCAAGCAGTTTCAGAAGGATGAGGTGCCGGAGGATGTGGAGGAAGTAAATATCCCAATTTCTGACGTGATTGCTATTCGAGACAGCCACGAAATTGATGGGACGACCGAAATTGAACAATATTTTGCTTTCCCCAACCCCGAGACCATTCTTAAGAGTCCTCCGGAGCAACAAAGAAAACTTCTGCGCATTGACAAATTGCTTGTTCGCGCTGGACTATCTACATCTTCTTCAGAAGCTAACCGAAAGTTAAAGGAGAAGGCAGTGCGAGTTGATACACAACTTGTTAAAACGTCAAACTTGATGATGGTCGTACTTCCTGTCCCCAGCTTTCATTTACGAGTCGGCAAGAGGGTCAAGAAAATTGTACTGAATAGTACGAAATAAATAGTGGAGCGCAGGCGCCCTCGCCTGCGGGGAAGGCTCTTTCAGCGCAGCCGGGGGCGGCTGCGGTCCACAATCGTTTTTGTTTAAGTTGTTTTTTCATGTGTGTGGACATAATAACGCGTTATTTGATTAACTTATGAGTTCCTTCTATCGAAGAAATCTTCCTCATATCGAAAAGGATGGTTCTTCATATTTCGTTACCTTTAGCACGCACAAAGAACTGGTACTTCCCGAGGAAGCCAGGGCTCTGGTTTTTGAGGATTGTTTATTTGAGAATGGCCGCAAAATTCACTTACATGCTTTCGTTGTAGTGCCGGATCACGTTCACATGCTCTTTACGTCTCTAGAAAACGGTAAAGGCGAAATATACTCTCTGGCTGAGATCATGCAAGGGATCAAAGGGGCTTCCAGTCACAGTGTAAATAAACTGCTTGGTCGGAAGGGAACGCTTTGGGAGTCAGAATCTTTTGACAGGATTGTTCGATCAAGTTCGGATTTTGAGTATCGCGTGATCTACATTGTGCAGAATCCTATTGCTGCTGGCTTGGCGAAAGGTCCGGATGATTATCGATGGGCTTGGCGGGAGTTTGCGCGGCCGAGGGCGGCTGCGGTCCACAATTCTGAATGAGTACTACAATCTTGATGATTGCCATCGATTCTGAACGGCAATATGATCCAATCTCTAAAAATGACTACTGCTAAATGATTGCTGCTGCTCTGCTGCACCCTGATGTGTCGTCCAAGGTGGTTGAGCGATTCAGATACAGCGGCGTTGAAGTAAGAATACAAGATAGCCTTAAAGAAGAATCAAATTACTCCGCTGCACTGATATTTGGCGGCGATGGTACTGCGCATCGGCATCTTCCGGAGCTGTATTGGCAGAAAATGCCTGTGCTTGTTGTTCCCACTGGCAGCGGGAATGATTTTGCCAAGACCTTAGGAATTGGCAGTGAACAGATTGCGCTCCTGGCGTGGCAGCAGTTTTGTGCAGATGGAAAGAACGTCAGGGAGATTGATCTGGGCGTGATCCGACCCGCCAGCGGTGAAGAAATATTTTTTTGCTGTGTAGCCGGCGTAGGTATGGATGCGGACGCAAACGCGCGGGCGAATCATATGCCCGGTAGTCTGAAGCGTGCTGGAGGGTATCTACTGGCTGCACTGCAAGCATTGGTAGCGTTCAAGCCGGTGGAGATGAGCGTAACGTCAGAGCAAAGGGAAATCAGGCGAGAGGCGTTCTTTATTGCGGTGGGCAATGCGCATCGTTACGGCGGCGGGATGAAAATTACACCGCGAGCCAGACCAGCCGACGGATTGCTGGATATCTGCATGGTCAACAAAATGAATAAACTTAAGCTGCTGTGCTGGATGCCGACAATTTTTTTCGGCGAACACCTGCGTTTGAAAGAAGTAGAGTATTTTCAAGCTGCGCAGCTGCGAATCGAAACCGGACGAGATCTGGAACTGTATGCAGACGGAGAATACGCGTGCCAGACGCCAGTTGAGATTCGGCTGTTACCGCAGGTATTGCGGGTAATTGTGCCGGTTTAGGCTACTATTGAAATGCTTTAACGTTGAGAGCGCAGGTTATTGCTTGCTTTATGGAAATGGGAGTCGCGGCTCTCACATTGGCAGACGGTAGAGTGATTCAGACAGCGAGCCCGTGAAGATCGAACCAGGGCCAAAAGGGGGTCTTCCGGCCCAAAAGGGTAAAAACCCCGCGTAAGTGAATGATTCTTGACGGGAAGGCCTATTTCAGGTGGAATAAAGACCATGACCAAAGCCGATTTGATTGAAGAGGTTTCGCGCCTGGCGGAGCTGACACGCAAAGATAGCGAGATCATCGTGGAAACGATTTTTGACAGCGTAGTCCGTTCTTTACGATCCGGCGACAAGATTGAGATCCGCGGCTTTGGCAGCTTCCGCACGCGGCAGCGCAAACCTCGCGTGGGCCGCAACCCCAAGACTGGCGCGCGTGTGGAAGTGCCGGCCAAGAAGATCCCGTATTTCAAGCCCAGCAAAGAGCTTAAGGATGTGATTAATCACGGCAAGGCAGCAGAAGAGGCCACGCCGGCTCCTGCTGCGGAAAGTCCCACTACTTAACTCTGGCTCTATTTGCGGAACCTGCGGAACCACAATCCAAAGCCGCCGCTGGCCAGTCCCATTAATCCAAGAAGAGGCAGGAATGTGGAAGTTGCCGGGAGCCGTGTGGTTCCCGGAGCGTCATTCGACTGCTGATTCTGGTTGATTTGTGGCGTGGTCGCATTCTCAGTGTTTGTTTCAGTTCCAGTTGATTGCTGCGCGGAGCTGTTCTGCTCATTTACAGGTTGGGCGGTAATGGATTGGGTCTCGATCTGCGAGCCAGCTTGAGCACCGATAGTGGATGGTTGTCCAGTTTGCGCTGGGGCACCCGATCCAGAAGCCATACTGGCGGGCGTGGTTACTCCGGTTTTGCCATTCACAATGGCTTGAACGTCTTCATTACTCAGGACGCGCGCATTGAGCGTGTTTTTTTCCGTTTTAAAGCGGCTCGCAGCTTCGGCCACGCCCAGAGGCGCCACAACAGCTGATCCGGCATTCACAGAGCCGGACGCGCCCAAATCATTGGTAGGCATATTTTCAGCAGGAGCAGTTTCCGTCTGGGCGGGCGCAATGGTGTCCGGCTCAGAACCAGCTGCGGGTTGTATCTCTCCCTGGGTGGCAGCATTTGAGTTAACGCTGATGCCTGCGCGACCTGCGTCGCTGATTCCTGCTGTGGGCGCTGGAGTTGTAAAGGTTGCAATTGGGGTGGTTGTAATGGGGCCGCCATACGGCGCGCTGTCTGACACCGGCGCAGGCTGGTTTGCCGACGGTTGATTTGACTGAGCCTGTCCGTAAGCCGCCATGATAGTTAATGCGGCCAAAAGCAGAATTTTGCGAGACATAGATTCACCCCTGTGCGTACTTCTATTGGATTACTCAGAGGTAAACAGGGGATGCCAGCCGACGCTTTGGCAGATAGCTTGAACGGCTGCATTCAGCTACTTAGAATTTAACTCCCTACAAACCGGGCATAGAGGCTGCGGGCCACAGACGTGTCATTGGTGCCTTTGATGATGGCCCGACCATCAGGGAAGAGAGTCATTTCATACGGATCGCGCCAGAATTTGAGCACGAAGGCGTTATGTTTGACCGTGCCGTGAGCATCCAGCCTTGCGGACATCTCCGCAAAATCTACGGGCCGGTTGCGTTCATGGATCTGGACTGAATTTCTGCCGCACAGGGTGATTTGCGGGCGGCGTTCGCCAGCCAGATGGATAAACTCACGCTTTTCGCATGTCTGGCAGCCAGGGCGGGGCTTTGCCGCGGAAATCTCAGCCTGTTCATTGCTCCAGACATCAAAAGAAAGCAGAGTCCGCCGCAGCTTGTCTTTTGCGCCTATCAGAAACTTGATGGCCTCAGTCGCCTGAATCGATCCGATCAGATTCACCGCGCTATTTAAAATGCCCGCCGTGTCACAGGTTTCAACCGTGCCTTCCGGCGGGGCGGGAAACATACAGGCGAGGCAAGCTGTTTCGCCGGGGATAACGTTCATGGTGACGGCATAGGCCGCTACAGCCGCGGCATAAATCCAGGGCTTGCCATGTTTTACGGCAAAATCATTGATCAGGTAGCGGGTTTCAAAGTTATCGGTTGCGTCCAGAATGAGATCGGCTTCGCCAAGCAGCGCTTCAATATTTTCCGGCGTCAGGTCGGCCACTGCCGCCTTGGCTTGGATCTCAGAATTGAATGCGCCGATCTTGCGCACCGCTGCCACAGCTTTAGGTAGGGACTCAGCGGCATCCGCTTCATCAAACAGCGATTGCCGTTGTAGATTGCTGGGCTCTACGTAGTCGCGATCGATGATCAACAGGTGTCCCACGCCTGCCCGCGCCAGCAGACCAGCTATGCAGGCGCCGGTCGCGCCGCAGCCCACAATCGCCACATGGCCTTGAGCCAGCCGGTCCTGCCCTGTAGCCCCGATCCCCGGAAACAATATCTGGCGCGAGTATCGATCCTCAAATTTCATGCTGCATTTATTATAGGTGTTTGAAGGCGAAGGGGTTTATGCGTTTGATCACGGCCAGCTTACAATGCTCTGAAAAGCTATCACGTGCAACTAAGGTTCAATCTGCCGCCATCGAAGTATACAAAGCGACTTCCAATTAAGGGGCTTACCTTGCCGCACTGCCGATCAGTGTGTCTGGCGATTGTGCTGTGCTTTGGTGTGTCCGCTGCCCAGGAATCGTCTGCGCCCCAGGTACCGGCCCCGCAGGGTCAATCCATTGGCAATCAAGCGAGTGAATCTTCGCAATCTGCTGTCCCAGCTGCCCCTTTATCTGAGAAGGCCGTATCACAGAAGCCCATATCTCAGAAAATCATATCTCAGAAGCCCACCGAGGCCAGTGCAAGTCTGGCAACGCCCAACAGCCTGAACAGCTTGCAAGGACTGAAGATCGCGCTAATTCAAATCAACAGCCCCGGCGTTGATAACCCAGAAAAGCTTCTGCCAACGCTTCCACAGAAGGCAAATGAGCCGCTGGATAAATACAAGGTCCGGCAGTCCGTTCAGGTGCTTTACAACACCGGCCGCTTTGCGGAGATTCAGGTAGAGGCCCAGCGCAATGGGAATGGAGAGGTAGTCCTGGTGTTTGATGCCCGCGAGAATTACTTTTTTGGATCGATTCTGGCGGAAGGATTGCAGGCGCATCCCAGTGATAGCCAACTCGTTAATGCCAGCAAACTGAATCTGGGTGAGCAATATACTGAAGACAAGATCAATGCGGGCATCCAGGGGATGCTGCGGACGCTCCAGGAGAACGGCTATTACCAGGCCACGATCAAACCCTTTTATGAGTGGGACCCGCACAATCAACAGGTGAAAGTACAGTTTGTGGTGGATCGGGGCAAGCCGGCGCGCGTTGGATTGGTGAACGTGATTGGCGCGCCCGGCTATAGCGCCGAAGAGGTGCGCAATATTGGCAAACTCCGTTCCGGCGATAAAGTGACTACCGCCCGCCTTACACGAGCTTTGCAGCGACTGCGCAAACGTTACCAGAAACAGGATCGCCTGGAAGCTCAGGTCACCATGACGCAGCGCCTCTATCACCCTGAAACCAATCTGTTGGATTACACCTTTGAGATCAATCGCGGGCCGGTGGTAGACGTTAAAGTGGAAGGCGCCAAACTGCGTCGCGGATTGGTAAAAAGATTTGTGCCTATTTTTGAAGAGAGCGCGGTCGATGAAGACCTGCTAAATGAGGGAGCGCGCAATATTCGCGATTATTTCCAGACCAAAGGCTATTTTGACGTAAAGGTCACGTACGCGCAGAAAGAAGATGGGACCGAGCAACGCGATGTGGTCTTTACTGCTGAGAAAAATGAACTCCATAAACTGGCTGAGCTGACAATCCAGGGCAATAAGTATTTCCGCCGGGAGGATCTTCGTGAACAAATGCTGATGCAACCGGCCGGCGGATTGCTGCTGCATGGCTTGTTCAGCCAGTCAATCCTTGCGCATGACGTGCAGTCAATTGAAAACCTTTACCACGCGAACGGGTTTTTACAGGTAAAAGTTACGCCTGAGGTGCAGGACAACTACGGCAAAGAAGGGCATATCCGCGTGATGATCACAATCAATGAGGGCACTCAGACGGTGGTGGGGAAGCTCCTGATTGAAGGCAATGAAGCCTTGCCGGAAGGCCAGATTCGCGGTCTTATTTCAGCCTCAGAAGGCCAGCCTTATTCGGATTCCATGGTCATTGCCGATCAATCGGTGATCCTGGACGGATACTATAATCTTGGATTCCCCAAGGTGAAGTTCGAATACACCACACAGCCTGAGGCAGGGAATCCCAACAAAGTTGACATCACTTACAAAATTACTGAAGGGCCTCAGGTATTTGTTGACAAGGTATTGATTGCCGGGCTGAATTACACACGCCCATTCGTGGCCGATCGCGAAATCAAGATCCACAGCGAAGATCGGTTGAGCCAGAACCAGATGCTTGATTCGCAGCGGCGGCTCTATGACATGGGCATTTTCAATGAAGTGGATGTGGCCGTGCAAAATCCTGATGGCGATTCCACCAGCAAGAACGTGAATTTCCAGCTTTCAGAAGCGCGGCGCTACACTTTCAACTATGGCGTTGGCTTTGAGGTGCAGACTGGGCAGCCCGCCGGCGTTTCCACCCCGCAAGGGGACACCGGCGCGAGTGCGCGAGTTTCATTTGATGCAACCCGCCTCAACTTTCGTGGACGCGACCATACGCTTACGCTCAATACCCGTTATGGCAATCTGGAAAAGCTGGCGCTCATTGGGTACAGCGCGCCGCGTCTGTTTGATTCGCAAAGCCTCACTCTCGATTTCACAACTTTTTATCAGCAGCTCAATGACGTACGTACGTTTACCTCCACGCGTCTGGAAGGTTCGGCTTCCCTTAAACAAACACTCAACCGCGCCACAACTTTGCTTTATCGCCTGATTTACCGCAGAGTGAGCACGGACAATCTGGTAATTGACCCTAACTTGATACCACTGTTTTCGCGTGCGGTGCGCGTAGGTATGCCTGACTTCAGCTACGTTCGCGATACCCGCGATAATCCAATTGAATCGCTTAAAGGCACGTTTTCCACCATGGACCTGGGCGTGGCTTCCAATGTGTTTGGCTCGCAGACCAGTTTCAGCCGAATGGTTGTGCAGAATTCCAGTTATTACCAGTTTCATAAACGGCGCTGGGTGTTTGCGCGTTCCACGCGCATTGGAGTGGAAGAGCCTTTTGCCTCTTCAGACTTTGTGCCGCTGCCAGAGCGCTTCTTTGCCGGAGGCAGCACGTCACACCGCGGTTTTGGCATCAATCAGGCAGGACCGCGAGATTTGACCACCGGCTTTCCGCTGGGCGGTGAAGCGCTTTTTCTGAACAATCTTGAACTGCGCACGCCGCCGCTGCCGTTCCCATTTGTCGGGAACAATCTAAGCGCAGTTTTGTTTCATGACATGGGTAATGTCTTTTCCACTGCTGGCGATATGACTAACAGCCTGCTCAAGTTCTCGCAGCCTGACCGCAGCACTTGTTTGAATCCCGCTGCCAGCACTTGCAACTTCAATTATGTGTCGCACGCTGTGGGCGCCGGGGCCCGCTATCGGACGCCGATTGGCCCAGTGAGCTTTGATGTAGGTTATAACCTGAATCCGCCGGCTTTCCCGATTTCCGCACCCACTACCGGAGTTCCATCGTCACAGATACTCAAGCACCTGAATTTCTTTTTCAACATAGGCCAGACTTTCTGATGAGAGCGCGCTGCCAACTCGTGATCCTGGTGCTGCTGGCTGGTTTTGCACATGCTCAGGTGGTGGACCGCATGGTGGCGGCAGTGAATAAACGCGTGATCCTGGAGAGCGAACTGGACCAGGCCACGCGCGTGGAATTTTTGCTGCAAGGCAAATCTATTGACAAAATGACGCAGGCGGAACGCGCAGTAGTGCTGGAGCGGCTGATTGACCGCTCACTGCTCGATCAGCAAATCGTAAATCCCTCCATGCTGGACCCCTCATCGGAAGAGCTGGCGGCAAGAATCAAGGAAGTCCGGTCTGGTATTCCTAACGCCGCCACCGATGAGCAGTGGAATACCATCCTGGCCAGTTACGGATTGACCTCGCAGGACTTGGAAGAGCAGCTGACATCGGAATTCCGTATTCTCAGGTTTATCGACCTTCGCTTTCGCGGGCTGGTTCATGTGGAAAAGGACGCCATTGCTAACTACTATCAGGATACTTTTCTGCCTGAGGTGCGCAGGCGCAAAGCGCCAGAACCAAAGCTGGCAGAGGTTTCTGACAAGATTGAGCAAATACTGGCAGAAAAGAGCATTGACGATCTTCTGGCGGATTGGCTGAAGACGCTGCGTGCACAGGCTCACATTGAAAAGATGGCGCCAGTCGCTCCGCTCTCCGGGGCGCTGCCATGAGCGCCAAGACGGATATAAATATCGCGCCTCCGCCCGCCAAGCCGCGCAAACTCCGCCGTGTGCTGGGCGTTGCTGCGCTTTTACTGATTATTTTGGCGGTTGGGCTGGGCATTTACTTGAACAGTGACTCCTTTCGCGAGTCTGTGCGGCGGAGGGTGATTGCCGAGTTACGCCAGATGACCGGCGGCAAGGTTGAACTGGAATCATTTGCATGGAAGCTTTCAAGCCTGGAATTTGAAGCGCGCAATGTGACGATCCACGGGCGCGAGGCCGCTGGCGAGGTCCCATATGCACACGCTGACCGCATCGTGGTGGATATAAAGATTATTTCTTTCTTCTCACGCAAAATCTCGCTTGAGAGTGTCGCCATGGATGGTCTTGTCTTTCATCTAATGGTGTACCCGGACGGCACTACGAACCAACCTTCGCTAGAGTCCGCCACAGTCGCCAAAGGAACGCCGGCGCAGAGCCTTTTTGATCTGGCAGTGAAGCAGATTACCGCGCGCAAGGCCACGTTGATGCTGGACCAGGAGAAGATCCCGTTTGACCTGGATGGCAAAGATATTTCCGCTGGCATGAGTTACGTTCCCAGTGAAAAAGCGTATGACGGCCATCTGGATTTGGCCCCACTGACCATCGATTACGGGAATGCAACGCCCTTGCAGGCCGAAGTCCATCTCAATTTTCTGCTGCGCGCGAAAGAAACCCAGATCAAGTCGCTGAAGCTCTCCACAAAGAATTCCCGGCTGGGGGCCAGCGGCACGGTCCGCAATTACACCAATCCTGAAGTCACGTTGCAATACCAGGCTTCACTGGACCTCTCTGAAGTTGCAAAAGAAGCAAAGCTGGTGCAGTTGCGCGCCGGACGCGCCGAATTAAAAGGCGCGGGCAGCTACCAGAGTAAGCGTTATTCTTCGCAAGGCAACATGAGTGTCCGCAATCTTGAATGGCGCGATGCCGAGATGCGGGTTGCAGGAATTGATGCAGATTCTCCTTATACTTTGACGCAGGAGAAGATTATTCTGCCGCGCCTGGTGGCACGCGCATTTGGCGGCACAGTGCAGGGCGATGCCGAGGTTACAAACTGGAATCCCACGCCACAAGGGAAGCTGCAAAACAAAACGCAAGCCAAACAGGGTGTGCCACAACGGGGATCCGCCAAGCTTCACCTCAATGGTGTGCAGATCAGCAAGGTAGCAACTGCAATCTCAACGGCCAAACTGCCGCTGGACAAGATTGAATTGGCCGGAAGCGTTTCCGGTGACATCAATTCATCGTGGACTGGCGCCTTAGAGAAGGCGGTCACAGAACTGAAACTGGAGGTGACGCCACCGTCAAATCCTATGCCAAAAGAAGTTCCAGTGACGGCCCAGTTACAGGCCACATATCATGGCGACATCCGCACGCTGGAAGTGGCTGGTCTTACTCTGGCGACTCGCGAGATTCGCGTAAGCGCCGTAGGCGCTTTGGGTACGGAAAGCGCGCAAGCACGCGTGTCACTCAATGCTACGGACCTGCGCGAGCTTCAGCCTGCGCTTAACGCTCTTGATCCGGGAACGCGGATTCCAGTGGAACTGGAAGGTCGCGCCTCATTTAACGGAAGCCTGTTTGGCCGGCTTGATGCGATTTCTGCACGCGGCCATCTGGAGTTGGAACAGTTTGATACCGATGTCCATATGCCGTTGCAGAATGGACCACAAGGCAAGCCGCCAAGAATTCACTGGGACGCACTTGCTGCCGATCTCACGCGCACGCCTTCTGCAATCTCTCTTCAGCACGGTACTTTGCGCAGAGGCACTGCGCAGTTGGGCTTCTCTGCCAGCCTGACTTTGCGCCATGGCGATTTTGACGAGAATTACAGCCAGGCCAGTGTCAATCTTCGTATCCAGAATGAAAACGTGGAAGACATGCAGGCTATGGCGGGGACAAATTATCCCGTTACCGGTGTGGCGACAGCCGATATTCAGGCTGCGGGCACTCTGCATAATTTGCGCGGCAGCGGCAAGCTGCAGATCTCCAAGCTGGTCGTCTATGGCGAGCCATTCAAGAACTTTACCAGCGATGTGCATCTGAATGGCAGCAATCTGCAGCTGGATAACATTCTGCTGGCGCGCAACAATGCACATCTTACGGGAGCAGTGGCTTATGATTTTGGCGACCAGAACTACGGTTTTGATATTACCGGCACTGCTATTGAACTGGCCAACCTTCAGCATTTCAATATTCCGCGCGTAACCATGGAGGGGCAGGCAGGCTTTCATGTGTCTGGCTCGGGCACTGTAGAGGCCCCGGTCATCAACGGTGAAATCGATCTTCGCAACATTGTGCTTAACCATGAGGCCGTGGGCAACCTGACTATTTTTGCCGAGACACGCGGTGAAGACGTGACTCTGCGCGGACGCTCGAATTTTGAAAATGCCGAATTTAATGTCGACGGCAAAATTCATCTGCGCGGAGACTGGCCGGGCCAGATCACGCTCAAGCTTTCACACATTGATTTTGATTCACTGATTCGCGCTTACTTTCAGGGCCAGATTACGGGGCATTCTTCCATTGCTGGAGAGATCGACATTCGTGGTTCCATGAAGCGTCTAGGCAGCCTCATGATTACCGGCAATGTAAGCCAGCTCTCTGCCGACGTGGAGAACGTGAAGCTGCAAAATGACGGCCCGATCCACTTTGCGCTGGAAAATGAAGCGCTCAAGCTGGATGAGTTTCATCTGACGGGCACGGACACTGATCTTGCCGTGAAAGGCAGCGTCCAGTTCACGGGCGAGCACACGCTGGATGTGCGCTCGCGAGGCCGGTTCAACCTGAAATTGTTGCAGGGATTCAATCCCAACATGGTTGCCAATGGGCCAGCCACATTCACGGTAAACATTGCCGGAAGCTCAACGCATCCACAACTGAGCGGAAAGCTGGAACTCACGGATGCATCGGCTTCTCTCCTGGATCTTCCCAATGGGTTGAGCCACATCAATGGCTCGCTGGTGTTTGCCCAGGACCGCATGCAGGTGGAAAAGCTTACCGCGCAGACCGGTGGCGGAGAGCTCAATGTTGGCGGCTATATTGCTTACCGCAACGGACTTTATTTTGATCTGACCGCAACTGGCCATGACATTCGCCTGCGCTATCCGCCGGGTGTGAGCTCTTCTGCTGATGCTACTGTGCGTTATACCGGCTCGGCCAAGGGGTCGCTGCTCTCCGGGGACATTGTGGTCAACCGCTTTGGCATGAATCCGCGTTTTGATTTTGCCAGCTATCTGGCGCAGAGCCGCAAGGCGCCGATGATCGCCACGCTGAATCCATTTCTCGATAACATGCATCTCGATCTGCATATTACTTCCGCGCCCGATCTGCGGGTGGAAACATCATTGGCCAAGCTTTCCGGCGATCTCGATTTGCACGTGCGCGGAACGGCGGCGCGGCCGGCGCTTGTGGGCCGCGTGAACATTGCCGAAGGTGATATTTTCTTCAACGGAACAAAATACCGCCTGGAGCGCGGCGATATTACTTTCAGCAATCCGTTGACGATTGAGCCGGTGGTGAATCTGGATATGTCTGCTCGTGTGCAGGATTATGACGTAACGATTGGCTTGCACGGCCAGGCCGTAGGCGGCAAAGGACTGAGCATGACATATCGCTCTGATCCTCCTTTGGACAATTCCGATATCATTGCGCTGCTGGCTTTTGGCCGCACTCGCACGCAGGCCTTGACTACCGGTGGCAGCGGTCCGGCAACCAATACCAACGATACGGCAAACACCTCCAACGCAATTCTGGGCGAGGCGCTGAACTCCGCGCTTACTGACCGAGTGCAGCGGATCTTTGGCGCCAGCCGGGTCAAGATTGATCCGCAGTTTATCGGGTCTGAAAACAACCCCAGTGCGCGCGTCACCATTGAGCAACAGATAAGCAATGACATTACGTTCACTTACGCCACCAGCCTGACTCAGTCGGCAGAGACGGTGATTCAGGTTGAATATAATATCGATAAGAATATTTCGCTTGTCGCCGTGCGCGACCAGAATGGCGTGCTGGGCTTTGACATTCACATACGCAAGCGAAAAAAATAAGAGTGCAATCAAGAAGTAAGGCCATGAACGGAAACGGGGCAAATTCTTTCGCGGCAGAGCGCAGCTCAATGGTAGAGCGCCAGCTGCGGCTGCGTGGCATACGCGATGAACGCCTGCTCAACGCCATGAGCAAGGTTCCGCGGCATGAATTTGTGAGTCCACAGGATTGGGGCCAGGCATATGCCGACCATCCGATTGCGATTCCTGAGCAGCAGACTACTTCGCAACCCTACATGATTGCGGCCATGATCCAGGCGGCGCAGATTAAGCCAGAAGACCGCGTGCTGGAGATTGGCGCTGGATCGGGATATCAAACGGCATTGCTTGCGGAGCTTGCGAGCCAGGTGTTTGCCCTGGAGCGCCATGCTTCTCTCTCAGAAGCAGCCCGCAATACGCTGGAGCGGCTGGGGTATCGCAATGCCAAAATTGTTACCGGCGATGGCTCTGTGGGGTTTCCTGAAATCGCGCCGTTCGACGTCATCATTGTCTCGGCTGCTGCACCCAGCATTCCGCCGGCGCTGGCGGCACAAGTTGCGGCAGGCGGTCGTCTGGTGATTCCTGTGGGAGATACCGAGCAACAGGTTGTTCAGTTATTTCAACGCCATGAAGATGGAACTATCAGCGTGCGTACGCTTGAATGCTGCCGCTTTGTCCGGCTGATTGGCCAGCAAGGGTTTGCGGCGTGAGAGCGGCCCTTAGCTTTTAGCCATTGGCTTTGTATGGAAGAATCAGTCTTATTCACCCAGAGCCAACGCAAAGGCTAAATAGCCGAAGAGCCAGTGGCCTGTATCCCACAACTGCCTCGCTTCCATTAAAATAATCTGTGCCTCTTTTTACCAACATCAAAACCACGCTGGAGATGATCAAGTGGGAGCATTCCATCTTCGCGCTTCCATTTGCTCTTTGTGCCGCCATGCTTGCCGCCGGAGGCATGCCCACGGCAGCCAAACTTGGCTGGATCATCCTATGCATGATCTCAGCGCGCTCCGCGGCCATGGCTTTCAATCGCATTGCTGACGCGCGTATTGATGCCGCCAATCCTCGCACGGCCATGCGCGCCATTCCTGCCGGGACGCTCTCACAGCGATTTGCGGCGGTCTTTGTGATCACAGCGTGTTTGCTGTTTGTGCTGGGTGCGGCTGAACTCAATCGTGCGACGCTCTATCTTTCGCCGGTCGCGCTGGCCATTGTGCTGTTCTATTCCTATACCAAGCGATTTACGCGCTGGTCGCACCTGGTGCTGGGATTCGCTCTTGGGATTGCGCCGGCTGCGGCATGGATTGCCGTGCGTGGCTCGCTAGATCCGCGCATTTTGCTGCTTACCGCGGCCGTTACTTTCTGGGTGGGCGGCTTTGATGTTCTTTATGCCTGCCAGGACATTGAATTTGATCGCGCCAATTCGCTGAACTCCATTCCGCAGGCCATGGGTGTTCCCGCTGCGCTCATTGTGGCGCGAACGCTGCATCTGCTGATGCTTGGATTGCTGGTTGCGCTGGTAATTGTTTTTGGGCTGGGCAAGCTGGCGATAGTTGGCGTGGTGATAGTGGCTTTGCTGCTGGCTTATGAGCATTCACTGGTCTCTGCCCACGACCTTAGCAAGCTCAATGCCGCGTTTTTCACTATGAACGGCGTGATCGCTGTGGTCTTCTTTGTTTTTGTGGCCGCCGATCTGCTGATGAGGACTTCACGACCGTGATACGCTGACTGCTCATGCGCGATCCTGTTGAACTGGAAATATTCAAGAGCCTCTTTCATTCCATTGCGGAAGAGATGGGCGCTGCACTGCGCCGCACGGCGTTTTCTCCCAACATCAAAGAGCGCCGTGATTATTCCTGCGCAGTATTTGATGGCGCGGGAGAGGTGGTTGCCATGGGCGACCACATGCCTGTGCATTTGGGATCAATGCCTATGTCCGTACGGGCGGCCGTAGAAAAACTCACACTGAACGCGGGCGATGTGGCCATCTTGAACGACCCTTTTTGTGGCGGCACCCACCTGCCGGACATCACGCTGGTGGCGCCGGTTTTTCTGAACAGCCAAAAAACTTCAAGCAGCAAAAAAACAAAGAGCACCGCGAAACCTGCATTCTATGTCGCCTCGCGCGCACACCATGCCGATGTTGGCGGGACTTATGCCGGGTCAATGGGGATTTGCACGGAGATTTATCAGGAAGGTATACGGATTCCGCCCATCAAGCTAATTGCCGGCGGAAAATTGCAGGACGATGTCTTTCGCCTGCTGCTCAACAATGTGCGCACGCCGGAAGAGCGTGAAGGTGACTTGAACGCGCAGATTGCCGCCTGCCACACCGGCGCTACACGACTGCTGGATATTGTGGAGCGTTACGGGCTGCCCAAGGTCAAGCGCATGCTCGGCGAGTTACAGGAATATTCAGAAAAGCTGATGCGGGCCTTTTTGAGCAAGGTGCCGCATGGCCGTTATGAGGCGGAAGATTTTCTTGATGATGACGGCGCAGGCTCCGGCCCGGTGCGGATTGCCGTGGCGCTTACGTTTCAAGCGGCATCGGCGGGCAAGCCGCTAGTGACCGTGGATTTCACCGGCAGCTCGCCGCAGGTTGCCGGGAGCATCAACGCCGTGGACGCCATAACTTACTCCGCATGCTTTTACGTCTTCCGCTGCCTGTTGCAGGAAGATGTTCCAGCAGCCGCGGGCTTGATGCGTCCGGTAAAAATGATTGCGCCTTCAGGAACTGTGGTGAACTCGCGTCCGCCTGCAGCCGTAGCGGGCGGAAACGTTGAAACATCGCAGCGCATCGTCGACGTGCTGCTCCGCGCACTTGCCAAGGCCATGCCGGACCGCGTCCCTGCTGGTTCGTCGGGCACCATGAATAATTTGACCATCGGCGGCACAGACGAGCGTACCGGCGAGCCTTTTGCTTATTACGAGACGATTGCCGGCGGCATGGGCGCGCGTCCGGATCGCGCGGGTGTGAGCGGCGTGCACACGCATATGACCAACTCACTCAATACCCCGGCTGAAGCATTGGAATACGCTTATCCTCTCCGCGTGACGCAATATTCTTTGCGCAAGGGAAGCGGAGGTTCCGGCAAATTCCGTGGCGGCGATGGTATTGTGCGTGAAGTTGAGCTACTCGCTGATTCGCAAGTAACCCTGCTGGCCGACCGGCGCAGTCGCGGGCCGTATGGGTTGAATGGCGGCGCAAATGGTTCGGCGGGACGGACAGAAGTTATCCATGGCGATGGCTCGTGTGAACTGCTTCCCGGTAAAACCAGTGTGCGATTGAAAAAGGGCGAACGAATTCGGATTGAATCGCCTGGTGGCGGAGGCTGGGGAGATACAGAGATCGGGTAATCGGCGCAGGATTCCATACAGAGCTGAGGAAGACGAGAGTTTGCATAGAGTTTGCACTTGCCACTCTGACAATTGTTTGACGGTTTTGTCGCAGGCTGCTAAACTCAAGGTTTCATTGCCACTTATCCCACCAAGAAGGTCCAACAAGTGCCAGGTTATTCCCGTCGTGAGTTGAAACATGATCGATTTGCCGAGTCCGCTCAGGGCGCAGCCAAATGGGCTGGCGGGCACCGCCAAGCCGTAATTTTAACCATAGGCCTGCTGCTGGTTGTCGTGATTGCCACCACCGGTTTCATCACGTGGCACAGCCGCCAGGTCGAGCAGGGCAATATCGAGCTCTCAGCGGCCATTCGCACCTATGAAGCGCAATTGACGCCCGCCGATGCTCCTGCCGCACCCGCAGATAATACCCCAAAGTTCACCACGATTGCTGACCGCGCCAAAGCAGCGCAGAAGCTATTCAGCACCGCTGCTGACAAATACTCCTCAGTTGCTCCGGGAAAGATTGCCCGCTATATGAGCGGGATGGCGTTTCTGCAGGCTGGGGACAAGTCTGGTGCTGAGCAGGAATTAAAGAAAGCCATTGATTCCGGCGACAAAGATGTAGCCGCACTGGCGAAAATGGCCCTGGCGTCATTGGACCGTGAATCGAATCGCGCCCCTGACGCAATTGCGCTTTACAAAGACGTATCTGAGCACCCAACTAACACGGTTTCAAAGGCTGCAGCGCAACTGGAACTGGCTTCAATGTATGAGACAACTGATCCGCAGCAAGCAGCTCTGATTTATCAGCAATTGCAAAAAGAAGATCCTCAGAGTGCAGCAGCACAGATTGCGGCACAGAAGCTTTCCAAGTCTAAGTAAGCACTCATCCGCGTTCAAACAATTCGTGTAAGCCGCATTCAGCGGCTTACCTCATCCTGCGCGTTGCGGCAACCTTCGCGGGGGATTCGCATCTTTAACATAAGAGGCGGCAATTCAACATTCTGCTGCTAAAAAATCCATAGGAGTCTATAAATATGAAATCCTTTTTGGCAGGATTGGGAATTGGTATTGGTTTAGGCATTCTTTTCGCCCCGATGAGCGGAGAAGACGCGCGGGAAAATCTTTCAAATCGCGCCAGTGATCTAGCAGATTCAGCGCGCGACCTGGTTGACCAGGGTCGTGAACGCGTTCGTTCCACCGTATCTTCGTTCCGCGGCCAGGCAGACCGTTTTGCCAGCAATGTGGCCAATAGTGTGCAGGAAGCTACCGGAACTGATCCACGTAATCTCTAATAAAATTGCGTTTAAAATGTGCGATATAGAGGCGGCGGAGCCCATCCGCCGCCGCGCAATTCCTTGACACCCTCTCTGTGCCCCCTTTATTCTTAGATATTGCCTTTGGCGTCTTTCCCCCGTCAACGAGTATTAAATCCCGGAGCGGGCCTTATGTTTATAAAAATAAAGGATCTTGAGCTCCGTAATCTGGAATTTGACGAGTCTTTTGCGCCCGGCGTGATTGATTTGGGGGAAGATCAGATACAGACAGCACCCTTGAAAGCTGCCGGACGAGCAGAGTTGATCCGGGAGAACCGGGGCGCGCATAACATAGTTGAGGACATCAGGTTTGTAGGCAGCTTTTCCACTGAAGTTGAGGTGCGATGCGCCCGTTGTCTTGATCCTGTGGACAATGTGATCAAGGAAAAGTTTGATCTTTTGTACCGGCCACTGGGTGTGGATGCCAAGGGTGATGAAGTGGCAATCAGCGAGGCTGAAACAGAGATTGGGTACTATCAGGGTGAAGGGCTGCTGCTGGAAGATGTGTTGAAGGAGCAGCTCCTGCTGGCTTTACCGGCAAAGCAGCTCTGCCAGGCAGACTGCAAAGGGCTGTGCCCGCATTGCGGCAAGAACCTGAATCTGGAAAGTTGCAATTGCGTGAGCATAATGCCGGACCCACGCTGGGCGGCACTGGAAGATATTCGCAAGAAGCTAGAGAGATAAATAGAAGAATTTGTTGCGCTGGTTTATGACCGGCGCCAAGAGGGAAAGGAACTACCAATGCCAAATCCAAAACGGCGGCACTCACAAAAGAGAACATCCACCCGCCGCGCCCATGATTTTCTCACCGCGCAGTCCGCTTCAGAGTGCCCAAACTGCCATGAAAAGAAGATGCCGCATCGCGTATGCGCAAAATGCGGATACTACAAAGGCCGCGAAGTAGTGCAGGTAAAAGAAAACGCATAAGTGTCCACGCCATTGGAGACAGTAATAGCAGTCGATGCAATGGGCTCAGACCGGCACCCCAAGCCTGAAATAGAAGGGGCATTGCTGGCCGCACGCAATTACGGGGTCAAGGTATTGCTGGTAGGCCCCGAGCAATTGTTGCGCCGCGAACTGGAGGCGCATCCTACCGCACCGGGACTGCCGATAGAAATCGTGAATGCCACTGAAGTCATTGGCATGGACGAAAAGGCCGTGCACGCGGTGCGTACTAAAAAGAATTCCAGCATACACGTTGGCCTGAGGCTGGTAAAAGAAGGGCGCGCCGTAGGCTTTGCCACTGCGGGCAATACTGGCGCTGCCATGGCCGCAGCCAAAATGGTATTAGGCGCTCTGCCGGGTGTGGATCGTCCCGCGCTCGCCAGCGTGTTTCCCACTTCCGCGGGCAGGCTCAAGCCTTCCATCCTGATTGACGTGGGCGCCAACGTGGACTCCAAGCCGCACAATCTGGCGCAATTCGCCCTGATGGGCTCTATGTACTATCGCGCCATCTTTAAGAATGCCAATCCAACCGTGGGCCTGCTTTCTGTGGGTGAAGAGGAAATCAAGGGCAACGAACTCACGCGCAAAGCCCACGCACTCCTGAAAGAGCTGCCAGTGAATTTTGTCGGCAATGTTGAGGGCCGCGATCTTTACAACGGCAAAGTCGACGTAATTGTTTGCGATGGATTTGTCGGGAATGTGGCGTTAAAGATTTCTGAAGGGCTGGTGGAGGCTGTTCGTTTTCTGCTGAAAGAATCCCTGACCTCGACCATCACATCACAAGTAGGCGCACTACTGGCGCGCAAAGCATTTGCCAATTTCGGCCGCAAGCTGGATTATGCAGAATATGGTGGAGCACCGCTGCTGGGACTGAAGGGCGTGGCCATTGTGGGGCATGGACGCTCCAATGCCAATGCCATCAAGAATGCTATCCGCGTGGCCAAAGAATTTTACGAATCCGGCATTAATACCAACATCGCCAAACAACTTAGCAATTCAGGAAAGAAGGAAGAAACGGCATGAGCCACGGCCCGGTTGCTTTTCTTTTTCCCGGACAGGGATCACAAGCAGCAGGCATGGGCAAAGAGCTGGCCGCCCTCTACCCTGTGGCGCGACATACTTTTCAGGAAGCCGATGACGCGCTGGGTTTTGCGATTTCTCAGCTTTGCTTTGAAGGCCCGGACGATCAGCTCAAGCTGACCGAAAATACCCAGCCGGCGATCCTTACCATGAGCACCGCAGTAGCGCGCGTGCTGCAAGAGAAGGGAATCGTTCCGCAATTTGCCGCTGGCCACAGCCTGGGCGAGTACTCAGCCCATGTTGCGGCAGGAACCCTTTCATTTGCTGAAGCTGTCCGTACGGTGCGTGACCGCGGCCGCTACATGCAACAGGCTGTACCCGCCGGTGAAGGTGGTATGGCGGCGATCCTGGGCATGCCGCTGGACCAGCTCCAGCAGGTCTGTGCCGACGCCGCGCAGGGCGAAGTTGTTTCCCCTGCGAATATCAATTCACCGGACCAGATTGCGATCTCTGGCAACCAGAAAGCCGTTGAACGCGCTGCGGAGTTGGCCAAGCAACGTGGAGCCAAACGCGCCGTGATGCTGGTGGTAAGCGCTCCTTTCCATTGTGCATTGATGCAGCCGGCACAAGATCGCCTGGCAAAGGACTTGAATGCGCTGCACTTCAAGAACCCTGAATTGCCCGTGGTGGCCAATATTGACGCCACGCTTAAGACTACAGGAGAAGAATCCCGTCAGGCATTGGTACGTCAGGTGACTGGGGCCGTGCAATGGGCCCAATGCATGCAGAAACTGATTGGGCAGGGCGTGAAGACATTTGTAGAGGTAGGCCCCGGAAAGGTGTTGACCGGGCTCATGCGCCAGATTGATCGCTCCCAGACCTGCGTGAATGCTGAAGATGAAGCATCCGTGCAGAACGTGAGCAATCTGTTTGCTGCGGCAGCGAAAGAATAAGTCTCACCCAGGGGCCGGCTACTGCGATCTGTTTACTGTGTCCCGTGGCACAAAGCTTTCATGGGTGAGTCGCTCACGGTTTTGGCCTTCTTTTCCACCCACATTGACCGGGTTTCCTGCCGCCCGTTGATGATGACCACAACAATGACGCCTGTGGATGAAACAAAATCCTTCTTCGGCGGTTCCAGCGCACAGTCTATCTGATGGCTGGTAATGACGCCGTATTCGCCTTGCGGCCCCCAGTCAAGCTTGAACTGATTGATGGTGTAACCGGAATATTTTTCGGGATGCTGTTTCCAGTCAGCATCAGCCTGATAGATGCCGTAAGCAGCGTCAAAATCTTTTTGCTCGATGGCATGAAAGAAATTGTCGATGACTTTTTTCTCAGAGTTATAGCGGGTGAGATAGAGAAAGACCGTAATCGCCAGCACAACGACAACAACGGTAGCAATAATTTTCCGGCGTTTCTGCGCCGGGCGCGGATCGTATTCTTTTGCATCCAGGAGTGCCATGCGAAAAGTCCTCAGAGAGTGCGTTTGAACAGCAAAGTTGAGAGCGCGAAAGCCCCAATTGCGAACCCACCAAGATACAGCAGGTCAGGCCAGATTGCAGCTATACCCACGCCTTTGAGCAGCACTGCCTTGAATCCCTGCACGGAATAGGTAAACGGATCAATCCATGCGATCCATTGCAGCCACTTGGGAAAAGCCTGGACTGGATAAATTGCGCCGCTGGGAAAATACAGCAGCGTATTCAGGATACCGAAAACCGCGCGCGGAATCAGCGGATCGCTCACCCGCACCATCATGACAAACATCATTGAAATGAAGGCAAATGAGGTGCAGATAATTAGCAGAAAGAGCCACAAAAGATTTGCCAGCTGAAAGGTGGAACCCACGCCGGCAATCAACGATCCCAGAAGCGTAAGAACAATGCCAGCCCCCATGGCCTTGAGCGCACCGGCAACATTCAATCCCGCAACCAGCTCAAGTTTTGTAATGGGCGTAACCAGATAACCTTCATGCACGCCGCGGGCTTTATCGTCGATGTAAACGATTCCGCCGCCGATCATCACGCTCACAAACATGGCAAGCGTAATAGAACCCGGTAGCAGGTACTTCATATATTCAATGTAGGGATAGAGTTCGACTACCTGCAGCGAAATTTGCTGGACCACGCGCGGTTGCACGTCCGGCTGATTCAGCGCATCCACCAGTTGAGTTAACTCGTCTTCAAAGGTGGAGGTCATGAAATTATCAGTGTTATCCAGCACCAGACCAATTTCAGGCCGCGCATGCGCGTACACATCGCGCGAGAACTGTGGCGGAATCACCAGACCCGCGTTTAAGTCACCACGGCGCACAGCGGCCACCATGGTTTGTTCGTCGCTATAGACGATTGGCTCAAAGGTGCGGGCATTGCTCTGCACCGCACGCAGCGCTTCAATCACACGGAGCGCCTGCGGGCCAGTGTCATGAGAGACGATGCCCATCTTCGCATCGCGGATTTTGCCGCCAAAGGCGTTACCCAGAACTATAAGCTGGACGAGTGGGAAGACCATGGCGGCGACCATGAGCGCAGGCGAGCGGAAAAACTTGCGGAGATCGCGCTCCACAATGGCCATCATGCGCCCGCTTTGAAAGAAATTTTTCATCGTGTTTTATCGCCCCACGCAACAGGCGATTGATAGAGCGGCGAATCGATCATCTGGTCGCGCAGCTGTCTGCCGGTGTAATGGACAAAAACATCGTCGAGTGTAGTGCTTTGTACTGTGAGGGCTTTCACCAACACCTTGGAGTGAACAGCGGTTTCTACCAGTTCGGTGGTGGTGCGCGATCCGTCGTCGGTAAGGACGCGATACATGTCCGCACCCTCTGATTGAACGGACTTCACAGCCACCAGCTTTTCCAGCGTCTGCTGCCAGTCTGGGGGAGCGTTGAGGAACTGCGCTTCAATCACGCTGGAGCCAGGAATGCTGCTCTTGAGTGCGCGCGGCGTATCCAGCGCAACTAATTTGCCATGATCCACAATGGCGATGCGGTCGCAAAGGCGGTCGGCTTCATCCATGTAGTGCGTGGTGATGAGCACAGTGAGATTGCGCTTCTGTTTGATGCTGGTAATCATCTCCCAAACGGCAACACGGGAAACGGGATCAAGGCCTGTAGTGGGCTCGTCGAGGAAAAAGATTCTGGGGCGATGCACCAGGCCGCGCGCGATCTCCAGCCGTCGCCGCATGCCGCCAGAAAGATTTCTTGCGGGAGCGTTGCGCCATTGATTCAGATCAACCAGATCCAGCAACTCATCAATCGACTTTTCGCGGTCAGCGGCAGGAATTCCATAAAGCTTGGAGTAAATGCTCAGGTTTTCCCAGACGGTGAGATCGCCGTCACTGGTCATGGCTTGCGGAATTACGCCCATGGAGCGCCGCGCACGGTTGGGGTCTTTGCGGACATCGGCCCCTTCAATAATCGCAGTGCCCCCGGTGATATCCAGCAGTGTGGTCATCATGCGGATTAACGTGGATTTGCCAGCGCCGTTCGGGCCCAGAAGACCAAAGATCTCGCCTTCTTCCACCGAGAATGAGACACCATCCACGGCTGTGAAGTTCCCAAAGCGCTTGACGATGTCAATGACTTGGATGGCGTATGTCGGCATCAGCGGCCTTCCACTTTTGCCTTAGGCACCAGGATTTCCGCGGTCATTCCCGGGACCATGGTCTTGTTGGTGTTTGCGACTGCGAGCTTGAGCGTAATGGCTTTGATGTCTCGCTTGCGGCGGTTCACATCGCGCTGCGTGGCAAAGTCGGCCTCCGGCGCTTTGAAAATGATTTTGCCGGAAACAATCTCGCCGGAAGGAAGACGCGCATTTAGCTGGTCGCCCAGAGCGATGTGATCGGCCTGCGTTTCAGGAATTGCCGCACGCACCCAGGTATCGCTCAGATCGGTGATAATCACGATTGGCTGGCCCAGGTTTACTACTTCACCTTCTCGCGCTGCCCGTACGGTGACGATTCCATTCACTGGCGCAATCACTTTGGTATAGCCCAGGCGCGTTTCCGCGGCTTCCAGTTGGGCCTTCGCATTCAGTTGTTGCGCCTGAGTTGCGGCCACGGTGCTCTGAGCGGCCTGCGTTAAGCGCGTATGAGCCTGCGCGGTTTTCAGGTCAGCCTGGGCTGCGTGGGACTGATCTTCAGCGGCCCGCACCAGGGCCTGCTGCGCCTGGAGCTGAGCGGTTGATTGGTCGGCAAGCTGCTGGGAGACGATGCCTTGTTTTGCCAGAGCAAGGTTGCGGCGCGTGTCGCCTTCAATACGCTGTAAGTCAGCCTGCGCTTGCAGCAGCGTTGCCTGGGCAGCGCGAAAGCGCGCCTGCGCATTTACCACGCCGCTGGAAGTCTCTCCGGCGGTCTGCTGCTCAGTGGCGCGCGTTTGCGAGACCTGATGGCGAAGGCTATTCAGCTGCGCCTCTGCGGCTTGGCGGTCAGCCGTGAGCTCTTGCGCGTCAAGCACGGCAATGGTGTCCCCGATTTTGACTTCCGTGCCTTCGTCCACGGCCAGGCGCTCAATGCGTCCGGTGATTTTAGGGCTCACAACAACTTGATTGGCGTCTACGGTACCAACCAGGACCAGATCAGAGGAATGGTCAGTAGAAAAAAAATAATAGGCCGCGGCGATGAGCAGCAGCAGGCCAAGAAACATAAAAAACCGGTTGCGTGGGTTCACTGTTTACAGGCCTTCTGCGCTGCGGGAGTAAAAATCGCCGCGCAAATAAAATCCACCACAGCCGCTCGCCGCTGCGCAATCCGTTCAGAAGAGCTGGGATCACCGGCATGCATAAACTGCTGCGTAGACATGCTAATGAAATAGAAAACGATGATGCCGATAATAGAGGTCACTGTCTGCATGGGATCGACACGGCGAAAATCGCCGGCCTCAACTCCTTCGTTAATGAGCTTTTCCAGCCGGCTATACAAAGGTTTTCCGTGAAGTTCCATAATCTTGCTGGCAGCCGGCGAGAGCGCACGGCCCGAACTGCGCATAAATTCGCGCTGCACCAGCCGCGGGTAAACCGGTGCGCTGGCAATATAGTCAAAATGCGTTTGCGCATAGAGCAGCAATCTTTCTCTCGGAGGAAGATCGTCACGGTTCAGCACGCTCATCACTCGCTGATGCAGGCCGGAAAAAACCTGCTCCAGGGCGGCAGCATAGAGGCCGTCTTTGTCTTTGAAGTAGTAATAGAGCAGCGCTTTATTCACGCCGGCGCGGCGCGCAATTTCTTCAGTCCGGGCCCCGCTCACGCCTTCATGGGAAAACTCTTCCAGAGCCGCTTTCAGGATGGCGGCACGGGTCTTTTCCGGCTCCCCGCGTGAGCCAGACTTGCCGGATTTGCTAGCGGAACCCATTTAATTAACCAGTTAGTTAATGATATCAGATAGGCGAAGAGCGGTACATGAAAATAGCGGGAGTGAGGACAAAGAGACTGAAAATCATGGCTTGTGTATTAGCTTGATTTGTTTCGCCTGGATACCTCTCTTGCAGATTGTGCCACCCTCAATTTGTTAAAATAAAGAGTTTGCCTGTGTTCATCTCTTCGAGATTAGGAATTGAATGCCTGAAACCATGCTAGCTGTTGTAAAGCCGGAGGCCGCGCCGGGAGCGGACATCCGGCAGATGCCTGTTCCGCAAATTGGGCCGGACGATGTTCTGGTGAAAGTGAAAGTAGCGTCGGTCTGCGGCACCGATCTGCACATATACAACTGGGACCAGTGGGCGCAGAACCGCATCAAGCCGCCGCTGATTCCGGGGCATGAATTCTGCGGACACGTGGTGGCCACGGGCAAGAACGTAACCGTGGTGAAGGAAGGCGACTTTGTTTCCGCGGAGATGCATGTGGCCTGCGGCAAATGCTACCAGTGCCGTACCGGCGAAGCCCATATTTGCCAGCACGTAACAATTATTGGTGTGGACGCCAATGGCGCATTTGCTGAATTTGTAAAAATTCCAGAATCAAATATCTGGAAAATCGATCCTGAGATTCCTCCGGACTATGCCAGCGTGCTTGATCCGCTGGGGAACGCCGTGCATACGGTGCTGGCCGGTGAAATTGCCGCCAAGACTGTAGCGGTGATCGGCTGCGGGCCGATTGGCTTGTTCTGCATTGCCGTGGCGCGTGCCTGCGGGGCGAGCGAAGTATTTGCGCTGGAGATCAATGACCATCGGCGTAAGCTCGCGGAAAAAATGAAAGCCGACCACGTGCTGAACCCTGCGAAAGACAACGTCTATGCGCAGGTGATGGCAGACACCGGCGGTACCGGCGTGGATGTGATTCTGGAAATGTCCGGCCATCCGGATGCCATCCGGCTGGGCTTCAAGATTCTGCGGCTGGGCGGCAGAGCCTCATTGCTGGGGATTCCTTCCAAACCGATGGAGCTAAATCTGGCCAACGATATTATTTTTAAAGGCGCGCAGGTACAGGGAATCAACGGCCGCCTGATGTACAAAACCTGGTATCAGATGAATGCGTTGCTCAAAGCCGGTAAGCTTGATCTTGATCCAGTCATCACTGACCGCATGCCAATGGCAGACTTCAGCAAAGGCATGGATCGTCTGCGGACCGGTGAATCAAGCAAGATTTTGTTGTATCCGAATGGAGCAGTTGGCAAATAGCAATAGGCAATGAGACTTTTGGGAGAGGTCATTGACTCACTCTCGAATCGTACAAAGTAGACGCTTTTGCTAATTGCCATTTGCTAATTGCTATTTAACATGTTGAACCCTTCCAGGAGCTAAACCCATGACCACCGCGACCCGTCCACAGCTTTCCTATCTTGCCGACCAGATGAATGAACTCAAACAGAAGGGCACGTACTCCAATCTGCGCGTCCTTGAAGATGAGCAGACGCCGGAATGTACGGTTGACGGCAAGCATGTTATCAATCTGGCGTCGAACAATTATCTGGGGCTGACGACGCACCCCAAGTTGCGCGATGCGGCCATTACGGCGATCAAGAAATATGGCGTGGGTTCAGGTGCGGTGCGTACCGTGAGCGGCACCATGAGAATCCACATGGAGCTGGAAGAGAAGATTGCGCGCTTTAAGAATACTGAGGCGTGTGTGGTGTTTCAGTCAGGCTTTGCGGCGAATGCAGGAACGGTTTCGGCCATCCTGGGCAAAGATGATTTCATTATCTCGGATGAGTTGAACCATGCCAGCATTATTGATGGTGCGCGCCTGTCGCGGGCCAAGATCAAAGTCTTCCGCCACAAAGATGCGGCGCATGCGGAAGAGCTGTTGAAGGAAATTGCCAACGAGCCGGGACACAAGCTCATTATCACGGACGGCGTCTTTTCCATGGATGGCGATATTGGTCCGCTGCCCGCGCTGTGCGACGTAGCGGAAAAATATGGCGCAATCATGATGGTGGATGACGCACATTCTTCCGGCGTGCTGGGGCGCAACGGACGAGGCACCATTGACCACCATAAAGTCCACGGGCGCGTGGATGTGCAGGTGGGAACGCTTTCCAAGGCCATTGGCGCCCTGGGCGGTTATGTTTGCGGATCCAAAGAGTTGATTGATTTTCTTTATCATCGCGCGCGGCCATTTTTATTTTCCACGTCGCATCCGCCGTCTGTTGCAGCCACCTGCATTGCGGCCTTTGACGTTCTGGAACAAGAGCCCCAGTTGATGGACAAGCTCTGGGCCAACACCAGGTTCTTCAAAAAAGAACTTGGACTGCTGGGCTTCAATATTGGGGGCATCAATACGCCAGCCAGCGAGACGCCAATTACGCCGATCATTATTGGTGACGGAAAACTAACGATGGACTTCAGCCGTGAGCTATTCAAAGAAGGCGTTTTTGTTCCGGGGATTGCGTTCCCCACGGTGGCGGAAGGCAAGGCGCGCGTGCGGACCATTATGAGCGCAGCCCATACGCAAGACCAGCTAACGAAAGCGCTGGAAGTGCTGAAGAAGGTGGGAACTAGACTGGGGATTGTTAAGTAGATTCCAGTGAGCCGCAACGTTTGGAATAATCTTATCTGTGCTGAATGGGAGTTGAACTACTGCTTCTTTTTAGCAGCTTGTTTTTCCTTGTACATGGCAGCGTCAGCGCGTTCGATCACTTGTTCCAGTTTTTCTGTGGGCTTCCATTGCGCCAGGCCGACGGATGCGTCCACGCGGATTTTAACTTCTGCCGCGCCCGGGCCCGGCTGAATTGAGTATTCGCCAAACACCCATTTCCGCAGGCGCTCAATCTGGGGCTCCGCAGTGGCAGAATCTTCGTCTATGACGATGATGAACTCATCGCCACCCCAGCGGCCGACTACATCCGTGGAACGGCATCCGGACCTTAATTCCTTGGCAAACTGCTTGAGCAGATGGTCGCCGGCGAGATGGCCATATGTGTCATTGACGTTCTTGAGGCGGTTTACGTCCAGCACGGCCACACAAAAGGGCTGCCGCCGCTCAATGCGCCAGGTGATGCGTTCTTCCACGTTGCGGCGGTTCGACAACCCGGTAAGCGAATCGCGTAACGCGAGATCCTCTGCTACTTTGAGTTTGCCCTCATAAGTGGAAACTTCCGCCTGCAGTTGCGCCACCAGCTTCTGGCTGTCCTGCGCCATCTGGTCCACGCTTACTTTTAACTCACTCGCACTTTTTACCAGGGATTCGCGAATCTGGGTCAGGTCGTCCAGGTTGGCGATGGCCCGCAACCGAGTGGTGAACTGGCTGAATTGGTTGGAATAACTCTTATCGCGCTCGCCCACGGATTCAGCGGTACGGGCCATGACGATCAGCAACTCCCGGACTTCGTCAGTCTTGGCTTTGAAATGTTGCTGGGTGCGCTCGCCCCATTGTTCCAGCTGTTCAGTGACTTTGTTTTCTGTTTCTTTCATTAGCGCCTGCGTAACATTTTTGGAGAGGCGCTGTCCCAGACCGGCCAGGCCTTGCTGCAAATCCGGACCGACAGCCGGACATACCTGAAGACCACTCTTCCCCATGGCCATCAAGGCTGAACGATACGAGGCCAGCACTGCATCAACCATCTCATCCGGAATTGGCTCGGCAAAGGGTAACTTACTCGGGTCCATGTCCAGATATTTTTTTAGAGAAATCACAGTACAACTCTCCTGACATTAGCGCCACTCATAGGCACGTTTTTAGACTGAGATGGAATAGGCAATATTTTCCCAAGGATGCTCACTGGTTTATCGGCAGGGCACAGGCAGACTTTAAAAAGATCAGTTTTACTAGCGATTTAAGCTTATATGCGGAATATAAGCGAACCGCTTACGATGGTTGCCATGACTTTACCCTGCATCTGGCGACCGTCGAAGGGTGAGTTCTTAGATTTTGAGTGCGATTCAGCCGCGTGGTACGTCCATTTTTTTTCGGGATCAAAAATGGTTACGTCGGCACGGGCTCCCACAGCAAGTGTGCCACGGCCTTGCAAGCCCATAACCCGCGCGGGATTGGTGGAGAGCAACTCCACGATGCGCCGCAACGGAATATTGTGGCGAGCATGCAGGATGGAAATGCAGAGGCCCAGTGAAGTCTCAAGCCCGGTAATGCCGAACGGAGCGCGGTCAAACTCCTGGCCTTTTTCATGCGCTGCATGTGGTGCATGGTCCGTGGCAACGCAATCCACGGCGCCATCGGCCAAGCCAGCCAGGATAGCTTCACGGTCTTCACGCGCGCGCAACGGCGGATTCATTTTGAAATTAGTGTTGTACTGGCCAATGTCTTCATCCAGCAGGGTGAAGTGGTGCGGCGTAATTTCACAGGTCACATGCAGGCGGTCGCGCTTGGCTTTGCGGACGGCACGCAAGGCAGCAGCAGTCGAGAGATGGGCAACGTGATAGCGCGCCTTGGTTTCCGCTGCCAGATGGATGTCACGCTCCACGATTGAACTTTCAGCTTCACCGGGCCAGCCGCGCAGTCCCAGACGAAATGCCGTTGGCCCAGCGTGCATGACGGAGCCTTCCGTCATGCGGCAATCTTCCGCGTGCTGAACCACAGGCATATTCAGTGCGGCTGCGGCAATCAGAGACTGGCGCATGATTTTGTCTTCAAGAATAGGCTTGCCGTCATCGCTGAAGGCGATGGCGCCAGCGCGCTTGAGTGCGGCAAAATCCGTAAGAGTTTCTCCCAGGCTGCCAAGTGTTGCAGCGGCAACAGGAAATACGTTGACGTGAGCGCCGCGCGCGGGATCAAGCATCCATCGGGTAATTTCCGCTGAGTCATTTACAGGGCTGGTGTTCGGCATGGCGCAGACTGAGGTGAATCCTCCCGCGGCAGCAGCCATGGTCCCAGTGGCAATGGTCTCTTTGTGTGATTGCCCGGGCTCGCGCAGGTGAACGTGAATATCGATGAATCCAGGCGCTATGACAAGGCCTTTGGCGTTGAATGTTTCATCGGCCTTGCCGCGCAGCTTGCCGGCGGGCGCAACTTCAGTAATACGACCATCTTTGAGGAGCAGATCGTATTTGCCTTCAAGGTTTGAGGAGGGGTCGATGAGGAGGCCATTGCGAATTGTGAGACTAGAATTTTTCAAAACAAAACCTATTTAGCCGCGAATGCACGCGAATGAATACGAATTCCTTTTTTATTATTTTCGGAAATGAATCGCCTAAAATGTGGTTTGGGTCCAAAGTTGAGCAGCAATCCTACTTCGATATCAGTTGCGCGCAGATAATTTAAGATTTGTGCCTCATGGGAAGTATCAAGAACTCGAGCCGCTTTCAGCTCTAACAGCACTTGTTTGTTCACAACAACATCAGCTTTGTATTCGCCAATCACGCGTCCGTGAAACCAGATGGGAGTTGCAATTTGCCGCGCTACACTCAATCCTGCTTCGGTCAGCCCAATGCATAGAGCTTCTTCGTATATCGCTTCAAGAAATCCATAACCAAGCTCGTTATATACGGAATAAAAGACACCCACAATCTGATGGCATAACTCCCAATGTTTTCTTTCGTGTTCATTCGCGTCAATTCGCGGCTGATCTGGATTGCTCACGCCACCCCCAGACACGTCGCCAGGATCGCCATTCGCACAAACACGCCGTTACGTACCTGCTCTTCAATCACCGACTGTGGACCGTCTGCGATCTCACTTTGGATTTCCATGCCACGGACCATCGGTCCGGGATGCATAACGATTGCGTCAGGCTTGGCCAGTTTCAATCGCTCCGGGGTGAGCTGATAATGGGCGATGTATTTGCCGGCATCGAGTTTCAGGCCGGCGAGCCGTTCTTTCTGCACGCGCAACATCATGACCACATCAGCCTTGCGCATAGCTTCTTCCATATGGCGACTTACTTTTACACCTGGCGCAAGAGAGGTTGCGTATTCGGGCAGCAATTCAGGCGGGCCACAGAGCACGATCTGCGCCCCAAACTTTGACAGCAGATGAACATTGGAGCGGACGACACGGCTGTGCTGAATGTCGCCAATCATGGTAATGCGCAGGCCTTTGAATGACTTTTTATGCCGCAGGATCGTGTAGGCATCCAGCAAGCCTTGCGAGGGGTGTTCATGCATGCCGTCGCCGGCATTGATGACGGGAATTTGCAGGCTGCGCGCCAACGCATGTGGCGCTCCGGACGAAGGATGGCGGACAACGATGCAGTCCGCGCCGAGCGCCTGGAGCGTTTTACCGGTATCGATCAGGGACTCGCCTTTTTCAATGCTGGAAGCAGTGGCGCTGATGATGGAGGTGTGCGTCCCCAGCAGTTTGGCGGCAAATTCGAAAGAGACGCGCGTGCGCGTGGAAGGTTCATAGAAAAGAAGCGCAATGCGCTTGCCGCGCAGCAGCGGCTTAGGCTGGCCGGAGTGCATGCGCCGGGCCAGTTTAAGAAAAAAGGTAATTTCATCCGCTGAGAGGTGCTCGAGTTCGAGGAGCGAGCGTTTGCGCGGCATCGGTTAGGAAATGCGTTCCACCATCAGAACCTGTTCTTCCTGATCAATTTCAGAGAGCTTTACTTCGATGATCTCAGTGTCAGTGGTCTGGACTGTACGGCCGACGAAGGCAGCTTCAATGGGCAGCTCACGATGACCGCGGTCGATCAATACGCAGAGCTGCACGCGGCGCGGGCGGCCGTGGTCAAACAAGGCGTCCATAGCGGCGCGAACGGTGCGCCCCGTATATAGCACGTCATCCAACAGGATCACGTTTTTATCGACAATATCTGTTCCCAGAGGCGTGGCTTTTGTAATTACGGGCTGTGCGCCCACGGTGGAAAGATCGTCGCGGTAGAGTGTGATATCCAGCGTGCCCACGGGCACTGGTTTCTTCTCAATCTGCTGGATCAGCGCGGCCAGACGGTCGGCTAGAGGCACGCCGCGCCGTTTGATGCCCACCAGCACCAGATTCTCCACGCCATTGTTTTTTTCCACAATTTGATGGGCCAGGCGCACCAAAGTCCGCTCAATTTCCGAGGCGGACATGAGACGGCCTTTTACTTGAAGGGTAGGGAGGCGAGTGGAAGCAGAATTCATAGTCCATCGAATGATATCCGAAGGCGGCGTAATGCGCCAAGCGTCATAGCTGAGAACGGTTGCGGGCTTTGCCCAGGGTCACTGCCAGAGCGCCGCTGCCCATGCCGATAACCAGGAAAACCAAAAGGATTACGGCCAGGACCATGACGGTAAGGGCAATTAATCCGTCTGTGGTGGCAAACCATTGCAGTGTTTGTTGCACCTGCTGGTCAGGATTCTGAGCGACAACTTCATGGACTTTGTTGACAATAATTTCACGATACGCCGGCTGGTTTCGAGAGACATTTACGAGAAAGAAAGCCGCATAGAAGATAAAGCTGAGAAGCCCCATCAAAGCGCCCATCCGGGCACCTTGCCCACCGCGCATGGGAGCTGGGCGGGTCCGGCGGTAAATGTAGATGGATAAGATCAAGCTGGCCGGCAGAAGGATGAAGAGCCCCAGTGGGGGAGCCAGCACTGTGAGTATGCCGGTAAATGCAGCCAGTGGAGCGGCGGTGCGGGAAAACGATTTCCACTGGATCCCCGACCTGCCTACGAGATCGGCAGGCGTGTTAACAGCAGCCAACCGCTCCGCGGTGATTTCCACTCCCGGCAGGGCCGGGACTTCTGAAAGCTGCTCTGATGGCCTGGAGACCCTGATTTGCGGAGCGCCGCAGGAAGAGCAGAACGCGACCTGTTCTTCAATAGGTTGCCGACAGCGGTAACAATCGCGTTGCATACCTACCAAGTTACAGGAAAGAGGAAAAGCCGGGCAAGCGAGCGGAAGCAGAAAGAGCATCCGCAACGGCGCAGACGCCTTTGCTCTAGAAGCCTTTGAGTATGTGTTTGACCGTGGCAATGAGCGATTGCGCATCGTGATCGGGAACCACGGCGTCGACTCCTTCCGGGGGCTCCGTCCCAATAATTTTTCCACGCACAATCAGGATGACACAGACCTTCTGTCGAATCATTTTAAGTGACTTTGCCACCGACCAGCCTTCCGTCTGAATAAAGTGCTCCTGGTCCAAAATGACCATATCCACCGGATTATTCACGCAGATGGCGACCGCGTGGTCCGGTGTATAGGTGGTCATCAGCGTATAGCCGGAATCTTTCAGGGCCTTGGCAGTCTGGCTGTGTTTTCTATCGGCCAGCAGCACAATTATGGCGGAAGGAGTCTTCATAAGGAGCAGCTAGCGCCGGTTCCCCGCCGGCCTGAGATCAAGACCGACCAGCACTCTTTCAGTGTTGGAAAGATCGCCGATAATTTTCTTTACCGGCGTAGGCAGGCTCCGGACCAGCGTTGGCACGGCAACGATTTGATCACCGCTGGCAAGCTTTGGCCGCTCCAGCAGATCAATTACCTGGATTTTGTACGCACCGTGCATGTGCTCTTCACACAGCTTCTTCAGGTTCTCAAAGGCGCGAATGGAAGTGGGTGTCATGCCGGCAACATAAAGCCTGAGCTCCCAGACCGGAGGCTTAAACGGCGGGATTATCTTTTTTGCTTTAGCCGAATTTCTTTTAGCTGCAGGTTTGCTTTTCCGCTTGCGCAACAGAACTTGTTTACTCATTGCCATGAATTTCAATTCCTTTATTACTTAAAGTGAAAGTGTGCTCCCGGGTATCATGCGCCATGCCGCGGGATTTCAAGAGATGTATGGTGCGTATCCGTTCCTCCTGGCCCTGGGAAACATCGCGCAATACCATCCAGCTATCCATCAGGGAAGAAACACCAATGGCCGTTTCTTCAATTGTTCCCGAGCCAAACACCAGGTTCGTGAACAGGGCCGTCACGTTTTTGAGCTTTAGAAAATCGATCAGCCGCGTGAGCATGGCCTTGACCGAGTAAAGATCGCCCGCCGTAATCAGGTTTGTGATGGGATCAACGACCACGACGGTGGGATTAAATTCCTGAATTTGTTGATACATATGGGCCAGGTGGGATTCCAGTCCAGCAGCCGTGGGCCGCGTGGCATGGATCTGTAAAAGGCCGTTCTTGAGCCACTTTTCCAGCTTCATTCCCACGGACCCCATGTTGCGCAGGATCTGGCTGGGCGATTCTTCATAAGCGAAGTAGAGAGCGCGTTCACCACGGGCGCAGGCTGCATTGGCAAATGTGGCAGCGAAGCTCGATTTGCCTGTGCCCGCGGTTCCAGTTACCAGCACGCTGCTGCCACGGAAAAACCCTTTTTTCCCCAGCATGGCATCCAGGCTCGGAATGCCGGAGGAGAGGCGTTCGGTGGAAGCCGTATGCGTGAGCCCGAGCGAGGTAATGGGCACAACTGAAATGCCTTCATCATCCAGCAAGAAAGGATATTCATTGGTCCCGTGCGACGATCCGCGATATTTGACGATGCGGAGACGCCGCGTGGAAACCTGTTCTGTGACACGATGATCGAGCACGATTACGCAATCAGCCACGTATTCTTCCAGGCCATATCGTGTGAGTGTCCGGTCGCCCATTTCCGCCGTGATCACGGCGGTGACCCCGGCATCTTTCAGCCAATGAAAAAGGCGGCGCAGCTCCGCACGGACGATAGCTTCATTCTGTAAGCCGAGAAAGAGCAGCTCAATGGTATCCAGGAGCACACGTTTGGCTTTGACCTGCTCAATGGCGGCGCGCAAGCGGATAAACAGACCTTCAAGATCGTATTCACCGGTTTCTTCAATCTGCTTGCGCTCAATGTGCACATAATCAATGGCCAGTTTTTTGGCCCGGATCAATGCCGGCAGATCATGGCCCAGAGAGGCCACGTTGGTGACCAGTTCCTCAGCGGTTTCTTCCATGGCGATGCAAACGCCGGGCTCGTTATAGAGCAGTGCGCCACGCACCAGGAATTCAAGGCCCAACAGTGTTTTTCCCGCGCCCGGGCCGCCGCAGATCAGTGCCGTTCTGCCTTTGGGGAAGCCGCCATGCGTTACCTGATCCAGACCGCGGATGCCGGTAGGTACTTTCTCCAGCACCAGAGAGGCAAGCGCCGGAGAGAGAGGAGTTTTATTTTTTCGTTTTTGTACAGTACGTGGTGGCATAGTTAATTTTCTTGTACAGGAACCCTGGGATTTTTTTCGACCAAATTTTCTTGAGCCGAATTTCTTTGAATAGAACCATCTTCAACCGGTCCGTTGCCGCTCCGGGCAAGGACACGTTTTAAGGCTTCCAGCAATAAATGCGGATCGCCCAAAGATTCCAATTGCTCATCGACGATCCCCGAGGCAAACTGCGAGCCGCTGCTATTGCTCAGAGCAACGATCGGCACTGACTGGTCCAAGCTCTTGAACTTCAGCGCCAGTGCAAGGCGCTGGCTTGCCGGGATGGAATCGCCAAATACAACCGCATCAATCTCCGAGTCGGTAAAAATCCGAACCGCAGCGTCCGGATTGCTGATGGAAATAACCGTATAACCGGCCCGTTCCAAAATCATGTTTCGGGTCACCTGTGCCGGCGAGGTTTTGCTTACACACAGTACTGTCCTTCCCATTGAAAGCTCTGTACTCATTCCAAAATTTAATTTGCTCGAGCGTCCGGCGATTTGCCGGACGCCTCTCAATAAGGGCCTGAGAATTTTGCTTCAAAAACATGAAACAGGGACTGTGTCTACCAGAAAAACCGAGGAGCTCAAACACCCTCTAAAGCTGTTTCAATCCGCATGTTTTAACGTTTTCCTATGATGCGAGTGAGGGCGGGAATGGATGCTTTTTTACGATTACAGAGAGAGGGCGGAAATCAGTTAAAAAGGATGGCCCGGAGCAGGCCATCCTTTTCATTTTTTTAATTTTATTTTCCCCGCAGCCGCGGGCAATTTTTGGGATGCTAGTGCCGGCGGGATTTTCTAGTTTGCGTCCTTGCTTTCCCATGCGCGCACAAAAACCAGCGTAAATTCAGAGCCGCTGGTCCTGGGCTTGATGGCCACAACGCGCTGATTGTTCTCCGTTCCGACTTTTAATTCTTCCTTGTACTCATGGTCTGATCCATCGCCTTCACAGGTGACGTCAGCATTTTTGTCGTGATGATGGAAGTTCATACTGAAGCCGCCGGTACAATCCAGCACTTTGCCGTACTTTCCCATGTCTTTGCGATAGAAGGCCAGCACTTTATCGGAGGGATCGTCGGTTTCAAATTTCATGGCGACTACTTTCAGGCCGAACAACGAGCTGGAAATATTTACGTTGGCGCTGTGCTTTTCGTCGCCGGAATTCTGTTTGGCACGAGCGCCGGGATAGAGCGTGAGCCCGGTATCTCTTACGTCATTATTTCCTTCTTTTACGCTGAGAGAGCCAAATGGCGTGCGGATATCCACATCGTCCTTTTTGCCGTTGCCCTTGTCATGCGTGGTGATAGAGCATCCGGTGAATCCTATAAGGCAGAAGAGGACTGCCAAAATCGCCTGAGACATACCCTGCAAGAGCGGCCTGCGCATACTTTCCTCCCGGCAAAAAATGAATAGTTCGATTGACCTTACCCGGTAATACGACTGATCGCGGTGAGAAGTTCCGGTTTTTTGCCGTGGATATTATAGGATGTGAGGCAGCAAGACCAGCCAATTGGTGCGTTTAGAGGGAATGACGGGCCTTTTTGCCCAATTGTGCATCTCACTTTGCATCTGAAATCATCTGGTCAATGTGATGGGGAACACCGCGGTCAAACAAAAAATAAAGATTTTTAGCCCAGGCGAGATGGCTGATTTAACGCGCTCTTTCGACTGGAGCGTCACGCCGCCTGGCCCGACCGAGGAATGGCCGGAAATGCTGCTCGTTCTGGTGAATGCGCTTCTGGCCAACCGCCAACCCATGCTGCTTTTCTGGGGCCAGGAACTCATACAGTTTTACAATGATGCGTTTCGTCCGAGCCTGGGCTCTGATAAGCACCCCAAAGCCCTGGGCCAGCGCGCACAGGAATGCTGGGCGGAAATATGGGACATGATCCGGCCGCAAATTGACGCGGTGATGCAACGTGGCGAAGCCTGCTGGTTTGAAGACCAGCTTGTGCCTTTTTATCGCGACGGCAAACTGGAAGATATTTACTGGACCTACAGCTACAGCCCGGTGCGCGATCCGGAAGGCGTGATTCGCGCTACGCTGGTCACCTGCTCTGAAACCACGGGAAGAGTACTGGCTGAACAGGCATTGCGTGAAAGCGAGGAGCGCTTAAGTCTGGCGCTCTCCGTGTCGCATGGCGTAGGTACGTGGGACTGGGACGTAAAGAACGATCTTGTCTATGCGGATACGCGATTTGCTTTGCTCTATGGAGTCGATCCGGCGGTAGCCAAAGCCGGAGTTTCCCTTACGGCTTTTAAGAAGAACATACATCCGGACGATCTGCCAGCGGTGGAAAAAGCCATTGCTGCCAGTTTAAGCACAGGGGAGGATTACGGGGCGGAGTATCGTCTTTTTCAGGCAGACCATTCCATACGATGGGTGGCGAGCCGCGGGCGCTGCATTTTGAGCGCAGATGGAACGCCGTTGCGTTTTCCCGGCATCACCTTTGATATATCTGACCGCAAGAAAGCGGAAGAAGCCTTGCGGCAAAATGAAAAGCTGGCTGCCGTGGGACGGCTGGCGGCGAGTATTGCGCATGAGATCAATAATCCTCTGGAAGCGGTAACAAACCTGATCTATCTCAGCGAGAGTGCGGCCACCTCTGAGACGTTGAAGGAATATCTGGCAGCAGCGCAACAGGAGCTGACCCGCGTTACCAACATCACCACGCAGACGCTCAGGTTCCACCGGCAATCGACAAAGGCCGTGGAGATTTCACTGAAAGAGATCATTGAAAGCGTGCTAGCGCTCTTTCAGCGCAGGATCATCAATGCAGGTATTGGCGTGCAGCGACAATATCGCACGGAGCGCAAGATCCTGGCGTTTGAAGGAGACCTGCGGCAGGTAATGGCGAACCTGATCAGCAATGCGCTGGATGCCTGTGCGAATGATGCAAGAATCCTGGTCCGCGTGCGTGAAGCCACAAATGGCCACGGCGAACGCAGAGTGATTCTGACGATTGCCGATACCGGCTGCGGAATGCCGCCGGAGACACGGCGCCGCATGTTTGAAGCATTTTTTACCACCAAGAGTATTACCGGCACGGGGCTTGGTTTGTGGGTAAGCGCAGAAATTATCAGGAACCACCACGCTACCATTCAGGTACGCAGCGCGCAGGATTCAAAGCGCCACGGCACCGTGATTTCCATTGCGTTTCCAGAGCGTTTTTAGAAGCGCCAGGGTAACAAGCAATGCAATGTGACTATATCGCTTTTGCCAGTTCCGCCTTGTTTTCCTGCACTTTCTGTGGCTGAAGACTAAAGAAAAAAGTCGCACCACGGTCCGGTTCAGACTCTGCCCATATACGGCCCTGATGCTTGATGACGATGCTCTGTACCGTTGCCAGCCCCATTCCGGTACCCTCGAACTCATCACTGCGATGGAGCCTCTGAAATGCCGCAAAAAGCTTGCTGGCATGTTTCATGTCAAAGCCAACGCCATTGTCGCGGACAAACAGAACCTGTTCGCCATTCTGGATGGATTCACCGACTGAGACCACCGCCTGGAAACGCGTGCCCGTGAATTTAATGGCGTTGGCCAGCAAATTCCAGAAAACCTGTGTCACCAGACCGCGATCACAGCCAACTATAGGCAGGGGAGAAATTTCAAATGTGATCTTACGTCCTGCCATGTTGCTTTCAAAACCAGCAACCACTTCGCGAACAATTTCATTCAGATCGGTAGGCCGGAGTTCCAGTCCCTTCTCCCCGAGGCGGGCAAAGCGCAGCAGATCATCAACCAGGCGCTGCATGCGGACCACATTGGTCTGGATGCGACCCAGGTAGTCAAGGCCGGCAGGAGTAAGCTGCTGCGCAAATTCTTCATGCAGGATTTCAGAAAACCCGGCGATATTGCGGAGAGGGGCGCGCACATCATGAGAGACGGAATAACTGAATGCCTCAAGCGCCTTGTTGCGCTCCTCCAGTTCAACAACGCGGCCATGAAGTTCCGCGTTGAGGGTCCCGATTTCCTTTTCCGCCTGTTTGCGTTTGGTGATGTCGTGCAGAAAAGCGTTGAAGTAGTTTTTTCCGTCACGCTGCGAGTGGGCGATTGCGAGTTCGACAGGGAACTCATGGCCATCGCGATGCAGCGCCGACAATTCCAGACGCTTGTTCAGGATTGGCCCTACACCGGTAGACAGGAAATGCTTCAATCCGAGCAGATGCGATTTGCGGTACTGCGGGGGAACAATGGTTTCATGCAGTTTTTGCCCAACTGCTTCTGCCCTGGTCCAGCCGAATAATTCTTCGGCTTTCGGGTTCCAATCCGTCACAGTACCCTGCTGATCGATTGCAACAAATGCGTCAGTCGCAGTGGTGATGATCTGCCGGGTATGTTCTTCACTATCCCGCAACTTACGGTAAAGAGAGGCGATGACAATGCCAATGGTGAGCGACAATACCAGAAACACCAGCGCAATATAAGCGAGGGGGCGCTCAGCCTTCCAGAAGGCATTGTCAATTTCAATCGCGGGGATTTCCACCAGAACGCCCCAGTGCAGAGAAGTCAACGGGTGGCGGGTAACCAGAACGCTTTTGCCGTTTTCCCAAAGGAATCCAGTGCCATTCTGTCCGGCAAGAACTTGTTTCACATCAGAGCGGCTGCTGGCATCGTGTAACAGGCCGGAACTATCCAGGCCAGCCCCGGCTACGATGATTCCATTCTGGTCCACAACGGAAATCCACTTCATGGCTGTGGGCGAAACACTCTTTGTCCAGCTTTGTACTGTATCAATGGTATATGTGGCGGCGAGGACGGCAGCAGGTTGCTGGGCATTGATAGGTACTGCAATGGTCAGAACCGGGTTACTTTCCGTGGAACTGACGCCGGAAACATATGGGTGCGCCTGCATTGCGGCCGTGAACCAATCCGAAGAAGATACATTAGCTTGCGGTTGGTTGTCGCTATCCGGATAAACGGAGATACGGGCCCCATTCGCGTCATAGATCGCAAAAGAAACGACCTCTTGTTTCAGCTCATGGGCAGTGCGCAAGTACGCTTTTAGACGGTCCCTATCATTGCGTGACGATGCATCCAGTAACCCGGGATCTGCCGCCAGCGATGAGAGAGAAGCTTTTGCATATGTCAGGCGTTCTTCAATTGCGCCTGCTGCCAGGTCCGCGGCTGGCCCGGTTTGCTGCAGAAGATTTTTGATGCTTGTCCTGCGCAGGGCCCTGTCCGCTGCATAGACGAAGAGGAGCAACGGCAGTGCGGAGCACACAACCAAAGAGACGTATAAACGCCATCGTACGGCGGAATACCTGTTACTGGGAAGATTCACCTGGAGTGGCCCTTCAATTCATTCCTGAGCAATTACCAGACGGGGAGACAAAGTAATTACGAGAGGATGCTACCAGCTATTTATGCAGGCAAAATTATTTGTTTCTTAATTTTGAACGTGGACGGTAAGAATTTCCTAATGAAGAAAGAGAGATGCAGAAAAAATGTAACAAAGCGACTCAAACAATTGCCTCGTAATATCTCTCTCCCGCACAGCCCCGGCAAACGATTTTGGAGCCGAGAGTGACTTCGCGACGGAAATTGATGCCTTCTCCACACTGGGCACACACAATGCGCTCGCCTTTGTATCCGGGAAACTCTTCCGGCGGCAGTTCCACATGGACGAGCTGGGTCTGGAAAAGCTGGTCATCCGGCATTTCACGATAGGCCAGCATCTGCTGCTGGTTCTTGTCCGGGATTTCAGGGTGCATACTTTTCGCCAGGGCCTTGGAAGACTCTTTGGCGGCCACGCGGATAGCTTTGCCGGTTTCCACATCAACGAATGTAGCGGCGACTTTGCCCCAGTCGCGAAATTTGAGAGCACGCTTGCCCAGGCGGCAGCCGGTGACCACCATTACGGCGTCTGTGGCGCAGCGGTCAATTTCCACGAAGGTGACAATGCGCTTGCGGTCTTTGCCTTGCGGATCTTCCAGACCAAGTTTTTTCAGGCCGAGCATGGCCATGCGGACGCCAAGGACCTGTCCGGCACAAAGGTGGCCGTGGGCCACGGCGGCATCGTCAAGATATTCGTCAAATGTTTTCATGCTGGTTCTCTCTATTACTGGTTTTCTTCTTCCGTTGTGTCAGTTTGAAGGTCGGCGTTGTGCGCGTGCACCACAAAGCTGGTCTTTTCTCCGGCGGCGAGAAAAGTTACGCGGCTGGGAACGCGCTCCCAGGTTGGAGCAGTGCAAGCAGGACCGGAATATTCTTTTCTGATGAGAGGCTTGCGCCGGCCTAACTGGGAAACTACCAGATAGCTTTTGGAGCCATCGTCAGAGTTGCCACAGTAAGCCACATAGTCACGATACCAGCTTGCGTCAGAAGTATCGCCGTCAAAAGCCGTCAAATTCAGTTGCGTGATGCGGCCGGTCTGGCGGTCAACGCTGATCCATCCGCCTAGACGCCAAATCCATTGCGGATTTTTGGCATCTTGAGGGAGCGCGTCATTGAGCAGGTAAGCGCGGCGGACGACAAAATAGCGTTCAGTCACCTCATGCGCAACGCCAGTGGTGTATTCCCGGACTCGACCGTCAACCGTGAGTGTGCGGACTTTAACCTGCTGCGCATTCTCTGGAGAGCCATCAGCAGAATCCGAATGGACCTCAACGGTGCGCCACTTTCCCAGAACCACGATATGAAGCTTGGGAACAGCAAAGCAGCTGCCAGCCAGCAGTACGATAGTCAAGCCAGAAAAGACCGGGCGCATGTTGGAGTCAATTATATGGCTTAACCCATTTTTTGCTGGGCCAACCCGAGAGGCCGGAGGGTAAGGACCATGTTCGACGAAGGTGCTTGAATTTATAAGAACAATACAGGTAAAAGCTTTAGATAAAGCTCTTAAATCGGCCCTGTTGCCTAATGATGAAACCAGCTGCATTCATGTCTTTTATTCCGAATAAAAAGCAACTAATATAAGGTCTTCCCCTCAATTTAATCATTTGCGGGCGCGCACATATTGAGTGTGGGTTTATGAGCATTTCAGCGCGGAGTATTTGTGCATTTTGATGACGACAAACAGGAGCGGAAGGCTCGAGAGTTGCTCGATACAACCCTCGAGCTCACTTTACCCTCTCATCTACTGATGGCACCCATATCGGAGAGGGCAAGGGAGGAGTATGGCCGCTTTAAGCAGCGTGCTCCTAAGATCCTGGTTGTTGATGACAAGATAGATACTTTGCTGCTGCTTCGTGAACTCCTTTCTTCCCGCGGCTACGACATAACCACTGCCACTGAGGCTGAAGAGGCAAAAGAAATGGTCCATAGCGAAAGACCGGACCTGATCCTGCTGGATGTGGTGATGCCGGGCAAGTCAGGCTATGAGCTTTGCCGCGAACTGAAGGACGATCCTTATACCCGCCTGACTCCCGTGGTGATGATTACAGGGCTCTCTGATCGCGATGATCGCGTGCGTGGCATTGAGGCCGGCGCCGATGATTTCCTGAGCAAGCCGCTCTATCCTGAAGAACTTTTTGCCCGCGTTAAATCACTGCTGAAACTCAAAGAATTTACTGACGAACTGGAAAACGCCGAGGCCGTGCTGGTGGCGCTGGCGCTGGGCATTGAATCGCGCGATCCATACACGGGCAATCACTGCGAACGGCTGGCCCGCTATGCCGCCGATCTGGGACACCACATCGGTCTGGACGGAGAGAGCCTTATCGCGCTGAAACGCGGCGGCTATCTGCACGATCTGGGCAAGGTTTCCATTCCGGATGACATCCTCAAAAAAGGCACGCGGCTGACTGCCGAGGAATGGACGATCATGAAGCAGCATCCGGAGATCGGCGAATCGATCTGCCGCCCGCTCAAATCTTTCCGCAACGTGCTGCCGATTATCCGCCATCACCATGAACACTGGGACGGCAGCGGCTATCCCGACCAGCTCACGGGGTATAACATTCCGCTGCTGGCACGTGTTCTACAAGTGGTGGATGTGTATGATGCATTGCGCACAGCGCGGCCTTATAAGCCTGCGCTGAACCATGAAGAAGCCAAACGCACCATGATGGAAGAGGCCGCCAGAGGATTCTGGGATCCTAGTCTTGTATCTGAATTTTTTGCCATGCTGCAAAAGAAAGAACAGGCCGCATGAGCCTGGCGATAGAGTTTCCCTTGCACGACTCCGAATTGCAACCGGCACAGCCGAAGTACAGCATTGTTATTCCTGCTTACAATGAGCGTGCGCGCATCGGCTCCACGCTGGAGCAGGTGCTGGAACATCTGCGCGAGCAGAAGTGGAATGCGGAAATCGTTGTGGTCAACGATGGATCGCGCGACGATACCGCCAGTTATGTAAGCCAGTTTGCCGCCGAACACCCCCAGGTACGGCTGATTGAGAATCCCGGCAATCAGGGCAAAGGCTATGCGGTCCGCAATGGAATGCTGAATGCCCGCGGTCAGGTGCTGCTGTTTACTGACGCGGACCTGTCTTCTCCCATCACTGAAGCCGCCAAGCTATTTGACGCGATGGAAAAAGGCGCTGACGTGGCGATTGGCTCGCGATGGCTTGACCCCTCACTGCAATTTCAGCGGCAGTCGTTGAAGCGGCAAGTTATGTCGCGCACGTTCAACTTGTTTACACGCGCGGTGCTCACGTTCCCTTACCATGACACCCAGTGCGGCTTTAAGGCATTTACGCGCGAAGCGGCGAAAAAGATATTCCCCTTGCAGCGCATCACGCGCTGGGGCTTTGACGCAGAGATTATTTATCTGGCCCATCATATGAAGTTGAGGGTGGCGGAAGTGCCGGTGACGTGGGGCCATGATGAGGGATCGAAAATCCATCCGTGGCGCGACGGCTTTTATATGGGCATCGATACGTTGAAGATCCGCTGGAATTCGCTGACCGGCGGCTATAGCAGGAAATAGCGCTTCCTGCGCTTGCACGCTGAAGCATCTTCCAATCATTTAAAAAAATTATTCCGGCACAAAATAAAAAGCTACGGCCACAATCGCGTAGACGGCGAGAAGCTGTGCGCCTTCAAACCAATTGGTCTCGCCATCAGAAGAGATCATCTCCACAATCAAAACGGAAAGAATGATGGCGGCGATTTCAAAGCCATTGAAGACCAGCGTCATGGGGTGTCCGATGGCGAAGGAGATAAAAACCAGAACAGGCGCGACAAAGAGCGCGATCTGCGTGCTCGCTCCGGTGGCGATGGCCATGGAGAGTTCCATCTTGTTGCGGCGGGCCATGAGGATGGCGGTGGAGTTTTCCGCGGCGTTGCCGACCAGCGCCACCACGATTACGCCGACAAAAAGTTCCGTCATGCCCAGCGCTTTGGTCACGGGAGCGATTTGGTTGACTAAAACCTCGCTCATCACGGCGATCAGGACAGTCGCCAGGGCCAGAGAGAAGAGGGCCTGGCCGCGCGTGGCATGCGTCTCGTCGCTCTCCTGTCCGGCATCCTGCTGTGCCTGAAAGACCGAACGATGCGTGCGGAAAACGAAGAACATATTCAACAAGTAGAGAAGAATGAGGACGCCACTGGTCCAGAGGCTGAGATGTTCCAGGCTGATGTCGCGATGCTGGAGCGTGCCGAAAACCGTGAGGTTGAAGACAGCCGGCATTACCAGAGCAGCCACGGCGATCATGAGCATGGTGCTGTTCATGGTGGAGGTGGTCCGGGCAAAGCGCTGCACCGAATGGCGAGATCCACCTATGACCAGACTGAGCCCGAGGACCAGCAGAAGATTGCCAATGATGCTGCCGGAGAGCGAGGCTTTTACCACATTGATGTGGCCTGCGCGCAGGGCGAAAAAAGCAATGATCATTTCCGTGGCATTGCCCATGGTGGCGCTCAGAATGCCGCCAAATGCAGGGCCACAATGCGCGGAGAGTGCGCCGGTAGATTCACCCAGCACGCTGGCCAGCGGAGCAATGGCCAATGCCGAGGCGATAAAAATCATCAGGGGCGGAGCGTGCATAACGTCAAGAGCTATGGCCGCAGGTAGAAATAGCAGGAGCAGGTTTAGCCAGCGGTGTCCGGTTTGCAAGGGAAACTTGCTCCACCATTTATGAAGCGGCGAGGAATTGGGCATCAGGCAAGATTGTAGCTTTTCTTTCCAAGGCTAAATCCCAAATTACGGGTACCGGTTATCTATATCGAACCAGCACCCAGTACGCCGTCTACAAAGGCGAAAAGCCAGCCTGCGGAAAACCAGTGGGATATCGGCTACAGTCCGTGTTTATCCTGACACAATAACCGTGCTTTTCAAGCAGATAACTGCTTATAAATCAGTTACATAAGTCTATGGCTCGCAGATTGCATTTATTCCCGGCGTTACCGAATTCAGCAGTAGAAACTTTCAGCGGGTAGAACTTTAGCAGGTCGAACCAGGGAGTGCGCAATGAATACGGCAGAGATGACTGAAGCAAAAAACTTTTTGATCTGGATGGCAGTGTGGATTGGAGCGCTGGTGGTGCTATTGCCTGCACTGGCAGGAAGCTAGTGACTGCCGCGTTATTGGCTCGGGTTTATTGGCTAACGATAAATGGGCTGACGAATGAAGGGCTAGTGGCTTACCGGCGTATGCTCTGCGGTTGTTCGTCTGGCCTGAGATAGTTCTTCCGGCAAAAAAATCCTGAAGCACGTTCCACTTTGGTTGGGCGTACAGGTTGAGCGAAAGCTCAGAGTGCCTTCATGCTTCGTGACAATGCTCTTGGCCAGCCACAAACCAAGTCCGGTGCCTTTGAGTTCCTTGGTGGTAAAAAACGGTTCCATCACACGGTCGCGAATCGCACGCGGTATCCCCGAACCCCGATCATGAATGGTAAGAGCCACTCCCGGCACGCCATGCTGTTCCGCATGGTGAATACGGACAGAAATTTTTGCGTGCATCGGCGAAGCATCAATGGCGTTGCCAATCAGGTTGGCCAGCACCTGGCGCAACTCGCCGGGAAAACCCTGAATCGTGGATGGCGGCCCTTTCTTGTATTCAACCTGAATTTGTTTCGCTTCCAGCTGGATCACATACAGCGTGAGCACGGACTGCACCATATCGTGCACGTCTAATTCCACCGCGGTCTTGGTGTCGCGATGGAAAGCCAGCACCTGCTTGGTGATCCTGGCCACACGCTCCAACTCAGTTGACGCCTGGCGCAGGTACTCATGCACCTGCTGCTTTTCTTCCGTGTGGTTGGCCAGGTAAATCAGGTTGGTGAGCGCTTCCAGCGGATTATTGATTTCATGCGCAATGGTATGGGCCAGCCTGCCGGTGGCGGCAAGCTTTTCTGAATTGCGCATAAATTCTTCCGCCAGCTTACGGTCCGTGAGGTTGGTAAGCACAACAATGGACCCAATGCGCTGCTCACCCACCATTACCGCGTCAGATGTAACGCGATACCAGTTCGCTCCGCGCTGCTGCTCCGCCACGTAACGCGACGTCTCAGTGCGATAAAGAAATTCCGCGCTGCCCAGAACCTGTTCCAGAATCGCCACGCTATCATTGCCCACCAGCTCGCCAAAGCTTTTTTTGCTCAGCTCCGCAAAGGCTCGATTGCAGCGAACCACCTTGTTTTCGGTATCCAGCAACACCAGATATTCAGGCAGGGCGTCTACCGTAGATTGCCACTGTTGTGCGGACTGCCGGAAGATGGCTTCAGCCTGCTTGAGCCGCAACAAAGACCTGACCGTGGCCACCAGCACTGTGGCGTCAATCGGATGGGTAAGGTAGCCGTCGGCGCCGCCTTCCAAAGCCTCCACTTTACTTTCATTGCTGACGAAGGAGGCCGAGATCTGCAACACCGTTATGCCCGCTGTAATGGGATTGTTCTTGATCTGCCGGCAAACCTGATATCCGGACAGATCGGGCAGTTGCACGTCGAGGATCACTAGGTCAGGCAGAGACTTTACCTGCTCCAGCGCTTCTTTGCCGGTGCCGCACTGCTCCACTTTCAGGCCTGCCCGGACCAATATCCGCGAGAGGACGTAGCGATTCTGCTCGTTGTCATCGACCAGCAAAACCCGCGTTGCGGATGGAAGTATCATCCCCCGGCTCATTCTCCTTTAGGGCTTGCAATGTCCATCTTGGCAAGCGAGCGCAACAGAGACTCTGGCGACAAGGTCCTGGTCACATCGCTCTTGGCAATGAGGCTTGCGTCAAGCATGTTCAGTTGCGCCTCCTCATGGCTGGTAAGAACCTTGGAGGTGTAAACAATCACGGGCAGCTTCCGCGTCTGCTCTTGTGAGCGCAATTGCTCCAGCACTTCAAATCCGCCCATCCCGGGCATGACCAGATCAAGGATCACTGCGTCCGGGTGTTCGCTCTCAATCATCGCCAGCGCTTCCCGTCCATTGTGGGCTTCCACCAGATTCAGCCACGGACGATCCAGCAATTCACGCAGAATATACAGCGATAACTCATTGTCATCCACCAGAAGCAGCTTTTTGGGTTGTTCCTGTTTCGTGATTCCGCGCACCTCGCGCAATAAGCCGCCTGCATCCAGCGGCCTGCCAATGGCCAGAATTGCGCCCATATCCAGCGCTCTTGGCCAATCCTCAGGTGGGGTAACGGCAATGAATGGCACCTTTACAGGGTCCTGGGGAAAGAAGCGCAGAAAGTCCCACGCGGTGGAGCTATCCATATCGCAGACGACCGCGGTAGGCTTATGACGCTCCAGCCAATTCTCCGCGCGCTCAATAGTCTCTACGTGGATGAGCTGGAACTCTGACGTTCTGAAAGCAGGCTCCAGCATGGAAAATGCATTGGGATCGGCGTCAATCAGTAGCACGGCGGCACGGGAAAACTCCGGCGCCGGCATTTCTTCACTGGGCGCACCAACCACATCGCCTTCACCCTTATAAATAATGGGCAGCTCTGCGAAGAAGCTTGATCCTTTCCCCACTTCGCTTTGCACCCAGACCTTGCCGCCCAGCAGCACAGCCATCTTGCGGCAGAGCGGCAATCCCAGGCCGGTGCCGCGATAGCGCTCCTGCAAGGGATTTTCCACCTGGGAAAATTCCTGAAAGACTGTTTCCAGATGTTCCTCGGCGATGCCGATGCCGGTATCCGTGACTTCAAAAAGTATTGAGGTGTTTTGCTGTTCCGCCACGATCCTGATTTCACCCTGCGGGGTGAATTTGATGGCGTTGGAAATAAAGTTCCGCAGGATCTGGGAAACCTTGCCTTCATCGGTGCGCAGCGGCGGCAGGTTCGGGCCTTCCACAAATGTGAGTTCTACAGAGGTGTTGTCCGCCAGCAGGGGTTTCAGCATGCCCTTGAGAGCGCTGAACAATTCTGCCACTGTAAAGGTCTTTACCCGGATGCGAACTTTGCCGGCTTCCACCTTGGCCAGATCGAGCAGATCATTCACCATCTCCGCCAGTGTTTTAGCGGAATCCAGAATGAAGCCTACCTGGGTTTCCTGCTCGCCCGTCAGGTCTCCATCCATGCGATCCAGCAGGATGCGGGAGAGAGACATAATTGAGTTCAACGGTGTGCGGAATTCATGCGAGATATTGGAAAGAAAGCTGGTCTTCAATTCTGAAGCGCGGCGCAGATAGTCAGCGCGCTCGTCCAGTTCAGCATAGAGCGCCACCACGCCGCGATTGGTATCTTCCAGTTCGTGGTTCAACAGGGCCAGCTCTTCCTGCCGGGCCCGCAGCTCCTGCAGCGTCTTCAGCAGCTCACGGTTTTGCCGGTCAATTTCGTCATAGGGGCTCTCCGGCGTCCTGGCATTGATCTTATTGGTGAGGCCCTGAATCCGCACTGGATTAAGAGACGGGGCGGTGAAAGGAAAGTCTTTCCCCATTCTCACCACGGTGCCCGCGCTGCTGCTAGTGATTTCAAATTTATCCATCAGCCGCTTGGTGCCCATAATACCCAGGCCCAGTCCTGTATCAGAATGATAGCGGCCTTCAAAAATATCACCCAGGTTGGTTATTCCCGGCCCGCTATCAGAAATCACAATTTCAAGCACTTGGGTTTTTCCGGGCAGCACCGAAAAAGAAACTTTTCCGCCGCGGGCATAGCGGAAGGCGTTGCGGGCCATTTCAGAGGTAGCTGTGGCCAGCCGGATCTGCTCCTGATTGTCAAAGCCCACCATGGCGGCAATTTCACGCGCGCGCTGTCGTGCCTGCACCACGTCGCGCTCGTTCCGTAAGCTAATAGTGGAAATCGGAGTGTTCATTAATTGACTCAGATCATTTATTGGCCCAGAATCATTTTAGCGTCAGATCGCGGCCGCGCCTTTCATTACCAATACGCTGGCATCATCGCGCTCCCTGCGAAAATCGCGCAGCAGCACGCCGGCAATCAGAGCCGGATGCTTTGACAGCAGCCCCGGATAACGCGACAGGTCCCAACGCGATTGCAATCCGTCAGAATGCATGATCAGGATTCCATCTTTCGGCCACTCCGCCTTAAACTCCTGCACGCGCGCCATTACATGCCCCAGCGTGCCATTGTGTGAAACCAGGCTGCGGCTCAACGTATTACTTAGGATGCTGCCGGCAATGTTGCCAACTCCAGCATAGACCAGAGTTCCCGCCAAAGGACGAATTTCCGCTATTGCCGCTGCCGCGCCCCGGGCCTTCTTCAGTGCATCATGCAGGCGTGTAATGATGGACGCCGGCGCATCACTGCTATAGGTCCGGAAAATACGGACAGCCTCATCCGCGGCTTCCGCCGCCTGCGGGCCATGTCCCAATCCATCCACCACCAGCACAATGCAACGGTCTCCAGCGATCTCCCAGCTTATGTTATCGCCACAAGTGGTTTCACCCGGATAGGGGGCGGTAAATGCGGAAAAATTTACTGCCGGCCTGGCTTCCTGTGAAGCCTCAGTTTGCATAATACGGGCAAAAAGCGCTGTGCCTTTCGCGCTGCTGAACACATCAAAAACCTCAGCCATGCGCCGTATGGCGCCCAGTCCGGTTCCCGGAGTGCCGCCGGTGGAATAGCCATCCTGCAGCGCGTGTGTCAGGTCGGCAATGCCCGGCCCGCGGTCCAGAACCAGAATATCCATATACGTCCTGGAGCCGGACTTTACGCTGGAAAGCAACACTTGCCCGCCACCGCCATACACCACGGCATTGCGGGCTGCTTCTGTAATGATCACGGACGCTTCGCCTGCCTTGGTATCAGAGAGGCCAAGCTCAACGGCCATGCGTGCGCCCATCCGGCGGGCTTCTGCGGTTGAGCTGGAATCAGAAAGGGAAATCCACTGCGATACAAACATTATTTCCAGCGCACCTATTTCCAACGCACCACGGTAATTCGCGTTCCTTTACCGGGTTCTGACTCAATCTGGAAATCATTGACGAGTCTTTTGCTTCCACCTAAACCAAGGCCCATACCGCCGCCAGAAGTAAATCCGTCACGCAGGGCCGTTTCTATATCAGCGATCCCGGGACCCTTGTCTTCAAAAATCAGCTTGAGCCCATCCTTTACGGAATTTGTCACTTTCTCGATCACCATATGGCCGCCCTTGCCATGTTCCAGAGCGTTGCGCGCAAGTTCGCTGGCGGCAGTCACCAGTTTGGTCTGGTCCACCAGCGTGAACTTCATTTCAAGGGCCCATTGCCGCACCTTCTGCCGAGCGATCACTACATCGCTTGAATTCTGAATGGGTACGGTTTCCGGCTTACCAGAAATCATTCACTCATCTCCGAATGAAAGTCGCCGCGCAGCTCATACAAAAGCTCCATGCCTGTCTCAACATTCAGGGCCGTGCGCACTCCTGCAAGAGACATGCCCAACTCAACCAGAGTGATGGCAACCGCCGGCTGCATGCCCACTACCACGGTTTCTGCATCCAGAACCTTGGCCATGGCAGCGATGTTGGCCAACATGCGGCCAATAAAGGAGTCAACAATTTCCAGCGTGGAGATATCGATCAAAACGCCCCGTGAACTCCACTCGGAGATTTTTTCGGTCAGATCATCTTGCAGTTGAAGGGCAAGGCGGTCATGCATGTCCACCTGGATTGTGACCAGCAAGAACTGACCCATGCGGAGGATTGGAATCCGTTCCATTTACTTACTCCTCTTTTTTGAAGAACGATTTTTTGCCACTATCAGCGTTAATTTTTACCACCATCTGGTTGGTGCGCGTCAACGCCAGGGCAAAAGCGTCTGCTAACTTGGCTTTGGTGATCACACCAGCCAGATCAATTCCCAGATGAACGATGGTCTGCGCAATCTGTGGACGCACGCCGCTGATAATGCAATCCGCGCCCATGAGCCGGGCGGCTGTGATCGTCTTGAGCAAATGCTGCGCCACCAGGGTATCCACCGTGGGAACGCCGGTGATATCGATGATTGCGACGCGCGAATTCGTCTGTACTACCGCTGACAGAAGTGACTCCATGACTACCTGCGTGCGGGCGCTATCCAGGGTGCCAATGATCGGCAGCGCCAGAATGCCATCCCACAGCTTGACCACCGGCGTGGATAGCTCCATGAGCTCTTCCTGCTGCCGGGCAATAAACTTTTCACGCGATGCCTGGAAAGCGTCTGCGGTGATCAGCGCCAGTTTGTCAACCAGGGCTGTCGTCTTCCATAGCTCATCGAACATGGCATCTGGGCTTGTCGCCAGCTCTTTACGTATCACGTTGAACAAAGGCTGTTTTAAAGAGAGCACGAACGTAGCAGTCTCACTGGTGGTAAAGCCTTGTTTCGCGCGGGAAGCGGAGATAGCTGTCAGAGTCTCACGCGCCGATGCCCATGCTGGGCCATCTATATTGGTAACGTCGCCGGATTTTGCGCCGCTGGCGATGGCGGTCATCAGTTCGCGGGATTGCGAATCTATTTCTTCATTGTTGATCAGGTCGGAGCGGCGGGTGGCCCCGCTCATCTCCTTTAACCAGTCTGTGCGTATCGCTTCATGGTGCTTGCTGATTATCTCAGGCAACTTGCTCATCGATAAGTCCTCCAAGGTCGGTGGGTGGCAAATTTAGAAATTAACAAAGGAAAGAGGTAATGGAGTTCCCGTTAGCAGCAACAAGCAGCGATTACCAATACAGCTCAAAGCTTTGATGCTGGATGGGGGCCAAGTGCTGTCTTCTAATACTATGTATTACGATTCGGAGGAAACTTTTCCATCAGAAAACGTGCTTAAGACTGCTTCAAGTTCCCTGGGGCCGCCCCACTTTGGCACGACGTGATCGACGCCAAAAAATTGGCAAAGCTTTTTTTCCGTTTCCCCCATTACTGTCCACACGACGACATGAATTGACTGCAATTTGGGGTTCGACTTCCAATACCGCAACACTTCAAAACCGCTTTCTTTTGGAAACGAGAGGTCCAGCAGAATGAGGTCAGGCGCTTCCTTGGTTCCTTCCACCACGTCCTGCAAAAACATGAGTGCAGAAGCGATGTTGTTCTGCGCCAATACTTCCTGCGCACCAAGCTTCTTGACGACTGCCGTGGATTGCCGCGCATCAGCGGCCGTATCTTCAACTATCAAAACTCGACGCATCATAAAATTGTTTATGTCAGAAAGCGATCGCCGTACCTTTGCAGTGCGGGATTTCGCTCCTGAATCTTTCTGTCCCAAAGTCCGCGCAATGGAGATGCAATTCTAGAGAATCCGCTTGCCATTCTACAAGCTACTGCTCGCTTTTTGCCAGATCAAGAATGCTCTAAATCGCTTTTAATCAACCGTTTATAAGTATATTCCAAAAATTGAAAGTGAGCAAAACTGAACACTTTTCAGAGAATCGAAGCCAAATTACATGAAAGAAAGCGGCATCTACTTTTCAGGATAAAAGCATCTTATGAAGAGCTTTTGGAAGAAGAAGTTCTGCAGACGTTCTGCGGATCCAAATTTCTGCGAAGGAGGTAAATCTCTGTGCTTGCCAAATGTGCCAACCCCTCCTGCTCCACTCCTTTGGTGTATCTGCGTGAAGGCAAAATTTTCATGATTGAATCCGCCCCGCAATCTTCTTCGAAATCTTCTTCAAAGACAAACGCCGCCGCGCCGTTAAAGCTCGCCGCCAAAGCACAGAACCGTGTAGAGCATTTCTGGCTATGCGGCCCATGCTCTTTGGAAATGACGCTTATCTTTGAACATCACACAGGTGTACAGGTTGTCCCCAAAACTCTTCGTCCGCTCCGCCCGCAGGCTTCCTGAGCAAAACGAGCAACAGACAATCAGGCTCATCGGATGAAGTCCTCAAACGGATGAAGTCCGCAAACGCGTGCTTAAACCGCCGGACGCTCCAGAACTTCCCGCAGCTTGGCGGAAAGAATTTTTATGGTGAACGGCTTGTGGACCAGCACAGTGCCAGGCTTCAGGATTCCTTCCGGGGCCAGGGAAGCGTCGGCGTAGCCGGAGATAAAAACCACCTTCATTTCCGGACGCTCCGCGGTAAGGCGCTCAGCCAGCGCAGGGCCGGGAACCGGTTCCATGATCACGTCACTCAGCAGCAGATCAATCTTGCCGGAGTATCCCGCAGCCAGCGCCATCGCTTCATCGCCGCCACTGGCGGAGAGCACGTTGTATCCCAGCTGGCCCAGCAGGTCCCCGACAACGACGCGCAGGGATTCTTCGTCATCCACTACCAGAATGGTTTCCGTGCCGCGATGATAGTCCAAAGGGGTGACTTTCTTGGGTTTTTAACCCAGAAACGGTGCTTAAGACAAAATGTTGCTAGGAATTGTGTGCTTTTTAGCAGCGGTTATCAACTGTAAAGATATGAATAGTTTCTAAGAGACAAGTGCGGCATCCCAATTTGGGAATGGGAGGGGCGAAGCGTGGCTTCTTCGTGCCCAGTCTTCGGGCTTATCGCGCTTATTGCTTAGTGCTCTTATTTTTAAAGATGTGAGCCGACCGTGTGTTCAGAAGTGAAATGGTTTGCGCAGAAATGCTTCGGCAGAATAGCCTCGCTGGACTAGCAGATTTCGCTTGTAATTCGTTTTAGTTTCGCTTATAGTGGGGATGGTTTGAGCCGGGAGCGGCGTCGGCGAGGACCTTGCCAGCAGCAAGAGTCTGATGGCACAAGCGGGGAAACCCAAAACGGCCTGCATCCTGAAAAACAGCTGTTTTAGCCAGGTTCAGTGGTTCCAGGCTTTTATGTATACCCTGTTTTTCGCCCGCTTCAGACCCCTGAAGCGGTTTGGATACTCGAAGTGTGTCTGGTGGGATCGCCGTGATCTGGTAATCGCCGACATCGCCGTGATCGGAAATCAAAAAAAGAGTCTTTAGTCATTGGCTATTAGCTCTTAGCCTTTAGCCGTTAGTAAAAACCAGAACTAGAATCCAGAATTCAAAAACGAAACCCAAAGCAAGCTCAAAAACAAAATCTAGAAAATCCCAAGCCACCCAAGCGGTGGCTTTTTTATTGGAGAGAACACATGCAAAAATCGGCGACGAAAGAAGAGATCATTAAGGCAATTAAGGAATGCGCAAAGGAGTTGGGACATGCGCCGAGCTATCCGGAGCTGCGGAAGCGGCGAAAGATTACGCGCCGGGTAATTGCCAGAGCACTGGGCGGCTACGGGAAGGCGCTGAAGATGTGCGGACTGGAGGGGCGTGGGCCAGGTTACAGGGCAAGCATGGAGTGTCTGTTTCAGGACTGGGCCGAACTGGTGCGCGAATTGAAGAAGGTGCCTTCGATTGGAGAATACGAGGGGCGCGATGGTTACAGCACGCGTCCGCTGGCGCGAAGGTTTGGCGGCTGGCGGCATGTGCCAGCGGCGATGCTGGAATATGCGCGCAAAGAAGAGCTGGAAGGGCAATACAAAGACGTATTGGACCTTGTGTACAGGCACGTGGAGGGAAACAAGAAGGAGATAAAGACGCCAGGAGCGGCGCGGCCTCTGGCGATCAGCGATGAGCCGGTGTATGGGACACCGCTAACGTTTTCTCCGCTGACTTATGCGCCGACACATGAAGGCGGCGTGATCTTTTTATTTGGGGCGATGGCGCGAGAATTGGGATTTGCCGTGTCACGGATTCAGCCGGAGTTTCCGGATTGCGAGGCGATGCGGGAGGTGCGTCCGGGGCAGTGGCAGAGAGTGCGGATTGAGTTTGAATTCGAAAGCCGCAATTTTCTGGCGCACGGGCACGCGGTGGCAGGGTGCGATTTGATTGTGTGCTGGAACCATAACTGGGAGGATTGTCCGCTGGAAGTGGTGGAACTGAAGAGCATAGTGAATGGATGGAAGGAGAAGATTGGGGGAGGATAACGTGTGATGTATGCGCCAATTCAATGTTCAGCCCATCTTGCAGGCTTTATCCATGGGCTCAAAATTCCCGAAAAGTTATTAAGTGGAGGATTGTATGCGTCAAGCCATTAGCCGGAAGGCACCTGAATATGTTACGCTTTCCACGATTAATCAAGATATGCCCTTTCCGGATTCTGAGCGAACGATTTATGGTCGTAACCCCTTGGACGAAGTCATTTGCCAGCTTCGTTTCCCGCCAGTTTTAAAGATAGATTCTGAGCTGCCAACTGCCTTTCAAGAAGCGATTCGCAATGAATACCCCCTCTATAAAGAACAACGAGTTAGTGTTCAAGCCGGGGCGATGCCCGAACAACTTTCTCAGGTTTTTGCATCGTTAATTCCGCAAAACGCGGGAAAAGCCTACGAGTTTGCTGCTTCGGATGAGCGCTGGAAAATAACACTAAGTAGAGACTTTTTGGCATTAACCTGCATGCGTTACGAAAGATGGGAGGATTTTAATCGGCACTTCGAGCCCTCCGTAAATGTTCTTGTCGAACAATATAAACCTGCATTTTATTCCCGTATTGGGCTTCGTTACAGGGATGTTATTGTACGATCCAGCCTGGGATTGACAGATGTCGCTTGGAGCGACCTTTTGCAGCCACATATCGCTGGAGTACTCGGCTCGACTGTGGCAACATCCATCGAAGAAATAACGCATCAGTTAACCATGAAGCAGCAAAAACATGACGGAAAGTTAACGCTTCAGCATGGGACTGCGAAGCTTAGGGATTCGTCAGAGGAGTGTTACTACATTGACGCCGACTTTTTCAAAGATACAAAAACTCCTATCGGAGAGGCACAGAGTATCCTCAACTACTTCAACCGTCAGTCAGGAAAGCTATTCAGATGGTGTATTACCGACAGATTACATAATGCGATGGAACCAGCTGCGGTTGCATGACACTAGCCCGACAACCGACAATGTGATTGAGTGGCAGCGTGACATCGGTCCTATGAGCTTTTCGCACCGTGTTGTTTTTAATCGTGAGCCCGGAACTTCTGTGGCCTTAGGGCCGCTTTTGGCGCGAACGTATTGTCATGTTCTGGTTGACCAGATACCCGATCAAGGTATTTTTGAAACATTGAGTACCCTAACAAGCGTACGAGATTATCATCTCGAAATTGCTGACGGTGGCATGCATTTGCTACCCGTAAAGCGTCAAGCAATAAAAGCAAAAAAGGGTAAGCGCCATGACGCACCAGTCATTGCGCTACCAAACCCGGCAGAAGATTAACAGGTAAGAGGAGAGATCAAGTCTGCCGATATATGAACGCTCTGCCGACGGGCCACTAAGGCAAGGGGAACTTGTTTCCGGCTTGGTGCAATTTTACATTTCGGTTGCCAGCATCGGACAAGACGAGATTTCTGTAGATTCAGAAATACACCCTTTAGCTGTAATACTTAGTCAA
>DASXLK010000086.1:0-10664 GCA_036496365.1 Candidatus Angelobacter sp. | reverse complement strand
GTCCGGCAGCTCCCACAATCTTTGCCGCAGAATTTCTCGCGCAATGGGAACATCTTGTGGTGAAAAGAAATCTTCCAGATGCGCGTACGCCAGCACCAGCACGCCATATTCGTGGGCCTGAAACGGTATTTCCGCGCTGCCGGGTTTGGTAATCACGTTGGCGGCAAAGAAGCGCGCTACGCGCCCCATGTCATCATGCGAACCGATGGCCAGCACAAACCCGATCTTCGACGCATACTCAGGTTTTGCGGCCGTGATCAATGACAAGCCTCCGGCAAAACTTAAACCAATCACGCCGATGACTTTATTCATCCGCGTGCTCAACACCACGGCAGAGTCGCCAATCACATCAATAGTTTGCGGAGTCACGCGATAGTCGGTGAGGTCGCGCAATTCCGGCGTCATTACGAGCACGCCAGCACTGGCCAGAGCGCGCGCCAGGCCCCACATGCGCGGATCTTCAATGCCCAGATGATGCACGCCGTGAAGCAGCAAAACTCCGCCTGGATTTTTTACGTCCTGCGGCACATACAGCCGATAGCGCAGCGGCCCGTGAGGCGTTTGCGCCGTGCCATCTTCCTCTTTGAATGGGTGGTTGGCAAAACTCGTGGCCAGGCCCGCAGCTTTGGGATTGGAGAAGCGCAGCAGCAATGACATGGCGCGCAAATGCGGTCCCACAGGATAGAACAGCACTTCACCTGTTACGCCGATGGACGCGACGACCACAAAAAGAAAGATAAAGACTTTTTGTTTGCGCGAGAATCTGCCCACTAGATCTCCAGAATCACCGGCATAATCAGCGGACGGCGCGCCGTGGTTTTCACGATAAAACGCTTCAGGTCCGCGCGGATTTTTTCCTTGATCACTCCGTAGTCGGCCTTTTCTTCTGCCGTGGAGCCATCCAGCGTGGCGGTAACAACGCGCCGCGCTTCGCGGACAAAGCCTTCTTCTGATCCGGCGGCAAAGCCGCGCATTACGATCTCAGGAATCGATTCCACCGTGCCCTTCAGCTTGTTAATGGCAATGATCGGCAGGACAAAGCCGTCTTCACTCAAGTGGCGGCGGTCTTTGATGACCAGATCTTCCACCACGTCGGTACGCGATCCGGAGTCAATGCAGATACGGCCGACGGTGACTTTATCCAGCTTGCGCGCGCCCAGATCGTCGAACTCCATCACGTCACCGCTCTCCAGCATTAGCACCTGCCCAACCGAGCCGGGCATCTGCCGCGCCATTTCGGCTTGAATACGCAACTGGCGGTATTCGCCGTGGATAGGAATGAAGTAGCGCGGCTTCACCAGATTCATAATCAGCTTTTGCTCTTCCTGGCTGGCATGGCCGCTCACGTGGACGGGCGGATTGGATCCGTCGTCATAAATCACGTCGGCTTCGCGGCGGAAAAGGTGGTCGATCATGCGATAGATGCCTTTTTCATTGCCGGGAATGATGCGCGAGGAAAGCACCACAGTGTCGCCGCGTTCAATCCGGGCATGCTTGTGGCTATCGACGGCAGCGCGTGAAAGCGCGGACATGGGCTCGCCCTGCGTGCCGCTGATCATCACGCAGACCTGGTTTGGCTGATAATCTTTGATCTGTCCCGGATGAATTAACAATCCTTCAGGCACGTCAAAATAGCCAAGATCCATGGCGATCTCGGCCGCCTCAGTCATCGAACGCCCAACGAGAGCAATTTTGCGCCTGTATTCCTGCGCCATCTCAAAGGCCAGCTTGATGCGATGGATGGACGATGAGAAGCAGGAGATAAAAAGCCGGCGCTCGGTCCGCGCAAAAATCTCGTCGAACTTCCCGCGCACGGCCCGTTCGCTGGGAGTATAGCCGCGGCGCTCAGCGTTGGTTGAGTCCTGCAACAGCGCCAGCACGTTGCCTTCTTTGCCGTATTCGGCAAAGGTATGCAAATCAAACAGGCGATTGTCCGTGGGTGTGGGATCAACCTTGAAATCGCCGGTGTGGATCACCACTCCCAGCGGCGTGTGCACGGCCAGCGCCACGCAATCCACAATGCTGTGCGTTACCTGAATGGGATTGATGGTGAACGGCCCCAGCGTGAAACGCGAACCAGCGCGGATCTCGCGCAGATCGGCGTCGTCGAGCAATCCATGCTCTTCCAGCTTATTTTCCACCAGAGCCAGAGTGAACTCGGTGCCGAAGACGGGAACTTTCAGTTCCGTGAGTACCCAGGGCAGCGCGCCAATGTGGTCTTCATGTCCGTGGGTCAGCAGAATACCGCGGACTTTTTCCCGGTTCTGGATCAGATAGGTAATGTCAGGAACAACGATATCCACGCCGAGCAACTCGGATTCGGGGAACATGAGGCCGGCGTCAATGACGATGATGTCGTCCCCATAGCGCACGGCCATACAGTTCATTCCGAACTCGCCGAGGCCGCCCAGGGGGACAAGATGAAGTTTATGAGAGGGCATGTTTAATAATGATGCTATCAGCAGCAAACGCAGAAGGGGAAGCCGAGCTCACGAATGCCCGGAAATCAGGGCTTTGCCTGCATCCGCGCCAGCGCCAGGCGTTCGCGATTACCCAGAGTGGAGCCCAGGGCAAACCCAACCACGCCATTCAGGGAATAGAACATTCCTGCATATCCTGCATACTGGAAGGGCAGAATCAGGGCCACCACGATCACCAGCACGCCAACCAAAGCAAAGCCAATGTGAAAGATCACGGCATGCCGGGTACGTAAGGACTCATATTCGTTCAACTCAAGCTCGGTGCGCTTGCTATAGGCATAGTGATAGAGCAGTGCAAACAGAACAAAAACGGCAGAATAGCCGATGCTGTAAATCACGATCAGCGCGGTTGGCTGGTATCCGGCGGTAATCATGTTATTCATCTGATCAAGGGAAATCGTCCGTCCCCCGAAAAGCTCGCCCACCACCAGGGTAAAAAGAAATTTCAGCGGATATACGTAAAAAAGGACGACGAAAATCAGGATCGCATTCAGAATGATGGTATAGGTTGTCTGCAGGCCGTAACGGCGCGAAAAAATGTAATGGTAATACCAGACCTGCACCAGCACAGCAAAGCAGATGGCAAAGGCCACAAAGCCTTTCATGGCGGTCATGAGCTCGGCAAAGGTGTGAGGCACCTCCAACGAAACCACCAGCAGCGTTACGGCAAAAGCGAAGACGGCGTCAGTAAAGCCCTCAAGACGCGTGATTTCCCCGCCACGCCAGCGAAAATTCTTTTCCGGCGGCACCAGCTGATGGCCAGTGAGTTCGCGAATCATGCGTTGCCCCGTCTACTTTTCATTGCTCGTGTCATTGCGCTGCCGCTTCAATTACTGCAGGTGAAGCCGTTCCTTCTCCCAACTCGCCTTCCCAGCGCGCAATCACGGCGCTAGCCAGGCAGTTGCCAATAACATTGATCATGGTTCGCGCCATGTCCATGAGCTGGTCCACGCCAAGAATGGCAAAGATGGGCCAGCTGGGAAGCTGGAATGAATCTGCCGTCGCCAGCATGATCACCAGAGTTGCGCGCGGCACGCCGGCCACGCCTTTGCTCGTAAGCATCAAGGTAAAAACCATCAGCAGCTGCTGACTGAAAGTAAAGTGAATGCCTGCGGCCTGTGCAACGAAGATGGAGGCCAGCGAAAGATACAGAGTGCTGCCATCCAGGTTGAAGCTATAGCCGGTGGGAATTACAAAGGCCACCACCTGCCGCGGGACGCCGAAAGCCTCCATGGCTTCCATGGCGCGGGGCAGAGCAGCTTCAGAGCTGGCAGTGGCAAATGCGATGGAAGCGGGCTCCGCCACGGCTTTAAAGAATCGCCGGAGATCAATCCGCGCGATCAGCGCCACCGGTACCAGCACGCAGCAAATAAAGATCACCAGCGCGGCATAGAGAGTAAGCACCAGCTTGGCCAGGTTCCACATCACATCAAAGCCCATGGTGCTGACTGTATATGCGATTGCACCTGCCACGCCGATGGGGGCAAACAGCATGACAATGTTGGTGAACTTGAACATGACTTCAGAAAAGCTTTCGCAGAATTCCAGCATTGGACGACGCCGTTTTTCATCCAGCTGGGCCAAAGCAATGCCAAAAATAATGCTGAAGACCACCACCTGCAAGACCTGATTTTCCGCTACTGATTTGGCAATGTTTTCCGGGAAGACATGCAGAATCAGGTCAGCGGGCGTCTGCTTTTGCACTGTGCCGGCAGCGGGCGTATTGGCTGGCTGCTTTATGCCTTCACCAGCGCGCGAGAAATTGATTGCACCCAGCCCAATGAACAGCGCCAGCGTGGTGATCACCTCAAAATAAAGCAGCGCCTTGATGCCCATGCGTCCAACCTGCTTCAGATTGGAGTGGCCGGCGATTCCAACCACCAGCGTGGCAAAAATCAGCGGCGCAATGATGGTACGAATCAACCGCAGGAAAACACCGCTTAAAACCTGCAGCTGTTTGGCTTGCGCAGGAAAGTCATGCCCGAATTCCGCGCCCACCAGAATGCCGACCATAATCCACGTGGTGAGTGAGCGGCGCACCCATGCATACGCGCAAAAGGCGGCCAGCGCGACCCAGCGCGTGATCGTAAGAAATCCGGGGTTTAGATTTGTGCCGGTATAATGATTCACGGCCCACAGCACAGAAGCGATTCCAGCCAACGCCAGAAATGCAATAAGAAACCGAGCTTGATTCGATGAGTTTTTCATCAGCGCAGCAAGTCCTCCAATTCGATTGAGCCCTGGGTTTTTTCGTCACGATATTTCACGATGATCGGCGTATAGATGGAAAGCCCCCATTCGGCGGCTTTGCCCTTGGTAATGGCGCGCGATCCCGGAACGACGACAGCGTTCTCAGGAATAATGAGCGGCGTGTCAGCGGTGGAGCGATAGACCTGTTCACGGACAATGTCATAGACCGGCGTGGCGCGGGTAAGGATTGTTCCTGAGCCCAGCACTGCGCCGCTGCGTACCTGCGTGCCTTCATAAACGCCGCAGTTGCCGCCTACCAGCACATCATCTTCAATAATCACCGGAGAAGCGCCCACCGGCTCCAGTACGCCGCCAATCTGCGCCGCTGCGCTCAAATGCACGCGCTTGCCAATCTGTGCGCAGGAGCCTACGAGGGCATGCGAATCGATCAGCGTGGCTTCGTCCACATAAGCGCCCACGTTTACATACATGGGCGGCATGCAGATCACACCGGGCGCAATGTAAGCGCCAGTGCGAATGGACGATCCGCCGGGGACCACACGAATTTTGTCAGCCACGGTGAAACGCCGCGCGGGAAAGGTGTCTTTATCAACAAAGCTGAGCGCGCCGCTGCTCATCTCTTCCAGTTCGCCCAGGCGGAAGCCCAGCAGGATGCCTTGCTTTACCCAGGCGTTCACGCGCCATTGGCCGTTCTGTTTCTCGGCGGCGCGAATCTGTCCCAGGGTAAGGGCTTCATGGAATTCCCGGAATGCGTGCCGTGCATGCACGGCCAGTTCCGTGGGCAGTGTGCCCTTGGCATAAAGGTGCTCGATTTCCTGGCGTAATATGTCCATGATTGGTAGTGCTCTGCTGAGAGCCATCAGGCCGTTGGCTGAAATTCTGTCCTCCGCAGGAGCAAGTGCGGAGTATAACCGCCGAAGCTTTCTCGGGCAAAGCCTTACTTTTCATTTGATACGCAGAGTCCTGCTTCGCATCTGATGCGCAAAGCCTACTTTGCATCTAATAAATAGAGATGACCAGAGTTCTTTATATCGCGTATCCGCTACTGACCGTCTCCTGCGAATCTGCGGGCGGGGCGGAGCAGGTTTTATGGACTTTAGAAGAAGAAATGGCGCGGCGGGGCGTGATCACGACGGTGGCTGCGTCAGCCGGATCGCGTGTAAGCGGTGAGTTGTTGGTGACCGGCGAATCCTGTACCCAGCCGGATGATTACGAGCGACGCCGCACTGAGCATGAAGATAAAGTGGTGGAGTTTGTGCAGCAGCGCGCGCGCGAAGGAAAGGTCTTTGATCTGGTGCATGACATGTCCGGCAGTTTCTGGAGACGGGCCGCAGAGATCGATACGCCGGTGCTGGCCACCTTGCACCTGCCGCACAGCTTTTATCCGGCGCAGAGCTTTGAAAATATTTCCCCGAACGTGAGCTTCAATTGTGTTTCCCGCTCACAAAGCCTGAGCTTTACTGATTTGGATGCGATGCTGGGCGTTGTGCCAAATGGTATTGTGCTGGAAAACTTTGCAGGTGGTTTTGCCACAGATGCGGGGTATGCAAAACAAGATTCAGTGGAGCGCAAAGGGCTGCTCTGGCTGGGACGTATCTGTGAGGAAAAAGCACCGCACGTAGCGCTGGAGATTGCCGAACGCGCTGGCTTGCCCATCACAATTGCAGGACAGGTCTATCCGTTTTCCTATCATCAAGAATATTTTGCAAGGGAAGTGGCTCCCCGCTTAAAGCAAATGGCGAATGCCACGTTCATCTCTGCTCCGTCATTGGCAGCCAAGCGCAAACTGCTGCAGGAAACGCAGGCGCTTCTTGTGACGAGTCTGGCGGCTGAAACCAGTTCTCTGGTGGCGATGGAAGCTGCTGCTTCGGGAACGCCGGTAATTGCATTCCGTTGTGGCGCACTACCGGAGGTGGTGAGAGAAAACGTGACCGGCTTTGTGGTAAAAGATGTTCCCGCTGCGGTGGAAGCGTGCTGCCGCGTTGACACTCTCAGCAACGCGGCCTGCGCAGCCTATGCGAGAAAAAATTTCAGCGGTAACACCATGGCAGAAGGGTATACAAAGCTTTATTCAAAAAAGCTGGGCCACCCTTTAGCAGCGCTGCCTTTTATTGTGCCGGCGGCGGTTTAAAGAGCTTAATCACGTCGCGATTGTATGTGGCGGTGTTGGCGTTGGAGCAGCTAAAGGTGTGGGGGTGGGAGTTGGGGTCGGTGTAGGGGTGGGGGAAGGAGTTGGTGTTGGCGAAGGAGTGGGAGTTGGTGAAGGAGTTGGCGTAGCAGTTGGATTAGGCGTTGGAGTTGGTGTTGCTGAAGCTTGGGTTGGAACGTGAAAGGCTGCATTTGAAGCATCTAACTGTCCAGCTAAGAAACAGATAAAGAGTGACGCAACAATCGCTAGTGTTTTCATCGGCAACCTGGTCTTTCTGCGCCCCCCTGCATAACCGTTGGCTAGAACGATTGCGGGAGTATGCCAAATGAGCAAATCTTAAGTTAAGTGTAGGTCAAATATCAAATCAAGATGGTAAATATTTTCAACCAGAGCTGCTTTAATCAGGCGCGGAATGAGCGGACTAAACGTGCTGTGAGAGTGACAGGATATTTCCGTCAGGATCTTTAAACCACGCGACTTTGGCCCCACCCGGAGCAGCCCAAATACCGAGTTCATTTTGTGGGAGTCCGGGAAACTTTTCAAAGTTCACGCCTGCTTTTGTGAGCGCCGCAACAGCTTCTTCCAGCACGGGTACTTCCCAGCCCATTACAGTGAATCCGGCTGGTTCAAATTTTGGCACTTTGGCCAGGCGAACCATGGTGCCGTTGAAGTCCATGACCAAGGCAAAAGGATCGTCGCTGACAAAGCGCAGCCCCAGCACTCCCTCATAAAACGGACGAGACTTCTGGGAATCCCGGATTGGGACAAAAGCGATGATTTTTGCCGTGTTAAGCATACGCGCCTCTGGGGATGGTACTCCCCTGGCTGGTACAGGTTCAACGCTGGCAACTCCGGTGCGGCAAAAATGGCAAAAGATTTGCGCAAAAAATTGCAGCTCATGCGATCTATTCAGTAGGGATGTTTCTCCTAGGTGGGTAACCTTCGGACGCGGATGCAGACGGGAACTTGAACTCCTTCCGTCGGTGGCCGTGTCCGCAGGTTATGTAAGAGCGGCTGCGCTAACCGGCGGGCCGCTCATTTTTTGTGCCATATTGCCAGTCCCCAAAGGTTGGGGCGACGCTGCCCAGCACAAAATTGAAAAATGCTGAAACAACAAACGCCCCCGTTGCAGAGGGCGTTTGTTTGCCAAAGAATACTGGGTCAGTTTTTAGGCTTGTCTTTATCTTTGTCCTTGCCGTGCTCTTCTTTCGGCGGAGGATTCTGCGCTTTTGGCGGTGTTTGCTGCTGCCGCTGCTGTGGCGGCGGAGCAGCCTCACGGCGGTTGGGTGGCTGCCCGCCAGAGTCTTGTGGAGGTCTGGCAGACTGGCCTCTTCCGCGATTGTTATCTCCATTATTGGCCGGGTTATCCCTGCCCCCACCATTTCTATTCGTGTCAACCGGTGGCGGATTCTGGCCTGGCGGAGGCGTGAGTGGAACCTGCGCAGGCCTGGTGTTTTCGGCAGGAACGTTGCCTCTGTTTCCGTTCCGGTTGTCCGCCGGAGGTCCCGCATGGATATTTTCTCGCGGAGGATTATTTGGCGGAGCATTTCTGTTCACGTCAGTTGTGGATGGCTGGCCAGGCGGAGGCGTGCGTGGAACCTGCGCAGGCCTGGTGTTTTCAGCAGGAACGTTGCCCCTGTTTCCGTCCCGGTTGTCCGCCGGAGGTCCCGCATGAATATTTTCTCGCGGATTATTTGGTGGAGCATTTCTGTTCACGTCAGTTGTGGATGGCTGGCCTGGCAGAGGCGTGCGTGGAACCTGCGCAGGTCTGGTGTTTTCGGCAGGAACGTTGCCTCTATTGCCGTCTCGGTTGTCCGCCGGAGGTCCCGCATGGATATTTTCTCGCGGATTATTTGGCGGAGCATTTCTGTTCACGTCATTTCTATTCACATCAGTTGTTGGCGCTCCACCTGGAGGAGGAGTGCGCTGCACTTGCGCTGGAAGAGTATGCTCCTGTTGGCCTTCTGAACGATTTCCTGGCGTCCGGTCATTGCCGGGAGCTCTACCGTTTACCTGAGGCTGCTGCTGCCCACCACCTTTTAGATTGCCCTGGGGATTGCCTTGCGGCCTTCCTGCGCCGTTGCCGTTCACTGGCGCACGGGTTTCAATCCTTGGACGCGTGCGTTCCACCGGCGGATGCGCTTGTACGGTTCCAGCGTGTATGGCGCGCGTATCTGGACGAATTTCAGGACGAATCACGCGCTGTCTACCGATTGCCTCTGCGTCAACATGCACAACTTCACGGGCCACCGGGCGCGAGCCGCGGAAAGTCTCCGTGGAGACAGCCGTGGGAGCTATGCGCTGATAGGCGTAATGAAAGTTGTTTTCATTGCGAACGTTGATCACGTTCACAATGTTTACCTGGGTCCTAACGTTGGTCACGTTTACCTGGCGCAGGTATCCGTCACTGTGGCGGTACCAGGGCAAATATGGATCGCGCGGGCCCAGCGGGAACCACACCTGCACATTTGCGTTGGGACCTCCTACAAAAGCTACCAGAGCAGGCGCATAAACCGGGCGAACGCCGACGACGATAGATCCGGGAACCCAGCCCCAGCGCGCGCCGATCAGAGCCCAGCGTCCGTAATGGAAAGGAGCAAAGCCCCAGGGTTCGTCTTCCACCCAGGTCCAGCCCCACGGCTGAACCCATGCCCAGCGTCCATAGCGATAAGGCGCCCAGCCTGCGGGAACTGCCGAGGGATACCAGACTTGGCCGTAGTCCTGCGCCGGTTCCCATTGACCGTATTGATCCAGATCTTCAGAGCCGGGGACATACTGGCCAACATACTGGCGCGAGTTAGATGAAGTAAAACGCCGGTCGCGATCACCGCACCAGCGGTCAAAATCATCGCCGCCCTGCGGCTGCAGCCAGCTAACCCGCACATCGTCTGCGCCGCTTAATTTCAAAGACTGCCCGCTATGCACCACTTGCGAAAAATTGTTACCGTTGATTTCCAGATCGCCGCTGTCAACCGTGACTAATGTAGTGTTGTCGTCAGGATACGTTTCTACACGATAGCTGCCGGGGCGCAGCAGGGTAAGCGCGGCATTCGGCGTATCAATTTCCACGGAACTTCCGTCAAGGATTTGATAGGCACGGACGCGCAAGGTCCCCTGCGCCAGATCCAGCTGCACCAGTTGGTCATTCAGGTTGGTGGCAGCCAAATCAGTTCCGGAAGAGAGGCGCACGGCAATGTTGCCGGTTTCCAGTTCGGCCCTGCCATCGCGGTCTGTATAGATGCGGTCGCCGGCAGTGAGCGGATAGTTGGCAAGCGCCTGGCTCCACTGGTCTTGACCGGAAGGCTGGAAAGAAACGCTGCCGCTGATGTAGCCCAGCCGGGCCACGCGATCAGGAGGATCTCCGCCACCCTGATCCGAATAGTCCTGCTGACCCTGGGCAAAGAGCGGAGCACACAGGGAGGCCATAAAGAACATGACTGTGAGAAAAAATCGTTGACGCCGAGCTTTCATCGCAATACCCCTCATTTGCGGCCATGAACAAGCTGAACTGGCCTGATTTTTTTAGACGATGTGGCGGGGCCGTTAGCGTTCCTGATACGCTCTAACCCTTTTGCAATCCTTTAGTTTCTGAGATGCAGAAAAAGTGTGAGCAGCTTTTCATTTCTTTACTTTAGCTGGCAACCCATTTGGAGGGGATGAAAAGCCTTGAAACACAGAGGAAATGAGGCAGTGGAGAAATTATAGGGATTTTGAAAATAGATAAAAATACAACGAGGCCGAGGCTTCTTCAGAAATCGGCTAAATTAAATTGACGTGGAGCGCAGGCGCCCGCGCCTGCGATTGAAAAATACCGCTTTAATGAA
>DASXLK010000085.1:0-40503 GCA_036496365.1 Candidatus Angelobacter sp. | reverse complement strand
CAACAAGGCGGGCATAAGCCAGTCACAAGGTTGTAATAAGCCAGTCACAAGACTGTCGAAGCCGCTTTTTATCGTTTTGGTTTTGCTGCTAATAGCTGACCCGCAGATTACTGTCTGCTAAATTTTCAAAGAACTTGCCGCATACACCTGAGGCGTCAGGTGAGAATATATCGTCATTCCATCGGCGAATCAATTACGAATCAGGACAAGCCCCCTGCAAGTCCTAAATATTTACCACCACATTCGCCCTGTCCCCTTCATCCATCACAAAAAGCTTTTCCGGCGTAAAGCCAAACGCTCCCGCAATCACGTTGCTGGGAAACTCGGCCACGCGTGTATTGAATTGCCGCACGGTTTCGTTGTAGTGCTGGCGGGCAAAAGCGATACGGTTTTCCGTGGAGGTGAGCTGCTCCTGCAGGAGCAGAAAACTTTGGGACGCTTTCAGCTCCGGATAGCGTTCCACCCGCGCAAACAGATTGCCCACGGCATTGCCCAGCGCCGCTTCAGCCACGGCGCGCGTGGTAATATCTGCGCCGGTCTGCATCGCGGCGGCACGCGCCTGGGTTACTGCCTCAAGTGTCTGGCGCTCATGCGCCATGTAACCCTTTACTGATTCCACCAAGTTTGGCACCAGATCATGCCGGCGCGTGAGCTGCACATCAATGTCAGACCATGCGCTGTGCACGCCGTTCCGCATCGCTACCAGGCCGTTATAAATCTTGAGCAGCGCAATCAGCGCTACGGCGGCAATCGCGATAAAAACAAAAATCAAATTGTGCCCTTTCCTTTAATTCGACAGGTTCTTAGCTCAGTGTTGGCTTCATTCGTGCTGATCGGCCTTCCAGCTTCCGGCTTTTTACCTTCTGTCTCTTATCTTCCGCGGTGATTGAACGCCTTGATCAGCGTATCCACCACCTTCATAAAGCCATGGTAGTTGCCCACCCAGTCCTGCCCAAAAGCCCAGTGAATCACGGTGAGCCAGATTCCCAGAAACATCAGGTTCAACATAATCATGATCGCTACAGCGGCTAGCATGGCAGCGCCAGCCACTACCATCAGCGGAGCCAGAATCGCATAGAGTGCGAACATGAGAATCTTGAGGCCAAAGCTGTATTGCTTCTGCGGCGCAACCAGACGTGCGCCCATCTTTTGCAGACGCTTGGCGCGTTTGCCCAGTGGCGGATGAAACGAGAGAAAGCTGTGCGTCTGCAAGCCAGTCTGTCCGCGACGCGATGCAGGCCGCTCCGCTCGATCACGCGCAGTTGCCAGCATGCGCAGGCGTTCAATGGCGGCGTGGTCGCCCTTGCTGGCTGCCTCAATGTCCGCTGGATCAGGAACATGGTGGAAGCCGAAAGAAGGCGTTGTGCCCATCAGTTTGGCGAATGCCGCCATGCGCACGGCAGCCGCATCGTTGCCGGTAGCGGCAGCCATGGCTGTGTCCATCATCTCGCGGCGCGCGCGGCTCCATTCATTGCTGCCGGCTTCTGGCGCTGCGCTTGCACTGGCTGGGACGTAGCCACTATCAGCGGTGCTGCGCCACGCTGTTAGCATTTTCTGCATCTGTGCGGGCTGCGGGGCCATGCCTCGCAAACTGCTATCGCCCTTTGGATTCACCACAAACAGGTGCGACGCCCATTCTCCGCCGTCAATGGCGTTGGAATCTTCGCTCAGTTGCTGTAGCGCTGTGGCCAGCGCATCAGCATTGCGGGTGAATTCCACCGAACTCGCATCAGCAAGATAACGGCGCGTGCGCCACACCAATGCCATGCAGGGCCCGAGTAGAATTTGCAGAAACACCCACAAAGTCAGCTCCACTGCAATATTCGTAAATTGAAATGGAAAGAAGATCAGGCGCAAAAACTTGCGGATCAGGCCAGGATTTTGGCGGGAAAAAAAGTTATCGATATCGCTTTTATGGTCGTCAAGCACGCTGCCAAGCAACTCTGCTACTTCATCGGCGTCTGCCTGTTGCAAGTCACTGCTCCCGCCGCGGAAGGCGTACCGAATAATGCGCCACAAAACGCTGCGTGACTGCTTGCCGAACGGAGCATTAATAAGCGCAATAATCAGCCCGCAAGCCTCAAAAACGCTGGTCACCGTAAACGCTATATGCAAATCGCCATTGCTGATGCTCCCCACCAGATGCGCCAGCAATGCCTGCATCTGGTCGCGGTCCAGATCGTCAATTAGCCGCCTTGAGAGCACAATGCGCGCATCGTGCGCGGAGGTTCCTATCGCAGCGGCATTCGCGCCCCCGGAATCAATCAGCATCACGCGTGGCGCTGGCAGTCCGGCGGCAATCGCCATCTCCTGCGCCACGTTGGCCAGTTGCAGCTCTTTCAGGTCAGACTGGTTGGGCTCGCGCGCATTCAGGCTGGCTAGCGTCCCGCCCACGCCGCCATGCCGGAAGAGCAGGCGCATGCCCATCCATAACAGAAAAGCCAGCACCATACCCGGAGCCAGCATAAGCACCGCAGCAAAGATTAGCCCGTTTACATCGAGCGTCCCATGCTGATTGATCAGGTAATCCGCTGCCCGATACGCCACATTCGCCAGGTCATTGGCGTTCTGCCAGAACTCGGCTGGCAGCGGCGAAAAATAGTTGATAATGTCGGCGACGACCAGAGTGAGTCCGTAAAGCAGCGGCGTGAGCACCAGTGTGAGCGGAATGCCCATTACCAATGCGGCAAAAACGCACAAGGCGCTCATGCGCCAGGTGGCGCGCCGGTTCCGCTTCTGCGCATGAAAAAACGTTTCTGGATCAGGCAGAACAAACTTACGATCGGGCGTGGCCGTCTCTGGCGTGCTCATTGGCCATGAAGATTAGCACCAGACCTGAGCAGGAACAAGAGAGCGGCTGAATGGCCTTAACTGCTGCACGCTTGCTAATTTCTACCGCAGGCCGCGCGCGCAAAGTGAGGCTCTGATTGCCTCTACCCAATCGGCGGTGGAGGCTGCTGCAATTCCATCCCGCCTTTGTGTTCCGGCCATGCCGCTCCGGCAGCCGCTTGAATTTTTGTAGCCAGCGTAGGTCTGATTCTGAACGGGATATCTTCTTGTAGCCCCAGCCTCAGCACCACAAATCTAAAAAAATAAAACTTCGTTGTGCGCGAGATGGAAATTTCGTTCCATGGAACAAACAGCGGCGGATGCCTGGCCCGAAACAGAATGAGGGGAACTACAAATAATCCGGTGGAATCTGCTCCAACGGTCAGCACATTATTGTAGTTAGACGCAAAGCGCATGCTCGCACTCTGCATGTTCCATTTTGCGCCGGTGAACTCGCCTTGCAGTCGAAACCGCTTTGCCAGCAGTCGCCATCCACCGAGCAAGGCAATCCAATACGCAACAACAACCCATGGCGTAACCACAAAGAAAGGCACGGCAAATGCGATATGCTGATTGAGCCACTCTTGCATGGGTTACGTGCCCTGCCCACCCGTCGATCCCAGGGGCAGAAAATATTGCGTCCCGCGGATAGGCTCGCTCACGCGCCGCAGCAGCTCTTGCAGATCGGTATGGCGCTCTACAAAATCAATGTCGTTGGTGTTCACCACCAGCAGGTCTGATGACGTGTAATGAAAAAAGAAATGCTCATACGCCTTGACCACTTCTTCAATGTAGTCGTCGCTCACGGCTGTCTCACCGGCCACATTTTTCTTACGCAACCGTTTTTTCAGCACCTCAGGCGAAGCTTGCAGATAAATCACCAGATCTGGCGCAGGCAGTTGCTCGCGGAAAAGCTGATAATAACGATTGTAAATTTCCAGCTCAGGATCGCTCAGGTTGATGTAAGCAAAGATCTTGTCTTTTTCAAAAATGTAGTCCGCCACCACCGTCTTGCGTGATTTCGGCCCCACATCCAACCGTTGCAACTGCTCAAAGCGGCGGATCAAAAAAGTAAACTGCGCCTGGAACCCAGCGCCGCGTTCGCCTTCATAAAAAGGCCGCAGAAAAGGATTGTCTTCCGGTTCAATCACCCGCTGGGCGTTCAGTCGGTCCGCAATAATATTGGCCAGCGTGCTTTTACCCACGCGGATCGGGCCTTCCACTGCTATATATTGTGGTGGTTCAAAAAGCTTCGCCATAAGTCAACGGTCAGCGGACTTGTCGCAGGATATATCGCGGAGCGTCGGCTGGCAATCCGAAAAGAATTTGGTAATTGGGTAAATTAGTAATTTAGTAAATTTTGGAAATGCCGCACCTCGAGGTTGGTTCAATGGATTTTTAATTTACCAACTTACCAAATTACTCATTTACCAAATCCAGATTGATGTTAGTTCCCTTGCTCACTCTCGCTTCCGCCGCAGCCGCCAGCTATGCCGGATACGCCACCATGGCGCCGGGCGCGCAGCTTTATGGGCGCACGCTCACTCACGGCAATGATCCCGGCCAGATGGCGCTTACCTATGACGATGGCCCCAACGATCCTCATACGCTCCATCTGCTTGATGTTTTGGCGAAGTATAACGCGCGCGCAACATTCTTTCTCATTGGTCACTACGTCCGCCAGCGGCCTGAAATTGCCCGCGCCATCCAGTCTGCGGGACATGAGATTGGCAACCATACATACAGCCACCCCAATCTGATTTTTCTTTCCGCAGCCAAGCTGCGCCAGGAGCTGGAAGATTGCAATAAAACATTGGAAGACGCGCTGGGCAGGAAAGTCTCTCTTTTCCGGCCACCCTTTGGAGGCCGGCGACCTAATGTGCTGCGTACTGCGCGCGCCATGGGCATGCAGCCCATCATGTGGTCTGTAACAGCCTATGATTGGAGCGCCAAATCAGCAGCGGCGATTGTAGCCAAAGCAACTTCTCAAGTGGCCTCGCGCCGCAAACCGCAGTCTGAGATCGTTCTGCTCCACGATGGCGGCCACCTGGCCTTTGGCTCTGACCGCAGCCACACCGTGGAAGCTACCCGTCAACTGCTGCAAAAATATGCAGATAAAACGTTTGTTTCCATTTCCCAGTTGACGGGGTACCCCCATTGAGCGCTTTAGCCCAGGGGATTAAGGCGATTTTCTCTCAGCCAGCGGCAGCTCTGGGCTCTTATAATCTCTCGGTGCTTAGTTCTCGGTCGCGCTGCATAGTCTCCATCGTCGTCTGCTTGGCATTTGCTTTGAGTCTGCATGCGTCCGTTCCTGCGGCGAGCACCTCTTCAGGCTTGAAGTCCGCTTCAGAGATTCCCTTGAAGCAGCTCGCAGCTTCATCTAATGCCCGCGCTGATGCGTCACTCACATCCAGTCCGGTTCATATTTCCTTCTATGAAGAGTTTTACCCCACAGCCGTAGCCCAGCCAATTCCCGCAAAGACAGGCGTTCTGCACCGCTTTGCCAGTCTTCTCAAGAGAACCGTTAAGCTTGTGCCTTTCATTTAGCTGGATCCAATAACTACGCCCAGGTTTAGGCCGTAGTCCAGGCGTTTCCGCCACTTTTGGTATCTCTTTCGTAATCGAATCAAACACCCAGAAAAACGGGTTCTCACTATCGGCAAGGGCGGTTTTTAGTAAAATTCAATGTATGCTTCAGCCGCTTCGCGCGCTTATGCTTCTGTGTTTATCGGCAGCATCCTTGCCTCTGGCTGCCGTGGACGCGTCCGTGTTGAAGCCGCCCGCTGGCGCCAAAGTAGCAATCGTGATGTTTGAAGACCTTCAGTGCCCCGAATGTGCCCGCGCTTATCCGCTAGTGTGGGACGCAGCGACCGCGCACAAGATTCCCGTTGTATTGCATGACTTTCCTTTGCCCCGGCATAACTGGGCGTTTGAAGCCGCTGTCTGGGCCCGTTACTTTGATCAGACGTCAATCAATCTGGGCAATGAGTTCCGCAAATTTCTCTATCTCAATCAGGCGCAGATCAGCAGAGAGAGCCTGCAGCAGTGGGTACAGAAATTTGGCGACGAAAACAAAGCGCCTGTCACTTTGCCGAACGATGCTGACGGCAAGCTGGCGGACAAGGTAAAGGCCGATTTCGCCCTGGGGCAGCGCATTGGGGTGGAACATTCCCTTACGCTTTGGGTTGTGAGTAATAGCAGAATTTCACAGCCGCTGGTGGAAGAGGTAAAGGACCGTGACCAGTTGAATCAGCTGATTGAATACATGCTCAAGAAAGCGCAAGCGGCTTCGGCTAAAACTATTTCTCCTAAAAAGGGCGCGGCTCCTAAAAAGAGCGTGGCCACAAAATACTAAGAAAGCAGGATGAACCAGGTGATGAATCGATTTCTAACGCTCTTCTTCCGTACGTCTGCATTGTTCGCCCTTGTGCTGTCGTCAGCTGCGTCTTTTGGCGCGGACGGATCGTCTCTTAAGCCACCTCCAGGCGCCCGCGCGGCCATTGTTGTGTTTGAAGATCTGGAGTGTCCGGACTGCGCGCGCGCTTTTCCCGTAGTCCATGAATCTGCGAAAAAGCACAATATCCCCGTGGTCCTGCGTGATTTCCCTCTCAGCGGACACCCTTGGTCGTTTGACGCAGCGGTCTTTGCCCGCTACTTCGATACCAAATCAGAAAAGCTCGGTGATGATTTCCGCGGCTACATTTTTCAGAACCAGCCGCAGATCACCAAGCAGAACCTGCATGACTACGTGGATAAATTCGCCAATAACAACAAGTCGCCTCTCCCCTTTGTCGTTGACCCAGATGGCAAGCTGAAAGAAAAGGTCCTGGCGGACCGCCAGGTGGGAACAGAAATCGGCTTGCAGCATACGCCAACTATTTTTGTGATCGGCAACGGCGGCGCAGCTACTCCGGCGGTGGAAGTGGAAGATCGCACCAATCTGGATCAGATTGTTGAAGATATGCTCGCCAAAACCGCTCCGGCCAAGGCCGCCCCTAAAAAAGCAGCGACTAAGAAAGCTCCCGCAAAAACGGCCGCAAAGCAATAGGGACGAGATTCATTACCGCAAAACTAAAACGCCCTCATTAGTGAGGGCGGTTTTAGGGTGCCTGTTACACTCGCCTTTAGACAGCTTGTTTCAACTTGCCTAGCTCAGTCACCAGTTCTTCATAATCTGGCTCCTGGCCTAGCTCATAAGTCTTGGCGAATGCGATTTTGCCTTCCTTGTCCACAATAAAGATGGCGCGGTCATTGATTCCAGGCAGCGGCTCTCCTAAACGCAGGATTCCGTACTTCTGCGCTACCCCTGCATGCGGCCAATAATCACTCACCAGAGGATATTCCTGCCAGCCAATCGACTTTTCCTGCCAGGCAAGATGGCTATAAATTGAATCCGGGCTGATGCCCACGACCTGGGCATCATGTTCAGCGTACTTGGGCAGATACCTGCCATACGCCGACATTTCATTGGTTCAAGTGGGACTCCAGTCCAAGGGGTAAAACGCTACAATCACGTTTTTTTTCCCTCGGAGATCACTGAGCTTGAACTTATGTCTCTGTTTACCCGTAACTGCGGGCAGTTCAATCTCCGGCGCCATCTCTCCAGCTTGCAAAGGTGCCATTCTTTCCTCCGGGATACTCAAGACACTAAAGATACCAAAGATAAATCTGGCCAGCTCAGGAGATAATTGTTTCCTGTCACACTGGCCTGTTGCCGTTCTGTCATAATTTTATCGTGGTCAAATAATTTAAGACAGGGTAGCTTAAAGAAAACAGCGGGAGCGCCACTGGCATCGAATCCCGTTGATCCCCAGGCATCCGTACTGCTGGATGGCTGACTGGCTACAAAAGCTTAAGATCTTAGGAGTGGAAATGCTGGGCTTCAGCGGTTACAACTACGGGCACTTTTCGCGAGAGCTGTTTCACGATCTGGCACAAACCTCATTCTCCGGCCCCGCGCCGGGTGAACGAGCGCCCGACTTTAAGGCCACCACACTGGATGGTGAAACCATCCGGTTGAGCGACTTCGCTAAAAAGAAGAATGTTCTGTTAATTTTTGGCTCCGCCACCTGCCCCATGACCGCAGCCTCGCTTGGCGGAATCAATGAGCTGTATGACCGCTTTCGCGGTGACGATATTGAATTTCTCTTCATCTATGTGCGGGAAGCACATCCCGGTGAGACCATTCCCGCGCACCACACGGCACGTGAGAAGACTGAGGCGGCGCGCCTTCTCCGTGATGAAGAAGACATGAACATGCCCATCGTGGTGGATGATCTGCGCGGCTCAATCCATCGCAAATATTCCCTGCTGCCCAATCCGGCATTTCTTATTGATCGCGCCGGACGCGTGGCCTTTCTCTCGCTCTGGTCCAAGCCGGAAGGCCTTGGCCATGCCATCCAGGAGCTTCAGCATCTGCAGGCTGAGCGCCGCGTTGACCATGTGATCGTCAATGGCGGCCAGGACCTCACCATGCCTGTGCCTTACAGTGCTTTATCCGCTTATCGTGCCCTGGAGCGCGGAGGCAAACAGTCTCTTAGCGATTTTCGTCAGGCCCTGGGACTGCCCGCACGCGTTGCTTTCACCGCCTCTCATCTGGCGCAGCCTCTGCTAAATAATCCGGGGCGTGTGATGTCAATTGCGGCTCTCACCGCCGCTGTCCTTGCCGGAGGCCTCTATGCCGGTTTTGAGCTGCGCAAGCGCCGTCTGGGAGTGGTCCGCAATCCTTACCGTGCTTATGAAAAAGATAAAGCCCGCGATACCGAAACCGGCATGGATTACGGAGCTGTAGGTATTTAGTTTTTCTGAAATCTGTATTTTCTGAAATCCTGACCTTGAGCTTGCCGAAGGGAAGGCGTCCATATAGCCACATTGCTGCGTCGTGCCAACCAGAGCCAAACTCACGGCACTCACCGCCCTATTCCTTGTAAACTTGCTAAGACATGCTTTCCATCCGCCCTGCCACCGTTGCCGACGCACGTCTGATCCTCAAGTTCATTCATCTGCTGGCTGAATATGAGCGTGAGCCGGACGCGGTGATTGCCACGGAAGAAGACATCATCCGCGATGGATTTGGCCCGGAGCCTAAATATCGCTGCCTCATCGCTGAGTGGGAGGGCACTCCCGCGGGCTTCGCCTTTTTCTTTTACAACTACTCCACCTGGCTGGGAAAGCCCGGCCTCTATCTGGAAGATCTTTTTGTGCTGCCGGAGATGCGCGGCAAGGGCATTGGCAAGGCGCTGCTGCAAGAGTTGGCAAAGATCGCCGTGCAAGAGAATTGTTACGGCATGCGCTGGCAAGTCCTGGAGTGGAATGAGCCTGCGCTCAAGTTCTATGACACACTCGGCGCGCACATCATGGACGAGTGGGAAACCATGCGGCTGATGGAGCCAGCCCTTTCTCGGCTGGCAAATGGTAACGACGCGGAGCAAGCTCCGGTGAAATCAGAGCCTGGCCCAATCAAATCTGGCTCAACAAAATGACCACCAAAATCAAAATCGTTGGCGCTGGCCTGGCAGGCTGTGAAGCTGCGTGGCAGTGTGCGCGACGTGGGCTTGAAGTTGAACTCTATGAAATGCGTCCTGTGAAATCTACTCCCGCGCATGAGACAGATAAGTTCGCTGAACTCGTCTGCTCCAATTCGCTCAAGTCAGAAAGTGAAAACACAGCGCCCTGGCTGCTGAAAGAGGAGATGCGTCGCGTTGGTTCGCTTCTGCTCAAGATCGCGCAGGAAACCAGCGTTCCCGCCGGCCACGCACTTGCTGTGGATCGCGAAAACTTTGCCGCTAAAGTCACGGAAGCAATCTCAGCCGAGCCAAACATCAAGGTCATCCGCCAGGAACTTACGCAGATCAAAGAGGATGATGGCCTTACCGTAATCGCCACCGGCCCGCTCACCTCAGATGCGCTCTCACTGGAAATTGGCCGCCTGAGCGGCAGTAACCATCTCTTCTTTTATGATTCCATCAGCCCAATCGTTGAAGCTGACTCTATTGACACGAGCAAGGTCTACATGGCAGCGCGCTACAACAAGGGCACTGCGGACTACATCAATTGCCCGTTCACCAAAGATGAGTATGACCGCTTTTATGATGCGCTGGTGGCCGCCGAGTCTGTTGAAAGCCACGATTGGGAGAAGCTGAATTATTTTGAAGGCTGTCTGCCCATCGAAGAAATAGGCCGCCGTGGGCGCGATACCTTGCGCTTTGGCCCCATGAAGCCCGTCGGATTAGACGATCCGCGCACCGGCCGATGGCCGTATGCCGTGGTGCAACTGCGGCAGGAAAACCTGCGGGCCGATTCTTATAATCTTGTCGGCTTCCAAAATCACCTGAAATATGGTGACCAGGCCCGCGTGCTCCGGTTGATACCCGGCCTGGAAAATGCCCTGTTCCTGCGCTATGGCCAGATTCATCGCAATACGTACATCAATGCCCCAACTCTGCTCACGGAATTATTGAACTTACGGCAGCATGCCAACGTATTCTTTGCAGGGCAGATTTCCGGAGTAGAAGGCTATACGGAGTCGATTGCCATGGGCATGCTGGCGGGAATCAATGTGTCGCGCATTGCGCAGGCTTTTCCGGCGGTTCCGCCGCCGCGCGAAACCGCGCTGGGCTCGCTGGTGCATTACATCTGCCATGCTGAGGTAAAGCACTTTCAACCAGCCAACATCACTTTTGATCTGCTGCCGCATTTGAGTGAAGAAGAGCGGCGCAAGGTCCGCGACAAGAAGCTGCGCCATAAAATGGTTTGTGAAAATGCGCTAAAAAAGCTAGCATCCTGGAACCAGGAGATTAGTGCCGATCCGGCAACTTTATATGAACCGTCTATCCGCGATTGATGCGTTTGGTCCGGCTTTTAAGCGAGTCGGCACGTTGCTGTTCCAGCCTTTTCGGTTGGCCATTTGGCTGAGAATCGGATTCATTGGCCTTCTCGGCGGTGGCTTGGTCACGGCAGGCGGCGGAGGATTTAATTTTCGCATGCCGGACTTAAACTCCAGTTTCCCGCGCGGACAGGCGCCTCCTGAACTCAGTGACATTACTCGCGCACTGCGGTCAGTTCATCTGGCGGATTATTTCCAATATTTTGTGATCGCGATTACGGCGGCGGTGGTGCTTGGCATCATCTTCCAGTATTTATTTTGCCGTTTTCGTTTCATCTTGTTTGAAACCGTGATCACCGGCAATCCCGATATCGGCAAAGGATGGCGCAAATACGGCTCGCAGGCTTACCGGTATTTCGGCTTCTGGCTGGCATACCGCCTTGTGCGCTGGGCTGGGATGGTAATCATTGTGGGCATACCTCTCTGGCATGCTTACCAGAGAGGTGCTTTCAGTGGTGACAACTCACTTCCTGAATTATTCGCGGTGTTCGCGCCTATAGGCTTGAGCCTGATTCTTGCCGGCATTCTCTTTGCGGTTGTATCTACGCTGGCCAAGGATTTTGTGCTGCCCGTGCTGGCGTTGGATGACTTTACCCTCGGCGATGCATGGTCCGCTGTTTGGCGCGTCATCGCATCCGAACCCGGCGCCTGGGCCATTTACATGGTGCTGAAACTGGTGTCTGCTTTCCTCGCCGGAATCGGCTTAGCCATCGCCTTTGTGATTGCCATGATACCCGCAATTTTTTTGATTGGGATTCCCGTGGGAATAGTTGTTCTTCTGGGAGTGGTCATACTCAAAACGGGTAGCGTGGTGGGCGGGGTCATTGTTTTCTGCATCGCGGCCTTGCTGGCCATTGCAGCCTTCTTCTGCCTGTTACTGCTCTTGAGCGCGCCTATGTCGGTCTTTTTTGCTTCGTATGCGTTTTACTTTTTCGGCGGACGCTATCCCAAACTGGCAGCGTTACTGTGGCCGCAGCCAAGCCCACCAGCGCCGCAGCCCTTAATGCCGGGTGTGCAGCCCGCACTTTAGCGTTTTCGCTTTGATCTTTTGGTGGATTTTTTCGGCGCCAATTCCACCTTGGTCCGTGGCCGGTTTTTGATCCATATCGGCGTGCCAATAAACCCAAATTTCTGGCGAATCTGGTTCTGTAAAAACCGCTCGTAGGAAAAGTGCAGCTTCACATCCTTGTCCGTGAAAAGGATGAACGTGGGCGGCGAGGAATGGGCCTGCGTCATATAAAAAATCTTTACCTGCTGGCGGTGGGGAACGGAAGCACGTTCAAAGTCCACCGACTCCAGAAAGCGATTCATCTGTGAAGTGCCAATGCGCTTCTGCCGCTCCGCTGAGACCAACTCCAGAGCACGGAAAATCTTGTCAATGTTCTTGCCGCCAGAGGCGGAGACAAAAAGCATGGGAGCGTAATCCAGAAACTTCAAGGCCCTGCGCGCTTGTTTTTCAAAAAGCTCCGGGTCAGCCGGCGGACGGCCGTCTTTTCGCGCCGGTCCCACCAGGTCCCATTTATTGATAATCACAATCACTGACCGTCCGCTTTCATGTGCATAGCCGCCGATGGTGGCATCCAGGCCGGTCACGCCCTCAGCGGCGTCAATCACCAGCAGGGCGACGTCTGCGGCCTCAAGATGTTTGCGGGCCATCACCACAGAAAGCTTTTCCGCCATTAAATGCGTCTTGCCCTTGCGGCGAATTCCGGCGGTATCAATAAAGCGATAGGTATGGCCGTCTTTTTCAATAAACTCGTCCACAGCGTCCCGTGTAGTTCCAGCGACCGGTGAAACGATGGCCCGTGATGTGCCTGTAAGTATGTTTAGCAGCGTAGATTTGCCCACATTTGGATGACCGATGATGGCCACTCGCGTTTCCCGTGCAGGTTTGTCTTTGCGCTCTCCCGCCTTTTCTTCTGTTTCATCTTCTTCGGCAATGCGGGCGGCTTCGTCTACAGCGGCTTCAACCGCTGCATTGTCTTTCTCTTTGGTTGAAACAGGAATCGCGGCGAGAACTGCTTCCAGTAACTCCGCTGTGCCGGTGCCGTGCTCGGCTGATACGGGATAAACATTCTCAATGCCCAGCGTACGGAAGTTCTGTGCTTCAGCTTCCAGCTTGGGTGAATCAACTTTATTCACCGCCAGAAACAGCGGTTTACCCAGGCGGCGCAGCAGCCGGGCCAGTTCCATGTCCGGAGAGGCCAGCGCGGTCCTTACATCCACAACCAATACGATAGCCCCGGCTTCTTCCAGCGCAAATTTCGCCTGGCGGAAAATCTCTCCCGGAATAAAATCCTTGTCGTCAGGGACGATTCCGCCTGTATCCACAATACGCAGGCTGCGGCCATTCCATCTGGTCTCGCCATAAAGACGGTCGCGCGTGATACCGGGCTCGTCGCCCACAATGGCACGCCGCGATCCAACCAGCCGGTTGAAGAGCGTGGATTTGCCTACGTTGGGGCGTCCCACAATGGCCAGCAAGGGGGCATGGGGCGAATCGATTCTAGGTTTTACGGTTTTCGATTTCAAAAGTTCCTTCCATCAACTCTCATACCGGCGAGCTGAAACTCGAGTTTAAAAAAATCAGCTGGCCGGCGCGCCGATTGCTGGCTGCCAGTTGCTCTTCCCAGCTATCATTAAACCACGCTTGCCATGGCTTCCTTCTCCCATCCCGATACTACCGCTGTGCCCACGCAAAAGTTGCCGACGCTTCACCAGTTCTTCGCGCCCGGAGGCCTTCTCAGCCAGGCGCATCCGAACTATGAGTTCCGTCGCGGACAGTTGCAGATGGCGGAAGCCGTGGAAAAAGCTTTGGTGGAACGCAGGCACCTGATCGTTGAAGCGGGAACGGGAACGGGCAAGACCCTGGCTTACCTCTTGCCGGTGATCCGCAGCGGCAAACGCGTGATCATCTCCACCGGCACCAAGAACCTGCAGGAACAGCTCTACTTCAAGGATATACCATTCCTTGAGCAGCATCTTTTTGGCGGGAAACCAGGCAAGCTGCGCGTCTGCTACATGAAAGGGCGCAATAATTATCTTTGCCGGCAAAAGCTTTATGACCTTACCAACCAGCCGGTTTTAAGCGGATTGCAGGAAATTGACCAGTATCGCCAGATCGCCGAATGGGAAACGACGACAGAAAGTGGCGACCGCGCTGAACTCAAGGGCCTGCCGGAAAATACGCAGCTCTGGCAAAAGCTGGACGCACGCAGTGAGCGCTGTACCTTTCAGAAATGCCCGCAGTGGGACCGCTGTTTTATCACGGAGATGCATCGCCGCGCCGTGGAAAGCGACATCATCATCGTGAATCATCATCTCTTCTTCGCCGATCTGGCTTTGCGGCAGTCCGGCGGCCCTGATGCTGGCGTCCTGCCGGAATATTCAGCGGTGATCTTTGATGAAGCCCATGAACTGGAAGATGTGGCCGGAAGCTATTTCGGCATCAGTGTGAGCAATCTTCGCTTTGAGGAACTGGCGCGCGATATTGAAGCGACCTTGCAGCAGAAGAAAGCTATTTCGCCGGGAGTGATTACCGCCCTGGCAAAGTTGCGTGAACGCTCAAGGTTTTTCTTTGGCCTGCTGCCTCAAGGCGATGGCCGGGCTGCTTTTACTAACCGCGACAGATTCCTTGAGAAAAACAGTGACGACTATGATGCCACCATGCAATCGCTGGCGCGCGTCCTGGCTGAGCTGGAGTTGCTGCCGCAGAAGCCGGAAGAAGTTTTCGCATTCTCGCGCCGTACGCAAGAATTGCAGACCCAGCTCGCGTTCATCATGGAATCCGCTGACAAGAACACAGTTTTCTGGATTGAGTACCGTAGCGAAGCGCGGCGCACCCGCGGCGGGCAAACACATATCGTTCTGCAGGCAACGCCCATCGATGTTTCTCAGCTTCTTAAACGCACTCTGTTTGAAAATCTGGAAACGGCTGTTTTGACCTCAGCCACCCTGGCGGTAGCGGGCTCGCCTGATCGCGGCAGCTTCGATTATGTGCGCCAGCGTGTGGGCCTGGAACACGCCCGCGAGATGGTGGTGACTTCCCACTTCGATTACCCAAAGCAGGCGATTCTATATGTCCCGCCCGATATACCGGAGCCGCGTTCACCAGAGTTTGGCCGCTTCGCTGCGGAAAAAATCCGCCGTCTTCTCGATATCACACAGGGCCGGGCTTTCTGCCTCTTCACAAGCTATGCGCAGATGAATGACATCCATGATCGCTTGCTCGGCGAACTGCCGTTCCCAATGCTGCTGCAAGGCTCCGCGCCCAAGAACGCGCTGCTGGAAGAGTTCCGCCTCACGCCCAATGCTGTCCTGTTTGCCACGTCTTCATTCTGGCAGGGCGTTGACGTTCAGGGCGAACAGCTTAGCTGCGTGATCATTGATCGTCTGCCCTTTGCTGTGCCGAATGATCCAGTAGTGGCCGCACGCATCCGCGCCATTGATTCCGCGGGCGGAAACGCTTTTTCTGAATATCAGGTTCCTGCTGCGGTGATCTCGCTCAAGCAGGGTTTTGGCCGCTTGATTCGCTCTGTAAAAGATCGCGGCGTGCTCGCGCTTCTCGATAATCGTCTCTTAAAGCAGCGTTACGGAAAAACCTTCATCGATAGCTTGCCTGCGTATAAAAGGACCAAGGATCTTGCTGAAGTGGAAAGCTTTTTCCTTGGCCCATCTGAACCCACCACACTGATTCCCGAATAAACGATCTTCAAATAAACGATTCGCCGTATAACGATTAACGAATCAATCAACCGCGAATAAGCGTTGCCCCAGGCTGCTACTTAGTCTCAGCCTGTATCTCCTTGAGTGACGACGTTGCCGCACTCCGCAATGCGGGATCTTTTCCATTTGCGGCCAGGGCCTGAAGTGAAGCAACCGTTGCCTTTGCAATTTCCGGATGATTACTGTGCGCGCCGGCAATTCCAATTTCGCGCAAAGAATGGATGGCATTGATGCCCACGTCAGGATGGTTGCTATTGCTGGCCGCCATCCCCACATCCTGAATTGCCTGGATACTGGAATCCGGCGCTTTGCTGGCCGCGGCTTCAAGGGCCACCAGCGCTTTGTTCGAGCTGTTGATCAGCTCCTGTTTTTTACCGGCGTCCTGCACATTGTCAGATTGGTCAAGGGCTTGCGTAACCGCCGGAACTGTGGCCTTCACCACTGAGTTGATTTCCTGCTGGCTGCCTTTGTTTGCAGTGTTCGTAAGCAGATCGGTCTGGGTGCTCACCTGTTGCAGTTGCCGGGTTGCGCCCACGTTACTGTAAGAATTGATTGCGCTGGTGATGATCGGCTGCCAGACTACGCCGCACACAATCGCAAAGATATAAGTCTTCAGCGCATTCAAGTTCGATGCCGTCAGCAGAAGCACCCCAAAGAGCGCTGCAATTGCTCCCAGAAATGCCAGTGCTGGAATCTGCCCATACCACTTCCAGGATGTAAACAGGGTAGTCCCGGATAGTTCACTGAGCACCCAGAATAGAATGCCTCCAATGGCCCCACAACACGCTACCCATAGGGCTTGCTTAACCTGGAGCTTGGTAATTGGGCCATCCTGTGTTTCAGGAGCATTGACTAATGCTGGTTCTGGCTTCGCGGCAGATGCACTCATTTCTTTTCGTACCCTCCAAATCACTAAAAAACTGCCCGGATTGTGCTATGAGTGACGCACAAGCGCAAGCAGTTTTTTTAAGCGACCAGGATTAGTTCCTAAAAGCTTTTTCTTAAACCAGAGTTTTTCTATTCTTTGACCATGCGCGGCCCTGCGGTTGGATATTCTTCCAGTACCTCAATCACCACTTCACGAATCGCAAACTCTTCATGCGTGGCGTGCGATGTAGTGCTTACACTGTGCAAAACCACATTGCCGGCTTCAATATCGTCGGCCAGCTTGCGCAAAGCCGTCACCGCTTTGTTCTCATTCAGTCCAAAAGCATGCTTCCCCGCCCGGTCTGCACACTCGGCTGCATTGATGGTTGTTCTTACTCCGCTAATCATATGGGTTCCTTCTCCCGATAGAGAACGACGCTCTTTCGTTCTCTTGCCTAAAAACTTCTAATCAACCTGTTAGCGCGGACGCTCAAACAAACAGCGTGGGCACTTTCAGAGTAGAGTAGCCGAAACCTTCATCGCAGTAATGTAATAAATACTTAAAATATTCTTATGTTCAGTAAGTTATTGTTTCTAATGGAATAAAACACCCCATTCCTGGGCTATGGCTGTATTGTGCTGCTTAAGGCTTTTCACCGTATGGAACGTAAATACGCTCAATTTATCTTGTTTTGCCGTACGAATCGTTTGCTCGTAAATCCATTCAATAGTCGCCATTTTGCCTCAACGGCAGGCTTTGTCTTAATCGCGCAGAACCAAATACCCGCCCTTTTGTTCCCATCAACCCCGCCATTTACAATAGAAACAACGGCGCTAAACGCCTTACACATAAGGGGAGCGGATGTACGAGGTCACAGTCGAAGACTCTTTTGCCGCAGGACATTACCTGCGCGAATACAAAGGAAAATGCGAGAATCCACACGGCCACAATTACAAGGTGCGGGTCACGCTTGCCGGAGCAACGCTGGATAAAGCCGGCCTGCTGCTGGATTTCAAAGATCTGAAAGAGGTCATGAAGCACGTGATTGACCGGCTGGACCATCAGATGCTCAATGAGATTGAGCCGTTTATTGTGCTCAATCCATCGGCGGAAAATCTGGCCAAATATTTTTATGATGAGACGAATGGCCGCTTAAAGTCGGTCACCAGCGGCCGCGTTGCGGTGAAAGATGTAACCATCTGGGAAACGGACACGACCACGGCCCGGTATTCAGAATAACGGTACTCAGAATAAAAAATTAAAAGCAGATACTGGGCACGTGAAGCGCAGGTTTTTGCGCGCCAACTTTAAACCCTGCGCTGCTCCCATTACATGCAGATCATCGAAATCTATCGTTCAATCCAGGGAGAGTCGTCATTTGCCGGCGTTCCCTGCATCTTTGTGCGCCTCACAGCATGTAATCTGCGCTGTACCTGGTGTGATAGTGAGTACACTTTCACCGGCGGCAAGAAGATGTCCGTGGATGAAGTGGAACAGGAAGTCATAAAGCTTGCACCTGCCGGACTGGTAGAAATTACGGGTGGTGAGCCCATGCTGCAAGAGCGCGAACTAATTCCCTTGATAGATCGCCTGCTCTCGCGCAGTTACACCCTGCTGATGGAAACCAGTGGAGAGCGTCCGCTGGAAAATGTACCGGCGGCTGTCCACAAAATTGTGGACGTGAAGTGCCCAGGCTCAGGCGAAGGCGGAAGTTTTCGGATGAGCAATCTTGTGACATTCACCACGGCGGATGAAATCAAGTTTGTCCTTGGCGATCGCGTGGACTACGAGTTTGCCCGCGACTTCACGCGCCAGCATGGGTTGGAACATAAGGTGGGAAGCATTTTGTTCTCTCCAGTGTTTATGAAAAATCCAACCCGCGAGCGCGACACTTCAAACTGTCAGCTTGACCCGCGCGTATTGGCGGAATGGATATTGGAAGATGGGCTGAACGTGCGCCTGGGATTGCAGATGCACAAATTTATTTGGGAGCCCGCGACCAAAGGGGTTTAAAGCCCAAGCTTCCTCGGTTCGGCTTCTAACCCAGCGAAAACGCTGAAGTTTTGCGATAATTAAGAGTTATAGAGGGCAGCTATTCCAGCAGCCAGACCATCTGAAAAGTAGAGATTTTCGCAATCCCAAAGGAGTAGTTTGGCTGGTGAAAAACCACGCTCGGTAGTGCTGCTCAGCGGAGGCATGGATTCATGCGTCTGCGCGGCGCTGGCCGCGCGCGATTCCGAAGCTGCGGCGCTGCACATCAGTTACGGCCAGCGCACAGAAGAGCGGGAGCGATTGGGGTTTGATCGGATTTGCGACCGGCTGGGAATCAAGCATCGCCTGGCCATCAGGGATGAATCGTTCAGGTTGATTGGCGGATCAGCGCTTACTGACCGCGCGATTGCGGTGCCAGAAGCCGGAGAGCATATTGGGACGGATATTCCTGTAACGTATGTTCCGTTCCGCAATGCCCATTTTCTTTCGGCAGCCGTGAGCTGGGCAGAGGTTCTGGATGCCGGGCAGATTTATATTGGCGCAGTGGAGCAGGATAGCTCGGGGTATCCTGATTGTCGTCCCGCCTATTACCAGGCTTTTAACGCTGTAATAAAAACTGGCACGCGCGAAGGCAAGATTCAGGTTGTTACTCCGCTGATTGCGCTGCGCAAAGTGGAGATAGTAAAACTGGGGCTTGAACTTGGGGCTCCGCTCGAGTTGACCTGGTCCTGTTATAGCCGTGAAGACCAGGCATGCGGCGTATGTGAGAGCTGTGTATTGCGCCTGCGTGCTTTTGCTGAAGCGGGTGTGGAAGATCCAATTCCTTACGTGCTGCAAAACCGCGCGCGGCTGGCGGCAGGCCAAAAAATTTAAAGGCTTCTTTGAAGCCGGAGGCGGAAAGAATGAAAACGAAACTGACATATGTAGCAATGGCAACTTTTATTTTTATGCTTGGCGCTTCAGTGGCGTGGTCGCAAGCCACAGCGGGCAAGATTCAGGGACGCGTCACCAATGGCGGCAAGCCTCTGGCCAGCGCGGAAGTAACCCTCACCAATACTGACAATGGCAAGACCTACAAAATGAAGACCGATAAAGACGGCCAGTTTTCCGCGGTCGGCATCCAGTACGGCACTTATGAGCAAGAGGTCAGTGATGCCTCCGGTGAAAAGCTGTTCAAGACCAAGGTAGCCATTACGGGCGAGGGCGGCGCTGTCCAGAATTTGTCAGTCGAGGTCGCTTCTGGAAAAGCCGGTAGCGGACCCAGCCCTGAAGAAATGGAAAAGTTGAAGGCTGAGCGGCAAAAAGGCCTGAACATGAACGTCTTGATCAATCAATACAATACGGCTCAGGCTGCCAAGAATTGGCAAGCGGCGGCGGATGCTCTGAAGCAGATGATCACAGTGGAACCGAATCGCTGGGAATACCAGCAGGCGCTGGGTAATATGCAATCCAACCTTGGCCAATATGATGAAGCAGTGGAAACCTATGAAAAAGTAATTCCATTGGCCGAGAATGCCACCAAGACCGATCCCAAGGCCGATCCGGCAAAAGCCAAGGCTGCCGTGGCCCAGATGCTCAGTAGTGAGGGCAACGCTTACCAAAAGTTAAAGCAGAACGACAAGGCGATTGCAGCTTATACCAAGGCTGCTTCATTGGATCCCAATCCCGGCAACTCATATTTCAATCTATGTGTGATGCAATATAACAGCGGGAACGCACAAGGAGCGTTGCCGGTCTGCGACAAAGCCATAGCCGCCGATCCAAATAAGGCGGACACGTACTTCATCAAGGGCTCGCTGCTGATGGGCGACAGCAAACAAGGGAAAGACGGCAAGCTGGAAGCACCTGCCGGCACGGCAGAGGCCTTCAATAAATATCTTGAGCTCGCGCCTGACGGCCCCCATGCCAACGATGTGAAGCAAATGTTGGCTGTTATTGGCGCAAAAGTCGAGACTACCTACAAGGAAAAGAAGAAAAAGTAGCTGTATTGGTAAGCGTCTTGCGTAAAAATCAAACGATTTTGGAGGCAACAATTACGATGAAGAGGAATTCAATTTTCCTGGCGCTGGCTGCATTGCTTTTCGCAGTTGGGTTGTTGCCTGCGCGGTCGCAAACGGTCGGCGTTCCGGTGGAGGGCAAAGTCACAATGGATGGTAAGCCTTTGCCGAACGCCCAGATTGTGATGACCAGCTTGGATAATGGCAAGGTTTACAAAACGAAGTCTGATAAAAACGGAAACATTGCCTTCATGGGTACGGCTTATGGGAATTACAGGGTTGAGGTGATTGGGGAAAAGGGAGAGAAGTTGTTCAGCGACAAAACTTCTATCAATGCTGACAACACGACCAGCGAGAATTTTCTGAAGATTGACATTCCTGCAGGCGGTGCGCCAATCGTAGAGGATAAGCCCGGTGCTCCCAGCACACCTGCTCCCAAGCTCACCAAAGAGCAACTTGCCAAGATCAAGGCGGACAATGACAAAATTGCCAGCTTGAATTCCTTGATTGCTGAAGCTCAGAGCGCACGGCAGGCGCAGGATTGGCCTAAAGCAGAAGGCGCGCTGAAAAAACTAATTGCCGCTGCGCCAGACTCCAGCCGCTGGGATTTTTATTCAGCCCTGGGCGACGCTCAGAGCCGAGCGAATGAACTTCCGGACGCAGCCCAGACATACGATAAGGGCATTCAGCTTGCGCAGTCCATCGCTGCCGGATCGACTCCGCCCGATCCCAAAAATCCGAACTCTTCTCCTGCCGCAGCCAAAGGTGGGGCTGTGAGGATGCTGACCTCACAGGCAAATGTCTATATGAAACTGCAAAAGCCCGACGATGCCATTGCATCGCTCAAAAAAGCCGCGGATATGGACCCCAGCTCCGCCGTAAATCAATACAATCTGTGCGGTGTGGCATTCAGCTCACAGAAATTTGACGATGCGAAAGCCCCCTGCAACAAATATCTCAAGCTTGAACCCACCGGGGCTCACGCCGAAGAGGTAAAGGGTTTTATCGCCCAGATGCCGGCAAAATAGACTTGGTTGAAATGGTGTAGTAGAAGGCTTGGTAAAAATAAAGAGCGGCCTGCGGGCCGCTTTTATTTTTCGAATAAAATCTAAACGCATCGATTTTTATGCTTTCCAGCTTCCAAATTCGCCCCGCTGTTCCTGCAGACGTGCCCGTCTTGCGTGAACTGATTAACGCCTCTGTACGCCAATTGCAGGCGCATGATTATTCTCCAGCGCAAATAGATAGCGCGCTCAGGACCGTTTTTGGAGTGGACAGCCAATTGATCGCTGACAGTACATACCTGCTGGCTGAAACCGTACCCGCTTTAAATTCTGACGCGAGTGAAAAGCCGCCCACTGCTGCACCAACTATTGTGGCCTGCGGTGGCTGGAGCAAGCGCAAGACGCTCTATGGCGGCGATCGATGGAAAGATCTTCATTCCGAAGATCTTCATTTCAAAGATCTTCATTCTGAAGATCTTCACAATAAAGGCCGGCAAGACGATCTACTGGATCCGCACACCGATGCAGCGAAAATACGCGCTTTCTTTGTCCATCCAGACTGGGCTCGGCGCGGCATTGGCACGCTGGTGCTGGATGCCTGCGAATCGGCTGCGCGTGCTGCAGGCTTCACGCGCTTTGAAATGGGCGCTACTCTCACCGGCATGAAGCTATTTCAGCAACGGGGCTATGTCGCCATCGAACGGCTGGCGGTTCCACTGGATGGCAACATCACGTTGCCGATCATTCATATGACGAAGTCAGACTGATTCGCCCGCTGAATCATTTTCCAAAGCAAGCACAAGAATCGCGGAGGATGTAAACTTGTGTCGCCAAAATGAATGGCTATTCATTTTGGTTAAAGCAAGCGACTTAAAGCTATGCCCTGCGCGCAAGACGCCCGGAGGAACTATGGACCTGAATCTCAGCCCTGAAGAAATAAAGTTTCGCGACGAACTGCGCCCGTGGCTCGCTGCTAACGCTCCCAAAGACTGGGACGAGCGCCGCGAAGAATCCATGGAATCGCGCTTTGAATATCTCAAGCGCTGGCAGCGCAAGCTCTATGAAGGCGGCTGGGCAGGCATCTCATGGCCCAAAGAATACGGTGGTCGCGGCGCCAGCCTCATGGAGCAAGTAGTTTTCTGGCAGGAGATGGCGCTGGCTTCCGCACCTCCGCTGGCCAACGTGCTGGGGCTTGGCATTATTGGGCCGACGATTATCGCGTATGGCTCTGAGGCGCAAAAGAAGCGTCACCTGGCCAAGATTCTGAGCGCGGAAGAAATCTGGTGCCAGGGATTCTCTGAGCCTGACGCAGGCTCCGATCTCGCCAACGTCCGTTGCGAAGCCAAACTTGATGGCGACCATTACGTGGTGAACGGGCAGAAAGTCTGGAACAGCTATGGCTGGGCCGCGCACTGGTGCGAACTTGTCGTCCGCACAGACCCCGATGTTCCCAAGCACAAAGGCATGACGGTCCTACTGGTAGACATGAAGACCCCCGGCGTTGATGTACGTCCACTGCGCCAGATGACCGGCGAAACCGAGTTCAACGAAATCTTTTTCCATGATGTGCGCGTACCCGCGACCAATGTTGTGGGTAAAGTGAATGAAGGCTGGGGCGTAGCCATGGGGACGCTCATGCATGAGCGCGGAACCTTTGGCGCTGGTTTGCAGATTACTTATCGCCGAAACATGGAACGCCTCATTGATCTGGCAAAGACGCTGGAGCGCAACGGAAAGCCAGCAGCGGAAGATCCCATTATCCGGCAAAAGCTGGCACAGTGTTATGCGGAAATTGAAATCATGCGCTGCAACCAGATGCGTGCCTTCAGCCGCATCAGCTCCACAGGCGTACCGGGGCCGGAAGGCTCGATCCAGAAGATTTTTTGGAGCGAACTCAACCAGCGTTTCCAGCAGATCGCGCAGGAACTGCTGGGCCCGTATGGGCAACTCGAAGCCGGCGACGGCCACGCTATCGACAATGGAATGTGGGCTTATGGCTACTTGAGGAGCCGCGGCAACACGATTGAAGCCGGCACCTCAGAAATTCAGCGCAATATCATTGGCCATTTTGTATTGGGATTGCCGAAGAGCTATTAGGGAAGCAGCTCCTCTGTGTTTCAAGGTTTTTGAACTGATCGAGAAAGCATACGGAGACCACCATGCAATTTGGATTATCAGAAAGCCAGCAGATACTCAAAGACACAGCGCGCAAATTCTTTGCCGGCGAGAGTCCCATTGCCGCCGTACGCAAGAGCATGGAGACAGAAACTGCTTATGACGCAGCTTTGTGGACCAAGCTGGCGGAGCAGGGCTTTACCGGAATCATCACGCCGGAAGAGTTCGGTGGCATGGGTCTGGGAAAAGTGGAGCTGGTTCTGTTGATGGAAGAAGCTGGCTATGCGCTGCTGCCGGGACCATTGTTTTCGACAGTTGCATTGGCCGGAGCTGTGATTGACGCCTGCGCGAGCAGTGAACAGAAGAAAAAATATCTGGGTCAAATTGCTGCCGGGCAGGCGCGTTCTACTGTTGCGTTGGTGGAAGCTGCAAGCAGCTGGGATCCGGCGAGCCTCAAAATTTCAACGTCAGGAAACAAGCTTACGGGCACAAAGCTGTTCGTCACGGACGCTGCCGTTGCCGACTTCATCATCGTGGTCGCGCGTGATGGCGTTTATGCCGTTGCGGCAAAAGCCGCTGGCCTTCATATTTCCCCGATGAAGGGGATGGATCTGACGCGAAAGATTTATTCCGTGGAGTTAAAAAACACACCGGCGGAGTTGCTGGGCAACACAAAAGGTCTGAGTAGCGCCTTGGATATTGCTACCGCCGCTGTCAGCGCGGAGATGGTCGGCGGCATGCAGCGAGCGCTTGAATTGGCGGTGGCTTACGCCAAGACACGCAAACAGTTCGGCAAGCCCATTGGCATCTTTCAAGCTGTGCAGCATTTGTGCGCGGACATGTATCTGGAAACCGAAAGCTCGCGCTCAGCCACTTACTACGCTGCCTGGGCACTGGAAGAAAATGCACCAGACGCAGCCGCCTCCGTTTCGGTGGCCAAGATGTACGCCAGCGATGCATCGCGCACGGTAGGCAATCGCGGTATACAAGTCCATGGCGGCATGGGCTTCACCTGGGAGAACGATATTCACCTTTATTACCGCCGCGCCAAGGCTTCTGAAACCATGCTGGGCGATGCAACTTTCCATCGCGAACGTATTGCCAGGCTGGTGATTGACGGCGCAACGGGAAATAAGAAGGGCCACCATGAGCGGGAAGCGCTGGCAGCTAAATAGCCGTTAGGGATTCTGCTGCGGCGGCAATTGTTTGTTCGATGTCATGGTCCGTATGCGCTGCGCTCATGAACATGGCCTCATACTGTGAGGGCGGCAGGTAAAAGCTGCGCTCCAGCATCTCACCATGAAATTTTCCAAATGCAACCGTATCTGATTTGGCGGCTGTGTCCCAATCATGCACCTGGCCTGCCTGGAAGAACCACGTAAACATTGATCCCACGCGGTTTGCGGTAAGCGCCACGCCTTTATTTTTTGCTGCGGTAAGAACTCCATCCACCAGTATCCCGCTGCGCCGGTCCAGTTGCCGATAAATCTCTGGATGGGTCTTCAACTCGCGCAATGTCGCGAGACCCGCAGCCATGGCCAGCGGATTTCCAGAAAGCGTCCCCGCCTGATACACCGGCCCGAGCGGCGCAATCATATTCATAAGTTCAGCTCGCCCGCCGTATGCGCCCACCGGTAATCCACCGCCAATAATCTTCCCCAGCGTGGTCAGGTCAGGCTTGATCTTGTAAAGCTCCTGCGCGCCGCCAAAGCTCACGCGAAAACCAGTCATCACCTCATCAAAAATCAGCGCTGTACCGTGCTGCTGGGTGATCAGCCGCAGAAATTCCAGATAATCTTTGCCCGGAGGGACGCAGCCCATATTCCCGACCGCCGGCTCCACAATCACACACGCAATCTGGTCTTTGAATTTTTCAAAAGCTTCTTGCACCGCCTGTTGGCTATTGAATGGCAGCGCCAAAGTAAATTGCGCCTGTTCATCCAGCACACCGGCAGAGCCGGGAATACCCAGCGTCGCAACACCCGAACCGGCTTTTACCAGCAGCGAATCCGCATGGCCGTGGTAGCAGCCTTCAAATTTCACAATGTATTTGCGTCCGGTAAAAGCCCGCGCCAGCCGTGTGGCGGACATCGTCGCTTCCGTACCGGAGCTGACGAAGCGTACTTTATCCATCGCAGGAAACGCATCAATCACCGCTTCCGCCAGTTCGCCTTCCGCCGGAGTGCACGCCCCAAAGCTGGCGCCATCGCGATTCGCCTTCTCCACTGCTTCAACCACGTTCGGAAATGCATGGCCCAGAATCAGCGGCCCCCACGAGCCTACATAATCCAGGTACTCATTGCCGTCGATGTCCCATATGCGCGGGCCTTTGCCGCGCACAATGTAAGGCGGCTCACCGCCAACGGACTTAAACGCCCGCACAGGTGAATCCACGCCACCAGGAATCACGCGGCTGGCGCGTGCATGCAGTTCTGTTGATTTTTTCCGCTGTTTCATACGACTCTTGAATATACCGCAAGCGCGGCTACCAGCCGCAAGTGACAGTAGAGAATATCCCAACACCCTCTCTAAGATCTCTGACGCCGCTCGCCGTGCCGTGTCGCACTTTGCCGCTGGCGACGACTTAGCTGCCATGCCAAGATTCATCTCGTGGTTACAACTTTTTGGAGGGAACACAATCATGAAACGATTTCTATTTTTCACTATGGTTCTTATCTCTAGCGTCGGCTTTGCGCAGCAGGGTTCAAGGCTTCCTGACAACAAAGAGTTGCTGTCCAGGGCACACAGCTTTTATGTGGATTCGGATACGTTTTATATGAAGCCTGAAGCACTCCAGAGTTCATTGCTGGGCCGGGCTGAATTCAAGGCCTGGGACCTGCAAATCACCGGCAAAAGGGATCTGGCTGATTTGGTAATCCGGGTCCATCGCATCACCTTTTCCAATCACTTTACTTACACCGTTACAGACCGTGAAACCGCAACGATTGTTATGGCCGGAAAAGTAGATTCTCTGGCAGGCACCGTTTACGGTTTGATCGCCGATGAAATCGTCCACAAGATGAAGGCCTTGCGCGGCGATCCTCTTCATACACAGCCGCGGCAAGAAGTGGCTGCGCCAAAATAAGGAGTGACACTCCCTTCATGGCCCTTTGGCTTCATTTACGGTTAAAATGAATAAGTGATTCTTCCTTTCGTCCGCGAAGTCCTGGCGGACGTGGAAAAGAGCCCTGGATTTCAACAGGCGGCCTCATATCTAAAGCAGCGGAGGGGGGAGTCTAAGCCTCCTGCCGGGCGTATCCGTTTGTCCGGAATGGCTGCGACCGCTAAGTCCCTTCTTATTCCATATTTACAGCGAACCGCCGGCGTCCCTCTTCTGCTGATTGTCCCTGATAATCGTGCTGCGGAAACCATTTTTCCCGTTATCCAGTCATTCTGTGAATTGACCGGCGTTTGCAATCCACAGGCGGTCATCAAGCTCCCGGCCTATGACGTGTTGCCCTTTGAGAACATGTCGCCGCACCCGGAAATACAGGAAGAACGAGCTACGGCGCTTTGGAAGATCTCAACCCATGCCGCTTCGATCGTAATCGCCCCGCTTAGCGCGGCCGCCATGCGTCTGCGCTCGGCAGAACACTATACTGGGCTGGCCCGGATCATCCGTCGCACTGACATGCTGGATGTTGAAGAGCTTGTTCAGCACCTGAATACCGTGGGCTACTCTGCCGTGGACGTGGTGGAAATGCCTGGACAATACGCCGTTCGCGGCGGCCTCCTGGATGCCTATCCTCCAGAGGCTGACCGACCACTGCGTATTGAGCTGTTCGGCGATGAAGTTGAGTCTATACGCAAATTCGATCCCGGCACTCAGCGCTCTGCTTCTGCGGTGGATGAAGTTGTGCTGCTCCCGCTTTCAGAAACACCTGTACGCGAAGAACTGCTCACGGAAATTCATGCCCGGCTTTCTGGCGCGCGAATAACAGGTGAGGCCGATGCAGTCCGCAATGCTCTCTCGGAAACTGGCGTCGCCGTTTTTCCTGGCTGGGAGTTTTACGCGCATGCCGGCGCTGAAAACACGCTCTTTGATTTGCTTTCCAACGCTGTCGTCTTTATGGACGAGCCTTCCGCCATTGAAGCCGAACAAGAACATTGGTGGGAGCGTGTTGAGCAGCGCCACGAGCAAAGCCTGGTCGGCAAGCTGGCTACTCCTGAAGATATCTATCTGCCGCCTGAAGAGTGGAATGCCTTGCTGGCGAGTTTGCCCGGTGGAAGCCTTGAGCATTTAAATGTCTTGCGCATTGCCCGTGCCGAAGAAGACCTGGGCATCGCTGATCCACAAGTTCCAGATAAGTTCCTGATCGAAATTGCCGCGCAATCTACCGCACGCTTTCACGGCTCGGTTCCAGCGATGGTGGAAGAAGTAAAAAAGCTTACGGCGCAGGGACAGCGCGTGATCTTTGCCGCGCCAAACACGGGTGAAATGGAACGCCTGGCCGATATCTTTACGGAATATCAAGTCCCATTTCGGATGGGTTCGCGCACGCCCGTCGCCGGCAGTGAAACCTATCTTGATGAAACTGCCTATTTCTCCGGCGATCTCACCACTACAACTTTCGTCCGCGCCACCGTGCCTGAGGGCGTAGCTCTGCCGGAGTCTCGTCTCGTTATCTTCGGCGCACGCGATCTTTTTGACGACTCTGAGCTCGAACCTGCGCAGCCGTTGCGCCGCAAATCAAAGACCGCCGCGTTCATGTCGGATTTTCGTGACCTGGCCGTGGGTGATTTCGTGGTTCATATTGAGCATGGCATCAGCATGTACCAGGGGCTCAAAGAAATTCAGCAGGGCGACGTCACCGGCGAATACATGATTCTGGAATTTGCAGAGGCCGCGAAGCTTTACGTGCCGCTCACGCGCCTTGATCTGATCCAAAAATACCGCTCTGGAGAAGGCGTCCATCCGCAGCTCAGCCGCCTGGGCGGCACGGTTTGGGCCAAAACCAAGGCCCGCGTGAAAAAGGCCATGCAGGATATGGCCGACGATCTTCTCAAACTCTATGCCGCGCGCAAGGCCGCGCAGGGACATGCTTTCCCTGAGGACACGCAATGGCAAAAAGAGTTTGAAGATGCCTTTGAGTTCAACGAGACAGATGACCAGCTCACTGCTACCGCTGACATCAAGCGTGATATGGAGTCCACCCTTCCCATGGACCGCCTGCTCTGTGGCGACGTGGGTTATGGCAAGACGGAAGTTTCCATGCGCGCGGCTTTCAAGGCGGTTCAGGATAACAAGCAGGTAGTCGTGCTTGCGCCGACGACAGTACTCGTCTTTCAGCATTTTGAAAATTTTAAGCGCCGCTTTTCAGCTTTCCCCATCACCATTGAGATGATGAGCCGCTTCCGCAATGCCAAACAACAAAAGGAGACAGCGGAAAAAATTGAGCAAGGCAAAGTTGATATCGTGATCGGCACGCATCGCCTGCTCTCCAAAGATATTAAGTTTCAGGATTTGGGGCTGGTCATCGTGGACGAAGAACAGCGGTTTGGCGTGCGCCACAAAGAGCGGCTCAAGCAGCTCAAGAAAGAAGTGGACGTGCTCACCATGTCGGCCACGCCCATTCCCCGTACGCTGCATATGTCCATGGTTGGGCTGCGCGATATGAGTGTGATTGAAACGCCGCCCCGGGATCGCATGGCCATCCAGACGGTCGTCGCCGCGTACGACGAAAAGCTGGTTAAGTCCGCTCTTGAACACGAACTGGAACGTGGCGGACAGGCTTACTTTGTTCACAACCGCGTGGAGACGATTTACGAAATTGCCGCCAAACTCCAGGAAATGCTTCCTCGCTCACGGGTCATCGTTGGCCACGGACAAATGTCAGAAGGCGAGCTGGAAAAAGTAATGTACACGTTTGTGCGTCATGAGGCGGACATACTTGTGGCCACAACCATCATCGAAAACGGCCTGGATATTCCGCTCTGCAACACCATCATTATCAATCGCGCAGACCGGCACGGCCTCTCAGAACTTTATCAGCTCCGGGGACGCGTTGGACGATCAAATCGTCGCGCCTATGCTTACCTACTGGTTCCCGCCGAACAGGAACTTACGCCGATTGCCCGACGCAGGCTTGCGGCGCTCAAGGAGTTTTCTGATCTGGGCGCAGGGTTCAAGATCGCAGCTTTGGATTTGGAGTTGCGCGGCGCAGGCAATCTGCTGGGAGGTGAACAAAGCGGCAATATCGATGCCGTGGGTTTTGAGATGTATACCGGCATGCTTGATCGTGCCATCCGCGAACTGAAGGGCGAAGAGCTCTCTGACAAAGTCAGCACGCAGCTCAATCTGGGTATCGATCTACGCATTCCCACGCACTATATCGCCGAAGAGAATCAGCGCCTCCGTATGTATAAGCGCGCAGCCGGAGTGGAAAGTGAAGCGGCTCTAGAAGATGTCCGCAAAGAACTGCAGGATCGCTATGGCGAGCCGCCTGCTCCGGTTCGCTATCTGCTCGCAGCCTCTGCTCTAAAACTGCTGTGTGAACGCGTCGGCGTGCTGGCCGTAGATCGCAAACGTGATTCCGTTACCATTAAATTCACAGAACAGGCAGCCATTGAGCCTGAGCGTCTGGCACGCTTCGTGGCGCAATCCAAAGGAGCTCAGTTTTCTCCCGGAGGCGTGCTTAAATTCAATTTGAAGTCCACGCAGCCGGAAGCCGTGATTGACCAGCTTCAAGGCCTTCTGCGCGAACTAAGCCCTGAGGTAGTAGCGCAGACATGGTTGCAGGCAAAGTAAAGCTCGGGAACTATTCTCACGCATCGCAAAGCATTAGTTCTGGAACACACTGGTATGCCGCCTGGACTGGATAGATTGTCAAAATATCATCGTGGTTATTTCTTCTTTCTGCAAGATAAATGGATCGTCTAAAATACAAACCTTTTGGGTAAAATAGCTCCCTTTGAGGGCAACTATGCGATCACTTCTATTTCTTACGTTGGTTATTGTTTCATTGCTACAAGCTACTTTTGGGCGTTCATTACAGACTGCGCAGGGCAATCCTCCCGGCCCGGGAGACCCAGGTTATAAGCCTGGCAGCGGCACAACCATTTGTGTGGACGTGCCCCGCGTTCTGGATGCCAAAAAGTTAAAGCTCGGAGAAGAAATTGTTGCCCGCGTTACCGATGACCTTATCTATGAGGGGAAGGTGATTGTTCCGCGTGAAGCCAAGGTTTTTGGCAAAGTATCTGACTTGAAAGTTGGAACCAAGGATGATCCAGAGACACGCCTTCTGCTGGAGTTTGCAAAGATAGTCACCAAGGACGGACGTGAATTTGAGTTTGAATATCCTGCTTTCATTCAGGCGCTGGCGCCGGAACGCCGCGCAGCTGCTTCCAGCACAAATCTCAGTGACCTTCCTGTTAAGCAGGAGCTGGGCAATGCCGTGGATCGCGTGAGCAGTATGGCTGTTCGCCCTGGGGACAAGAACAGCGTCATGTATGGAATAATTTATCCCACCGCAACGGGCGTTTATGGTTTCAAGGATCTCAAACTGAGTGACAGTCCAAAAGGCTCATATATCGTGGCAGCTAGGGGAAACATTAAGCTGGAATACGGTGCTCAATTCGTGTTGCGCGTGGCGGCTCCAGCAAAATAAAAAACCCTATGACCCCCTTTGCATGCGACATGACTGCCTTATCAAGCCAGCAGCGGGCGCGCCACGGGGAATTAGGGATTCAATTGCTGTCTCTCCTGAGTGAAGTCCGTGAATTGCCCGATGGTTACGAATTTGAATTCCCATTGAGCACAGCAACCTACGCGGCGCTGGTGGAGATCACGCCTCTGGAATACGCCTGCTGCCCTTTCTTTACCATCAACATCCGTTTGGAGCCAGACAAACGGCTTTTTTGGCGTTTAGCCGGAGATGAAGGCATCAAGCAATTTATTCTGGCGGAGTTTGCTCAGTGGTTTCAGCAATGAGTATCAGGGCGTAGGTCTCTTTTTTGCTTTAGTCCTTGCCGCCTTATTCTGCCCACGCCTGCTATAATCCGCGCGTCTTATGAAAACACCAAAACTTCTTCTCACCGTTCTCTTGTTTGCCAGCTCTTGTTTTGTGAAACCAAGCTTTGCTCAGCCTTCAACCACGCCAGATGCTCAGCAAAAGACGTACATCCGCGCCGGCCATCTGCTCGACGTAAAAACCGGCAAGATGCTGGACAATGTAATCGTCACAATTGAAGGTGACAAAATTGCTTCAATCGGGCATGGAGTGCTCCTGCCCGGCGCAAACGTGATCAACCTGCCGAACGCTACGCTGCTTCCCGGCCTGATTGATGCGCACACGCACCTCACTGGCGACCCGAATTTTGGCTATCAGGAACTGGCAATCTCCACTCCCATGGAAGCGCTGATCGGCGCCAAGAATGCCCGCATCACGCTGGAAGCCGGCTTTACCACGGTGCGCAACGTCGGAGCCGGTGGTTACACCGATGTCGCCCTGCGCGACGCGATCAATCAAGGCATGGTACCCGGCCCGCACATGATCGTCAGCGGTCCGCCGCTTTCCATCACCGGCGGACACTGTGACCAGAATTTGTTGCCTTACGAATATCACGCCAAGGCTGACGGAACCGCTGATGGCGTGGAGCACGTACAGGCAAAAGTCCGCGAAATTATTAAGTATGGCGCTGACGTAATCAAGATTTGTGCCACCGGCGGCGTTCTCAGCAAAGGCGACGATCCACGCGCCTCGCAATACACCCTGGAAGAAATGAAGGCCATTGTGGCAGACGCGCATCGCCTTGGCCGCAAAGTTGCCGCACACGCGCACGGCACGCAGGGAATCATCTGGGCCACGGAAGCTGGCGTAGATTCCATTGAGCACGGCACTTACATTGACGATGCCGGCATCAAGGTCATGAAAGAGCACGGCACCTATCTTGTTCCCACGCAATATCTGGGCGACTGGATGCGCGAAAACGCCGCCAAGATCGGCCTGCCAGCCATGTATGCGGAAAAAATGAAGGCCGTGACCTCCGTCAGCCGTCAGAACCTGAAGCACGCCTTTGAAGCCGGAGTAAAAGTCGCCTTTGGCACTGATGCCGCTGTCTATCCTCATGGACTGAACGCGCATGAATTCGCGGTTTACGTGCAGATGGGCATGACGCCGATTCAAGCCATCCAAACTGCCACCATCAACGCCGCAGACTTGCTGGGATGGACTGACCGCATTGGCACGCTGGAGCCGGGAAAGTTTGCCGATATCATTGCCGTGAATGGCGATCCCACTAAAGATGTGACCTTGCTGCAAAACCCTTCATTCGTGATGAAGGGCGGCACGGTTTACAAGAAATAATCGCGGACTTGATAAGGGGTGGCCGCGCAAGCTGCCCCTTCGTCCGCTCCCAAACGGACTCACCACACGTCCAAACACCAGACGCCAAACCATATAATGTTTGGCCAGGAGCAAATCTTGAAACTTCTTACATTTATCGCCGTTTTAGGGATGGCTTGCTTGGCATGTGCGCAGAGAAAAGCGCAGCCGCCCGCAAACTTTGCTACATTGGCTGACCGCTATTTTGACGAATACTATTTCAAATACAATCCCAGCTCGGGCACTTCTGCGGGTTTTCACCAATATGACGACCAGCTTGAGGACTATTCTCGCGCTTCCATCGACAAGCAGATCGCAGTATTGAAAAAATTCAAGGCGGAATTTACCGTTCATTCTTTGCCGGCCAAGGCCACGGATGCAGAAGTAGCAGAGTGGATTGATCTGAATTTGGTTATCAATGACATTAATAGCCATCTGCTGGCTCTGGAAAATATTCGCGGATGGGAAAAAAATCCCGACTCTTATTCCGGCGGCGTCAGCAATTCAATCTTCGTCATCATGGCCCGGACGTTCGCTCCACCCGACCAGCGCTTGAAATCATTGATCGCCCGGGAAAAGAAAATTCCTGCCGTATTTGTAGCAGCGCGGCAGAACCTGAAAAATCCGCCGCCGATTTTTGTTGATGTAGCCTTGCAGCAGATTCCCGGTATCGTCGGCTTTTTCCAGAAAGACGTTCCTGAAGCTTTCAAAGACGTGAAAGACCAGAAGCTGCTCGATGAATTTCACGCCACGAACCAGAAAGTGATCGACTCACTCAACCAATATAAGGAATGGATTGAAAAAGATTTAAAACCACAGGCCCATGGCGACTTCCGCATCGGCGCGGACAACTTCAGCAAAAAGCTTCTTTATGATGAAAGCGTAGACATCCCGCTGCCACGTCTGCTTGAGATCGGCATGGCCAACCTGCGTAAGAATCAGGAATCATTCAAGACAGTCGCGGCAAAGATTGATCCCAGCAAGACGCCACAGCAGATATTAGAAGAGCTGGAAAAAGATCATCCCGCGCCGGACAAGCTGTTGCAAACCTTCCGCGATACCCTGGGCGGCCTGCGTGATTTTCTGGACCAACATCACATCGTCGGCATGCCGTCACAGGTCCTGCCGATTCTTGAAGAGACCCCTGCCTTTGAGCGCGCGCTGACCTTCGCCTCCATGGATACGCCCGGCCCGTTTGAGAAGGTTGCAAAAGAAGCTTTCTTCAACGTCACCTTGCCTGAGCCTGACTGGAAGCCCGAGCAGGTGGAAGAGCACATGGCCGAATTTAATCGTGGAACCATCATCTCCACCGCCGTGCACGAGGTTTACCCAGGGCATTACACGCAATTCCTGTGGGTGCCTTCCGCGCCTTCCAAAGTCCGCAAGCTTCTGGGGTGCAGCTCTAACGCTGAAGGCTGGGCCCATTACGGCGAGCAGATGATGCTCGATGAAGGTTATGGTCGCACCCCGGGCACAGACGAAGACCATGACACCGCTTTCCTTAAGCTGCGTCTTGGCCAACTACAGGATGCTCTGCTCCGTAATGCCCGCTTCATCGTTGGCATACAAATGCACACGGGAAAGATGACGATGGAGCAAGGTATCGACTTCTTCGTGAAAGAGGGTTACCAGACGCGCGCCAATGGAACGGTTGAAACCAAGCGCGGCACCTCAGATCCAACGTACCTTTATTACACGCTGGGCAAGCTGGAAATCCTGCAGCTGCGCGAGGACTACAAGAAGAAGGTTGGCGCGGACTTTAGCCTGGAAAAGTTCCACACCGTATTCCTCCAACAGGGTTTTACGCCCATTAAGCTGGTCCGGCGGATGATGCTGGGAGACAACAGTCCGGTGCTGTAAAAGCAATTGGCAAATAGCAGTTAGCAACTAGCGATAAAGGCAATGATCCATACTGCAAATTGCCAATTGCTATTTGCTAACTGCTAGAATTCTGCATCTCATCAATGCGGTATTCAGGATTTCATAATGAAAATGAGAGTTCGCAAGGCTGTCTTTCCCGCCGCAGGTCTGGGCACGCGTTTTCTTCCTGCCACTAAGGCGCAACCCAAAGAGATGCTGCCTTTAGTCGACAAGCCCATCATCCAGTATGGCGTGGAAGAAGCGCTGGCTGCGGGCTGCGACCAGATCATTATCATCACAGGACGCGGCAAAACCGCCATTGAAGACCACTTTGACGTAAGCTACGAGCTGGAAAAGATGCTGGAAGAGCGCGGCAAGAAGGATCTACTTGCCATTGTCCGCCAGATTTCAGACATGATTCATGTGGCTTACGTCCGGCAAAAAGAGGCTATGGGACTGGGCCACGCCGTACTGATGGCGCGGGAACTGGTGGGCAACGAACCTTTTGCCGTGCTTTTAGCGGATGATGTGATCGACGCGCAAAAGCCGTGCCTGAAGCAGATGATTGAGGTCTTTGAAGAGTCCCAGTGCTCCATCATCGCCACCCAGGAAGTGAATGGCCCAGCTATCTCTTCTTATGGAGTGCTTGACGCACAAAAGATCGAAGGAAAATTCCAGGATCGCGCTTTTGATGTCCGCCATCTGGTGGAGAAGCCCAAGATGGAAGAAGCTCCATCCAATCTGGCGATTATTGGCCGCTACATTCTCACGCCCACCATTTTTGACACCTTAGAGCATACCCCGCTTGGCGCGGGCGGTGAACTGCAATTGACAGACGGCCTTCGCGGCCTGCTCACTGCCGGCGAAAAAGTATACGGCTATAACTTTGAAGGCAAGCGCCATGATGCCGGGGACAAGCTTGGCTTCCTGAAAGCGACGGTAGAGTTTGCGCTTAAGCGCGCCGATCTTGGCCCTGCTTTCGCCGAATACTTACGAACGCTGAAAATTGAAGCCGGACTGGAAGCGGCTTAAACCATTTCTGATCATTATTTTGATCGTTATTTCTGGTCAATGATAAGAATGGGAATGCCATCCCGCACCGGATAGACGCGGCTGCAACCTGTGCATTGCAGAAACATCTCATCATTGGCCAGCTTCAGGGGCTTGCGGCAGGCGGGATCGGGACAAGCCAGTGCATCCAGAATTTGTTTGAGCATCACAGATCTATTCTAAAGTACTGAACTCCGATCCGTCGGCACAAGTGTACGTTTGCATTTTTTGTGGTTAAGATATTCCCATCAACGCCTATGGCAGCCATCATTCTTGACGGAAACAAGATAGCCGCGCAGATAAAGTCTGAAGTTGCTGAACAGGTGCAAAAACTCAGCGACGCAGGCCGTCGTCCGGGCTTGGCCGTAATTCTTGCCGGACACAACGCAGCTTCAGAGATTTATGTCCGCAATAAGGTCAAATCTTGCCAGCAGCTAGGAATGCTCAGTGAGAACCTCACTCCGCCGGACACGGTTACCACCGAAGAGTTGTTGCAGATGATCGACTCTTTAAATAATCGCGACGAGATTGATGGCATTCTGGTGCAGCTGCCACTTCCGCCTCAAGTGGATTCCAAGAAAGTTCTGCTGGCGGTATCACCGTTGAAAGACGTAGATGGATTTCATCCGGTGAATGTCGGCAATCTCTCCACACAACGGCCGGGACTGGTTCCATGCACACCTGCCGGCGTAATCGAGATTCTGCGGCGTAGCAATATCGCGATTGAAGGCCGCAATGTCGTAGTTATCGGACGAAGCGATATTGTTGGCAAGCCCGTGGCCATGCTGCTGCTGAATAACAACGCTACTGTCACCATTTGCCATTCCAAGACCAAAGATATTGCACACATTGCGCGGCAGGCAGATATTCTTGTGGCCGCCATCGGTAAAGCTGGCTTTGTTACAGAAGAATTTGTGAAGCCGGGAGCGACTGTGATTGACGTTGGCATTAACAAAATCACAGAGCGCAAGGAATTTGAAAAGTTCTTTGCCGGAGATGCCGCGCGAGAAAAGTCTTTTGCGGAGAAAGGATCAACTCTGGTTGGCGATGTTGATCCTCACGTAGCTGCCGTTGCGGGCGCCATCACTCCCGTACCTGGCGGAGTAGGTCCTTTGACAATTGCCATGCTCATGGCGAATACGGTGAAAGCGTGCCAGATGCGCCGCGGTCCAGAGCGGCAGGTGCAGGGCTAATCGGGTGATTCGCGTAGGCCTTACTGGCGGCGTCGCTTGCGGCAAATCCACAGTCGCAAAGATGTTTGTCGATCTGGGCGCGCATTTTATTGACGCTGACACAATTGCCCATGAGCTCTATCGCCCCGGTGAAGAGGTTTATCAGGAACTGATTAAGAACTTTGGGCAGGAAATTATCAAGGCTTCAGGAGATCTGGACCGTGCCAAGCTGGCTACGCTGGTGTTTGACGGCGGGCGCATAGCGGAGCTAAATAAGATTGTGCACCCGGCAGTAATCAAGCGACAGGACCAGTGGATGCGGAAGATTGGCGATGAAGACCCATACGCCATTGCCATGGTGGAGGCAGCATTGATCTTTGAAGCCGGAGTCAAAGATCATTTTGACAAAATTATTGTCGTGACTTGTAAGCCAACACAAAAAGTTGCCCGCTTTGGACAACGCACCGGCATGCCTGAAGTACTGGCACGCGCAGACGTGGAACGCCGCAACAAAGCCCAGATTCCTGACGATGAAAAGGCCAGGCGCGCCCACTACGTGATTGACAATTCTGCATCTATGGAAGAGACCAGCCATCAGGTGCAGCGAATTTACGCCGAGCTTAAGGTCCTGGCTAAGCGTCTATTCTTTGATAGGTGATGACATGAAGCTCTTACGCCCAATTGTTCTAGCAACGCTATTGGTTGTTGCGTTTTATTTTGTTACCACACGGTTCAGCGGTTCCGGAGTTCCTTCCTGGGTAACTCATCCTTCCCATGTTGATTTAACGCAAGCCGCCGGGCCTGCCTCGTTCGATCCAGAGGAGCAAAATAATATCGCGGTGTATAAGAAGGCCTTGCCTTCTGTAGTAAACATCACGTCCATTGCCATGGCCTATGACTTTTTTTATGGAGCAGTGCCGCAGCAGGGCATGGGTTCCGGCTTTGTGATTGACGGTGAAGGCCACATTCTAACCAACTTCCACGTTGTAGAAAATGCGCGTCAGGTGGAAGTGACCACCAGCGACAAAAAAAAATATAAAGCCCAGATTGTTGGAACGGACCCAATCCATGATCTGGCGGTAATCCAGATTCCCGAGAAATCAGTGACCAAAGCCGAGATTGGCGATTCCAAGGACCTGGTTGTGGGTCAGAAGGTTTATGCCATCGGCAATCCGTTTGGGCTCAGCGGTACCATGACGCGCGGCATCATCAGCTCTATCCGCTCTCTGAAGGGCCAGCGAGGATTTATTGATGAAGCTATCCAGACTGATGCAGCCATCAACCCAGGAAATTCCGGTGGTCCGCTGCTGAATGCCCGGGGACAGGTGATTGGCATAAATACCATGATTTTGACCGGAGGCGTGGAACAAAGCGCCGGCATTGGATTTGCGATCCCAATTAATACAGCAAAAGCGGTGCTCGATGATCTGGTACACCTGGGCCGTGTTCGTCGCCCGGAAATGGGTATTAGAACCGTTCCCATTGGACGCGAAGTGGCTGAGCAGCTTGGATTTACAGCCGATTCAGGTTTGCTGGTTATGCAGGTGCTGCCAGGCAGCGCGGCGGAGCGGGCGGGGTTGCGCGGCGGCACCGAGCGAGTACTTCTAGGGAATTCCCCTATTCTAATCGGCGGTGATTTGCTGGTTGCCGTGGATGGCCAGACGGTGGAAGATCAGCAGGATCTTTCCCACGTAATGCAAAATCACCATTCTGGCGACACCGTGACGATCACCGTCTATCGGGGCAAAAAGCGCATAGATCTGAAAGTTGTTCTGGGTGAATCGCAGGGGGCGGCCTAAGGCATTTCAGTTAAGAGTGGCGCCACAGATTGTCGACTTAATTCCCAGCTCCTTTTTTCAACATCAAATTAGAAAATAAGTTTCTTTTCTTCCGTGAGAAGTAGGACTAAGCTGAATCGCTTACAAAATCTTTGGTTCGAAAGAGCCTTTCCGGAGGAGAACCCTAATGGCATTTTGTGCGAAATGCGGTACACAACTGACTCCTGGTGCAGCAGCATGTTCGGCGTGCGGAGCGGCAGCAGGAATGGGATCGGCGGCTGCAGCGGCGCCTGCGCCAGCCAGATATATTCCCCCTGTCAACTCTCAGGAGACAGCAGGCTTCATTTCCTCGCTTTTTGATTTATCATTCACACACTTTATTACTGCAAAGCTGATCAAAGTGCTGTTTGTGATTTCAATCGCGTTGGCAGCATTAGCTTCGCTCGTATTAGTAGTTACAGCCTTTACGGCAAGCACTATTGGCGGCATTTTCATGTTGCTGATTGGTGCGCCACTCTTGTTTTTCTTTTATGTAATTTACGCTCGCGTTGTGATGGAAGTACTCATTGTTATTTTCAAGTGCTCTGAGTATCTGGCAGAGATTGCACAGCAAGGCAATCGAAGTTAAGGACGGCTTAACTTTATTACGCGTAAAAGGATTAAAACTTGGCGGCCGCAGGAATTCCGGCCGCCAGTGAGTTACTTTCTCCTTTGATATCCAAACTAAAGACCGGTATTCTTCTGAGTATCGTCGAGGTTCATCCGGAGCAGTTTGTTTTGTGTCGCGCTGTTTTTTGCGGAACCCGTGACGAACCGATAGCATTTTGAATAATACGATCCTTTACATCTACATCCAATAATTTTCGGAGTATTCCCCAGAATGAAATATTGTCGCTTCGTCTCTGCCGACGGCCCTCGTTTCGGGCTCATCGAGTCCGTTTCCGGCACCGATCAAATCACACAATCAGCGCCTGATGGGTTGATTCCCGATTTCTCCAAGGCACAGAAAGTTGTTCCGCAACCTGTCTCCTCGGCAAAATTACTGTACCCCGCAGCGGCCTCAAAGATCGTCTGTGTGGGCAGGAACTATAGCGAGCACGCAAAAGAATTAGGAAATGATGTACCTACAGAGCCGGTGATTTTCCTGAAGCCGCCGACCTCCCTGATCTCCCCCGGCGACAAAATTGTTCGCCCGCAGCACCTTTCCCAGCGGGTGGACTATGAGGGCGAACTTACCCTTGTGATCGGTAAGACATGCAAAGGCCTGGGACCAAAGGACCACGTTAAGCCTTACATCCTCGGGTATACCTGCGCCAATGACGTAACTGCTCGCGATCTGCAAAAGAAAGACGGTCAGTGGACGCGCGGCAAGAGCTTTGATACGTTTTGCCCGGTTGGACCCATCGTCACCGACGAGATTGATCCCTGGAAGGGCGTGCGCGTGGAAACTCGCGTGAACGGAGCTGTGAAGCAATCAGAAAGCACCACAGCCTTCCTTTTTGGCGTTGACATTGTGATGCGCTTCATTACGCAGGTTATGACATTGCTGCCGGGTGACCTGGTTCTAACTGGCACTCCTGCCGGGATAGGCCCGCTGGTGGCTGGTGACCAAGTAACAGTGTCAATTGAGGGCATTGGCGCTCTCAACAACCCGGTCATTGATGGTGATTAAAAAGTTTGTAAATATCAAAGGTAAATTCAGTTTTTCCCTATACGGGTGAAGGGGTTAACAGCTTTTGTTCCCAGCTTGTTGGGCATAAAAACTATGGTCACTTGTGATTTTTTCAGGCTCAGGCGATTCTTGTCTCCGGAAGAACCGATACATTTGTTTGCCGTCTAGGTTCCCAGGAGTGAAGATAGGTGTTCCTTCGGATTTTCACTGAACCCAAGTTGCATTAAACTCAT
>DASXLK010000084.1:0-76649 GCA_036496365.1 Candidatus Angelobacter sp. | reverse complement strand
ATTTACAACGAATTTATGAATAGGTGAGGAACAGAAACATGAGAAGAAAAAAATGGATTTTTGTGGCCGCCCCATTGGGGGTTGCTCTTTTTATCTTTGTTGGCGGCGAAGTGGTGATGCATTTATGGAACTGGAATCTGCCGGCGGTGTTCGGATGGAAGCAAATTACCTTCTGGCAGGCGCTCGGGCTGTTCGCTCTCTGCCGGATTCTCTTCGGAGATCTGGGGATGCGAGGCGGACATCGTCCCAGTTTCGGCCGGCGCATGGCCGGGCGCTGGGAACAGATGACGCCGGAAGAGCGTGAGCGCTTCCGCCAGGGCATACGCGGACGTTGCGGGAATGCTCCAGCCACCAGCGAGAGCCCTGGGCAATGAAGCTCACAAATTATTTTGCCGGATCAATCAGCGTGATCGATTCCACAAATTTCTTTACGTCGGTTGGCTGAGGCACAGTGGCGGAAAATATGGCCATCACTGCATAAGAATAATGTTGGCCCCAGTAGAGGGTGCCTATAATCGTGATTTTGCCTTGTGGCATGTCACAAGTGAGCTGGTATTCATGGCCTATATAGTTTGGGAGAGCCGGACTCGCGGGTTGGTCAGCCGCCACTGTGCATTTTGGCAGTTTGCTCAGAAAGGAAGTCTTAAAGACCTCGAAATTGGTCTCCGTCACGCCTTGCTTGGCGTCTATAAAAGTCCAGACAAGCGTGTAGATCGCAGGCGCTTTCATGGCCTGTAGCGTGTGTGAACTCATGCCGCCGGCAATCGGGTTAGCGCTGTCCTTTGGTTCACCCGGGAATAGCACCGTAAAATTGCCTTCTGTGTTCTTGTATCTCTTCCACTCGTCGGTCTGTCCCGAGAAGGGAGTTGCCAGCAACAATAAAATCCAAAAACATGACACGAATCGGCGCATGATCTCACTCTTTCCCCAGCAATTTTCCCCCAAGCTATTCTCAAGGTGCGCCGATTTTGCCATGAGAACCTGAGACTTACAAGCAGCAACTCTGGTTACGGTAGTCCTGCCTTATCTCAGCACCTGGCATTGCCTCCGCTCAACCTGTTGTGGGCCCAGCCCGGATGCATCCAGCAGAAGCTGTATCAGTGGATAAATGACCGGAAGCCGCAGCAGTGCGCCTGCAAACGCCCATGCCAGATTCAAATGTTCCAGCCCGCGGGCAAACGCTGCCACGCCTTCGTCGGGTGCGCTGCCATCCATGGGATCGTAAGTCATGCGATAAAGGGCGTGACTGGGATGGTCTTCCGCCGCGACGATTTCCAGGCCCGTGGGATTGCGTGCCTCCAGCCAGCTGCGCACCTGCGAACATTGCCCGCAGCCTTCCGCAATATATAAGCGGGGAACTGTTGTCTCTACGTCGTGCCATGGCCGCCAGCGCGGCATCCAATTGCCCACGTTTGCGCGATAGCGACGCCACGGCTCACCCAGGCGATGATTCAAATCTTCACCTTCATGCCACGCGGCCAAGCCAACACAATAAATTGCAATCGTGAATCCACCGAGAAGCAGCCATGGGTTTCTGAGCAGCACAGCCCAAGCCGTGAACACCAACACGCCTGAGGTCTGCATGGGATTGGCAAGGTAGCGATATAGTCCACTCGCGACCAGCCGAAGCGGAGGATCATAGGGAATCGGCGTGCCTAGTCCGCGCCGGGTGAACTCTTGCACCGCGGAAAATGCCGGGACTGCCAGCAGAAATAGAAGTTGAAGCTCCATATTGCGGACTGAAGTCGGCGTACTCAGAAAAGCCTGCCAGCTTCCGTGCCTGGAGATGGCAAAGAATATTTCCGGGACAAAAAACAGCAATAACGATGAAGCAGTAATCGCCCACAGCAAAGCCCGGTATCCAAGCTGCGTGCTGTTTAAGCTCCATCGTGCGAACACGGTGGCTGGCAGCAACACCAGCACAAGGGCAACAGCTTCGCCTGTCAGCCAGTTGTCCCCTAGCTTTACTACAGGCGCACAAACTGGCATCACCGCCAGATCTAGAGCCAGAAAAAGCCCCAGCACCATCCAGAGTGGAGCGCGCGGCAAAACCAGGACTGGTAAGACTCCCCAAAGCAGCGCCCATCCCAGATACAAGTCCACTGGCATGTCGCGCCACAAGCCGCCTACAGCGTGAGATCGCCACCAGACAAAATGCTGGTTGAGGATCTGCACCAGCAGAAGAGAGCAAAGTGACCAGCAGAGCCCTGCCAGCAGCGCTGCAATCTGGCGGTGCGTACGCACTTTCTGCCAGACCAGCGCAGCCGCCGCCAGCGCTGGCAGATACAAACCAAATGCACGGATCATGAGCGTTCGGTCCATTAGTCAATTCCCGCAGGTGTGGCGTTTACCTGTATCAGGTAGTCAGCCGCCAGCCGCACGCCGTATCGCTCCCACGGCCCAAAGTACCAGGCTGGATCCAGAAGCCGGCGATACCGCAGGGTCCATGTGACTTCTGTCTGGTGGCCTACTGCGTGCCATTCGATGTCAGCTTCTTTAAAGTCCAGCCAGTGCGTAACTTTTGTGTCATTGGAAACCATCCGGAACCGCACATGCCCAGGCGCGGAATCCGTGACCACCAGCACCAGATCGCCCGGATGTCCCTCGCCGCCGGCAAAATGGATCTTGCGCATGGAACCGGGATCAAGCCCTTGGCCATGCGCCTCAGTCGGGCGGGGAAAGCCCAACCGCAGATAGAAAGGCAGCTTGCGATCAATACGTGGGCTATTGCGCAAGGTATTCTCAACTTCTTGCGGAGAAGCCGCCACCATACGCTGAGCCGTGACTTGTTCATCGCGGCTGAAGGAGAGTGTGGGGCGCGTCCCTTCCATGCTCATGGGAAGAAAAGCAATTAACGCAATACAAGGCAAAATTGCCTGCTTAGGCTTGGCAACTCGTTTTTTGGTGAAATTGATGATAGCGGCCACCAGCATAGCCACGGCATAGAAGATTGGCGCCGCCATCACGATGCAGATGAAACCTTCACCCAGTAGCGGCGCAGAGAGCAACAGCGCCAGAGTTGTGGCCTTCAGTATGCTGCCGGTAGTGGTTTTAGCCTTAGGCGTATTGGCTATTATGACCGCCAGCAATACCGGTATGCCCACAAAGAGCAGCGCCGTCTGTTCCAGGCGATGGAACACCAAGACGTGGTACATGAAACCTCCGGCGGCAATGGCTAAAACTACGGATACTGCGGTCCAACGAAACTGCGTGGTTGGCGGCTCATTCACGGCACGGCTCCTTTTTAATCACCCTAAATATTATTGAACGTGTTCAACATATCGCGTAGGGACGTCTGAGTCAAGCAAATAATGAACGTGTTCAAGATTATCTAAAGTCAATCCCTGCAATAAATTGCCATGTAAGGTAGTTTGCGGCTAACAATTAAGGCCCGCCCTCTTGAGCAGGCCTTAAGGCTTGGTAAATCTGATTCGCCAAATACTAACGACTAATCACTGGCTGCTGGTTTTCCTAACTTGCTGCTTTCAAAATGGACTCGTAACTGTAACAGTCCGGCTGCTGGAAAAATTCCTGCCGGTGCTGTCCCAGGCTTTTACCACAATCACGTGCGTTCCCGCGTCCATGGGCAAGTCAGTTTCAATCAGAGTGCTATTGGGGGAGTGAAATACCTCTTTGTTATCGAGATAGATTTGCATGGTGGTAATCGTCGCCGATGATTTAGCGGCTGCCGTGATTGGCGCAACCAGATCAAATGTGGCGTTTTGTCCTGGCGAACAGATATTTACAACAAAGTTTGTGCTTTCTGAACAAGGCGCAACTGTTACTGGAATTGACACCGGCACAGAAACAGAGAAGTCGCTGTGGAATGGCTGCCCGTTGCTCCATGATTTGACTTGCAGATGATGGTCCCCGGGTGTAAGTGGCAGGCTTTTATCGATTGAGCCACCTGTTCCCTGGAACACCAGTTTGTCATCCAGATAAATCTGGCTTACGCTAACCGGTGTGGATGAAGTCGCGTGTGAAACGATGTGCAGCGGTGAAAGTGTCACCGTGCCATCCGCCGGGCTGCAAACTGTAACCGTGTGATCTGTGGTTCTCACTGCGCACGGGCTTGGCGGAGTGGTATTGAGTGAGACAAAGACCGGCTCCCCAAATTTACTTACCATGGCCAGATCAGGCTTGCCGTCATGATTGAAATCCGCCACCACAACAGATGCCTTTTCCACCACTGGCGCATTCAAAACCACAGTAATCAAATCTGAAGGATCGCCTGCGAACTGTGGAGGGTTGACGAATGTTCCGTCAGGTTTTTGTTTTGCAATGATCAAATTCATGTTCTCAAGCACGAATGGAGGATTGTCCGTGTCAACGCCGACGAGGACAAAATCTTTCAAGCCGTCTCCGTCCACATCGAATACCGTCCCGCTTACCTGAGGACCGGGATTGTCGACCCCCACTTCCAGTCCTGTGCCTCCACCGAATGTGCCATTCCCCAGATTAATCGTGCTCGTTGCTCCAGTGCATGGTTCATGGCAGCCATCAAAGGGGAACACTATATCGGAAAGGCCATCCTGGTTTATATCAATGGCAGTTATGTCGGTTGGCGGAACGATGGCCCCAGTTTGCGGATGGTCCGTAAACGTGCCATCGCCATTACTGGAGAGCACCCCAAGCGCTCCCTGTTGCACAATCACAAATGTATTGCAACACTCCGTGTAATAAAGGTCGGTTGAGCTGTCATTGTTGAAATTTGCTGAAGTAATCTGGGAGAGAAGAAATGGATTGTCAGCCGGCGGTTTTGGATCAATCCCAATATTGCTGGTAATCTTTTGCCCCAACACTCCGCCTTTACCGTTACCCAGGCTCACATACACTGCATTCACCGGCGTATTGGTGGAGGTTGCGATATCAGAATTGCCGTCGTGATTGAAGTCGCCCACGGCAATTGAGTTTGCGTTGGGAGCTCCTGCTATTTCGTGATGGGGCTGGAAAGTTCCATCTCCGTTTCCCAGCAGAATCGATACGCTGACCGTTGGATCCGATCCACTGTTCACAACTACCAGGTCCATTTTTCCATCTTTATTCCAATCCACGGCGGCCAAACCAATGGGCGCGGTTCCCGTGGCAAATTCAACCTCTGGGCGAAAGGTGCCGTCTCCATTGTTGATCAGGATAGAAACGGTGTTGGCGCTGGTGTTGACTGTGGCCAGGTCCGGCAGATGGTCACCGTTGAAATCGGCGGAAATAATTTGAACCGGCCCTGCTCCCACCGGATAACTTTGTGTTGAAAAACTTTGACTGAAACAAACAAGAGAAACAAGTAAACAGAAGGGAAGAACTACGAAGTGGCGTTTCATGGTCTTACTCCGAGTTGCGTAACAACTCGGGAGATGGGATGGCCAGCTTTCAAGCAGAGTTGCTGCCCTCAGGCATAACAAAATTGCCTTAGCTCGGTATTAATGCCATGTTTGGGTGCAGCCAATAATAGGAGACCTGTTGCACGGTGTTGAGAAGGGAATCATAGCCGCAGTAAAAAGCCCGCCATTTCTGGCGGGCCGGTTATCAAGCTAAATTAGATTTAACGGACGTTAGAAGACTGCTGTTGTGCTGCAGCGCGCTGGGCCACAATCTTTCTGGCATTCTCAGCCAGCTCTTTGGCCTTGGGCAGGTTGCCTAGCGCCGTAATTACCTGCGGATCGTTCTCCGCTCTTACGCGCAAGCCCTCTTCCTGGCCAAACTCAGAAATGAACAGCTCCGTTTTAATGCTGGATTTGATGAAGTCAATGCCTTCATTCATCTCCGGCTCTGTGAACGGAATCTTCTGTGACTCCAGGAATTTGCGGAAGTCCTGCATCACCGCGTCCGTGACTTCAAAATTTTTGTCCACATGGCGGTTGATCAGGTAATGTTTGGCGAAATTGAAGAACGCATATTTCACCAGCAGGGAATCTTCAAACTTCGTGGTCTTGAAGGGCTTCACCTTTACGTCCGGAGTGATGCCGCCGCCACCGAACATCGTGCGACCGCTGTCAGTCAGCTTCACTTCCTTGGAAGGTGTGGTTGAGTTCGTGTTCGCGTTGTTGCTGGGATTATCTTCCTGCTCGCGTGCGTAATAGTAGTCGTAGAGTGAAACGCCGTTGTAATCGCGCTGGATCAGGCGGCCGCTGGGCGTGTAGTACTTGGCTGTGGTCAGCGCCAGGCCTGTATTCTCTGAAAGCGGATACACGGTCTGGACCAGCCCTTTACCGAAGGTTACTTCGCCAACAATCAGTCCACGATCATGGTCTTGAATCGCGCCGGAAACGATCTCCGCCGCCGATGCCGTGCCGCGGTTTACCAGCACAACCAGCGGATAATCCTTGCCGCCGTTGCCGCGTGAAGCTTTATAAGTTCTCTCCGGTGAACTGCGGCCATGGTGCGAGACAATGACCTGTCCCTTCTTCAGGAACTTGTCCGCCACGCCCACGCCTTCATTCAACAAGCCGCCCGGATTGCCGCGCAGATCAAGGATCAACCCTTTCAGGTCGCCAAAGCCTTGCAGCGCGTCTTCCACTTCCTGTTCGGTGGTTTCATTGAAAGCCGTCACGTGCATGTACCCGATGCCCGGCCGGATCATAAATTTCAGGTCAACGCTGTTGCGCGGAATCTCATCGCGAATCAGGTTGAACTCCAGCGGCTTGTCAGTGCTTTCGCGCAGAATGGAAATATGGACGTTGGTGCCTTTTGGTCCCTTCAGCAGATCGGCCACATCGCTCACGCTCAGGTTGTCCGTGGCTTTTGCGTCAACCGCAAGAATCACGTCGCCCGGACGCAGTCCAGCTTTGTAAGCCGGGGTGCCGGCAAACGGTGCAACGATAATGATCTTGTTATTACGCGGGGCAATCTGCATCCCCACGCCGTAATACTTGCCGCTCTGCTCTTCACGCAACAGGGAATAAGACTTGGGATCAAAAAAGTTCGAGTGCGGATCAAGCACATGCAACATGCCAGGAATAGCGCCGTTGTAAATCGCTTTGTCGGGATTGACCGGCTCGGCGTAGTTCTGTTCTACAAGATTGTAGATTTCTGAAAACTGATGCAGGCCATCACGGACATCATTGTCCGAAGCGCCCGCTCCATAAGAAGGTGTGCCCCTCTGGCTGAAGGCGGCTGAGCCTAAAAAGCCACAGGTTACGATAACGAGTAGGACGAAAAAAAGTGAACGGATGCTTCCGCGAGAAGTTGTTCCACCTGACATGAATATCCTCGGCTGCTGAGCTTGCGAGCTCGATTCCGGAAAAAACTTCTGTCAGTATAACACTCTCTGCGTCAGGACTTTACATGCATTTCATCCCGATTTGGTCTTCCGTAACCAGCTACTTCTGACATCCGGTAATCAGCTTGCGTCTGTACTTTAATCAGATGCTTTTTTTGCTTGTTTGGACTAAGGAAACTTTGGTCATTGGAAAACTTAATCTAAAATCCAGCCCGTTTTTAATAAAAGCTGCGGTATGATGACACCAGAACATTATGAATTTCAGCTTCTCAGAAATATTTTTTATAGTGCTTCTGGCGCTCCTGATGTTCGGGCCACGGAAGTTGCCGGAAATTGCCCGCCAATTGGGCAAATTCATGGCTGAATTTAAGAAAGCCAGCAGCCAGTTCCAGGGCCAGTTTCATGAAGAGATTCGCAAGCTTGATCTTGAGTCAGTTGATCCGCGCAAACACATTGAGCCGGAGATTGCCAAGATCACGGGGGATGAAGATCTCTCCATTCAGGGCGCACTGAACCGTCTTACTGAGCGCATGAAGAACACGGTTCCACGGGATTACGATGCCTGAACTTGTTGCAGAACCAGATCCAGCCATAAAAAAAGAACTCCGGTCCATTGGCTCCATGAGTTTGCTGGAGCACCTTGAAGAATTGCGCCGGATGGTCTTTAAGTCCGTGGTCGGTATTGCTGTTGGCGTCGCCATTGGCTGGTACAAGGTTGAGGCCGTTATCGGTAAAATGGAAGCGCCGGTACAGAAAGCGCTGAGCGACCACCATTTTGATCCTAGCCTGATTTATCTGAACCCCACGGACACTTTTAATATCCAGATCAAGATGGGGTTGATCGTCGGCATTTTTATTGCCTGCCCATGGCTGCTTTATCAGCTCTGGGGCTTTATCTCGCCGGCGCTTTACCGCAATGAAAAGAAGTTCCTGCTGCCGTTCCTGTTTCTCTCCATCGTCCTTTTTCTCTGCGGCGGATACTTCGGCTACAGGATCGTGTTTCCGGTAGCCATGGACTTTTTGATCGGCAATGGTGGTGATCTCAAACCAATGATCTCCATCAACGAATACACCGATCTTTTTCTCACCATCATCCTCGGTTTGGCCCTGGTCTTTGAATTGCCCATTGTGCTCGGCTTTGCCGGGGCCATGGGCGTGGTGAATGCCAAGTTCCTCTTTAAGCATATTCGCGGCGCGGTCCTGATCTTTTTTGTGATCGCGGCAATTCTCACTCCCACCACGGATATCATGAATATGAGCATTTATGCGGCTCCCATGATCGTGCTTTATCTCGGCAGCATCGGCATTGTGTGGCTGGTCCATCCCAAGCAGCGGCGCAAGCGTGAAGAAAAACGCAAGCTACAAGACGAATAAAGTAAACTGTTAAAGTTCTTTGCGGCAAGGCTTCGCTTTGAGCGAAGCCTTTGCTTTTTCCGCAGGGGATGTTTGTTTCTGAATTCTGTGTGGCAAGGAGCGTCAGCGTGATCTTGTGTTTGCGACGCAGTGCAATTCTGCTCCTGGTTTTTTCTCTGACCGGGCTGGGATGTTCAACAGACAAGACAGCTTCTGCTGCCAATGAGCCTTCCTCCGAACAGGCAGCGCAGGCCGCCGCTGCGCCTGCCGGTAAGCCTATTGTGCCCGCTGGCCCGGCCTTACACATTGACGCTGCTCGCGCCATGCAATACACCAAAGAGATTGTTGCTTTTGGCCCTCGCTGGGATGGCAGCCCAGGCATGGAAAAGGTCTATGGCTATCTCAAAGGCAAGCTGAAATCTGATCAGGTGGAAGAGGACGCTTTTACCGCCCAAACCTCCATTGGGCCGGTTCCCATGCGGAACATCATCGTCAAATTTCCTGGCGCCAAAGACGGCGTTATTGTGGTGGCTTCCCACTACGAAACGAATTACTGGCTGCGCAATACCAATTTTGTAGGCGCGAACGATGGTGCGGCAACATCCGCTCTACTGCTGGCTATCGCAGACCAGTTCCACGGTAAAAAGCTGGAAGGCTACAGCGTCTGGCTGGCATTTCTTGATGGCGAAGAGTCTATGACCCGCGTGTGGCACACCAATGACGCTCTCTGGGGGAGCCGGCATCTGGCCCAGAAATGGCACGATGATGGCACCAGCAAAAAAGTGAAGGCCTTCCTCCTGGCCGATATGATCGGCGATGCCGATCTCGATATTTACCGTGACACCAACTCCACACCATGGCTGGAAGATATAGTTCTGCAAGCCTCAACCCGGCTGGGATATCAGTCGCATTTCTTTGCTGCAACAAACACGGTGGAAGACGACCACATTCCTTTTGCGCAGGCCGGCATGCCCGTGGCCGACATCATCGATCTGGATTATGGCTACAACAACAGCTTTCACCACACCACCCAGGACACCGTGGACAAGCTGAGCGTCGACAGCCTCAAAATCTCCGGCGACGTCATACTGGAAACGATTCGCTTGTTGAACGGCATGGGCGACAATCCTCCGCCACCGCCGCAAAAAGTACCGTCATAGCCAACAAGGCGCAGCTCTGAGTGCCAGCTCACCTCGCTATAATCGGTCTGTCTGCCGATGCATATAAGCTGGATCATCTTTAACGCTGCGATTCTGCTGTTGCTGTTTTTTGACCTTGTGGTCCTAAGCCGCAAGCACCAGGTAATGCCATTCAAACAGGCGTTGCTTATGAGCGCCTTCTGGATCGCTCTGGCTGCGGGCTTTGCTATCTTTGTCCATCACTGGCTAGGCTCCACCAAAGCGCTAGAGTTCACCACCGGCTATCTTCTTGAAGAAGCTCTGAGCGTTGATAATCTATTTGTTTTCATTCTTTTATTTGCCTATTTTAAAGTTCCGCCTGAAGAAGAAAAGACGGTGCTTTTCTGGGGGATCATTGGCGCGCTGATCATGCGGGGTGTATTCATCTGGGCCGGTGTTGCTCTTGTTCAGCGCTTTCACTGGATACTCTATGCATTCGGCATCTTCCTCATCTGGACTGGTTTCCAGTTGATGCGTGAGGGAGACAAGCAGCAGGATCCTTCAAAGAATATTGTCTTGAAATTTTGCCGACGGTTCCTGCCGATCACCGACTCTTACGAGGGGAAGCATTTCTTTGTCCGGCGCGCGGGAAAGACGCTGGTTACGCCTTTGTTCGTGGTTCTGCTCGTGGTGGAAACCACCGATATTCTGTTCGCCACGGACTCAATTCCCGCCATTCTGGCCATCAGCCGGGACACGTTTATCGTTTATACGTCCAACGTTTTCGCAATTCTGGGCCTGCGCTCTCTGTATTTTGCACTGGCAGGCCTCATGAAGCTCTTTCACTATTTAAATTACGGTTTGTCCGCGGTTTTGATGTTCATTGGCGCAAAAATGCTGCTGCCGGAGAAGTACCACATGCCTACATGGGTAGCGCTGGTTGTTGTGGCGGGTGTGCTGACGATATCGGTGCTGGCTTCCGTCTTGTTTCCGAAGAGAGAAGAACCCAATCCAAAGGAAGCTTAGTTTGGCAGAGCGCCCGGTTTAAGCGATACCAGCAAAGCAAACTGCTGTTCCGGAGAAAGTCCGGTTGAGTTCCGCCGGCGGGCCAGGCGGCTTTCCGGGAGCATTCCTGCGCGGTCCATGTCTTCATTGGATAAAGTCAATTCGCGCAGGCCCCAAAAACGGGTCCGGATAGCTTTGTGGTGCTCACTCAAATAGCTGACCTCATGCTCGGTAATCATGGCAAGGGCCTTTTCATACGCATCTTCCGGTGAATCGGCAAAAATGACACGGGTCTTCTTATGGACGAGGTTCTGGGCATCGCCCTCAAGGGTTACTTCTTCAGTCAATTCCGCTATATACCAGCGGTCCGTGTCGGGGGAATTGGACATGTCCATCCTTTTCAATAGTTTGCCCGGTGCCCTTGCTAAACACAAACAACTTTAGCCCGGCAGATTTTAAAACACCCAAAAGGCAGATACAGATTTCCCCTGGGATTTAAGCGTTACCCTATTAAGGGTGAGTAGAGGGGCTAAAAAATAGGTCTTTTTAAAAATTTATTTCTTCTTAATTTCATTTAGTAAATCAGGAGGCTCGTCTGATTTTCCTAATTTAAGACCCTTTCCAAGGGGCAATCCGTCCTGTGGAAAACTTCCTTCGCCGGAGTACCCGCCCAAAGGGGTTATCGTCCCAGGGTAACTTGCGGGGTTTTATCCATCGTGAGACGATACATGTATTGATTTTGCAAGACGCGTTACTCTCCAATCTGGAATGGGCCTTGGCAGAAGCCAGGGCCCGTTGGTTTTTAGAGGTATGTTCCGTTATCCGATTTAATCTCCACAGGCCGTGAAAACAGATTACAAGCGTTTTGCCTTTGCAGTAGTTATCGGCAGATTAGGCGTTCTGTTGAGCGGGAAATAGAGCGTGCAAGATGAAAAGATTTGATTTTGTGCGTTAGCTCTCCGTGCGATATGTCTCCACGGTGAAAACTGCTTTTTGCCTCACACAAACCGCACACCTTTTTCGCCCACAATTGAGTGCTTCTTGAATTTCGCGTCATCATGTTCCGGATAGTCCGTGCGATAGTGTGCCCCGCGGCTCTCCAACCGGGCCATTGCTGAGCGTGCAATTATTTGTGCCGCCGTGTGTATGTTCCTGCCCTCGCAGTTCCGTCGTGAGCTTGGCGTTGGGAGCTCCTGACTGGCCTTTTGCAAAAATTCAATTGCTTCCGTCAGGCTCTGGCGTGACCTTACTATGCCTACTTTCTCCCACATGAGCCGCTGCACACCTTGAATGAAGTGTTCCGGGTTATGTGTCGCGCTATCGGGGATTGGCTCCGCACCTTTTGCCTCAACGCCCTTTGCCGGGTTGACGTGTCTCAATTCCTCACGCATGGCATGGCCTGCCCGGGCGCCAAAAACCAGCCCTTCCAGCAGAGAGTTGCTGGCCAGCCGATTCGCGCCGTGGACTCCCGTGCAGGCTGCTTCTCCGGCCGCATAAAGCCCCTGAAGACTACTGTGTCCCTGCATATCGGTTTTGATTCCGCCCATCAGATAATGGGCCGCCGGACGTATCGGAACCAAGTCAATCGCGATGTCCACGTTGTATTGCAGGCAGGTTTCGTAAATTCGTGGAAAACGGGCTCTAATGTGGTCTGCTTTCAAGTGCGTCATATCCAGATAGACCACAGGATCTTTCAGCCGGCAAACCTCCAGTTCATGTGCGATGGCGCGGGCCACCACATCCCGCGGCGCCATTTCAGCGGCGTCATTATATTTCGGCATGAATCGGTGCAGCTCGGCGTTCCGGAGTACCGCGCCTTCACCGCGCAGAGCCTCAGAGAGCAGGAATCTCGGCGCATCTTTTACGTAAAGCGCCGTGGGATGAAACTGGACAAACTCCATATCGCTAATCTCTGCGCCCACGCGGAAAGCCATGGCAATGCCATCCGCCGTGGCGACAGCGGGGTTCGTAGTATTGCTATAAACGTGCCCTGCGCCCCCTGTAGCCAGCAGGACTGCGCTGCTGTTCACTGTTTGCATCCTGCCTTCGGCAGAGATCAGATCCACACCGCAAATGCGTCCGGCATCCATATACAGGCTGGCTGTAAATTCAAATGCGGAAAAGGAAATATTTTTTAGGGTTGCCGCCTTGGCATAGAGCGCACGTCCAATCTCGCGGCCTGTAGAGTCTCCGTGAGCGTGCAGGATCCGATCGCGGCTATGCGCGGCTTCGCGCGTAAATGTCAGGCGAGTGCCCTTGCGATCAAACTCCGTGCCCCACTCAATCAGCTCCTGTATGCGCTCTGGACCTTCTTCCACCAGGGTATGAGCAGCATCGGCGCTCACAATGCCGTCGCCTGCCTGAATTGTGTCTTGCAAATGGAGGCTGATTTCATCTTCATCGCTCAGAGCTACGGCGATTCCGCCTTGCGCATACTGTGTATTGGATTCAGTAAGCTCCTGCTTCGCCAGCACCAGCACTTTGCCGGCCTCAGCCAGGGCAATGGCTGCGCGCAGTCCGGCTACGCCGGCTCCAACCACAATGAAATCCACGCATGCAGGGACTTTAGACATCTTCACTTGAGATGGTAACAAAGAACTGACTGTGTCCGCGTAAGCAAGAGCCAGCTCTCAGGCGATTCTATGCGATGTCGGCGATTCCTCATTTATCATCAATCTGCGTGCAAAAGATTCGTGTAAAAACTAAGCCAAACGGTTACGACGTGATTGTCGGTTCCGGATTGCTGCGTCGCGTGGGGCGCGAGGTACGTCGCGTGTTGCCGGATGCCGGCAGCCGCATCTTTGTAATCACCTCCCCGAATGTGCGTCGCCATTGGGGAGATGCGCTGGGAAAATCTTTGCGGGACGCGCGCCTGCCCTATGAAGTCCTGGAGATGCACGATGGCGAGCCTGCCAAACGCCTGCATACCGTGGAGCAACTGGCTGAGCGTTTGGTGGACGCCAAGGCGGACCGCAAATCTCTTTTAGTGGCTTTTGGCGGCGGAGTTGTGGGTGACAGCGCTGGATTTCTGGCGGCAATTTTTATGCGGGGCATACCCGTGGTGCAGGTTCCCACCACTGTAGTAGCGCAGGTAGATGCCAGCATCGGCGGCAAGACCGGCGTGAACCTGCATGCTGGCAAAAACCTCATTGGCTCGTTTCATCAGCCCCGGGCTGTCGTGGTCGATCCGCAAATTCTGGAAACTCTGGATGAACGCGAATTTCGTTCCGGCCTGTTTGAATCGTTAAAGTGCGGCATCATCCGCGACGAAAACCTGTTCGAGTTTATGGAACAGAATCCAAAGAAAATACTTGGGCGCGATTCCAAATCGATGCAGCGCATCATTTCTGACTCCATCCGTGTGAAGGCAGACGTGGTTTCGTCCGACGAAAAAGAATCTGGCCTGCGCCGCATTCTCAATTTTGGGCACACAATTGGGCATGCCCTGGAAGCCGCTACTGACTACACGCACTTTCTTCACGGTGAAGGCGTAGCCTGGGGGATGATTGCCGCGGCGGCCATAGCGCGTGACGCAGGTTTTTGCCGTGCCGAAACCACTGACCGTATTACCTCCGCCACTCTGGCCTATGGCCCGCTGCCGCCGGTTGTGTGCGGCACGCAGGAAGTAATGAACCGCCTCGTCGCTGATAAAAAAACCGTCGGCGGGACGGTGCATTTTGTTCTTGCGCAAAAAATTGGGAAAGTAAAAATCTCTGGCGACGTGCCTGCAGAGATCGTACGCAATGCCGTGGAGATGATCAGAAACCATGCCTGAGCCGCCTAAAACCTCAGCGACCGATTCCGTCAGCGCTGACAATGGCGTTTCTTTTGGCGTTCTTGGCACAACGCCGCTGGGCGCGACAGATGAGAACTCCGCCTCGCTGGCCGTTCGCGAGATGTTTGACGAGATTGCGCCGCGTTATGATTTTCTCAACCACGTCCTTTCAATGAATGTGGATAAGCTATGGTGGTGGCGCACGGCCCGCTACTTCCGCCACATCCTCTCGCAAAGTAATGCCCGGGTGCTCGATCTTTGTGCCGGGACCGGCGATATGTCCGTGGCTTTGCGCACAGTGGCCACCCGGCAGAAAAGCAATGCGGCAATTCTTGCGCTCGATTTCTCACGCCAGATGCTGCGGCACGGACAGGCCAAGTACAACGCGAAAAAAATCCAACCTGTTGAAGCCGACGCGCTTCATCTTCCTCTGGCGGATAGCAGTATGGACCTTGTGGTTTCTTCCTTTGGCTTCCGCAATCTGGCGAATTACGATGCTGGATTGCGCGAGATCTTTCGCGTCCTAAAGCCGCAGGGCGAACTGGGCATTCTGGACTTCAGCGAGCCTGGCGGCGTCTTTGGCAAACTCTATGGTTTTTACTTTCGCAACGTGCTGCCCCGCATTGGAGCGCTGATCTCCGGCTCGCGTGGCCCCTATGAGTACCTGCCTGCCTCTGTCCATAAATTTCCTGCGCCACAGGAGATGCTCACACGCATGGAACTGGTCGGCTTCAAGGACGTGAGTTGGACGCCCTACACGTTTGGGATTGCCGGCCTGTATCGCGGGAAGAAACGCTAAGTTGAATACAGCACGGTAAAGAACAACAGGTAGCGGTACAAGTTGAATAACGTGAAACCGCAGATAGTCAGGACCATTCCTCTTGCGATTCCTGGCCATAATTTATCTTGGTAGAACCTTCTGCTGGCAAAGAACAGGTACACACCCAGTCCGCCAAACTCCAGCGGAGTTGCGTTGAGTCTATCGGCCTCTGAGTGTGCTGGCAACTTTCGTTTTACAAACTTTCTATTCCATTGCGCCCGTATAAATCGCCATCCCGACCACGGCGTCCACGCCCATGGCATCCAGTTCGTCTACTTCTGCGCGTGAACGAATACCGCCCGCCAGGATAAGCTTCTTGCTGGTCAAGCCTGCCAGCTCTTTTGCAACGCCAGTGGGAAAGCCCGTCATCGTGCCTTCCGTATCGATATGCGTATAAAGGAATGCGCTGCAGTATGGATCAAGTGCGCGGATCATATCTGCCGGAGTGACGCTGGTGTCTTCCTTCCAGCCCTTGATGGAAACTTTACCTTTGCGCGAGTCAATGGCAAAAGTAAGTTGATCTGTACCGAGGGCCTTCGCGGCCTCTGCCGCCAGCGGTGTATTGATCGCTCCAGCTTTGAGCAGTGACGACCCGAAGATCACACGCTTCGCGCCGAGTGCCAGCAACTCACTGGCGCGTGCAACATCGCGGATGCCGCCGCCGGTCTGGCAGGGAAGCCGTTTGCAGACCATGGCAATCAATTCGCGATTGCCGCCGTTGCCCATGGCAGCATCAAGGTCAATCAGCTGAACCAGCGGATATGCCACGAAGCGCTGAATCCAATATTCAAAATCGTCAAACTCCAGCGCTTTTTTCTCGCCCTGGATAAGCTGCACGATTTTGCCGCCCATCAGATCAATGGAAGGAATCAGCATGGCCACCTCATGGGAATGCCATTGTTCAGCAGTGTCTGCTTGAGCTCGGCAACGGCATGCGTGCCGAAGTGAAATATGGAAGCAGCCAGCGCAGCGTCTGCTTTGCCGGCGGTAAAGACGTCAGTAAAGTGCTGCGCGTTACCTGCCCCACCTGAGGCGATGACCGGGATGGAAACCGATTCGGCTACGGTGGCCGTCAGTTCGCAGTCAAAGCCTACGCCGGTGCCATCACGGTCCATGGAGGTCAGCAGGATTTCTCCCGCGCCGCGCGCTTCGGCTTCGCGTGCCCAGGCCAGCGCTTTTTTGCCTGTGGCAGTGCGTCCGCCCGCGACATAAACTTCCGCCATGTCCGGCGAAGCTGCGCCACGCCGTGCATCAATGGCAACGATTACCGCTTGCGAGCCGAATCGTCCGGCAATTTTGGTGATCAATGCTGGATTGGCCACCGCTGCCGAGTTAATGCTGACTTTGTCTGCGCCGGCCTCAAAGATTTTGGCTGCATCTTCCATGGTCCGCACACCGCCGCCAACAGAAAACGGCACAAACAGCTCCCGTGCTGTGTGGCGGACGGTATCAACCAATGTCTTGCGGCCATCGGAAGTGGCAGTGATATCGAGCAGCACAATTTCATCGGCCCCGGCGGCGGCATGCACGCGGGCCAACTCTGCGGGATCGCCGGCATCGCGCAGTTGCTGGAACTTGATGCCCTTGACCACGCGTCCCGCGTCAACGTCCAGGCAGGCAATGATTCTTTTGGCCAGACGCTCAGAGGGCACAGAAATTCTCCAGTATCTTTAGGCCAGTTTCCGCAGATTTCTCCGGATGGAATTGCACACCGAAAACATTGGCGCGTTCCACAGCGGCAGAAAACGCTCCGCCATAGCCGGTGCAAGCCACAGTTTCGGCAACCACCGGCGCACGAAAAGAATGTGTGTAATAGACAAACGCGCCGCTGCTCACGCCTTTCAGCAGACGCGATCGGCCGCTGATTTCAATTTCATTCCAGCCCACGTGCGGGGATTTTACTGAAGCAGGGAAGCGCGAACACTCTCCGGTGAAAAGCGCTGCGCCGGGTGTCTCGGGGGCTTCGGTGCTCCCGGCAAACAGCCACTGCATGCCCACGCAGATGCCCAGGAAAGGTTTGCCGCTGTTGATGGCTTCCAGTACAGGCGCGCGCAGGTTGGCATTCAAAGATTGGCAGCGGCTGAAGTGACCGACTCCCGGCACAACAAGTTTTTCTGCTGTGGCAATCACCGCCGGATCAGAAGTTACTGCGGCTTCAGATCCCAGATGTTCCAGCGCTTTCTTGACGGAGCTGATGTTGCCCGCGCCGTAATCGACAATGGCGATCATAGAAGGCCTTTGGTGCTGGGCAGCATTTTGGCCAACTGCTTGTCGCGCGAACAGGCCACACGCAACGCGCGGGCAAAGGCTTTAAACAGCGCTTCAATCTTGTGGTGATTGGAGCGCCCGTACATAGTTTTGAGATGGACGTTGGCCTTTGCTCCGCGGGCAAAGCCTTCAAAGAAATCATAGACCAGCTCTGTCTGCAGATCGCCGACGAGGCGCGTTTTCACCTGTGTGTTTACCACCGCCGCCGCGCGCCCGCTGAAGTCGACTGCTGCCAGCCCCAGGGTTTCATCCATCGGCATCAGGAAATAGCCGGCGCGCATGATGCCGCGCTTGTCACCCAGCGCGCTATGAAACGCTTCGCCCAGGGCAATGCCTACGTCTTCCACGGTGTGGTGCTGGTCCACGTCTAGATCGCCTGTGGCTTTCAATTTCAAATCAAATGCGCCGTGGCGGGTAAAGAGCTCCAGCATGTGGTCAAAAAATCGAATACCGGTGGAGACTTCATAGCGGCCTTGACCTTCAATGGTCAGCGAGAGTTGGATCTGCGTCTCAGTGGTATTGCGGCGGATGGAAGCTTTTCTCATCGCGGTGCCTTGCCGGCAGCTGGCAACTGAGCAAGCGCCTTCTTGAGTTCAGCTACAAGATGTTCCATTTCCTGCTGCGTTCCAATGCCGATGCGGACACAACCTTCGCAGTCCGGTCGGTCGCGCAGGGCGATGCCGCGCGCGCGCAACGAGCTCAAGATGCTTTTTTTGTCATCTCCAAAGCGGCAGAGCAGAAAATTGGTCTGGCTGGGCCAACATTTGAATTTAAGCTGCTCAAGCTCCTGACGCAGCCATTCGCGGGTGGTGCGCACCTGCGTCACGTAATCTTCAAGAAATTGCCGGTCGGCCAGAGCTTCTGCCAGACATTCAAGCGCGAAGGCATTCACATTGAAGGGCGGAGCCATGCGGCGCAAAACGGACATCTGCTCTTCAGGGCCAGCGATCAAGCCTAACCGCATGCCTGCGAGGCCATAGGCTTTCGAAAAAGTTCGCACAATGAATAGATTCGGAAGCTTGCCGATCTGGTCCATCAGGGTCTGGCCATAGAAGTGGAAATAAGCCTCGTCCACCAAAATGGCTGCATCCGGAGCGGCTTCAATTACCTTGAATATGCTGGAGCGCGAAGCAGGTATCCCGGTGGGATTATTGGGATTGCAGATGACAATCACGCGGGTATTCGCGGTAATCGCGTCAAGCACGCGCTGAACGGGGAAGCTGAATTCAGGCCCGGTGGGAATGCGGACTACCTTGGCGCTCTGCGTTTGCGCAAAGATCTCATACATGGTGAAGGTGGGGACCACGATCACAATTTCATTGTCAGGTTCCAGATAAGCACGGCAGATGGTCTCAATGGCTTCGTCCGCTCCATTGGTGAGCAGCGTTTGTGCCGGTGAGATGCCAACTGATTCGGCCACAAGTTTTTCTCCCGCGTCACGGCAGGGATAGAGCGCCAGCGTCCGGGCATCAAGACTATGCAATTTGGCCAGCACGCGCGGTGAACATCCAGTGGTGTTCTCATTCATGTCCAGCCGCAGTGTGATGTCGGAATAGCTCATCAACGCATCATATTCGGCCATTTCGCGGATGCACTTGCGCGCCTTAAGCATGGGCAGACCTCACTCGAATGGATTCTGCATGGGCCGTCAGCCCTTCTGCCTCCGCTAGCGTGACCACGGCAGAGCTGATCCGTGCCAGACCATCACACGAAAGCTGCTGCACAGAGATTGTCTTCACAAAATCCTGGACGCCAAGTCCGCCACGGAAGCGGGCTGCCGCGCCTGTAGGCAAAACGTGATTTGGACCAGCCGCGTAGTCGCCTGCGGCCTGCGGAGAATAGTCACCAACAAAGATTGACCCGGCATTGCGGATTTGGTCGAGATCCTCTTCCTCTACCGTAATGTGTTCAGAGGCAATCCGGTTGGCAAAATCGAGCGCTTGCTGGTGGGATTCAGCAACGAGCACCGCGCTATTTTCTTTTAGAGATATTTTCGCGATCTCATTATTTGCGGCGGCGCGCTTTACCTCAGTGGCCACCTGTTCCGCCAGAGAAATTGAGGACGTGATGAATACGGCCAGCGTGTCAGGATCGTGCTCTGACTGGGCCACCAGATCAGCGGCGATAAAACGTGCGTCTCCGCGCTCACTCAAGACTACAACTTCCGTGGGCCCGGCAAGAAAGTCAATGCCGCAATCAAAGGCCACTATCTTTTTTGCCGCGGTTACAAAAAGATTGCCCGGGCCGACAATCTTGTCGACTTTGGGAATTGATTTGGTTCCATATGCCAATGCCGCTATGGCCTGCGCGCCGCCGATGCGAAAAAATTCACGCACACCAAGAAAATGGGCGGTGGCCAGCGTTTCAGTGGCAGGCCGAGGCGAGACCACGCGAATCTCTTCTACTCCGGCGACCTGTGCTGGAATCACCGTCATGAGCATGGTGGAGGGCAAAGGATAGCGGCCGCCGGGCACGTAACAGCCGGCAGATTGCAAAGGCCGGACAACTTGTCCTACTTGAATTCCGGGAGCCATGGTGTTGCGCCATGGCTGGGGCTTTTGCCATTCACAATATTGCCGGATGTTATCTGCAGCAGTTTTCAGGGCGTGTTTAAATTGATCTGAAACCGCATTCCATGCCTGCTCAAGTTCGGTATCCGATACGCGTAGCGGCTGCCGCGATTTTAGTCCGTCCCATTTTTCCGCATAGCTGCGTAAAGCCCGGTCACCGTTTTTTCTCACGTCTTTCACTATGCGTGCAACCTGTTTTTCCACGCGCGCCAGGTCAGTGGCGCCACGTTGTTCCAGCGCCCGCACATATGTCTCGGCTTTGCGCCCCTGGAGCGTGCGCATTACAGCACCACCTTATTCAGTGGATACTCGACAATCCCTTCGGCTTTAGCGGCCTTGAGTTGGGGCATGATTTTCCACGCTGTGGTTTCTTCAATGATTGTATTCACAGCGACCCATTCACCGTCACTCAAGGTTGAAATGGTAGGTTTTTGCAGCGCGGGCAGCACGGCAAGTACTCCAGCCAAATCGCTTTTGCGGACATTCAGCATCAGTCCCACGCGGCCTTGTGCATAGATTGCGCCGGAGAGCATCAGGGCCAGACCTTCAATTTTGCGGCGCTTTTCTTCATTAGCCCAGGCTGTTTTATTGGCGATAAGCTGCGTATTGGATTCCAGAACTGTATCAATAATGCGCAGCCGGTTGGCGCGCAGCGAACTGCCGGTTTCCGTAATTTCAACAATGGCATCGGCGAGTGTGGGCGGCTTTACCTCGGTTGCACCCCATGAGAATTCAACTTTTACCGGAACATTACGGGCCGCAAAATAATTGCGAGTCACGTTGACCAACTCTGTGGCGATGATTTTCCCGGCCAGGTCTTCAGCTTTCTGGAAGATCGAATCTTCCGGCACAGCCAGCACCCAGCGCACTTTGCCGAGGCTTTGCTTGGCATAAGTCAGCTCCGCGGCAGTCACCAGTTCCAGGCCGCTTTCCACGACCCAGTCTTTGCCAGTCAGCCCGCAATCGAGTGCGCCGTGGTCCACGTAACGGGCCATCTCTTGTGCGCGAATCAACATGCACTCAATTTCAGGATCGTCCGTGCCGGCAAAATAGGAGCGGCTGCTGGTGTATACGTTCAGCCCAGCCCGCTTGAAAAGAGCGATTGTGGCTTCCTGCAAACTTCCCTTGGGTACGCCAATGCGCAGCTTCATTGGCCGGCCTCCACGGTTTTGATTGCCAGAGGTTCGGTGAAGCAGGATTTTGTTCCGCTATGGCAGACCAAGCCATCACCTTCCACAAAAACGCGAACCAGAATCGTGTCATGGTCGCAATCCGTAAGGGCGGAGATCACGCGCAGCCGGTTGCCCGAGGTCTCGCCTTTCATCCAAAGTTTCTGCCGTGTGCGCGAATAAAATGTTACGTAGCCTGTTTCGGCAGTGCGCGCATAAGATTCGGCATTCATAAAGCCCACCATCAGCACTTCACCGGTGGAATCTTCCTGCACAATGGCCGGGGCCAGGCCGTCCATTTTGTCGAAATCGATTTGCATGTGTTCCCTCGCAAAATCTATTTTCTTGATCTTTAGCAGCTTGAAAACCAAAACAAAAAGCCCGCCGATTTTCATTGCCGGCGGGCCGTGGATCTTATGATTGCGCTGTACTTAACCTATACAGCCCCCGCCAACACGTATGCCGTGTGATGATGGTGGCGATGGCGATGGGTAAAGGAAAGCATTGCGGAAATTATGCTAGCGAACCTGCCACAGGCTGTCAATCAGAAAAAGTGTCATTGCCGTGGGTGGATGGCAACAATTTGCTCGTCTTACTTTTGCAAATTCGCATTCTGCAATCTTTATTCAGTAAGCTTCATTCAGTAAGCTTTTATTCAGTAAACCCCCGCACGCGGCGTCCGGCCAGAACCAGACGGATGGCCGCGATCAATTCAGCAGGCGAATCGCTCAAAATAAAGTCCGCACCGGGAATTTCAGGAGATTGAAAGCACATTTCCAGAATAGGAAGCCCGGAAATGTGATGGTTCACAATGTGGGCTATTTTCCGTTTTTCCGAGCCACGGAAGCCGTGGCCGATCAGGGCAAGATCCAATGTTCCTAAGGGCTCCATGGCTTCAATTTCAGCCAGGTTCAGCACCGAGTAAACGGAAAACCCTTGTTGCTCCAGGAGCAATTGCCTGGTTGTTTTCAGAGCTTCACTGTAAGCCACAGACAGTATTTTGGCCATGTTTTTGAATGCTAAATTTTTTTGGTGTTAGTGGGCCGGATTATAACGCATGCACTTCTCATTTTCACACTCTTGTTTCGGCGCGTCGCGGTTTTGAAAAAACCCTCACGGATACGATTGGGCCTTGGCGGCCGAAGCATGGCTTGTCAGTATTCTTAAAAATCTTTTAATATAAAAAACGGTCTGCTGACAGACGAGATATTTACCCAAAGCAAGGAAAGGCCATGCAAAAAAAACACCGGCCAGGAGAATTGGTGCCGGAAAATGGCGTTTATCGGGTCACGCATGAGTCGCATCGCCTGATGCATGAAGCCTCATTGCTCAAGGGTGAACGTTTCCCCATTTGCAAACAGTGCAAGAGTGGTGTGCGGTTTGAGCTGCGCCGCGCGGTCAAGAATCCCACGAAGATTTCTTCCGGCTATCACGCCATCCTGGAAGATTATCCGAGCAACGATCCGTACATAGTTAACTAAGCCCTGGTCAGCTGACCCTGGTCTCCGGACCAGACTGTGTTGCATGAGATTTCAGCGGGTAGAAGTGCCTTCCTCACCGTTGTGATTAAATCAAACCATGCTGCACACGCGTGACATCGGTCAGGAATTTCGTCCCATGCTGCGCCTTGCCGTGCCGCTGGCGCTTACGGAATTGGGCTGGCTGGCCATGGCATTTACTGACACCGTTATGGTGGGCCGGCTGCCTGACAGCGCCACGGCCATTGGCGCAGTGAGCCTGGGCAGCACATTGTTTTACACCATTGGAGTTTTTGGCAGCGGCATTATGTTGGGCATGGACACGCTGGTGGCGCAGGCCTATGGCGCGCGCAAACTGGAAGAGTGCCATCGCACCATGTGGAATGCCATCTATCTGGCATGTGCGATTACGCCGGTGCTGATGATTTCAGTGCTCGCGTTCGTGCCGCTTTTCCCCCGGTTTGGATTGCAACCCGAACTAGTAGCAGCAACCATCCCATTTTTGAAAGCACTGGTCTGGAGCACGTTGCCGCTGGCGCTCTATTTTGCTCTGCGCAGATATCTGCAATCCATGCACATTGTTAAGCCAGTGGTGTTTGCACTGATCTCAGCCAATCTGGTAAACCTGCTGGGAAACTGGGCGCTGGTTTATGGACATCTTGGCCTGCCCAAATATGGAGTTGCGGGCAGCGGCTGGTCTACATGTATCTCACGGACATACATGGTGGTGGTGCTGGCCATCGCCGTGGTCTATTACGACCGCAAGCGGTCAAGCGGATTGTGGCGCGCTTCTCGGCGGCTGGAATGGCAGCGCATCCGCGAATTGATGCGATTGGGATTTCCGGCGGCGCTGCAGCTCTTGATGGAAATCGGCGCTTTTGCTTTTGCCACTTTTCTTGTGGGTAAGCTGGGCGCGGTGCAGCTTGCGGGGCACCAGATTGCCCTGAACGTGGCCAGCTTTACTTATATGGTGCCGCTGGGCGTGGGATCGGCTGCGGCCATCCGCGTTGGCCATGCCATGGGTGCACGCGATGTGCAGGGCGCAGCCAGGGCAGGCTCAATGGCAATCTTCTTTGGTGCGCTTTTTATGTCGTGCTCCGGGCTGATGCTTTTTCTTTTTGCAAAACCAATTGCCCGCATCTATACGCCGGAACCTGATGTGATCAATGCCGGAGCAGCTCTGCTGCTGGTGGCTGCCGTTTTCCAGTTGTTTGATGGCTTGCAGGTTGTGTCCACAGGCGCATTGCGGGGAGCAGGCAATACGCGCATTCCCATGCTGGCCAATCTGGTTGGCTATTGGATCATCGGCCTCCCTCTGGGTGCATTTCTTTGCTTCAAATTGAAGCTGGGCGCCGTGGGAATGTGGGCCGGCTTATGCCTTGCGCTGGTCTTAATTGGGACGGCGCTGATTGGCGTATGGCATGTGGTCATCAAAACTCTCGTTGCATTTCACACAGCGCCAATATCTGCGGAACCAATATCTGTGGAACCAGCTTCATCGAAATAAACCAAACTCCCAAAGCTCACCTGGCCTCAGGACGAGATCAAACTGGAACAATTACCGCATCAGGGTCGGTTACGAAGGTAACCGCTGGTACCAGAATGGGAATCAAGGTGCGTCCGGAAACGTTTCTTCGAATGCTGATTTAGGTATTTGCCCTGCTTTCAGGGGTGTTTTATGCCTTTTACCTGGAAATTCAGACAGCAAAAATAACTATCAGGCGAGGCAGAGCTGCGTGGATTTTTAAGGTGTATGACCGAAACCATGTACCTGGGTACCGATTGACATTCGTTGAGTTGTTGCTATATTCGCGCGTGAGGCCGCTAAAACGATGACCAATATATATGACGCGATAAAAGAAAAAGAAAACCAGATTGCCATTTTTCAGGCGCAGATCTCGGGGTTGCAAGCGGAGATTGAAGCGTTGCGGGTAGCCGCACGCATCCTGGAAGGCGGCTCAGGCGTTGCTGCAACAGATGCTGCGCGTCCGGTAGCAGTGCAGACCGCGGCAGCAGCGAATGGCAGCGATAAAACAAAGCGGGTTTGGCCGTAAAGACAGGCTGTTCGTCGCCGCTTGCGTTGCTCTTGCTGAATAGGTGAGCCCGTAACGCATCCGGCAAGCAAGCGCCCACGTCTGAGACTTTCGCCGATCCTAATTAGTTGTTAACCAGTTTTTGATTTTTGAACGTTTGAATGATCTTGTCAGCGGCCCAATGGCCGCAGGCAAATTTTCCCTTTGCTTGTAAAAGACGGCAAGAGCGGAGAAGAGCCGCCGCGTCGGTTCAGGCGCAAACGATCACTGTGGTTTTTCCCGGTCTTGTCCGGGTTGAGCAAGAACAATTTGTGTAGAGGGACGGCGTAAACATGGCAACACCAGCAGATACTACGAACAGCACAGCTAGCAAGAGAATGCGTGGCGCCTCGCCGGATGATCTGGCGGTAGTAGCGCAGCGCGCACAGGCCTTCACCAACGCTTCCGGCGTGGCCATTGCACTGAGCGAAGGCAATGTGGATGAAATTGTCTGCCGTGCCCGCAGCGGCGCAAGCGCGCCCGATGTAGGCGCAGCCCTGCGCGTTGACGGCACTTTTACCGGGCTTTGTATCCAAACCGGCAAAGAACTGCGCTGTGACGATTGCGAAACGGATACGCGCGTTGACATGAATGCGATCCGCGCCCTGGGCATACGGTCGATGGTGGTGACGCCTATCCGCGAAGAAAGCCGGGTGGTTGGCGTACTGGCCGCATTCGCGCCTACACCGCATGCTTTTACCATTACACACGTTGCCGTTTTGAAAACCATGGCCGACCAGATTGCAGTACTGCTGCAAAAAGAGCGTCGCGCCCGGGACGAGAATCCGCAGCCGGAGATTCCACGGCCCGCTGCTCCAGCAATTATGGCCAAGCCTGTGGTTACGCCGATGCCGGTTGCGCCGCCGCCCGTTGTGATCAAGTCATCGCAACCTGCCGCGCAGGCTGCCGCCCCGGCCTTTGCAAAAGTTGAGCCTATTCGCAGTGCGCCGCTGGAAGTGGTCCCGCTGGCGATGCCACCTAAAGTGGAGAAACGCGCTGCTGATATTGCGCCGCGCGCGAATTTTGGAACCTTCGATTCCGTAGCCGATGAAGAAAAGAAATCGGGTGGCAAATTCATGGTGGTGGGCGTGGTTGCGGTGCTGATTGTTGCAGCCGCGGCAACATTCACCTTCCTGAAGATGCAGAAGCACGGCGCTGCGGCCCCACAGAGCACGCAGGAAGCAGCGAATGCGCAGCCGTCATCAGCCCAGCAGTCTTCACAATTTCCCGCGACCCAACCATCCGCGTCTACGCCGGTAAATAATTCGCAGGCTGCTGTGCCGGCTTCGTCGCTCGGTAACGCTGGAACTGCTTCGTCCACGGTGATTGTTGCCGGTGGAGCAAAGACAGCGGCGGAAAAAACAACGAGCAAGATTGCAGCGGACAAGAGTTTCAGTGATAGAGCTGAGAAGCCAAGCCCGGCAGAGAAACCAGCGGCAACAGTCTCCACATTGAGTGCGTCAGGCCAGTCAAGAATTGCACAGCAGGATTCTTCCGCAGGGTCGGAAGTGGCGCCCTCGTTTACGGTAGTCAGTGGCAATACAGGCGCTCCGCTCGCCAATCTGGCGCGTCCGTCAGCTAACTCCACACCTACGGCAGCGGCCATGGAGCAATCGCAATTAGAACCATTACAACTGATCAAGACGGGAACGCCGATTTATCCGGCTATTGCCAAGGCGCGCAACATCACCGGAACGGTGGTGGTGCAAGGCACGGTTGACAAAAACGGCAAGGTGGCCAAACTTCAATTCGTCAGCGGGCAGCCTATTTTCAAGGACGCAGCGTTTGAGGCAGTCCGCCAGTATCAATATAAACCGGCCAGGCTCAACGGCCAGCTCATTGAGCAGACCATACAGATCAAACTCACCTTCCACTGAGATTTGTTACAGAAATAATTTGCTGAAAATAAAGAAGGCGTACCTTAAAACGGTGCGCCTTTTTATTTGAACCGGCTTTATTTGCACGAATTTTATTTGCACGAACCCAACACGCAAAGTATGCAGGATCAGGCGCTGACAGGTTGTGGCGTATTGACGCGGCGAGCGCGCAGACGATTCAGCAACCAGAGAACAATGCGGTAAGCGAGAAGCACAGCGAGAATTGCGCCATAGGTGAGCGGACGGCGCAGATCGGCTTTGATCAGCCAGATGAAATGGATCACGCCCGCAGCGGCGCTGAAGTAAATCAGACGGTGCAGCAATTGCCAGCGTTTGCCGCCCAGGCGGCGAATCCAGCCAGTGGTAGAGGTGATGGCCAGCGGCAGCATTAGGAGCCAGGCTGTGAGTCCAGCCGTGATGAATTTGCGCTTGGCGATATCGTGCAGCATTTCATGCACGTCAAAAAACTTGTCGAGCCAGACGTACGTCATTAGATGCAGGCAGCCGTAAAAGAAGGCGTAGTCGCCCAGCATGCGGCGAAAGCGAATGAGCCACGCCATGCCCGTAAGTTTACGCAGCGGCGTAACGCAAAGAGTGGCTAGTAGAAGATTGAGCGTCCAGCGGCCGGTGGTGCGCGTGATTACGTCAATGGGATTGGCGCCCAGACCGTCATGGAAGCCCTTCCATGTGAGTACAAAGGCCGGCCCAAGACAGCTAAGAAACGCCACCACTTTAAGCGTGCGAATGAATTTTTCCGGCGGCGTCTTCATCAATAGTTCTTTTGCAGGTCCATGCCGTTGTAAAGGCTCGCCACCTGGTCTCCATAGCCATTGAACATGAGGGTAGGGCGCTTGCGGAACTCGCCTATACGGCGTTCCGTGGCCTGGCTCCAGCGGGGATGGTCTTTCTGCGGATTTACATTGGAATAAAAGCCATACTCATTCGCGGCCATTCTGTTCCAGGTAGTGGGAGGCGTCCGGTCGGTAAAGCTCAGCTTCACAATGGCTTTGATGCCCTTGAACCCATACTTCCACGGAATCACAAGACGCAGGGGCGCACCATCAACATTGGGAAGCGCTTCGTCATAAAGTCCCACGGCAAGAATGGTAAGCGGGTGCATGGCTTCATCCATGCGCAAACCTTCTACGTAAGGCCAATCCAGAACATCGCGCTTCTGGTTTGGCATCTGGTCCGGAGCCATAACGGTCTGGAAGGCGACAAATTTTGCGCTGGGGAGCGGCTCGGCTTGCTTGATCAGGGCGCTCAATGGCATGCCCACCCATGGAACCACCATGGACCAGCCTTCCACGCAACGATGGCGATAGATGCGCTCTTCAAGCGGGGCCAGCTTCAGGATGGAATCAATATCAATCTTTTTCGGCTTCTTGACCATGCCTTCAATAGAGACGGTCCACGGGCGTGTGCGGAAATCTTTTGCGAGTCCGTTGGGCTCGTATTTGTCCGTGCTGAATTCGTAATAGTTGTTGTAGTTCGTAATATCTTTGAGCGAGGTCGGCGTCTCTGTGGTGCTGAACGGGCTTTTGACAACGCCGCTGAGCTTGGCTCCGTTGGCCTGAACGCTGGATGTATCGCCGCTATCCAGGTGTTCGCGCAGATAGAAGCCTCCGGCCAGAGCAGCGCCTGCCGCTGCTGCCCCCACGATGAAGGAGCGCCGGTTCATGTATGTGGATTTCGGAGTGATCTCTGAAGATGGTATATCGCTTGGTTTCTTAATCAGCATGGTTCGGTTTTTCACCCGTTTATATTCTAAGTCCTGCTTTGCCTGCTTGCCCGTTACTTTTGAGATGATTCAATCTCAAAAAAGATACATATAACGTACGAAATTGGGGAGAAAGTGGATTTTACAGGGAGAAATGCGCAAGTTCCTGGGACGATTCGCGTTCGATCTCCAGGTACATAGCTAATGAGAGAAGGCATTTTGTTATTGGCATTATTGGCCGCCGGGCAAGCGGCACAAGAGCCAAGTTTGCGCTGGAATGAATTCCACGAGCCAGCGTATCCACAGATGGCACGTATTGCACACATTAAGGGCAGGGTAGTTCTGGGGATTACCGTTCAACCGGATGGCACTGTGACAGTTGACAGAGCTGAAGGCCATCCGATTCTGGTGCAAGCAGCCAAAGCCAGTGTGCAAGAGTCAAAACCGGGTTGCGACGGATGTGGCAATGAGCCGCATACTTTTTCCGTCACTTACGAATTCAAAATAACCGATCCTCCTCGGCCTTCCATTGCTGAGGCGCCTGTTCGTCCGGTAATTCGCCATTATCGAATACGGTCTATCCGATGTATTTATTTGTGGAGATGCAGCATAGGTTATCAATAGGCCCGCTTATTAAGAAGTGAGAACAGCGGAGCAAATCCCTCACCTGCGAGTGGCTGCGGTTCGGGATTGTAGGTTGTAGGGGGATAGGTTTGTATCTGCCCTGAAGCATTTAAGAAGTCCGTTCTGGTGTTATCAGAACCCCACAAACACCGGCTCAGGCTGCAAGCTTATGCCCCAGACATCAAAAACCTTTTTCTGAATTTCATCTTTGAGAGCGAGAATGTTTTTGGCCGTTGCGTCTCCGCGGTTCACAATGGCCAGCGTGTGTTTATGGGAGATCCCGACCGGGCCACGTTCATAGCCTTTATGAAATCCTGCCTGCTCCACCAGCCACGCGGCTGCGAGCTTTACGTGGCCATTGCCTGCGGGATAGCGTGGCAGTGATTTGCCGGGCGCGTGCTTTTCCGCCATTGCCTGAATGCGGTCAGCTTCGGCTTGAGTGACGATTGGGTTTTTGAAGAACGATCCAGCGCTGCGGCAGTCTTCGTCGCCTGGCACAATCAACATGGCCTTGCTCTGGCGGATGGAGCGCACAGCGTCGCGCACCTGCTGCAGTGTTGACTTGCCAGAGGCGGCGAAGATTTTTTTCAGATCGGCGTATTCGATCTTTGGCTCGCTATTGCGACGAAGCAGATATGTCACTTCAAGCACAATGTACTGGTCGCGATGCGTGGTGTTGAAGATGCTTGAGCGATAAGCAAAGCCGCAATCGGCGTTGCGCAATTCCATGGTTTTGCCGGTAGCGATTTCAAGGGCATGCACCCAGGTGATGGTTTCAGAAACTTCCTGTCCATAGGCGCCCACGTTTTGCACCGGCGTGCCACCCACGGTTCCGGGAATCCCACTGAGGCATTCAAGCCCGCCGCAATTTTTGCTTACCGTGAGAGCGACTAAGCTATCCCAGTTTTCACCGGCTCCGGCCTGAAAGCGCATCTTCTGGATATCGCCTTCAAACTCCACCCCGGAGAGAGAGATTTTAACAACCAGGCCGGGCCAGCCGCTGTCTGCGATAACCAGATTGCTGCCACCGCCGAGAACAAAGAGGGGTAGTTTGTGCTCCGCGGCATATGCCACTGAGTCTTTAGCTTCCTGCTGGGTATGGGCTTCAACAAAATAGCGTGCCGAACCACCCACCTGAAAGGTGGTGAAAGGGGCAAGGGGGATGTTTTCCTGGAGTTTCAGATTGGAACAAGATTACAGCAGAGATCGACGCTAGGGAAATGAGTTTTTACTTGGTAGAATAGAGGCAGACACCCCGTTTGGGAGGAAACCGAAATGTATCCAGAGGGAATGGTGGCGCCCATGCGCCAGGAGTTAACGGCAGGCGGCATTGAAGAAGCACGCACCGCAGCCGACGTGGAAAACGCTATCAATCAAAAAGGCACGCTGATGGTGGTGGTCAATTCCATCTGCGGATGCGCCGCAGGGCGTATGCGCCCCGGGGTTCGCGCGGCTATCCAGAATGGCATTAAGCCAGACCGCATGATTACGGTTTTTGCCGGCCAGGACCGCGAAGCTACGGACGCAGCCCGCGCACACTTTACGGGCTTTCCGCCGACCTCGCCTTCCATTGGCTTGCTGCGTGATGGCAAGCTGGTTTACATGATGCAGCGCCACGATATTGAGACAAGCGATCCCATGACGATTGCTACGCGGCTAAAGCAGGCTTTTGAAAAGCACTGCGGAACACCGGTAACGAACTAGCTATTCCGCCGACAGCCACAGCATTTGCAAAGGCACGCGATAAACGCGTGCCTTTTGCTTTTGCATCCGTCAGGCCATCAAACAACCGACAAATTATTTTTCAGCTTTCTTCTGCGGGATGGTGATGTCAATGGTTGTGACCTTGCCAAAGGTAGAAAGCGCGCGGTCAAAGTCCTTGGAGTTGCCAACCACGAGCACCGCCATTTTGTCTGGATGAACATATTGTCTGGCGACGCGGTCAACATCCGCCACTGTTACTTTCTCAATGTTGGCGCGAAATTGCTCCAGATAATTTTGCGGATAGCCATAAAACTCATAGCGCATGCGCTCTGACAGGACTTTTTCCTTGGAGTCAAACTCAAAGATAAAAGAATTCAGGATTGAGTCTTTGGCCTTCTTGAGTTCTTCCGGCTTGACGGTGCCGGTGATCAAAGTGTTCATTTCCTTACGCAGGGCGTCAATGCCGGCGGCAGTGGTCCCACTCTTGGTGCCCATGGAATAGCGGGTAATTCCAAGGTGGTCAAGACCCGTGCCAACGCCGCCACCCACGGAATATGCCAGCCCTTGCCGCGTGCGGATGCTGATAAACAGGCGAGAGGCAAAGCCACCGCCAAATATCTCATTCATTACGGCAAGAGCATAATAGTCCGGGTTGCGGCGGTTAATGCCAATATCCACCATGGTGATGTCACTCTGGTTGACGTCAGTTTTCTCCACGAAGTAAATTCCCGGCTTAGGTTCAGGAATGGTGATTTGCGCGGGGACAAGTTTTTCTCCGGCAGGCATGCTGCCAAAAATTTCACGTAGTTTTTTCTCCATGGCGGCAGAGTCAAAGTCGCCGGCCATGCCAAAAATCATGTTGGCGGGCACCACGGTGCGCTTGTGCCACTCTAAAAGATCTTTCCGGGTAACGGCGTCAATGGTGGCGTATTCAGCGCTGCGAGCGTAGGGACTGTCCGGGCCGTAGGCGAGTTTGGCGGCTTCACGCTGTGCGATTTCATCCACATCATCATTGCGGCGGGAGATAAAACTATCATATTGCTCTTCGGTGAGATCAATCTTGTCTTGACGGAACTCCGGGTTTTGGAGCAGATCCAGCACCACAGGAAAGACCTGGTCAAAATTGTCCTTGAGAGATGACCATGCAAGGAAAGTTGAGTCTGCGCTGTTAGAGGCTTCCACGCGGGCCGCGTGAGCTTCCAGAAAATCATCCAGTTCGTCGCCAGTTTTAGTTTTAGTGCCGCCGGTGCGCCACACGTCAGCGTAGATGGAGACAAGTCCAACCTTGCTGGCAGGCTCTTCACGCGATCCGCCGCGAATGCGTATATTGCCTTCAATCAGCGGAAGCTCATGGTTTTCCTGCAGGAAGATCACCATGCCGTTGGGTAGTTCAATGCGACGCGGCTCCTGCGGTTTGAATTGGTGCAGCGGCGGAATGGGAACTTTGCTCCATGAGCCGGGAACACCGGAAGAGGTTTTCGACGATTGCGGCGTCGGGGCTGATGCCGGCTTGGCTGCCTGCGCCATGACAAGAACCGTGTTTAAGACCAGCACGGAGAGGATGAAGAACAAAGTTTTCAGGTTGTTCATTTCTGCTCCTCTTTGGCTGCTGCTGCGGCATCTTTGGGCTTTTCCGTTTCGATTGTTGCCACGGTCCGGTTTCCCTCGCTGAATGTTTTATTGGCCACGCGCCGTATGTCTGCCTTGGTGACTTTTTCAATTTCATCAATCTGGTGAAAGAGTTCTCGCCAGTCGCCATAGAGCGCCTGATATTCACAAAGTTGCGCGGCCAAGCCCTGGTCATTGCCCAGGCCGCGGACGAGATCAGCTTTAGCGCGCGTCTTGATGGACTGCAGCTCTTCATCGCTTACATCCTGGGTCTTGAGGCGCTCAATTTCAGCATGAATGGGGCCGGCCATCTCCGCTGCTTTGTGGCCCTGCGTGGGCGCGGCATAGAAAAAGAACATGCTGGGATATTTGGTGCCGGGGAACGATCCACCCTGGGCCTCAATGGCAATGCGCTTATCGCGCACCAGAGAGCGATAGAGCCGCGAGGTGCGTCCTTTGGAAAGCAGATCTGACATTACGTCATACACGGCATCGTCAGGATCGTGAAAGTCAGGGCGGTGGTAACCTTCCACGTAAATGGGCTGGCTGGGGTCTTTTATTGAGACCGTGCGCAGTGAACTCTGGGGTGGCTCCTTTACGCGCTCAGGATCGGGCGCAGGCCGAGCCGGAATGCGGCCAAAATACTTTTCGATAATGGGCAGCGCTTCAGTGGCCTTAAGGTCGCCCACCACGGTGACCACAATATTGGCTGGGACATAATATTTGTGGAAGAAATTGAGCGCGTCCGTGGCGGAAAAGGCGCGGAGATCAGAAGGCCAGCCAACCACGGGGCGTCCATAAGGATGGGCGATGTAAGCGGCAGCGAGAAATTGCTCAATCAGGCGGCCCTGCGGCGAGCTATCCACGCTCATACGCCGCTCTTCATACACCACGTCACGCTCTTTATAAAACTCGCGCATCACAGGTTCCAGAAAGCGCTGTGACTCCAGATACGCCCAGAGCTCAAGGCGGTTTTCAGGAAACGAGTAGAAATAAATGGTTTCGTCACGGTCGGTTGAGGCGTTTAGGCCCACGCCTCCTTCATTCTCCACAATTGCAGGAAACTGGTTGGGGACAACAAACTCTTCCGCGGCTGTGACTGCGTCTTGCCAGGCCTTTTCCAAGGCGGCCACTTTTTTCTCGTCGCGCCCCACTTCTTTCAGTTTTTCATGCAGGTAGGCGGCATAAGCGGTCTCTACCTTTTCCAGCGCCACTTTTTCAGCCGGCCAGTTGGTGGTGCCGATTTCATGCGTGCCTTTAAAGGCCATGTGCTCAAACATGTGGGCCAGTCCGGTGCTGCCGGGAACTTCCTGGACTGATCCGGCGTTGACGCGCGTATAGAAGGAAAAGACAGGCGCTTCCGGCCGCTCCATGATCAATACGGTCAGACCGTTGGCGAGTTTTTTTACGGTGATCCGCTTTTCAAAGGAAGCGATGTCCTGGGCTTGAAGGGTAAGAGCGATTAACGAAAAGCAAATGACAAGGGCTAGCTTTTGGGGCAAAGAGGTCTTCATAGAATGTCCGAATCAAGGTTAAAGGGTATGGAGCATGTTTTCAAATTAGACTCGGCGAAAAGTCCGGCGGTAGCGGAGTAAAGAGGTACCTGAGTGTACAGCCTGAAAGCTAACAATATGATTGCTCTGGCAAGGCGCCGGGAGCTATAAAAGTGGCAATCTGTAAGGATTCAGTTGTTGGAAGCCCAGTTCCCGATAGCCCAGAAATCAGATAGCCCAGAGTACAGATCGTTCCGGAAGAAAGCCGCCGGAACAGCGATAGCCCATAAAAACGATCGCTCAGGATCAAACAATATGTCGAAACACCAGGAACTGCTGCAAGAGTTCCAGCGATTTACCGATTCCGCTATTAATGCGGCAGCGCTGATGACCCACATTTCACAACGCCTGCATGATCAACTGGCACGCTATAACTGGGTCGGCTTTTATCTGGTGGATCCGCGTGATCGCGGCATGCTGGTGGTGGGGCCATACGTGGGCAGCTTCAGCCCGAATGAGCGTATCCCGCTGGATAAAGGTCTCTGCGGTGCAGCAGCTTCAACACGGCAGACCGTGGTGGTGAATGACGTTGCCAGTGACCCGCGGTATCTTTCCGGATCAGAGATTGTGAAAGCCAATCTTGTGGTCCCGATTTTTGCCCGTAATGAGCTGGTGGCTGAGCTGGATATTGAAAGCTATTTCGCCCATACGTTTACCAAGGCAGAGCAGACTTTTGCAGAAGCGATTGGCGTGCTGGTGGGAAAGTACATGGAGAAGAAACGCTAGCCACCTTCAGCACCAAAATAATTTTCCGCAAAATGAACCCACAATGACATTGCCTGACGTTGCGGCCGGGGATATAAAGACACCAAGAAGCTTAAAAAGAAGACCCAGGAAGCTAAGTTTTTTGGTGCCCCAGCCAGTTCAGGTTTTAAAAAATGTCAAAGCATACGGATCTACTCAAGGAATTTGGGTATTTCGCCCAGTCTGCCCGGACTGCAGAAGCGCTTATGGAGCAAATGGTGCAACGCCTGCATGACACCATGACGCGCTATAACTGGGTGGGCTTTTATCTCGTCGATAAGACTCGGCATGGCCATCTGATTCTGGGGCCGCATGTGGGCAGCTTTTCACCGCTGGAAAGTATTTCACTGGAACGAGGGCTTTGCGGCGCAGCAGCTACCGCAAAGAAGACAGTGATCGTGAACAATGTGGCGGCTGATCCGCGTTACATGGCGGGTTCGGAGCTGGTGAAGTCGGAAATTGTGGTTCCGATTCTGGTGAAGGGCACGCTTTACGGCGAGATCGACATCAACAGCTATTTTGCCAATACGTTTGCGGCGGAAGACCTGCAGTTTGTTGAGGGCTGCGCCGCGCTGGTGGGGAGCTATCTGGAAAAGCCGCGATAGTTCATCATTGGATGATATGAACAGGGGTATATGGCTGCTATGATGTCGAGCCATGAAACTGCTTCAGCGTTTTCTTGTGACTCTGCTGGCTGTCCTGCCTTGTCTGGTTCAAGCGACATTCGCACAAAATTCTTCTGTGCCGAAAAACGGATTCACCGTGGAACAGGTGATGAGCTCTCCGTTTCCTACACAGCTTACGTCGGCGGCCAAAGCCAATCGTATTGCCTGGGTCTTTGACAGCAAGGGCGAGCGCAATATCTGGGTGGCCGACGCTCCGGGCTTTGCTGCTCGGCAGCTCACTCATTATCAGGGTGATGATGGCCAGGATATTTTTGCCGTAAAGCTTACGCCCGATGGCAAGACCGTGGTCTACGCCCGCGGATCAGAAGTGAGCGGTGAAGGTCATGTAGCGAATCCGACCAGCGAAATCAAAGAGCCGAAGCAGCAGGTTTGGGCCGTGGACGCGGAGAGCGGCAAGTCTCGATTGCTGGGCGATATGGGATGCGGCGAGGAAGATTGCGAAGACATTCAGATATCGCCGGATGGGCTGATCGCCGTCTGGATTGGCGCAAAGAACCATCTGTGGATCGCCAATGTTGCTGGTGATAAACCGGCGCGCCAGTTGACTGAGCTGCGCGGAGAAGACAGTGAACCGCAATGGTCGCCCGATGGGAAGCATATTGCGTTTAGCTCAGGCCGCAAAGATCATGCATTTATCGCCATTCTTGATTTAGCTTCGGATGGAAGCGCGCAACGCGTGCGTTACGTTTCACCCAGTGTGGACCGTGACTTTGCTCCGCGCTGGTCGCCCGACGGCAAGGATTTAGTCTTCATCCGCACGCCGGGAGCAGAGAACCATTTGCCGATGATCCCGTTGCGGTCACATCCATGGGCCATTTGGCTGGCTGATGCACAAACCGCAGAAGCGCATGAGCTGTGGCACAGTGGCAAAGAGATGAATGATTCACTGCCGCCGTTTGCCCGGGAGTCATTGAAGTTTGCAGTGGACGGCAAGATTGTTTTTTGTTCAGAGCAGGATGGAAGGAACCATCTCTACTTCGTTGGTACTGAAGGAGGGAGTGCGATATCGCTCATGGAGGGTGCGTTTGACGTAGAAGACGTGGAGCTTACGCCGAATAAAGAGTCGATCCTATTCACGTCGAACGAAGGAGATGTAGAGCGCCGGCATATTTTCGAATCCGAAATTAAGGACGTGGCGGCCCATCCCAGCATGGTAGATTTCAGACACTTACCGGTGACCCAAGGCAAAACCATTGAATGGCGTCCTGTGATGCTGGCTGATGGAAAGACCATCGTCTGCTTTGGATCGAGCGCGACGTCACCGGCCATGCCTTATCGAGTAACGATGGAGCAAGGGAAAAGAGACAGTGCCGGATTTGCTCTGCCCATTGTTCATCGCGATATGATCGCCGCCGAAGCCCTGCCGAAAGATTTTCCTTCAGATCAATTGGTTGAGCCGGAGTTAGTTACGTTTAAAAGCGAAGATGGATTGGAAATCCATGGCCAGCTTTTTGTTCCTCGCAGACGCGCACAGCCCGGTCCCGCGCTTATCTTTGCTCACGGCGGGCCGCCGCGCCAGATGATGCCAGGCTTCCACTACATGTACTACTACCACAATGCTTATGCGATGAATCAGTATCTGGCCAGCCAGGGCTATGTGGTGCTGTCAGTCAATTACCGGCTGGGAGCGATGTATGGCCGCGCGTTTCGCGAGCCGGCCAATAGCGGCTGGCGCGGGGCTTTTGAATATAAGGATATTGTTGCCGGAGCGAAATATCTGCAAGGGCTTTCATATGTTGATCGCAAACGCATCGGCATATGGGGCGGATCGTATGGCGGATTGATGGTCGCGCTGGGGCTCTCACGCAATTCAGATATCTTTGCTGCCGGCGTGGACTTCCACGGCGTACACGACTGGTCTGTGCTGATCGGCGGGCGATTCGGTCAGGACGCGCCGGATTACAAAGAAGCATTGAAGCTGGCATATGATTCGTCACCGGTGGCTGCAGCGGCGCAATGGAAGTCGCCGGTACTCTTCATCCATGGCGATGATGACCGCAATGTGCCGTTCCAGCAGACCGTTGACCTGGTGCAGCGTCTGCGCCAGCAGAATGTGGAGATTGAGCAGCTCATCTTTCCCGATGAAATTCATGATCTACTGTTGTGGAAGAGCTGGGTCGGCGGCTATAAGGCAACGGCAGAGTTCTTTGGAAGAAAGCTTATGACGGCGAAAGAGAATACCAATTGAACGAAAGCATTCGTGATTCCAAGGCGATGAAAGCGGTTTCTCTGCTGCTGATCATTGGCGGAGTGGTAGGCATCATTGTTGCCTTGATAACAGAAGTGAGATTTCTGTCGATTCCAGGGGCTCCTTTTTTCTCGCCGAGCGTGGCCATCGTGGGTGTTTTTAATTTGATTTACGGCTGGGGCATATGGACTGGCGTTGATCTATGGCGGGGAAAGAACCAGGCGCTTTTGTGGGCGCGAATTCTCTTTGCCATGCAGATCCTCGCGATCACTGTGCCGGGATTTACCTACGAATTTCATACGGGATTCATCATTCAAGTTTTATTCAGAGGCGCCGAGATACATTTTGGCTTCAATCTGGGTTCGTCATTTGCGTTTTATATTTCCCAGTCGATTGAAGGATTCGCGCTGGGGATCAATGTTTTTGCGGTGGGTGTGTTTATTTATTTGCTGGGAGCAGGGCGTCCTAAACCGAACAATTTGGGTTGATTCAGGGGAGCTAAAGCGCGCTTCACTACGTTGCGCGCAAGCCTACGGCGTAAGGGAGGTTCCGTTTTTTAGCTTACCCGGCACTTACCCTTCAGCGCGCCATGCGCGCCTACGGGACGTACCGGGCTATTTTCGCGACGCGCCTAACGGCGCTGAGTGTGTTGGATCAATGCTGTTTTTCCCAACTTTGAAATCCTTCCAAATTGGAATCCTTTCAAAATTGCTAATTCCTGATTACGCGAAATATCGCTGCGAGCGGTGAGACGTAACAGTGCTACGTCTCTACGTTGTGGGTATGGTGGGAGCAGTCGGTTTTCTGAGTATGTGCAGCCGGGGTCAATGTTTATGCCTTGAAGAGTTGGAATGTGGATATCGAGAGAATTCCCTGATGCGGTATGGTGATGGAAATATTCTCGGGGTTCCTCGACTTCCGCTTCGTCCCCATTCGCTCAGGGTCCCGCGCGGTCGCTCGGAATGACAAAAAATACAGATTCATTCAAAACGTAGCCAGGGATATGCGGTATCAGTGGGATCGGTTTAGAATTAAAGCGCAAGGTCCCTCACCCCTACTCGCGCGCCGGTAAAAGCGCTTGCTGCCGGGTTCGGGGTGATGTTCTATATTTTCAAATCAGATTTTTCAAACCCAATTTTGCTATTGACAAAAGCCCGATATTCGCCTAATCTGCGCTATAGATAGACCGAGAGCGGCGTCGGCGGGGAAACCCGGAAAGGCTTGCACCCGAAAGGCACTGTAGCAGTGGCTAGTTGGATTCGGCCATTACGTTTACCTGCCTTTCCGTGAAGCGCACTTCTTGTGCTTTTTTCAAATGCCTTCACATTTGTAAGGAGAAGTGTGTCTGTCGCGGCTTCGCCGCGAGCCATTAGCAGTTAGCCATTAGCAGTTAGCAATCAGCAGTTAGCAATCAGCAGTTAGCCAAATCAAGAACCACACCATTTATACAAGAACTACCATTTATAGAAGACGCAGGCGAGGGCGCCTGGCGGTCTACAACCCATTCAGGCCAAAGCTGGGGCTTGTGCGGGCTTGGACCTGCGAGCCAAGAAGGATCTAAAAGAGTCAAACGGATTTAAGCGCCGAACAAAACTTTAAAAAACCAGAGCCACCCGAAGGGTGGCTTTTTTATTGGGAGCGTAACGTGATTACAACAGCGAAAAATAAAGACGAGATGATTGTTGCAGTGAAGGAACTGGCAGCGAACCTGGAGCGCACGCCGAGTGTGGGGGAGTTCCAGAAGATCACGAAGATCAGCAAATATCACGTGCGCAGGAGTTTTGGCACGTATACGAACTTGTTGCAGGAGGCCGGGCTGGAGTGCGAAGGGCAGGGCCATCTGGCGGAGATGCACGCGCTTTTTCTGGACTGGGCGGGAATTGTGAGACGGACCAAGAAAGTCCCGACGATTGCGGATTATGACCTGCACAGCAAATACAGCGTGAGGCCGCTGACACGCAGATATGAGAGCTGGACACGAGTGGCCGCCGGTATGCGTGAATATGCAATTGAGAGTGGACTGGAAGTGGAATGGGAAGATGTGCTGAAAGTGATTGCCAGCTACCAACTGACACCGACGCGCCGGGGACCGACATCCGGTAAGACAAGCGGCGTCCCCTACCGGCACCGAATTTTGAATGACCAGCCCATCTATGGGCAGCCGATGATGTATTCGCCATTGAACTATGCTCCGACCAACGAATTAGGAGTGGTGTTTATTTTTGGAAGCGTAGCAAGGGAGCTGGGATTTTCCATTATGCGGATCCAGGCGGGATTTCCAGATTGCGAGGCGATGCGCGAGGTGGAACCCAACCGGTGGCAACGGGTGCGGATTGAATTTGAATACGAGAGCCACAATTTTGTAACGCACATGCATCCAGAGGCAGGCTGCGATTTGATTGTGTGCTGGCATAACAATTGGCCGGATTGTCCGCTGGAGGTGCTGGAATTGCAGAGTATTGTGATGCCGGGGAAATTGGCTCTTAGCTTTTAGCCCTTAGCTTTTAGCTCTTGGCTCTTAGCTTGAAGCAGCATTGTTGTATAGACAGTTTCTCCCTTTGGCGCGCTCCGCTCTGCTGCGCGCGGGCCTGCGGCGTAAGGAAATGTTCGTTTTTCAAGCTTACCCAGCACTTACCCTTCAGCGCGCGATGCGCGCCTGCGGGACGTACTTCGTTTCGCCCCTTTAGGCTCAGTATGGGTTGAAACCCAGACCTACCAACTTCGCGATGCGCCTAACGGCGCTGAATGTGCTGGATCGATACTCTTTTTCCCAGCTTTGGAATCCTTCCAAATTGTTCATACATGAAGAAAACGGAATATCCCTGGGAGAAGGTGAGACGTAGCAGTGCTACGTCTCTACGATGAGGGTATGGTGGGGGCAGTCGTTTTGTGTGAGCATGTGCAGCCGGGGCCAATGTCTATGTCTTGAAGAGTTGGAATGCGGGGTATCGAGAGAATTCCCTGGTGCGGTATGGTGATAGAAATATTCTCGGGGTTCCTCGGCTCCCGCTTCGTCCCCTTCGCTTTGCTCAGGGTCCCGCGTGGTTCGCTCGGAATGACAAAAAAATAGATTCATGCAAACGTAGCCGGGGACAGCGGGATCAAGTGGGATCGGTTTTAAAAAATCAAAGTGCAAAGTCCCTCACCCCTACTCCAATTGGATCGATGCTCAATTTCCCAGCTTTGGAATTCTTCCAAATTGTCGGCTGTGAGACGTAGCAGTGCTACGTCTCTACGGTGGGGGTATGGTGGGGGCAGTCGTTTTGTGTGAGCATGCGCAGCCGGGGCCAATGTCTATGTCTTGAAGAGTTGGAATGCGGGGTATCGAGAGAATTCCCTGATTGGGCGGTATGGGGGAAATTCTCGAGGTTCCCTCGACTTCAGCTTCGTCACTTCGCTCAATCATGCAACGATAGGGCTTTGCACTATGCAGGTGCAGTCACTCTAAACTGCTGTATTTACAGGCCTTAAGGCACCTGATTTGCCTGCTCTTACCTTGGAATTCCACAATTACCTTTGTAACGGCAGAGCATGTTCTTATGGGCACGGTTCAAGGAACTTTGGGGTAAGCTTTCGACTGTCCTCCTCCAAGAGACTTGCACAGGGGTCCTAAGATGCAAGAAAATCCGGAAGCCACCACCGGCACAGCTACTGCCACTGCTACCGCCACAGCACCAGCGACGGCCCCGCGCACGGACCGTCTTGAACTGGTCAAGGAACTGCCACGGGGAAGCGTGGGCGTTGTCCATGAAGCCAAGAATCCGCAACAGAACCGCTGCGTCGCGCTGCGCAAGTTTGACGTTCCGGAATGGCTGGAAGACGTAAACGATCTGCTGAAAAAGATCCTGACGGAAGCCCGCTCGGCGACCGCGCTGGACCACCAAAATATTGCCAAGCTCTATACCTGTGGCTACAAAGATTTTACGGTTTTCATGACCGCGGAATTTGTTGAAGGGCAGAACCTGAAAGAGATCATGGCGAAGCGCCAGTTCTCAATGCCCGAGGTCCTGCAAGTGGCCAAACAGCTTTGCGCGGTGCTGGATTTTGCACACAGCAAAGGCGTGATTCACCAGGCGCTGAATCCATGGAACCTGAAGCTACTGCCGGATGGCACACTGAAAGTGCTGGATTTTGGCCTGCTGCGCGATAAGAACCTGCTGACACAGACTCCGGTAAAGAAGCTGGAAAATGAGCCTTATGTTTCTCCGGAGCACGTAAAGAACAGGCCGGTGGACAAGGCCAGCAATATTTTTAGCGCAGCCACGATTCTCTATGAGTTGTACACGGCGCGCAGCCCGTTTTATGGAAAACATCTGGGCGAAGTAGACCGCAATATCACCGATGTTGATCCGCATCCCATGCAGATGGCGAATCCGCGCGTGCCGGAGACAATTTCACGCGTGATATTGAAATCGCTTTCCAAGAATCCGGCAGAGCGGCATACGAGCGGCCAGCAGTTATTTGCCGCACTGGAAGAAGCCGCAAAATCCGAACCTACGGCGCGCGCCAACAGCACAGGATCCATGGCCGCGTATCAAGGCAACAGCACGGGAGCGAATGCAAGCCAGGCAATGCGTGCTATGCAGTCACCCGGCGCAAGCCAGAGCTTCAAAGCAATACCTTCTGGCTCAACGACGCAATCCGTAAAGATCCAGGCTTCAGCAGCAACAGCAACAACAGCGCGCGCCGCGCAGACAACCTCACGCGCGCCAGTAAGCACAGCGAACCATTGGAAGCTGGTAGGTGGAGTGGTGGGCGGCCTTTGCCTGATTGTTGGCCTGGCACTGATCTTCCAGCGCCATCCGGCTGAGCTTCCGTCGGACGATGGAACGGCGCAGTCAACGCAATCTGCCGCCAGCACACCGGCTCCGTTTAGCGGTGCACAGGCGCAGGGCGGACAGGGCCGGAATCACGCGCCTGCTGCAGCTCCAGTTCATGCGAACAAACCAGCAAAATACGTGCCTGCTGCTCCGGTGGCGGCCCCAGCGCCGACAGAAGGACAGGTGACTGTCTCTTCCGTGCCGATGGGCGCAACGGTGGAAATTGAAGGTCGCGCAGGGCAACAGTGGAAAGCGCCGCAAACTGTTCCTGGTCTGACGGCGGGAACGTATAAAGTCACTTTCAACCTGCCGGGCTATGCCACGGAGACGCGCAGCGTGCAGGTGGTTGGTGGCACGCGGACGCCGCTGGATGTACGCATGACACCGGTCAAAGGGTTTATGACGGTGGCGGGCAAGCCCGCCGGCGCTGAAGTTTTCATCAACGGAAAAGACACGGGCAAGGTCACGCCGATTGAATTTATGGTTGAGCCGGGCGTGCAGAATGTCCTACTGCGCAAAGCCGGGTTCCTTGATGCAACCACCGACCTGAAGCTGGTTGCTGGCCAGTCAGTAAACTATGCGCCCAGCCTGATGGTGGCAGGACGCACGGACAACATCAAGCTAGTGGGTGGCGGCGTGGGCAAGATGTTTGGCGGCAATAATGCTGGACAAGGCATGGCGCGGATGGAAATCAAATCTGAGCCCAAGGGCGCGCAGGTGGTGATCAATGGCACGCCTTTGCAGAAGACCACACCGCTGGAGATACAGGTGGAAGCCGGAAATTACGACATTACGATCCAGAAAGACGGCTATAAGCCCTACCATGAGAGCGCCATTGTGGGAATTGAAGACCGGATCAAAATTAACGGAACGTTAACGCACTAAGAATTTACTCAGAGTCAGACGGATGCGGACGGCAGGTAGAGGCCGTCCGTTTTTTCTTGCTTAAGGCAACGTATCCGGCACTGAAGCGGGTTTCCATTTAGAATAGAAGCTACACCATTCCTTCAAGAGAGCAGAACAAACCGATTTGAACTCCAGGATTCGCAATATCGCAATTATCGCGCACGTTGACCACGGAAAAACCACGCTGGTGGATGCCATGCTGCGCCAGAGCGGCGCTTTCAGAGCCAATGAAGTTGTGGCTGAACGCGTGATGGACTCCAACGATCTGGAGCGGGAGCGCGGCATTACCATTCTGGCCAAGAATACGGCCATCCTCTACCACGAAGTAAAGATCAATATTGTGGATACGCCCGGCCACAGCGATTTTGGCGGCGAAGTGGAACGCGCCCTGAAGATGGTAGACGGCGTTATGCTGCTGGTGGACGCCAGCGAAGGTCCGCTGCCGCAGACGCGCTACGTTTTGAGCAAAGCCCTGGAAGCCGGTCTGCCGCCGGTGGTGGTGATCAACAAGATTGACCGTCCGGACGCGCGGGCGCAGGAAGTGCTGAACGAGCTCTACGATTTGTTCATTGACCTGGATGCGCGTGAAGACCAGCTTGATTTCCCTGTGCTGTTTACCAATGCAAAAGCCGGTACAGCTTCCACAAGCATGAATGTCCCGGGGGAAAACCTGCGTCCGCTGTTTGACGCGATTCTGGCCAAGACGCCGCCGCCCAAGGGCGATGCAGACGGCCCCATGCAGATATTGGTAGCGAACCTTGATTACAGTGACTATCTTGGCCGCCTGGCGATTGCCCGCGTATTTAATGGAACACTGCGCAATGGCCAGGAAGCAGGCATCTCTAAGATTGATGGTTCGCTGCAGAAGTGGAAGATCACTAAACTGTTTTCCTTCAGCGGCCTTAAGCGCGTGGATATTGAGCAGACCGAGATGGGCGACATTGTGGCGATTGCCGGCGTTGAGGGCATCGGTATTGGCGAGACGATTACGGACCTGGAAAATCCCGCGCCGCTGCCGCACATCATTATTGACGAGCCGACGATTGCGATTCAGTTTTCCGTGAATACGTCTCCATTTTCAGGGCGTGAAGGGACTTACGTGACGTCGCGCAATCTGCGGGACCGTCTGCAGAAAGAGCTGCTGACGAATGTTTCTCTGCGTGTGGAAGACGCAGGCGCCACGGATTCGTTTAAAGTCCTGGGACGCGGCGAACTGCAACTTTCTATTTTGATTGAGACGATGCGTCGTGAAGGCTTTGAACTGGCTGTGGGCAAACCCGAGATTGTGACCAAACGCATTGACGGCAAGCTGATGGAGCCGCAGGAAAAGCTGATGGTCGACATTCCGGAAGCGTTCATCGGCGTGGTGATTGAGAAGCTGGGATCGCGCAAAGGCCAGATGCTCAAGATGCATAATCACGGGTCAGGCAGGGTGCGGCTGGAATTTACTATCCCCAGCCGAGGCATGATCGGCTTGCGCTCAGAGTTGCTCACAGAAACGCGCGGGACAGTGATTCTGAACTCGCTGTTTGATGGCTATACAGAATGGCTGGGCGAAATTCCGCACCGCATGACCGGCGCTTTGGTGTCGGACCGCAGTGGGCCGTCAACGGCGTATGCGCTCTGGAGCTTGCAGGAGCGCGGCGCTTTGTTTATTGCCCCGGGCGTCGAGTTGTACGAGGGGATGATCGTGGGCGAGAACGCCCGCGAGGTCGATTTGGACGTGAATGCCGTACGGGAAAAGAAGCTGACAAATATGCGCTCATCAAGCGCAGACGAGGCCATTCGCCTGGTGCCCTTCAAGAACCTCACACTGGAACAGGCAATTGAGTTTGTAGCCGACGACGAATTGGTTGAGGTCACTCCAAAATCGCTGCGGCTACGGAAAAAGATTCTGCAGGCAAACCGGCGGCCCAAGAAGAACGCTGCGATGCCGGCGGAGGTCACGCCGTAGGTTTTGTCTGAAATCCCTCGCAAAGCGAGGGATCCCTATAGCTGCGAGAATCTTCAGGTTGGAAGAATCTGAACAGATCATCGGATATTTTCGTAGCTTTTATTCTTAAAGTGATTTGTGATGATAGGGATCCCTCGCTGCGCTTCGGGATTTCAGAAGAAGACTTATTCCAACTGCCTCCCCTTTGTCTCCGGCAACTGAGACGCCATCAGTGCCGTCAGCACAAAGGCAATCGCACATAATAAAAATGCCCAGCTCAACCCTTTTTTATCGCCCACCCAGCCAATCGTATAAGGTGCCACGCAGCTCAGCGCACGGGCGCCGTTGTAAGTGAATCCAAGAGCCCGGGCGCGAAGGCGGGTCGGAAATATTTCGCTGCCGATGATTCCCGAGCCGGCAAAAAATCCAGTGCCAAAGAATCCGACCATTGCGCCAAGAATTAAGATGATCCACTGTGTCCGTGCAGCAGCGTATAAGGGAATCAGCCCCGCCGCGCAAAGCGTATAAAGAATCAAAGACGTTTTGCGGCCCAGCTTGTCCGCCACCCAACCATAACAAAGATATCCGGGAAACATGCCCACAAGATTGAGCGTCACCAGCAACGTAGCGGTGCTCATCAAGCCAAAACCACGGCCGCCACGCTCAACTGGCAAAGTCAGATAAGGCGGCATCCAGCTAAACAACCCCCACCAGGCAAACAAGCCAAAGACGTTCAGTAGCAATAGAAAAATTGTCTGTTTGCGCAGCTCTGGAGAGAATATTTCAGAAAACGGCGCGTTTGCCGTTGTCCGGTCTTTTTGCTGTTGCCACATCTCGGATTCAGGCACGCTCTTCCTGATCCACAGTGTTATCAACGCGGGCAACACGCCCACAAAGAAAACCATGCGCCAGTTCTGATGGAGCGTGCCCAACACGATCCATGCAGCCAGCGAGGCTACCGCCAAGCCCCAGGCCCATGCGCTCTGCACAATGGCGATAGCGCGTGCGCGCAGATGCGTCGGCCATGTTTCAGCTACTAGCGTTGCGCCGGTATTCCATTCGCCGCCCATGCCCAGACCGAGCACAAAGCGGAAGAAGATTAGCGCCCAGATGGAAGTGGAAAGCCCGGACCCAAGCGAGCACAATGAATAAGTGAGGATACTTAGCATCAGCGCTTTGGTGCGTCCAATGCGGTCTGCAACAAATCCAAACAGCACGCCGCCAATACCTGACGCCAGCAGCATGAATGCATTGGGCAATCCGGAAATCGCCTTGTAGTGAATGTCCGTGGGGAATATCCCCAGCGACTCCATCACTTTCACCTGGATGTTGCTGTAGAGAAGTACATCAAAGCCATCCAGCCCCCAGCCCAGCGCCGCCGCAAGCAGTGTGCGTTTCTGAGCGGACGTAGCTTGCGTAAGAGTTGGGAGTGAAATGGAGGCCATGGGTTCGAGGGGATTCTATCAGCTTTTTGTTTTACTTTATCCCGAGCACAGCGAGGGAACCCTATAGCCTCAAGGATTTCATGGTTAGAAAAACAATCTTGTGTATCTGATCAAGTTGCCAGTAAAACAAAAATCTTAGTTAGGATAGGGGCCCCTCGCTCCGCTTCGGGGTGAAAAAAAACCGATCAACCCAAAATACCGCTGCGCCACCTTCACGTCTTTTCCAATCTGCATTTTCAAATCCTCAATCGACGGAAACTTAATTTCCGGACGCAGCCACTTCAGAAATGAAATCTCCACTTCTGTTTGCCCCGTGATGTCCAACGGATGGAAGTCGAGCAAGTGCGTTTCAATGGCAAATGATTCGTCGCCAAACGTGGGCCGCAGTCCAACATTTGTGACCGAATTAAAAGTCTCATTGTCCACGCGGGTACGCGTGAGATAAACGCCATTGCCGGGAACCAGATCGTCATAGCGGCTCAGGTTGATAGTTGGCACCGTATATTTGTGGCCATAGCCGCGCCCGCGTCCGGGAGCGCCGGTTATGCTGAAGGCTCGTCCCAAAAGCCGATTGGCCATGCTGACTTTGCCGGTGATCAGCAGAGCGCGTATCTGGCTGCTGGAGGCAGGAATGCCCCGCACCAACATTACTGGATAGACATGCACGGCAAAACCAAACTGTTGGCCCAACTCTTTCAGGCTGGTGGTTGTGCCCTGGGCGTTGTGCCCAAAATGAAAGTTATCGCCTTCATGTACTTCTTTCGCGTGCAGCTTTCCAGCCAGTATGTCCCGGGCAAATTCTTCTGCCGTGGTCATGGAGAAGTCGCGCGTAAAAGGGATTTCCAGCAGCGCATCAATCCCTGTTTGCTCCAGTAGCGCTTCTTTCTTTGCCAACGGAGTAAGCAGGCGCGGCGTAACATCTGGACGAAGAATGCGAAACGGATGCGGCTCAAACGTTACGGCCACTGCCTTGCTATTGCTTTGGCGGGCGCGCTGCACCACCTCTTGCAAAACGCGCTGATGGCCGCAGTGTATGCCGTCAAAATTGCCCACGGTGACAATCGTGGTCCCAAAATCCGCGGGCACTTCCTCCAGCGAGCGGAATATCCTCATGCGATGTCGAACTCCAGCTTCAGGCCGTCATGCGCCAGACGCACATGCTCCGGCAGGTTCTGATTGGTTTCCTGGTGCGGCAGATCGTGAGAAATATGCGTAAAGAAAGCGCGCCGCGGCTTCAACTCTTCCACCAGGCTCAGCGAATTTGCCACCGTGGAGTGCGTGGGATGCGGACGATGGCGCAGTGCATCAAGAAAAAGAATATCCAGGTTGCGCAATCGTTCTTTGGATTCGTCCGGAATCGCGCTGAAATCTGTAAGATATGCGGCTGAGCCAAAGCGGAAGCCATGAATCACCGCTTCTCCATGGATGATCTTTACCGGTTCAAAGCGTACGCCGAACAGTTCAACCGGCCCTTCGATGCGATTCATCTCCACACGTGCAATGCCGCCAAATTTATAGTCAGACTTAAAGATGTAGCGGAAGATGCTTTCCATGCTGGCTGCGGCGCTTTCATGTGCATACAGCGGGATCTTGCCTTCGCGCTTGAAGCTGAGCGGGCGCACATCGTCCAGGCCCAGAATGTGATCGGCATGGGCGTGGGTGTAAAGAATGGCGTCCAGCCGCGTGATTTTTTCGCGCAGGGCCTGCTCACGAAAATCAGGCGTTGTATCGATCAGCACAACATGGCCCTCGTACTCCACCAGAATGGATGGCCTTGTGCGCTTGTCGTGCGGATCAGCGGATGTACACACGCGGCAGTTGCACCCGATAGTGGGAACACCCATCGAAGTGCCACTGCCCAATACGGTAAGAGTCGCGTTCATTTCTGGATAGGCGGCGGTGGCATGGCTCCCGGCGGTACAGCTCCTGGCTTGGTGGCGGAAGTAGCGACTGCATTGGTGATCTCAATCCACGCCATCCGCAGTTCAAAGAGCACGTTCTGGAGCAAAGTTGTTTCGCGGTCCGTGAGATTGCCCTTGGTCTTGTCCTTCAATACTGAGAGCGAATCAATCGTCTGCCGCGCGCCAATAATATCCACCTGCGGAGGCTCGTTCCCTTGACGGATCGCCCCCATCTGGATCAAAGCGCTCATGTAGAAAGATTCAATCACTCGCTCAAAGTTCATCTCCAGCGGGCTCTGGTTCGTCTGCCCAGCGGCGGCAATCATGTCGTCAATCTTTTTGCCGGATGCCTTATAGGCTTCGCTCTGTTCGTGCTGTTCTTCGGCTGTAGGCGGATCTGGCAGCTCTTCTTTTTCCACTGTTGGCGGGGCCTCTCCAGCGGGAGATTGCGCGCCCTGGGCCGTCTGCCCCGCAGGTGGCGTTGCAGGTGTTGGTGCAGCCTGCTTTGCGGCTGGTTTTTCTTCTTCCGCTACGGGAGCATCGGGCCGCGCTTCGCCTTCGGCGCCAAATCTACGTTTATCTGTTACCACGAACTCTGTTTTTTTCTCGGCCATTCATTCCTCGATAGTGTTTTAAATTAAGTGTGTTTCTAAATTAAATGTCACGTAGATCAATGTTTAGATTTCAAACGGAAGGTTCACGACTGTGGCCTCTACGCCGTTTAAGTTAATCTTCGGGCCTGCCGCCAACGCCTCGCGACGAACATAGCCAAGTCCGATGTTTTTGTTGCCTGCGGACGCAGGCACAGTTGCCAGAGTTGTGATTTCAGCCAATGAGCGTCCTTCCGATTCAAATTTCCCGATCGCAGGCACTTGCTCAGCAAAGATAAAGCCGGCGAATTTGCGGTGCACCTGTCCGCGTGCGCGGATACGCTCCACAATCTCCTGCCCGATGTAGCACCCTTTGGTAAATGTCAGAGCCTGCATCTGTTCGGTTTCCTGCGGCAGGTCGCGATCGCGAATGTCCTGTCCGTAGCTCGGGATACCGCGCAACACGCGCCACATCTCCAGCGATTCGCTGCCCACGGGCTGCGCGCCTGCGCTTGTCAGTCGCAACCAGCAATCCTGCGTCTTGCCCGGATCAATCCAAAGTTCAAACCAGCCGGGCTTTTGCTCGGGACCGCGTATAAGAGTCAGAGCCAGGCCGCCAACGCTCAGCTCTCGAACTTCCAGCGGCGCCATGCCAAAGGCATTGATGTCAGCGCGGGCTAGCACTGTCTCAGCGTTCGGCCCGCAGACGCCCAGACCTATCAAGGTATCACCGGCGCTGGTCATCTCAACTTTATCCATAATGATGTATCGCTTCATGGCGGTGAGCAGCGTCTCCACCTGGGCTGTATCCGTCTCCAATACCAGAGATTCGCCGCGGTTAAAGATGTACATATCGCCCAGGATGCGGCCCTGTGCATTCAGCACAAAATTGTATTTGCCATGGTTCGCCGGCAAATCACGGACATTATTGCTCACCATGTTGTGCAGCCAGCGCACACGGTCTTTGCCTGCAACGTTGATAAGGCTCCGCCAGGCCAGTGAAAATACGCCACAACCGGAGCGCAACACCGCAAGTTCGGCAGCAGGATCGCCAAAGTTGAGCGCCGTCTCCACGCCGTTATACGTGCCGGTGCGGGCTTCGGGGGACGTGAGCCAGGGATGGAGAGCTATCTGCGACATAAAGTCTAATATTTGATTATAGCCAATGGAAAGGGATGCTGAGACATTGCAAACTCTCCGCTGCCGCTCCACAATGGATCTATGGCCGATGAACCGCAAAGCCCTAAAAAACAGTGGGTAGCTGCTGAAAAGTATCTGCAACTCGGTTTTACCATCCCGGCAGCCACGGTGGTGGGATGGCTGATTGGCGCTGGCCTTGATCGCTGGCTGGGAAAACACTCATTTTCGCTCGGGGGCCTCATTTTCGGTACGATTACCGGCTTCGTCTACTTTATCCGCAATGCCATGTCTGAGGATTTCAAGGGTTGACCTCCCAAGGGCTAACGTCTCAAGGGTCAGCCTCGCCAGAGGCCATGGAAGAGCGTGCAGCCGAGGCTTTTGCGGCAACCGCCTTTCGCCGGATATTCCTGGTCATGCTGGCTCTTTTGATTGCCGGCCTGCCCGTGTTGTGGGCGAAATTCGGCCGCGGCATGGCCCTGAGCTTTGCCCTCGGCGGCGTCATCTCTCTGGTAAATTTCTACTGGTTAAAGCGGACTCTGGCCGCTTTGGTGAACGCTGTCGCCATAGCCGGTAAAACGCGTTCGGCTGCAGGAATAGTTTTCCGATTTGTTCTCCGCTACCTTTTGATCGCCACTGCTGCCTATGCTATATTCAAGAGTCCTGAAATGAGCATGTTAGGCCTCTGTGGGGGCCTTTCTTTGCCGGTTGGGGCCATCCTGATGGAAGCTGTTTATACGCTATATGGCGCCCTAAGGCGGGGATTTTAAATTTACCGGTTTGCTTCAAAAAAACTTTCTGAAACAGGATAACTGAGACCCGAATGGAACAACTGTGGATCACTGCGCTCATGAACCGGCTGCTTGGCGGACCGGTGAACGCTCTTCTTCAGGCATTGCCTCCGGTTTTTCATCCCGCTGATCCGGCCGCTCCCATTAACAATGCTATTGCGGTAGAGATTCTGGTGGTCGCGCTTCTGCTGGTCATTTTTCTGTGGGTGCGCTCGCGGCTCTCCGTGGAGAAGCCCGGCGGCAGCCAGCATCTGGCTGAGACCATGCATGAGTTCATTACCAATCAGAGTGATCAAATCATTGGCCATCACAGTGAAAAATTTACGCCCTTTCTGGTGGCACTCTCTCTCTTTATTCTGCTGATGAACCTGATTGGGCTGATTCCCACCTTTGAATCACCCACAGTGAGCCCGGCGGTTCCTTTTGGATGCGCTCTGGTGGCGTTCTTCTATTACAACCTGCATGGCATCAAGAAACAGGGACCACTTAAATTTTTGGCGCATTTTGCCGGACCCGTTTGGTGGATGGCCTGGATTATCTTTCCCATTGAAATTATCAGTACGCTGGCCCGCGTCATGTCGCTCACGATCCGTCTTTATGCCAATATTTTTGCCGGTGACATGGTTACAGCCGCGTTCTTTACGCTGATGCCTGTCGGCATCCCGGTCATTTTTTTGGGCCTGCACGTTGCGGTTTCATTCCTGCAAGCATATATTTTCACTCTGCTGGTCACTATTTATCTGTCGGGCGTGGTCGCAGAGGAGCACTAAAGCACCAAGGCATCAAAATGCTTCAAGCGTGAGGGCCCCGTCCCCCAGGGCGGACGTCAACCACCCACTGGAAGCAACTTTATAAATGAGGAAACAATGAGCAAAAAAACAGCGTTTATCTTTCTGGCAGTGGTCGTTGTACTGTGCGTGGCCATGCCGGCATACGCTCAAGGCGGAGAAGCCGCGAGCAGCACGTCATTCTATTGGGCGATTCCGCTCGGCGCAGGCGCAGCCATCGGTATCGCCGGCGGCCTTTGCGGCCTGGGACAGGGCAAAGCAACCGCTTCTGCTGTGGAAGCGCTGGCCCGCAACCCAGCTGCGCGTCCTGGAATCTTTATCTTCCTGCTGGTCGGCCTGGCGCTGATTGAATCTTTGGTTCTGTATGCGCTTGTGATCGCATTCCAGCTCATCGGCAAAATGCGGTAATCGTTTCTGCTGGATAAGCCCGGTCTTTAAAAGAGATCGGGCTTTTTCTTTTGGACGCTTCCATCGGTTATCCTTGAAATAGCCATGCACATACTTCCGGGCCTCGATTTCGGCAACGTTGGCAGGCATTGTCCTAGCCTTCTCCAAAAACCAGCGGGATCTTACTTTCGTGGAGCAAAAATGAAGCTGTGGTCAAAAATATTGGCGTTCATCTGCTTGTGCTGGCCCGCATATGGCGTGGCCCAGAGCGCCGAGCCGGCTTGGAAGCTGAATTTCACGCAAAAGTTTGGATTACAGGCATTTGACCGCACTATTAATTTTCGCTGGACGCTGCATCAGGGTGTGCTTTTTCTCTCGCCGGAACGCATTCTGATTTACCAGGTGAATCGTTCGCGACGGCCAGCGAAACTCTCCCAGCGCGATGCTAGCGGTGGCTCGGGCAACTTTGTTCTCCAGATCAAGGTGCTTAACGCGCAGGATGGCAGCGAGATCAAGTCTTTTGAACTTCCCACCAATGCAGATTTTTCCAAGATCATGGCGACGCACGACGGAAAATTCATCGCTCGCACCGGCGACATTCTTTATCTTTATTCCGCAAATTTTGAGAGGCTCGCCTCCCATCCGCTGCCGCTGAAGCGCCAGGCCACCGAAGAAGGTTGGGAAATTGGCGTATCGCCCTCAGGCAGGGAAGTGACCCTGGCCCATGAACAGGTCTTTCACCGCAGCGCCATCTCGCCTACGTCAGCAATAGAAAAAGCAGCCACTGACATTGAAGTTTTAGATGCGGATACGTTCACGCTTTTACGCGGCTTCAGCCTGCCCTCAGTGTGGGACTACTGGAACGCCGCCGAGCATTTTCTGCTGACTGCCACGCCACAACCTTCGGCCTCCACGCCCGGCCTGTTTGGGGCCTTGAATATTGATGGATCATGGGCGCCGATCCTGCCTGACTGGTTTTCGCCCGGCAAGCCGTGCCGTTATCAACTGGCAGCGCTGGAGCATGACTTGTTTGCCGCTTACGGTTGCGGCCATTTTTCCGTCTTTCCCCGCATGGGCGCCGTTATTTTTTCCATGAAGAACAAGTCAGACGATTTTGTCAGGGACGTTGCCGAAAGCGGAGAGTACTATGCGGTTGAAATTGAGCACCGCACCATACTGCATGACACCGAATCCAATATTCCGGTGGTGCGGTCGCAGCCGCTGCACGTTGACCTCTATCCATTGAAAGGCACGCTGCCGCTGATTTCAGTTCCAGTGCACAGCGCCAATATTTACTACGCGGTTTCTTCCAAGGGGACAATGGCTGTGGCAGACGGCACGTCACTAGCGTTCTTCGCGCCCAAGCACTAGTCGAGTAGTAGGAACGCCTATTTAGTCTGAGTGGCTACGGGGACAGTAGCAGGAGTGGTTGTGCCAACCGCTGCCGCCGCCACAGGCGACAAATCACGAGCGCCTGCTAAAGAGAGATCGGTGACACGACCCGGCATCACGCCAAGATAGATTGTGGCGATTGCTGCCAGAACCAGCGCCAGCCGCATGGCCGCTGAGGCCGGTGCGGGCGCTTCAGCCACGAGCGGCTCGCGCATATACATCACCACAATCAAGCGCAAATAGTAGTACGAAGCTACTGCACTGTTGACTAAACCAATCACGGTAAGCCAAATAAGCGCCGTGGGATTTGCCGTGGCGGAAAGCGCGGCGTTAAATACGTAATACTTGGCCAGGAAGCCGGCTGTTGCCGGGATGCCGATCAGCGAAAGCATGAAGATGGTGAGCGTAAAAGCCAGCAGGGGAGAGCGCCGTCCAAGTCCCGAATAATCATCAATAGAGACATAACGCTCACCGCCCGCGGCAAAATGGCTGACCACGGCAAAGGCCCCCACGTTCATTGCCGCATAAGAGGCGGTGTAAAAGATTGCCGCGGAAATACCAATTTCATTGCTGGCGGCAAACGCCACCAGTAGATACCCGGCATGCGCGATAGAAGAATAGGCCAGCATGCGTTTCACGTTGTTTTGCATGAGAGCGCCAAAGTTGCCAATCGTCATGGAAAGCGCGGCGCAAATCCAGATCAAGGGGAACCAGTGGGCTGATTGCGTGGCAAACAACACGCGCAGTAATACGGCAAACGCAGCGGCCTTGGGGCCGGTGGACATTAGCGCGACAATCGGCGCAGGCGCGCCTTCATAAACGTCGGGTGTCCACACGTGGAACGGCGCAGCAGCGACTTTAAAGCCAAGCCCAATGATCATTAATCCGGTGGCGGCAATCGCCAGCAGGTCGGGGTTCCCAATGGCAAGCGCCTGCGCAATTAACAGAATGCTGGTGGAGCCAGTTGCGCCGAACATCAGCGCTACGCCATAAAGGAAAAATGCCGTGGCAAAAGAGCCCAGCAGGAAATACTTGATGGCCGATTCAGAGCTGCCGGCATTGCGGCGGCGGTATCCGGCAAGTATGTAGGTGGAGATCGAGGAAATTTCCAGTGCGATAAAGATCAGTACAAGTTCTACGGCCGAGGACATCAGCACCATGCCAACCGTACCGAAGAGAATCAGTGCATAGTACTCACCGCTGCGGATATTTTGCGCTTCCAGATATTCGAGCGACGCCAGAATACAAACGGCAGAAATCGCGGGAATCAGCAGGTGGAAGAAAATAGCAAAGCTATCCACGCGCACCATGCCGAACCAGCCGGGATCGGCAAAATGGGCATCCTTGGCCGACCATGCGATCTGGCAGAAGGTAGCGGCGATGGCAGCAATGGTGCCGGTGAGTGCAATCAGTCCCAGGCCTTTGCGGCTTGCGCCGGGTTTGAGCAGCGGATCAGCCATCATGACGACGATGCCAAAGGCGGTGAGCACCAGCTCAGGCAGGATGCGAATGTAATCAACTGTGTGAATCGGATTCATTTATTTCTGCCCGCCCGTTTTCTGCCCAGTGGCGGAATCTGTTTTGACCGCAGAAGAAGCGTTGCTGTTCATAGATATCGTTTCTGCCGCCGGCCTGAATTGGTCCATTCTGGTGTGGACAATATGGCTTTGTGCCTGCGCCTTCACTGCGCCGGAAATGCGCTGCAGCGTGCTGGTGACCGCAGGCTCAATCGATTTCATCCAGTAAGGCGAAGCCACTCCCATAATCACTGACATCACGACCAGAGGGACCAGAGAAATGCGCTCGCGGCTGTCGATATCCGGCAGCGTCTTGTTTTTGTCGTTATGGATCTGGCCATAGAAAACTTTCTGATACATCCAGAGCAGGTAGCAAGCACCCCATATCACGCCGCTGGAGCCAAGAATGGCGAAGAGCATGCCATGCGGGACCGCGCTCTGAAATGCGCCGCTCAGAACCAGGAATTCCCCGACGAAGCCATTGAGCAGCGGCAGTCCAACGGAAGAAAGCACAGCCAGCAGGAAGAATGTGGCAAAGATGGGCATAGGCGTTGCCAAGCCGCCAAACTCTTTGAATTCGTACGTATGCTTGCGCTCATAGAGCATGCCCGCCAGCATGAACAAAGCGCCAGTGGAAATGCCGTGGTTCAGCATCTGGTAAACAGCGCCGTCCGTGCCGATGGTGGTAAGGCTGAAAATTCCCAGCACTACAAAACCAAGGTGGCTAACGGAGGAATAGGCAATCAGCTTTTTCAGGTTCGGCTGGACCAGCGCTACCAGCGCGCCATAAATAATGCCAATTACGGCCAGCGTATTGATCCAGGGGGAATTGTTGTACGCCTGCTGAGGGAACATGCCCACGTTGAACCGCAGCAGGCCGTAAGTGCCCATTTTGAGCAGGACGCCGGCCAGCAGGACGGAGCCGGCGGTAGGTGCTTCCACGTGCGCGTCCGGCAGCCACGTATGCAGCGGGAACAACGGGACTTTTACGGCGAAGGCAACAAAGAAGCCCAGAAAGAGCCATTGCAGCGCGCTGGATGAAAAGCCGCCATGGGCGATGACCTGCCGGAAAGCTTCATACTCAAAATTGTGCTGCGGGTTGTGCGTATACAGCCAGATGGTTGCCGCCAGCATAAAGACAGAAGCGACCATCGTATACAGAAAGAACTTCACCGCGGCGTAAACCCGGCGCTCGTGCCCGTACATGCCAATCAGCAGGGCCATGGGGATCAGCGTGGCTTCCCAGAAAACGTAAAACAGGAACATGTCCAGGGAGAGGAATACACCGATCATCGCCATTTCCAGCAGTAGGATCAGGACGAAGAACTCTTTTACGCGATCATGAATCGATTTCCATGAAACCAATATGCTCAACGGGACAAGGAACGTGGTAAGCACCACCAGCCACAAAGAGATGCCGTCGGCACCCAGGTGGTAATGGATGGTTTGCCCAATCCAGTTGTGATTCACCTGAAACTGGAAACCAGCTATGCCAAAGTTATATTGCAAGGGCAGTAACAGGGACAGAACAAAAGTGGCAATGGAGACGATAAGCGCAGCCCAGCGGAGCGATTTGTCATTCCGTGGCATCAGCATCAGCGCTAATGCGCCAATGGCTGGGAGGAACGTGACTAAGGTGAGAATGGTGTCGCTCATTTTCCCACCCCCAGCCAGACCATATAGGCGATTACCGCGGCGCCGCCAATGGCAACCCATGCAGCATAAGAGCGTATATTGCCGGATTGCATCCGCCGCAACTCATTGCCAATGCCTTTAGACGTGGAGCCAGCGCCGTTGACCAAACCATCGATTACGCCCTGATCAATGCCCCGCCAGAAGACGACAGTAGAGAGCGCTAGCAGGGGCTTGACGAAAATTGCGCCATAGCCCTCGTCGACATAATATTTGTGCAGGACCATCATGTAGATGCCATGGACTTTTCCGGTAATCCGATCAGGAAGATCACGCTGCTTGTAATAAAGCAGCCACGCAAAGAAGAGACCAAGCGCTGCCACACCCACGGAGCTGCCAGCCAGCAGTAATTCTTCACCAGGTTTTTCCTGCGCAGCTTCATCGGCGTGTGATGCAGTGGCATCGTGCCCTGCTCCCGTCACCTCACCGGCAACGGCAGGCCCAGATTGCATGACTGGCGAGAGGAAATGCTCAATCTCGTTGTGTCCATGCAGGAATTCAGAAACTCCAACCCAGCCGCCGATGACAGAAAGGACTGCCAGAACCACCAGCGGCCCAAGCATGACCCAGGGCGATTCGTGAACGCCGTCATGTCCGTTTCCATCGTCGTGGCCGTGATTGCTGGCGTGCGGATCTGCATCGTGCGTCGCAGCCGCAGGCGGTAGAGCGTGTGCGTCACCAAGATCTGCGTCTGGCTTGTATTCGCCAAAGAATGTCATGAACCAGAGGCGGAACATGTAAAACGAAGTAAGTCCAGCGGTGATGAGTCCGACGGCCCAGATAGTCGGCCCACCATATGGACTGTGAAAGGCCGCGCCGAGGATTTGGTCCTTACTGAAGAAACCCGCAAACGGGGGGAAGCCGGCAATGGCGAATGTGGCGATTGTTATTACCCAGAACGTAATAGGAATCTTTGTGCGCAGACCGCCCATGCGACGCATGTCCTGTTCACCGCCAACAGCGTGGATTACCGAGCCGGCACCGAGGAAGAGCAGCGCCTTGAAGAAAGCGTGCGTCATTAGATGGAAGATTCCGGCGGAGTACGCAGCCACGCCGCAAGCCAGGAACATATAGCCAAGCTGGGAGACGGTGGAATAAGCCAGCACGCGCTTGATGTCCGTCTGAGTCAGACCCATGGTTGCGGCAAAGATAGCGGTGAGACAGCCGATGACGGCAACAATTTCCAGCGCATGCGGCGCCAGATTGAAGATGGCATGTGAGCGGGCAATCATGTAAATGCCGGCCGTGACCATCGTCGCAGCGTGGATCAAAGCTGAAACCGGTGTCGGGCCTTCCATGGCGTCCGGCAACCAAACGTAGAGAGGAATCTGCGCGGATTTGCCGGTGGCTCCAAACATCAGGCAGAGAGCGATAGCGGTAAATAGTCCCCATCCGGCTTCCGGGCTGAAATGGCCTGCAGCAATTTTGTTGAATACATCTGTATAGGTCAGAGAGCCAAAATGCTGAATGATCAGGAACATCCCGACCAGGAACGCGAAGTCACCAATGCGATTGACGATGAAAGCTTTCTTGCCTGCGTTGGCAGCTGAATCCTTGAGGAAGTAAAAGCCAATCAGCAGGTACGAAGCCAGTCCCACACCTTCCCAGCCCACGAACATCAACAAATAATTGTTCGCCAGCACCAGCGTAAGCATGAAGAACATGAAGAGATTCAGGTACGCAAAAAAGCGATAATAACCGCCCTCATGCGACATATAGCCGACGGAGTAAATATGAATCAGGAATCCCACGCCGGTTACCACCAACACCATAATCATGGAAAGCTGATCAAGCTGGAAGCCAAAGGGCGCAGAGAAAGTGCCAGCGGTAATCCAGGTGCCAAGCGTCTCAATGTGCGGAGTAGCCTCGCCCGGCCAGATGCTAAACACCGCCCATGCAGCCCAGCCAAAAGCCAGCGCCGTAAAGAGCAGGGCAACGGTGTTGACCATCGCGTTCTTGAAGCGACGGCCAAACAGACCGTTAATCGCCGCGCCGATCAGCGGCAACAGCGGAATTACCCAAAGATGTAGGTTCTTGGTCATAATTTCAGCAGGTTCACGCGATCAACGTTCAAGGTCTCACGGGTACGGAAAACGGAAATAATAATGGCCAGTCCCACGGCCGCTTCCGCCGCCGCCACCACCATTACAAAGAAAACAAAGATATGGCCGCTCAATGGCACCACACTGGAGCCATCTGCCAGCTTGGCCGGATGCGTGTTCCAGTAATTGGCAAAGGCGGCAAAACTCAGGTTCACGGCATTCAACATCAACTCAATCGACATAAAAATCGTGATGATGTTGCGCTTCAGCAGAAAGCCAAACACGCCGAGACAGAAGAGAATCGCACTGAGAATGAGATACCAGGAAAGAGGAATCATCGGCGTTAGTTCTCCTTCTTTCCCAGCACCACTGCGCCCATAATGGCGATCAGGATCAGCACTGATGTGACTTCAAAGGGTAGAAGGAAATCCTTAAACAGAAGACGCGCAATGGCGTGTGTTTCGCCGAAATCGTTGGGAGCAATGGAAACGCCGCCGAGGTGGCCGCTTCCAGTCACCAGCATCCAGCCAATGGTGCCAGCCAGAATAATTACGCCGGGAACGCCGACAATGAGGGCCATCCGGCTGCCGCGCGTTCGTTCTTCCGCGCCCGCATTCAGCAACATGATGACAAAAACAAAGAGCACCATAATGGCTCCGGCATAAACAATTACCTGCACGGCCGCCACAAATTCAGCTCCGAGCAAAAGATAAATCAGCGCCAGCGAGGCCATGACCACCACAAGTGATAGAGCGCTGTTGATGGGGTGGCGCTGCACCAACAAGTTAATGGCGCCAGCTACGCAGATAAGTCCGAAGGCGATGAAGAGAACCTGATGGACCATTCGGTTAGGCCCCCCAAGCCACAATCAGGCTGGTGATAATAATGTTGGCAATGGCCAGCGGCAGAAGAAACTTCCATCCAAACGCCATGAGCTGGTCATAACGGAAACGGGGCAGCGTGCCACGAATCCATATATAGAGAAAGATGAAAAAGAAAACCTTGAGCGCGAACCAGACCACTGGTAGCAAAGCCTGAATTAGCGCAGGCAGATGCAGGAAGCTCAGCGACGGCCCGTGCCATCCGCCAAAGAACAGCAGCGTTGCCAGGCAGGCAGCGGTAAACATGTTCACGTATTCCGCCATAAAGAACATGGCAAATTTCATTGAGCTGTATTCGGTGTGATATCCAGCCACCAGCTCGGTTTCTGCTTCGGGCATATCAAACGGAATACGATTGGTTTCCGCATAAGCTGACAACAGATAGATGAAGAAGCCGATAATCTGCGGAATGATGAACCAATGCGGGACATGCGTGTCATGTCCGCCCAAAGACCATGTGCCGCTCTGACGGTTCACTATCTCACGCAGGCTCATGCTGCCGGAAAGCAACAGAATGCCGACCAGTGAAAGCCCGAGCGCCAGTTCGTAACTGATCATCTGCGCACTGGCGCGCAGGGAACCAAGCAGGGAATATTTGCTGTTGGATGACCATCCAGCCAGTGCTATGCCGTACACGCCGATTGAAGTCACGCCCAGAATAATCAACAGGCCAATATTGATGTCGCTGATGCCGCCGGCTGAATTCACGATTCCGCTGATCTGAAGCGCCGTGGTGTGTCCCAAAATCGTAATCTTCTCGCCAAAGGGAATCACGGCAATCGAAATCAGAGACATGATCAGGGCCAGCATGGGCGCAAGGATGAAGAGTCCCTTGTGCGCGTAATCCGGCAGCATGTCTTCTTTCAGAATGAATTTAATGCCGTCAGCCAGCGGCTGCAGCAGGCCAAATGGCCCAACGCGCGTGGGCCCCCAGCGGTTCTGGATGCGTCCGATTACCTTGCGCTCAAGCCATGTGGTATAAGCCACACCGGTGAGCATGATGAAGACCACGAGCGCGATCTTAATGACAGCAGCGATAATGAAGGCAGTTATATTCACGATCCCTATAAGACTTCGCGGGCCCAGCCCGATTCATTGAATACGCGTTACCGCAATTACAGAAAATTTAATCACAACTACAGAGACTCAAATCCTGTCAGTCGGCCATTACCTCTTTGCCAAACGGCGCGCGCCGATTTTCCAGCACGTTGTTAAGCGTCCGGGAATAACGGCCCAATGATCCTGAGGTGAACAATGTATCGTTCGCCGGGACGATCTGTACCAGTCCATCCACAGCTCCGGCGCTGCTGCGTTCGGCAGCTTCCACGTGCAGGTCATTTCCGGCAAGTAGCCCCAGGCGCGAGAATTCATAGCCTGGAACAAGCCGCTGGATTTCATCCAGCATGGCGTATGGATCAAACGGACTGAATCTTGTCTCCATGTTGTTGGCCGTGAGCCAGACGGAATGCCGGTCGGCTTCACCGGACTGTGCTCCTCGTGTCTGGCCCATGTCAGCGCGTACGCCGCTGCCAAAGGGAACCAGCTTGCGGACTTCGTGCTCCATGCGCTCTGCTATGCGAACAATAATTTCAAAATCGCTCTTGATGCCGGAAATATCCCCGGCTTTTTTGAGCAGTTGAATGTCGCCTGAAGTATTGGTGAACGTGCCGGCTTTTTCATACGCTGAAGCCGCAGGCAGCACCACTTCCGCCAGCAGGGCGGTTTCGGTCAGGAATAATTCTTGCACCACGACAAAAGTATTTTGCAGCGCAACCGGATCAAAGCTGTAGTCGACTACCGGGTTGGATCCGACAACATACAACGCAGCCAGCTTGCCGGCTTTAGCGGCCTGCATCATCTCCTGCAATGACAATCCTTTGGTCTTTGAGAGTGCACCCCATTCTTCGTTGTACTTGTGCGGACCATTCAGAGAAACGTAGCCGGGAAGCAGGTCAGGGTAAAGACCCATGTCTGCTGCGCCGCGTGAGTTGGCGTAATCACCCAGGCAGATAAATTTGGCGTTCAGCGTGGAGCCAAACTTCACCAGCGGAGCAATATCCGAGCCGCGAACTTCTGAACCAAAAACGATGACGAGGTTTTTCTGCGCTTTCAGTTCGTCACGCAGCTGCTTCAGAGTGTCGTTGGAACCGCTTGCACCGGTGAGCGAACCAGCAGCAGCATCATCGCCGTTGAGGAAGGCGACCAGCTTGCCTTCGCGGCCTTCAGGAATCTGCACAAACCGTGCCGCCTGCCGCTGCAATTTGATGGCCTGAGAATTGACGATATACAGCTTGGCGCTGTTCAGGCGCACGTTGTTGCGGATATTCCAGGCCAATAGCGGATGCCGCTCAGTGGGATCATTACCGATCAGCAGAATTGCCGGGGCATTGGCCACATCACGCATGGTTGCCGTGCTGTTTTCTTTGCCGGCCATGGCGCGGGCAAAGCCGGGGAAATCTGCTGTGCGATGGTGGTCAATGTTATTGGTACCCAGCACGGTGCGGGCAAATTTCTGCAGCAGATAATTTTCTTCGTTGGTGGTGCGATTGGAACCGATCACGCCAATTGACTGTCCGCCTTTGCTGTCGCGAATCTCACGCAGGCGCTTGCCCACATGTTCGATCGCTTCTTCCCAGGTTGTCGGCGTAAGTTTGCCGTCTTTGCGGATCAGCGGCTGGCGCAGACGGTCTTTGTGATCGAAGAAGTCAAAAGCGTAACGGCCTTTAATACAGAGGAAGTCGCCGTTAATCCCGCTCTTGTCGCGATTATCGCCGCGAACAATGTCCATGCCAGTATCCGAGCGGCGCACGCCCAGCGTGGTTTTGCAGCCATCGCCGCAATGCGTGCAGATGGTGCCCACGTGCTTCATCTCCCACGGACGCGTCTTGTAACGATAAGCACCAGAGGTCAACGCGCCGACCGGACAGATATCGATGCACATGCCGCACTCTTCGCAGTCCAGATGATCGCCTTCATTGGGCGAGATGACGGAGCTTGATCCGCGCAGCTGTACGCCAAGCGCGGAAACGTCCATGGCTTCACCACAGACGCGCACGCAGCGGTAGCAGAGAATACAGCGCGGGCGATCAAAGAATACGATCGGCGACCACTGCTGTTCTTCCTTATGCAGCTTGCCTTCCATATAGCGCGATTCGGCTGCGCCATATTTAAACGTCATGTCCTGCAATTCGCATTCGCCGCCAGCATCGCATACGGGGCAATCCAGCGGATGATTGCCGAGCAGCAACTCGATCATCGACTTGCGCGCCTGGCGGACTTCATCTGTGTCCGTGGCTACCACCATGCCGTCAGTAATGGGGACGGTGCAGGCAGTTTGCAGCTTGGGCATTTTTTCAATGCGCACCAGACACATGCGGCAGGCCGCCTGAAGAGACAGCCCTGGGTAATAGCAGAACGACGGAACTTCAATACCCACGGCTTTGCAGGCTTCAATCAGCAGCGTGCCCGCGGGCGCTGTGACCTGCTTGCCGTCAACGGTGATGGTTACGTTTTTTACTTCAGCCATGATTTTTAAAGTTCAACCCGTTCTTACTCATTTACCAATTTCAATTAATTCAACTTCAATGCCTGCTTGATCTCTTCAATCTGCGCTGCGTGTCGTTTGGCGTGCATTGCCATGGCAACCAGCATTTCACAAATGCTCACCATGCCTGCCGCCGGGTGAGGATGTTTCACTTCACTCCCACGCAGGTCTTCTGTGTATTGCTCAAGAAACCGTATTACGCCGGCACGCGTTATTTTGAATTGCTCCGTGGCTTCAGCCAGCGTGGCAAAACGGCCAATAGGCTTTGCGCCCTCAGGTGATTCCATTTTGTGCGTGCGATTGGGAATCATATGCAGAAAAGCGCCTTCTCGATTTGGCGCGTCAGCAGCGCGCGGCTTGCGTTGTGTGCTGATCAGCTTGAGCTGAATGCCTTCTGCCATTGTCAGATGTTCAATCGTATCCAGCACAGACCAGCAATCCGGCGCGGGCTTAATCCGGCTTGGCTCTTCCATGACGCCGGCAAAGCTGTTCAGAAAGAGATCGCGAGTCTCCTGTAATTGAGTCAACAGGAACTGCTTATCAATCATCACTTCCGCTATCGGATTGGGTTGAGCGCTCATGCTTAGTGCGCCCCCACAACCGGCAATTCAGTGATCTTTGCTGCCGGATCAAACGGGCACGGACGGCCTTCCAGATGCGCTTCAAACTCACTGCGCCATTTATCGACAATAGACATCGTTGGAATTGCCGCAGCATCGCCCAATGGACAGAAGGTCCGGCCGAGCATATTCTGCGCCAGATACTTAATGTTATCGATGTCTTTGCGCAGTCCACCGCCATTGTGGAAGCGGGTGAGCGTCTTCTTGAGCCAATCTGTACCCTCGCGGCAGGGAATACACCAGCCGCAGCTTTCATGCTGATAGAACTTCATCACGCGGAGCGCGAACTTGACCATGCAAGTTGTTTCGTCAAGGATGACTACTCCGCCGGAGCCCAGAAATTCACCGCGCTTGCCGAAGGAATCAAAATCCATGTTCATCTGCTCGGCTTCTTCCGCAGTCAGGACAAACGTGGAAGATCCGCCGGGGACTACGGCTTTGAGTTTGCGTCCGTTGGGAATGCCGCCGCCCACTTCATAGATCATCTTCTTCAGCGGATAGCCCAGAGGCAATTCGTAAACGCCTGGTTTGTTGATGTGTCCGCTGAGGCAGAAAAGGCGTGTGCCGCCATTCTTGGGCGGACCGAAGTCGGCAAACTTCTGGCCGCCCATAAGAATAATGTGCGGTACAGAGGCGAGCGTCTCCACGTTATTGATGACCGTCGGGCCGCCCCACAATCCGACCACGGCAGGGAAAGGTGGCCGGATTCGTGGGATACCGCGCTTGCCTTCCAGCGACTCCATCAGGGCAGACTCTTCGCCCACTTCATAGGCGCCTGCTCCTGTATGCCAGCGAACATCAAAGTCTTTACCACTGCCAAAAATATTTTTGCCCAGATAGCCTTTGGCATATGCATCGGCAATGGCCTTGCGCATGATATCGACCAGATAACGATATTCGCCGCGAATATAAACAAAGCCGATCTTTGCGCCCACGGCCAGCCCGGCAATGATTACGCCTTCAATCACGGCATGTGGATCATGCTCCAGGATCGGACGGTCCTTGCAGGTGCCAGGCTCGCTCTCATCGCCATTGACCAGAATGTATTTCGCCTTGGCCGATTCCTTAGGGACGAAACTCCACTTCATGCCGGTGGGGAAGCCTGCGCCTCCGCGTCCGCGAAGGTTTGAGGTCTTGACCTCATTGATAATGTCGTCAGAGGACATGGTCAACGCTTTTTGCACGGCCTTATAGCCATCAAGCTTTAAGTACTGCTCAATATCTGCCGCGCCCTTACCAAAGCGCTTGGAGACTACTTTTACTTCATCGGGATGGGAAACAAGATCAGCCATTAGCCTTTAGCTCTTAGTCCTTAGCTTTTATCGTCATCCCGAACTCCGTTGATGAGGGCACACTTTCTTCAGCGCCCGAATAGGAGTGAGGGATCTTGTGCTTCTACTGCTTAGCCCTTTTTCTGTAGCTATCCAAAACCGCGTCCATTTTGTCGTTGGTCAGGTTTTCGTGAAAATCGTAATTAACCTGAACTGCCGGCGCCCAACTGCAGCCGCCAATACATTCCACCTCTTCCAGCGAGAATGTTCCGTCTGCCGTGGTCTGTTTGTGGCCGATGCCCAGCTTGGTTTTGCAATGTTCCAGAAGCTCTTCACCGCCACGCAGCATACAGCTGATATTTGTGCAGACCTGAACGTGGAATTTTCCCATCGGCTTGGTATGCAGCAGGGAGTAATAGCTGATCACATTGCGGACTTCCAGCTCCGTCAGTTCGGTCTTTTTTGCCAGATGCGCAATGGCGTCATCGCTCAGGTAGCCGAGTTCATCCTGCGTGTACAGAAGCATCGGAACCAGGAAGCCGCGCTTAGTCGGATATTCCTTCATTTTCTCCGTGAAGAAAGAGTCGAGTTTTTCGCTGATGGCTGCCATTACCGATCTATCTCTCCGAGAACGATATCAATACTTCCAATTGCTGCCACCACATCGGCAATCAAGCGGCCTTGGCACATCTGAGGCAAAGCTTGAAGGTTGGCGTAAGAAGGCGACCGCATGTGCACGCGCAAGGGCTTGGCTGTGCCGTCGCTCACAATGTAATAGCCCATTTCGCCACGCGGAGACTCAATCGCGTGGTATACCTCGCCTGCTGGTACAGCAAAGCCTTCCGTAACAATCTTAAAGTGATAGATGAGGGCTTCCATCTGCGTCTTCATCTTTTCGCGGTCAGGAAGAACGATTTTGGGAGCCTCAGCTTTAATGGAGCCTGAGGGCATTCCTTCCAGTGCCTGTTTGGCAATCTCGCGCGACTGGCGCATCTCGGCGATACGACACAGGTAACGCGACCATACATCGCCATCTTTCTGCACGGGCACGGAGAATTTGAAATTTTCATAACCGCTGTAAGGCATGTCGCGGCGGATATCAAAGTCAACACCGCTGGCGCGGAGAGATGGTCCACTCATGCCGAAAGCAAGCGCGTCTTCTGCGCTGATCTTAGCTACACCCTTCAGTCGATCGATAAAGATAAAGTTACCGGTCAGCAGATTCTCATATTCGTCAATCTTTTCCGGGAAACGGTCAACGAACTGCTTTACCTTTTCAAAGAAGCCGAGTGGAGGATCTAATGCCAGCCCGCCAATGCGAAAGTAAGAGGTCATCATGCGCTGGCCACTGACCATTTCATAAATGCGCAGCAGGTCTTCACGCTCACGGAAGCAATAGAGGAAGACCGACATGGCGCCGAGATCCAGGGCGTGCGTACCCAGCCAGACCAAGTGAGAACTGATGCGTTGCAGTTCAGCTAGCAGCACGCGCATCCACATCGCGCGCGGAGGAATTTCCAGCCCCAGCAGCTTCTCCACGGCCATCACGTAGGCAAGGTTATTGACCATGGGGCAGAGATAGTCGATACGGTCTGTGAGGGGGACAATCTGCTGATAAAACTTGGCTTCGCAGGTCTTTTCAATACCAGTATGCAAGAAGCCAATGTCAGGCATCATGCGGACAATGGTTTCACCATCAATTTCAAGCAGGAGCCGCAATACGCCGTGCGTTGACGGGTGTTGCGGGCCCATGTTGAGAACCATGGTTTTGTCTTCAGTTGCATCCAATACCGGATTAGGGTTCAAGTGTCCCATTAACGATATCCCTCCACCGGATAATCCTTGCGCAGAGGATGGCCTTCCCAGTCTTCCGGCAGCATCAAGCGGCGCAGATAGGGGTGGCCCAGAAAACGAATGCCGAACAGATCAAATATCTCGCGTTCAAAGAAATTGACTGACGGCCAGACAGAAATGATTGATTCCAAAGAAGCGTCATCTCCGGATATCCGGACTTTCAGACGTACACGCTCTTTGCGTTTCATGGAAAGGAGATGATAGGCGACTTCAAAGCGCGGCTCGCGCGGATAGAAATCGGCGCAGGTTACGTCGGAAAGAAAATCAGTAAGCCCTTGTGATTTCAGGCGGGCGCAGGCTTCGCGGATGGCCTCGCGGGCAATGAAAATCGTAAGTTCATTGCGATCAAAGCGAGCGCTTTGAACGGCGTCTGCTCTCCAGGAGAGCAAATCGGCAACGGTGGCGCGGTCTTTTAACTGTTCAAGCTCGGTAATAGCTGGGGCAAGCGGCATTAATTTCCACCTCTCTCAGAGGCGTTCCAGTCCAAAATGCCTTTCTTCCATATATAGAAGAAGCCCACCAGCACCAAGCCTATGTAAATCAGCATCTCCCAGAAGCCGAACATCTTTAGTTCGCGAGCGATCACGGCCCAGGGATATAGGAAGACAGCTTCCACGTCAAACAAAATGAAGAGCATTCCGACCAGATAAAACTTGACGCTGAAGCGCTGCTGAGCGTCGCCGGTGGGATCAATGCCGCACTCATAGGCAGTGTGCTTTGCTTTGGACCACTTGCGTTTACCAAGCAGTGCCGAAAGAGTGACCATGACCGAAGCCAGCGCAATGGCGACGACCACCTGAATGAGCAACGGAATATAATGGGCGAAGTAACTGTTTTCTGGCATGCAAGGCCTGTACAGAAAAGTGCAACGTAGTACGCCAAACACTCGAATGTAATTTCCATTCGCATAGGTGTCAAGCCCTTGACTTTGAACGGAGTTAATGATTTCTAATCAGCACTGTGCAAACGGTTTACGGAAGCGGCAAAGTGTAGCGGTGGCAATACCGGTCTTCCACTTTTATCTATGACAATCTTTTATTTATGACAATCTTTGGCTTCAATACAGATGTAAAGCATGCGGATGTGGTTTACCACGTACAGAGTGAGGCGCGGCAAAACGATCTGTTATTGCAGACGCTGGTGTTTGTAAAAGGCCAGTGCGTGGGCAAGCAGGCGTTCTCTTATGCGCAGGAGATCTCGCACCCTGGCTTCTCCACGGAGGCGATGCATGAATTGTTGAAGACGCAGCATAAGGCCGCGCTCGATGCGATCCAGCAGGGTGAATTGAATTCCAAGCTGGGCAATGGCGCTGAGGTGCAGGACGTGGGTGGTTCAGGGCTTTCTTTGCAGTGGAAGGCAGGCGCTGCGGGCGACGGCTCCGATCTTCCGGTGAACTTCCAGGTACTGGATTTTGGGAAAGCTGCTACTGGGGCGGAAGTTGTGGTGCGCGGCGTGATCGCGTCTGACGGTTTGGAACTGGCGCGCGGCCTTGCCGATGCCAGTGGGGCCGTTCAACTTTCTATTCCACTGACTGAAGATGTACTGAGCCGAGGCGCGGTGATGGTGCAGGCCACGCTGCAAGATAAGTCTGTGACGCGGAAGTTTAGAGTCAAGCGATAGAGCCCTCAGAAAATGCAAAAGCTGGAACTGCCGGAGTGCGATGCAATCGTAGTCGGCTCGGGCCCCAACGGGCTTGCAGCGGCAATCCGTCTGGCGCAGGCGGGTAAGCGCGTAGTGGTGCTGGAATCCGCAAACACTCCCGGCGGCGGAGTGCGTTCAGCGGAGCTTACGCTGCCTGGATTTGTTCACGACATTTGTTCAACGGTCTATGCCATGGTGGTGTGTTCGCCCTTTCTGAGCGAACTACCACTTGAGACTCACGGATTGGATTGGGTCTTTCCCCCTGCTGCATTGGCGCACCCTTTGGATGACGGCACAGCCGCAATGCTCTATCAGTCAGTCGATGAAACAGCGCGCTCTTTGGGCGCGGATGGCAAAGGCTATCGCAAACTGATTGGCGATCTGGTTCCGCGCTGGAAAGATTTATTTCAAGATGCGTTTGCGCCACCGGGCATTCCGCGGCATCCATTTTTCTTTTCCAGGTTCGGATTGCGTGCCATACGGCCTGCCACATCGCTGGCGCGCAGCTATTTCAAGACTGAACGTGGTCGTGCTCTCTTTGCCGGGCTGGCTGCTCACTCTATTTTGCCGCTTGAGAACCTGACTACCTCTGCTGTCGCGCTGGCGCTGGCGGTTGCGGCCCATGCCGCAGGGTGGCCATTTGCGCGTGGCGGATCGCAGCAGCTTACCGCAGCACTTGTGAAATATCTGGAATCGCTTGGCGGAAAAGTTATTACAAATTGCCACGTGGAATCGCTGGACCAGCTTCCCCAAACGCGCTCAGTGCTGCTGGATGTGACACCGCGCCAGCTTATCCGCATGGCTGGCAACAAACTGCCGTCATCCTATCGGAAGAAACTCGAACGTTACCGCTATGGTCCCGGCGTCTACAAAATGGATTGGGCTTTGCATCAGCCGGTACCGTGGCGCGCGGCTGAATGCGCGCAAGCCGGCACAGTTCACATTGGCGGAACGCTGGAGGAAATTACAGAGTCAGAGCGCCAGCCCTGGCTCGGAAAAGTGTCTCATAAGCCTTATATTCTTTTTACACAGCCCAGCTTGTTTGATTCCACGCGTGCGCCGGCAGGGAAGCACACTGCCTGGGCCTACTGCCATGTGCCCAATGGATACACAGGCAGCATGGCGGAAATTATTGAAAATCAGGTTGAACGTTTGGCTCCAGGCTTCCGTGATTGCATAGCGGCGCGCTCCATCATGGGGCCAGCGGACATGGAGCATCACAACCCTAACTTGATAGGCGGCGATATCGGCGGCGGCGCGGCAATGCTGAGCCAGCTCTTTCTTCGCCCCACGGCCAGCCTCTATCGAACCCCGCTGGAAGGTGTTTTGCTCTGCTCTTCTTCCACGCCACCCGCGCCGGGCGTCCACGGCATGTGTGGATACTTTGCCGCTGAGGCTGCCCTTAAGCGGTAATCGATTCTGTGCTTAAGAGGAAGGCAACCCGCTGCTAACAAGAGTGGTTCTCGCACGGGAGAGAGTGATTGCCTTTTCAATTTGGATGAAGTACTTTCCGTTCAGACGCCCGTCTTTCAGATGCAGAGTGACCAGGCGCTAACTATTCAATCACGGCGAAGCCGAACGAGGTACGGATGTTTTGTTTTAAGTGTGGGGCTTCCATGCCCGATGAGTCCACAGTTTGTCCGCAGTGCGCAGCACCAGTGCAAGAGGCAGCGCCTCAGCCGCCGCCACGACCCAGCATTCCCGCGTCGGCCTCGACTTCTGCGTGGCTCAATGCTCCTGCTGCACCGGAGCAGTACGCGCCACAAGGGCAATATCCGCCACAGGCACAGCCTTACCGCGGCCAATATCCGCAACAGACAGACGGAGGTGCGATTGCAAGCCTGATTCTGGGAATTACGTCATTCGCACTTTGCCTAAGCTTTTTTACCGGCATTCCGGCCATCATTTTCGGGCATATATCGCGATCAAAAATCAAGCGCAGCGGAGGTCGTTTAAAGGGCGAAGGTATGGCTCTGGCGGGATTGATCATGGGGTACCTGAGCCTGCCCTTTATTCTGATTGTTGCGGCCATTGCCATTCCAAACCTGCTGCGAGCAAAAATTTCAGCCAATGAATCGACCGCCATGAGCACTGTGCGCACGATTAATACATTGCAAGTGACCTACCAAGCTCAATATCCCCACCAGGGATATGCCCCTGACCTTGCTACTCTGGGCAATGGGGCCGATAGCACATGCAGCGGAGGAGGAACGGCAGAGCATGCCTGTCTTCTAAATGGATCGTTGGGCAGTGCGTCTTGTACTTCAGGCTTCTGGTGCGCAAAAGGCCAATACAAATTCACCGTCGTTTCAAACTGCGGGGCTCCCAGTTCGGAAACGCCGCAAGGCGACGAGGCTGCGTGCAAGGAATATGTAGTTGTTGCCACGCCGGAGACTGCAGCTGTTGGTTTGCACAATTATTGTGCGACTTCTGACGCTATAATCCGTTCGCGCCGGGGCGGACCAATTACGCGACCGCCAACCGCGGAAGAATGCGGAGAATGGCCCCCACTCTAAGTCGTACCAATCTTTGATTACCCCAGACTGGCAGGACTCCATGGTGGAGTCCGGTTTTTCGTTTTGTTTGCGCCAAATTGCCTCAGAGGGCCGTTTCTTATTAAAACCTTAGCTTTCTAAGGTAGTCCAACTAGCAGAGCTGCATCTGCTTCTAAGTGAATGGACTTTTAATATTGAATGGAAGCTCTTCGCCTGGCGCAAAAACCCGTTCCTGAACCACCGAAGCCGTCGCTTTTTCATAAAGCGGCACGCACCATGCCGGGAATCATTGCTGGCGCGGCGGATTTGGATCCTGCTGCGGTGCTTACGGCCACGGTGGTAGGCGCCAGTTATGGCACGTCACTAGGCTGGGTCGTTCTGCTTTGCATTCCGGTATTGTTCAGCGTTTTTGCGGTTTCCTCGCGCATAGGACAGGAAACCAAGAAAGGACTGGTTGAGCTGATTCGCGAGCAATATGGGCGCAATATTGCTTTATCGATCGCTCTGATGATAGTAGTGGTCAATTTAATGATGATTGTGGGCGATATTGTTGCGGTGAGCGACAGTTTTTCGCTTCTTACCATGTCCCCACGGTTATTTTTCCTGGCGATTGTGGGATTTACCGTTTGGTACGTGTTGATTGTGGGTAATTACCAGAAGACCACCAAATTTCTGGGTACGCTCACTCTGATCCTGATTGCTTATGTGCTGGCAGCGTATCGCGTAACGGATTCATTAACATTGCTGGCCAAAGATGTGCTTCTTCCTAAAATGCAGGTGAACTCAGGATACATGATGGGAGTGGTCGCCATTTTTGGCTCGCTGCTCACGCCGGATGTAATTGTCTGGCAGACCAGCTCCAAACGCGGTCTGCCGGAAGGCCTGGCCAAGGCCCATGTGACGGAGTCGCACGCTGGAACATTTGTTGCCTGTGTTATCTCACTTTCAGCAATGATAGCGGCTTCACACATGCATGTGGCTGATCCTGCAAATATGACCACGCGCACCGCTTCTGAAGCTCTGGGTTCATTCGGCTTCGCAGGAACTGTGTTATTCGCACTGGGCATCATGGCATCGGGGTTGATTGCACTGCCGATTCTGGTTGCGTCACTGTGTTTCAGCGTGGCGGAGGCTGCGGGCTGGAGATCAGGCCTTTCCATGGAGCCATGGAATGCGCGGCTCTTCTTTGTAATGATCTCTGTAACGGTTTTCCTTGCCGTGGTTATCGACTTTTTTGGCGTGAATACCGTGCATGTGCTGTATTGGTCGCAGGTGCTGGCGGGAATTGTACTGGTGCCAATCTTTGCTTACATCCTCCTGCTCTCCAATAATCCCAAAATCATGCGTACCCCTAACAGTCGTTTTGAAAATTTCTGGCTGGGCTGTGCGATCACCGGCATGTTGATTTCCAACGTGCTGTTTTTCTGGTTTGTTCTGCGATAGACCGGCTACTTTACGCCCAGCAGTTCCACGTCAAAGATCAGAGTTGCGTTCGGTGGAATGTCAGAACCAGCGCCTTGCTGGCCATAGCCCAAAGCTGGAGGGATACGCAATTGCCGCTTGCCACCGACTCTCATTCCTACAATGCCCTGGTCCCAGCCTTTAATGACCTGTCCTGTGCCCAGTTCAAATTCAAACGGTCTGCCAGAGTCCACGGAACTATCAAACTTTTTGCCGTTCAACAGCCAGCCGGTGTAATGCACTTTTACCTGCTTGCTTGCTCCTGCAACGGCGCCAGCGCCAATTTTCAAGTCCCAATACTGCAACCCGGAAGCGGTGGTAACTGGCTTGCCGAAAACCTTGGTGGGGCCTGAAGACTTTTTGTCCGAACTTTTTGCCAGCGCAAGATTTTTCATTTGTGCAATCAGCGCGATGGACACCAGCAGCAAAAGGATGAAATAAGATTTCCGTAACATGGCTTCTCCTTAGTAAAGGCGATGATACAGGAATGGCGGATTCTGGCGACGCCATCTTGGTAACGCCTGTGATTCATGACAATCCCCCAAAAATCGGGCAGGTGCAATATACTTTTTTTAACACTGTGCCGCAAAAGTCTATCATCCTCATTTTCGTTTTGACGCTGGCGTTCTTAATGCCGGGTGCTGTCTTTTCCCAGCCTGCGGCCGATGGGCAATTTAAGGCACAGATGGAGAAGGCCAAGACGTTGCGTAACGCAGGCGCTTCCGAAGAGGCGCGCAAGATATATGAATCGGTTCTGCCGACACTGCGCACGCAGGGGCCAAGCCCGGAACTAGTGGATGCACTGAATAACCTGAGTGACATCGCGACCATGGCGGGGCAATATGACCGCGCCGTGTTGCTTTCACGCGAGAGCGTGACGGCCTGCCAGAACATGCATGACAAAAATTGTGAAGCGCAGGCGCATAGCGATGCCGGTCTGGCGCTCTCTAATGCCGGCAACTATGACGAAGCGGTGACGGAACTTGATCTCGGCCTGAGCCTGACCAGGGGAACGAAAAACGCCGAGACGGCCGTGCTGATCCTCAACAATCTTGGAGTGGTGTTTTACTACCAGGCAAAATATTCTGAGGCGTTGCGCGCCTATGAATCGGCATTGCAATACGTGGAAAAAGCGGGAGCGGAACAATGGACCGCAACCTGGCGGCAGATAACACAGTTGAACCTGGCGACTCTCTACCAGAAACTGGGCAATTACCGGCGCGCGGTTGCCATTTATAACGGCATTCTGGACCATCCTGAACAACAGTTTGCACGCGATATAGGCCACATTCACGCCAATCTGGGAGTTCTTTATCGCCGCCTGGGTGATGGTGAGCAGGCACTTAAAAGTTATCGGCTGGCCGGCACTTTTTACGCAAAGGAAAAAGACACCGACGGCGAACTGGGTATCCTGAAAAATACGGCAATTGTTCAGGCCCTTGATCTTGGACAGTTGCGGGAAGCGCTTGCAACCTTTGATCGCGTGCTGGCGCTGGCTGAAAAAACAAAGAACCAGCGTGAGGTAATGCAGGCCCAGCTGTATCGCGCAAAAACCCTATATCGAATGGATAAGCTGCGTGAAGCCAAAAGGGAATTCACAACTGCGCTGGCTTCCGCTGATCAGCTTGGGACCGTGGAGGAGCAATGGCAGGCTGTTTTTGGCCTGGGCAATATCGCGCTTAGCCGTGGCCAGAAAGACATGGCAGAAGCTAATTTTCGTGATGCCATCAAGAGGATCGAAAGTCTGCGCTCGCAATTGCAGCTTTCGCGCCTGACGGCAGATTTTCTTGTCGATAAACGCGACGTTTATGACGCGCTTATCAAGCTTTTATTGGAACGCAATGACGCTGCCTCTGCCTTTGAATTCATGGAGCGCAGCCGCGCGCGCGTCTTCAAGGACAGATTTTTTGGCAGCAAGCTTTCTCCCGATGCTCTGACGTTGCGCTCGATTCAAGGGCGCCTCGATCCAAAAACTGCGCTCATTGAGTTCTGGGCCGGAGCGGAAGGCCTGGCAGCGATCTGGGTAACGCGAGATTCAGCCGGCATTACACAGAGCCATTTCTCGTCCGATGAGATGGGCGAGCTGGGAAAATTTATCTCCGGGCTCCCTGACAATCTGGGTAAGAACTGGCAAAAAGGCTTTCAGAAAATCGGCGACATGCTCCCCAAAGGCATCACGCCCTTTGCTGACAGCAATTACAGCCATGTACTTATCGTTCCTGATGGTTTTCTGAGTCTGGTACCGTTTGAACTGGTATCTACACCATCAGGAAAACCGTTGCTTGAAAGCCGTGACGTTGCTTATTTGCCTAGCGCTGTTCTTTTGTTGCGTGGCGCGCTCAAAAATGCTTCTTCTATCAGGCTGCCATGGCAACCACAACTGGTTGGGTTTGGCGATCCCCAGGTAATTGGCACCGGTGAAAGTTCACTTACCAGCGCGCGCGATGGCATGGAGCCGTTGCCCGCTTCCGGCGAAGAAATACGGATGATCGCGGGTCTTAGCGCAGGCCGTGTACAGCTATTTCTTGGCCCGCAGGACCAGAAGCGCCGCTTCTTTGAGTCCGCGCGCTCCGGAGCCGCTTTGCTGCATGTAAGCACACATGCCGTTGCCGATATGGATGATCCTGAACGCTCGCGATTACTTTTTTCGCCAGAGGAAGCCGGCCAGCCAAACAACTATATTTTTCTCAAAGAGCTTTACGATCTCGACCTTCGCGGCATGAGCCTGGCTACGCTTTCCGCATGCGATACAGAGCGCGGCCGCCTTGTCCCCGGAGAAGGCATTCAAGCCTTCAGCCGGGCATTGCTGGCAGCAGGATCGCGTTCGGCCCTAACTACCTTGTGGCGCGTGCCAGACCAGCCGACTTCAGAATTCATGCAGCACTTCTATTATTTTCTGCTCAAGAAACACAAGTCAAAGTCGGAAGCGCTTCGCCTTACCAAACTGGAGTTTCTCCATTCAGGCACGGCCCTAAGCCATCCGCGTTTCTGGGCCGCATTCGTACTGAATGGTGACGGCGCTGAACCTGTTCCAAGATTCATTCCCTGGCAGGCTCTGGCCATGCCTTTTCCTGTGATTGCGCTGATCATCTTTTTCTATCTGCGCATGCGCAAAAAGAGAAAATCTGTTGCCGTGACTGCTTAGACGTTGCTCGTTACGCTGCAGCAGAACTTTCGGCAACAGATTTCTTGTCAGACCCGGTCTTTTTTGTTCCCGCTAACGGTCCGCCAATTATTGGGCGGAAACAATCACCGGTAAAACTTTGCTGGTAGCGTCATCTCCCAGCAGGCCCAGCATCTGGATTGGCTGGCTGGACGTGATATGTACTGCAACAGCGCCTGCTGGCGGATTCGCGAACAGTTCCGTCAGATCGCGGGTTAATTTGCTCAGCGCCGGTACGGGCAGGCTCATGGAACCCAGTGTCTCTCCTGCAGCGGACTGCATTTCAACTGTTACGTTCACCGCGTCAGCGTTCGGATTTTGTAATGCCAGAGCGGTAAACTGCTGGCTAGTGTGTGTCCAGGCAAGTGTTCCGCCGGTAAAAAGCTGGTGTGAAAAAAGTGGATAGCTCTGTGCCACCAGCGCATGTGTGCTTGCACCAGCCACCTGCGCACGGAAATAGGAAAAATACGTGGAACGTTCTGTCTGATTCGTTACCCGCACGCGGAGCGCATCCATCTCCAGCGGCGAAGGCAGTACCACATCCATCTGCGTGGGTGAAACGAATTGAACGTCATGCGGGCTCAGATTGGCATTTTCAATATTGACGTGGGCATCCGGCGTAAAGCCCACGCCGATGATTGAAATTTTTGCCCCTGCCGGTTGAACTCCCACATTCGGAATCACATCACTGATTGCGAGCGTCCCGCCGATGGTCAGCTTCCCACTTTCCACCTTCTGCGCATAAGGCTGGCCGGAAGGATCTGTAAACAATGATTCTGGGAGATCAATGCTGATAGGGAATTGCTTTCCCGCAACGGCATTCTGTGCAA
>DASXLK010000083.1:0-21330 GCA_036496365.1 Candidatus Angelobacter sp. | reverse complement strand
AATATTCTCAGGTGCGCAAGCAGTTCCGTGACCAGCCGATTGCATCTCATCAGCTTGTCCAGGAGAAGCTGGCATGGATGATCAGCGAAATCACCAAAGCGCAGCTTCTGGCGCTGCAGGTGGGCCGCCTGAAAGACGCGAGCAAAGTTGGGCACCAGCATATCTCCATGGCCAAGCGAAACAATGTGTGGATGGCCCTGGAGTGCGCCCGCATGGCGCGCGATATTCTGGGCGCAAACGGCATTGCCGATGATTACCCGGTGATGCGCCACATGATGAACCTGGAATCGGTTAAAACATATGAAGGCACGCATGACATTCATGCTTTGATTATCGGGGAAAGCGTTACGGGGATAAGCGCGTTTTGAAAGCTGTCATTGGTATAGGGACATCTTCACAATATAAGGATAAAGATCGTCATCCCGAACTCCGTTCATGAGTGAGCGTCTTCATTAGCTCGCGAATAGGAGTGAGGGACCTTGTGCTTGATAAGGCACAGAGCAAGAACATATTTAGGGTCAAGGAAACAAGTGTCAGGGCCCGACTTTAGTCGGGCCGATAGCTGTTTAGTAAGTCGGCTTTAGCCGCTGCTTAACAAGCAGGCCCAACTATAACGATTGGAGGCCGCCATGGCGACCACGACTGATAAAAAAGCATCATCCAAAAACCCTGAGAACCAGATGGAGTTTGAGCTGGCTCTTGAGTTTGCCCGCGTGGTGGAAGAAGCTGCCATCGCTTCCGCGCATACCATGGGCACCGGCGACCGCCACAGAGCAGACCAGGTTGCCACGGAAGCCATGCGCGCGACCATGGACACGGTTCCCATGCGCGGCACAATCGTGATTGGCGAAGGCGAACGCGATGAAGCGCCCATGCTTTATATCGGCGAGCAAGTGGGCGCGGGCTGGAATAACGGTGCAAGGTTTCCTGAAGTTGACATTGCCGTTGATCCGCTTGAGGGCACCAACCTGTGCGCCACCGGCGCGCCGGGAGCCATTACCGTATTGGCGGCTTCAGAAAAAGGCGGCCTGCTGAACGCTCCGGATTGCTATATGCAGAAGCTGGTCGTAGGCCCTTCCTGCAAAAACGCGGTGGATCTGGACGCGCCCGTGGCTGAAAATCTGAAAGGCATTGCCCGCGCTCTGAGCCGGGACGTGGCTGACCTTGTTATTGTGGTGCTGGACCGTCCGCGCCATGAACAGCTCATTGCAGATATTCGCGCAACTGGCGCGCGCATACGCCTGATTACCGATGGCGACCTTTCTGCCGGAATCGCTGCGGCCGTGATCGGCACCGGAGTTCATGCTGTTATGGGTGATGGCGGCGCTCCGGAAGGAGTAATCACCGCAGCTGCCATGCGCTGCCTGAACGGAGAAATCTTTGCCCGGCTCATTATCAACACGCCTGAGTTGGAAGCCCGCATTGAAAAGATGGGCATTAAGAACAAGAACAGAATCTACACCGCCAAAGATCTTGCTCCGGGCAAGAACATAGTCTTTGCCGCCACCGGCGTGACTGACGGCGCGCTGATGAAAGGCGTCCGCTTCTTTGGCGAAGGCAACCGCACATCTTCCATTGTGATGACACGCCACAGCGGCAAGGTCCGCTTTGTGGAAAGCATTCACCTGGCCAAGCGTGCTGACGTGAAAGTGCGCTTCGCGTGATTCTTACTACTGATCAGCACTGATTACACTGATCGGAAACAGCTTTAACATTTTTTCCGATCAGTGTTGATCAGTGAAAATCAGTGGTAGATCCTACCGCGGTTCTTTCGGCATTGGCGGCCAGTTCTTTGGGCTGCCCTGGAACATGGCTTTGGCTACTTCATGCCGCGCTGCACCGTTGCCATCGGCAACCGCGAACTTCGTCGGCCGGTCAGCCGGTCCGGACCACAGGGTAACGCAGGCATAAGCGCCATCTTTACGCAGAACATAAAACTGCATGCCCAGGTAAATCAGTTTGGACATGTCATTGTTATAGTTATGGGCGATCCGCTTCAGCGCATCCATGCCCGCTTCTTCCGGAGACATGCCGCGGCGCATGTTCTCCACAACGGTGTGGGCCCCGCAAATCTTGATATTTTCTTCGCCGTTGCCGGTCGCGCCTGCAGCGCCTACTTCCTGGTCGCAATAGCAGCCTGCGCCAATGATGGGCGAATCTCCGCAGCGTCCGGCAAGCTTCCAGGCCAGCCCGCTGGTTGTAGTCACGCTGGACATCTCGCCTTTTTCATTCAGTGCAGAGCAGTTGATAGTGCCGGTTGGCGGATAAAGGACTTTATGAATCGCATCCATGCGCCGGTCTTCTTCAATACCGATGTTCGCGGCCAGTTCATACAAGCGCTTGATCTGCGGCTGTTCTCGCAGCGAGCCAGTGTCGAGGTTCGGCGGAATCTTGAAGTTGGGATCGGCAAAGCCCGGTCCCCACCAATCGAGATCTGAATGATATTCCTTCCACAGCTGCCAGATCTTGCGCGAATGTTCCGTCAGCAGGTTCTCCTTGGGGAAACCCATCAGCTCGCCAAAACGCGTAGCTCCCTGGCCCACCAGCATCACGTGGCCGGTGTGCTCCATTACGGTGCAAGACAGTGCAGCAACATTCTTAATGTCACGCACCGCGCCCACAGAACCTGCGCGACGTGAAGGCCCATGCATACAGCAGGCATCCAACTCCACCACACAATCTTCGTTAGGCAGGCCGCCCAAGCCAACACTATCATCTTCAGGATCGTTCTCCACCTCGGTAACCGTGGTGATGGCGGCTTCCAGCGTGTCTGCGCCAGCGACAAGTTTTTTATAACCAGCCTCAAGATGGTTGCCGCGCGGTGTGATTCCGTTTGCCGCCGAAATCATGATGTTTTTAGCAGGAGAGACGCGCGGCACTTTCAGGTTTTGCTGTGCGTCTTTATTTTGCGATGCATCTGTGCTTGTGGCAGCGTGACCTGCCGCCAGCGTGGCCGAGGTAACGGCAAGTCCGGAAAGAAAATCTCTGCGCTTCATGAGTCCTCACTTTCGTGGGCGAAACGCAGAAGGATATCATCTTTCTTGTTAAAACCTCGAATATAGCTTTTTCTGAAACCCTGAGGCGTGATTCTTTTCTGAAATCCCGAAGCGTAGCGAGAGATCACTATAGCTGCGAAGATCTACAGGCCAGCAATAGATATCTGCTTGCCCATCCTGAAATTTATTTTGCAACTATAGGGTTCCCTCGCTTTGCTCGGGGATAAAAACAAATCAACCCGCCAGCCTTTCCGCTGTGTTCTGGTCAGCGCGGAAGCGCAATAGCGCTGCCACATGTCCGGCTTTCTCCAGTTCAGGATCGCCATCAATGAACCGTATTTCCGCTCCATTGCGCAACGCCAGGTCCACCAGTGCATCGGAGACATCACTGAGATGACGCGTTTCATGCGCGCACACAGCACAATGTTTCACCATTCGCGTATCCAGATGGCGACAGTTTGGACACTCCGCCGCTTCCGCTTTCAGATCGCGCGCCAGCAAAAGTGTTTGCACTTCCTGGCGTTCCAGGGCATTCAGCACATGCCGCAATCCAATAGCGCCAAGCGCGTTGCGCTGGGCTTCACCCATGACCTGGCGCACCAGTTCCATCTGCTCGGTCAGCATCGCCTCAGTAAGGATCCGGACTGTGTGCTGCTTTACTTCTTCCCCGGTCGCGGATGAGACATCCATAGGAAATCTTCCCCGCAATTTCTGTTTCAACCCGTTTTGCAGGTGGGGCTCGATCTCTGGCCATGAATCGTCCTGGCAGCCAATCAGCAGCGCATCAAATTTCTCTCGATGCGAAAGCAGCAATAGCGATTCGGCAAACATCTTGAAATGCTGCATGATCTGGTTATCAACATGGCGCTCGCGATGGCCCGCTTCATATCCCTGGAACCCATCGCTGCGCGGCACATGCGGTGAAGGGCCAAACTCCAGTTCCGGCTTTTGTGTGATTTCGTTGTCCTGCAACTCAAAGATGCGCGCCCTTTTGCGGTCAACCAACGCGATACAGGCCTTCGGCAATCCGGAATACGCGTGCACCAGAGGACGCAAGTGGAAGCGCGAGTTTACCGTGATCTGCGAATGCTCCATTCGTGAGGGAATGTCCACCTCGCGCCAGATGTCCTGATCGTGGCAGGCAAAAATCACCTTGCCGCGCGAGTGATTGCCATGCAGTCCTTCAGCGATTTGCAGCACCTTTGCAAGGTCCTCGCGAAGTGCGGCATGGTTGGCGCCGCGCTCGGCTTTGCGCAACGCGTCGCGGACAAGGTCTTTTACCAGAATCGTGTCTTCGCGATGCGACTTATTTTGCGACGTGTGCGGTTGAAAATAAAAACTGATGGCGCACCCTTCCGTTGACTCAACTTGCGCAAGCTGGCGAATTTCTTCACGCGTAATCATTTCGCGGAATCTCCTTATGAAATGCTTTTTATGAACTCAAGCAACTCGAGAATGATGCAGCAGGCTTCGTCGTAGCTGGTTCTGCGTGGGCAATTTCTGCTGTATATGAGTGCGCGCATCGTGAATAGACTGGCGTACCTGGTCGGGCGGGCGGCCCGCAAGCCGGGAAATCTCGTCCACGGTAAAACCTTCCAGCGTAAAAAGAACAAAAGCCTCGCGGTCCTGTGTCTGGACTCCACGCAGCACAACGTCCAGTTGCGCCACCATTTCATCGCCGGCCATAATCTCCTCCGGCGTCCGCACACTTTCGTCGCGAATAATGCTCTCTTCCGGCAGGCTGTCATCTGGCTGGTGATACTGGAGCACGTTCTCGTCACTGCCGGTTACGTTTTGCATCCCCGCTGGCGCGTCCAGTGAAATATTCGCTGTATCCGCATTGGCATGGATCAGGTGGCGAATCGCCTGCACGGCAAGACGGTGAAACCAGCTTTCCATAGGAAGCAGGTGCTGTCTCGCGTCTTCATGAGAGAGCGCGCGGACAATTACTTCGTCAATTACTTCTTCGCGCGTGATCTGATCTTGCCTTACCTGCTCGGCTTCCACCTGAATATTTAATTCCTGATCGATAAACTCTTCCAGTGCACGAAAATTAGCGCCTAGCCACATCTCCACGTCAGCCGGAACAGCGCCATCCGTTTTGGCCGCGACATGAGTTTCTACGCCGATAACGCGGAGCAGATCTGGGTGAATCTCGGGGCTCGATGCCAATGGCTTGAGCGGCTCTATTGGCATAGGGATATCGGTGAGCCGTGCCCTCCCCTCGCGACGCAACGACTTGCGCGTCCAGTGGCCACGCAGAAGGTCTTTGTGCTTGGTCACCTGCACCAGCAGGTCAGAAAAAGAAGATTTCACCGCTGCCAGCGGATTCTCGCCGGACCGTTGCGCTGTCATTTGTCCGAAAGGCAGGCGCAAATTCAGCGTCATGCTCACACTGCGGTTATTTTGCTGTTCAAGAATTGCGTGGAGGTGTACCAGCTCTGGCTTGAAGATTTGCAGCCGGCGCTCAAGTTTTTGCAGTTGATGGTGAAATTCGTGTTCGACTTCGGGGGTTTTGCCTGCTTTGTAACTTACGTGAACATTCATGTGTGCCTCGGCTGGGAAAAGTTCCCGTACGAAGGTCCGAAGGCCCTCAGTTATCGCAGATTCTACACCTGCCTATATGACGCAACCTACATTTTGTATGTTGCATAAGAAAAGTTTTCAAATGGAAATGTATTTCTTGCTTTGGGAGTATTTTTGTGAGCGAAGCTGCTCAAAAAAACTCTGCTTTCGTCACATGCAAGGTGTGACGCGCTGCGCGCCGCAAGAATTAGAGGCGGTTAATCATTGAAGCCACATAGCCTGCCCCGAAGCCGTTGTCTATATTCACCACGCTTACGTTGGACGCACAAGAGTTGAGCATGCCCAGCAGCGCAGCCAGGCCATCAAAAGATGCACCATAACCCACGCTCGTTGGCACCGCGATGACAGGCACACGCGCCAACCCGCCAACCACGCTGGGCAGCGCGCCTTCCATCCCCGCGCACACAATAATCACCCGGGCCTTATCAAGCACTTCTCTCTCCGCCAGCAGGCGATGAATTCCGGCAACACCCACGTCATATAAATGTGTGACCTCATTGCCCATGATCTCCGCGGTCACCAGCGCCTCTTCCGCCACAGGGATATCACTGGTTCCGGCTGAAATAATTACGACTGTTCCTTTGCCATGATTTGTCTTATCTTGCGTGAGAGTGATGGTCCGCGCGAGTTCGCGGAATTCCGCTTTACGCGCCACTTTCTTCACCGCGCGAAAATGCTCCGCTGTAGCTCTTGTCGCAAGCACGTTGCCGCCCTGCGCCGCCATGCTCTTAAAAATTTTTGCCACCTGAACCGGCGTTTTACCTTGAGCAAAAATCACCTCCGGCATGCCGGAACGTACGCGGCGATGATGATCAACCCTGGCAAAGCCCAGGTCTTCAAACGGCATATGCCGCAAGCGGGCCACGGCATCATCAGCCGAGACCTTGCCGCTGCGAACTTCCTGCATCAATTTGCGGAGAGAGGATGTATCCATCAATCAGTTTTTTCTGAAATCTCGAGCGTAAGCGAGAGATTTCTATTGTAACCGTGAATTTCAGGAAGCATCAGAATCTGCCATTACTAATCGTATAAATTAAGGAGTAGTGGCGAGATTGCAACAGCATTCAAGTAGATCCCTCGCTGCGCTTCGGGATTTCAGAAAAAGACTGCGCCTGAAACTGCGTTGAAATTGTTAGTTGAACAACTTTCCTTGCGCAGGATTCACCTTACGCGCCAGTTCAAAATACGTTTTACGCGCGACGCCCGGGAGATGAATTTTCCGAAAGAAGAGTGAACGCAAATATTTTTTGCTCATTGAGCCAGCCAGATACGCTTCATGCATTTCTGCGCCAAGCATAGCTCCAAGGTTGTTCACCAGGAATTCGCGCTTCGTGCCGGAAGAAACAATGCCGGTGGCGATTACGCGCGGAAGTTCAGCGCGCAGGCGGGCCTGCCCTTCTTCTTCTTTATGTGTGACCAGAAATTCAACCATCTCTCTGTATTCACGCGGGCTAAAAACTGTTTGCTCAGAGGCCGGCGGCTTGCTATAAAGCGCGCGAAAATCTTCTTGTCTGCGAACTGGATAGTGCGGCAGCAGCACCCGTGCACCAAAAGTAATGAAAGCGCGGTCCATCACGTCAAAGTAAAACTGGTCTTGATGCGAGCTTCCGGTCCATGGGCCATTCGAGCAGGCAGCGCTGCGGCATTCATATTGCACAAATCGCACAGCCTCCTCAGCCGCATTGGCAAGCTGAAACCGCTTGATGAGCAGAAGGTTGTGTTTAGGTGAATAAACGCAGCCGTGCTGGCGCAATTTGTCCAATACCGGGCGCCGCTCGGCAACAGGAATTTTCCTGCCGGCCAGCAGCTTGTCAAACTCATTGTCGCCCGTGCGCAGATAGACCCCTGGATAATCTTCAATCAACGCGCTCGGATGGCTGCCGGTCGCCGGTGAATACTGTTCCAGTCCCATAGAGCGCATAAAAGTATCCACCAGGTTATAAAACGTGGGCGCAAGATCAGGCTGTCCCGGAGCAGTCCGCCATTTGTCGATATAAATGCGATAGCTCTCATACTTCTCAAGCGGCGTGGCATTGAAGATGCACAACACATCACCCGCAACCTGCACGCCATGGACGTTGTCACTCAATTCGCCCGCGGCCTTCCAGTAAAGCTCGTCAAGGTTTTGCAGAACGGTAAGCACGCGATCGCGGGGCCGCAACAAACGCAGCCAATACGGCAGATGATTCGGCGCAAGGTGGGCTTCGCCAAAAAGCGTAAGCACTCGCGCTTCAGGATGGGCGCGGCGGATCTGTGCGATCTGCGCTGCCGCATGCCGGTCGCGCGCGGCAATCTTGCGCATATTGCCGCGCGGCTTCAGATCTATTCCATAAACAGGAGAGCCAAACCTGCGGGCCTGCCGCAAAAGATGCGCAAATGGCTCCCAGTCATAGCCCCATTCATCGTCATAGCGCAGAGCGTGGCGTAATTCGTCATCGCTGGTTTCTCCACGCAGCCATTCGTCCAGAATAAATTGGTCCCTGCTGAAGACCATCTCCAGCGCCAGCACAACGGGCCGGCCGCCTTGCGCAAGCTGGCCCAGCAATAACGCGGCGAAATCCTGCGAAGCAGCCAGAGCGTGATAATCGCCCAGCAGAATAACATCTGCCGCACAGTATCGCTGCTTGAGTTCAAAATCGGTGAGAGAGTGAGAGTAGCCGGGAAAGGCCTCGCTGAAATCGCGAATATATTTCAAGCGGCCATGCGGATCGGTAGCGCTGATCTCACGTTTCACCTGCAACAAGGCAAGCTGCTGCGCCGCAGTGCGCCGGCGTGCGCGAATTGAGAATCCGCTACCCATATAAAGAGCCAACAGCAAACTCAACTTGACTTAAGCGCAGGCGCCTCCCTATCCTCAGTTTGGTTCAATCTGGAACACAAAGCTGTATCATTAAAGTCTTGTAACAAAGTGTTGTACCCCAGACCTTACACCCTTAGATGCCAAATCCGTTACATTCGACAGCCCATGTACTCACGGTGGCCGCCACCGGCGCCAGCGGCGCGATCTTTACGCGCGCTTTTTTGCAGGCAACCGAACGCGATGAGCGCATAAAGACGGTGAATTTCATCGCGTCAGATAATGCACTGCGCGTATTTGCTGAAGAATTGGGCATCAAGGGCCGTAACAACCTGATTCAACAACTTATCGGCACGGAATCAAAAAAGATTCAAGCCCAGAATAATGACGATATCGGCGGTAACGTGGCCAGCGGCTCCTACCCGACAGACGCCATGATCGTGATTCCATGCAGCATGGGAACTCTGGCCAGAGTTGCTCACGGACTTGCAGGCAACCTGATCGACCGTGCGGCAGATGTCTGCCTGAAAGAAAAGCGCCCCCTGGTGCTCTGCACGAGAGAGACACCGCTGAACCGCATACATATCCGCAATATGGACCGGGCGGCGGAAGCCGGCGCGACGATCTATCCACTGATCCCCACGTTTTACAACCAACCAAAAAGTTTTGACGAGATGGCGCACCAGTTCGCCTGCCGCGTGCTGCAGTTTATGGGTTTGCCACAGAAGGATGCTTATACATGGGGAGAGTAGTTTTTTATCCCGAGCGAAGCGAGGGATCCCTATCGCTATATTGCACTCTCTGTTGTTGTGAATCTTCCCTTGTAAATTTTCGTTGCTATAGGGTTCCCTCACCCGCTACGCGGAGTTCGGGATTTCAGAAAAAGCCTTCTTGATCACCTGCACCGCTGGCTGCTCCAGTTTGAATTCCGCCAGCTGACTCTCTCTGGCCCAGCGGACATCCGCGGCATCACCGCCGACACACAGTTCCCCGCTTTGCACAGTGCACAGAAAATCAATCAGCACATAGTGATATTGAGGAGCGCCTTCGCGGCCAGGAATAATGCGATCCAGAACTTCAATCACCTGGCCAGCCTTAACGAGCAAGCCTGTCTCTTCCAGCGACTCTCGTTCCGCGGCGGCGCGCAGCGTTTCGCCAAGTTCGACCACGCCTCCGGGCAATGACCATTCGCCCAGCAACGGCGGGCTTCCGCGTTTGATCAGCAGGACTCGGCCCTGGTCAATGATTACAGCACCCACGCCAACAATCGGACGGTCAGGATAATCCCGCTTCATGGCAGCGAGAAGAAAGAACGCGGCTGAACGTCAATAAATTTCCAGCCGCCTGAATTGGCAACCGTGAAAGTAATTATTTCATTCTGGCGCGCGATGGGGTCGCCATTCCGTGGTTCAGCTTCCATCTCAGCATCCACTGATACTGTTACATTCCCGTCTTCAGCCGTGATCTCGCCCAGATTCATATGGACACGGATGGATTCCGTCTGCGAATAGAAAGAAGAGATTTGCTGCTTAAAGATTGCGCCATCCTTCATCTTTTCCAGGTCGAAGAGCGCCAGAAATTGCTTCTGGCTGTGGCCTTGCAAAGCCTCGCTTAGTTGCAGCAGCATCTGAGAGGCGGCCTGTTCGTCAAAGACGGTTTGCGGCGGTGCTTGCTTGGATTGGGCAGGCGACAGCACGGCAAAGAAAAGCGCGGCCACCACTACTCCACGGCTGGCGCTATGCATGTTCGCCGCCTTCAGGGCCATAAAACATTACCCAGACCATCAGATCATCAGTGAAATTTTCAAAACGATGGACCTCACCCGCGGCAACAAAAAGCGCGTCACCCGGAGCGAACGGCAGATGCTGGCCTTCAACAAAAAAAGTGCCGCTGCCCGCAGCAACAAAATAAAGCTCATCACGCGTGTGTGGCTGTTGTAAATCAGTGCCCTTGGGCGCATAGATTTCAACGGCCAGGGTACCGTGGCGGAAAAGTTCAGCGTAAAGCTTGCCATCCTTACTTGGGATAGCGCGCCGCGCATCGGTGAGTTTGATGATTCGTGTAGAAGAAAATTCCATTAGCTCCCCTGATATCGCTGTGAAAGGAATTAGAGCATGTATCCGCGTCCAGCGTTTTCAAAACTCAAACGCCTGCTCCCACTCTTCCGCAAACACCGTGCGCGATGGGTCCAATCTGCCGGTATAAGCCTTGTCCTCTCCTTTGCGCCGGCCAATGCCAAGCAGGGCCGCCACGCGAACATGCGCGGGAATCCTGAGCACTTCTTTCACTTTATCTTCCAGAAAACCTTCCATGGGAGAAGTGTCATAACCCATGGTTTCAGCGGCCCACATCATGGTGGTAAAGGCAATCATGGTCTGCCGGTTAACCCATAGATCAAACGTCGGCTTGGCGCCGGCAATTTCGCCGGGCGTGCCACCCAGAAAATTTGTGACCGCATTGCGGACATAGTCCTGCTGCGCCTCATCAGCAAAGCCATGCTCGCGGCCGGCACGCAAAATTTCTTCCAGGTCACCTTCTCTCCATCCGTGCGGATCGCCGCAAGCCACAATCACGGCACTGGCCTCTTCCACCTTGGGCTGGCCAAATGCCGCCGCGCGCAACTTCTTTTTTTGCTCATGATTGCGCACCACGATAAAACGCCACGGCTGAAGATTGTAACCACTCGGAGCTTCCAGCCCAGCGCGTATGATTTTCTCGAGATCTGCTGTATGGATGGGAACATCTTCAAAGCTCGGCGTTGCCCTGCGCTCTTTAACGGCGACACTGAATAGCTTCTCTGCTGCAACTTTTGCCATGGTCTTTCTCCGATAGAATTACGCAGTAATTGTTTCACAGCCGGTTCAAATATAGCCAGAACGGCATGCGGCTTTCGCATCACAATTCATATGGCATTAGAGCAATACAATAAAAAGCGCCGATTCCATAAAACTCCAGAGCCGGAAGGCAAGGTGGAGCGCCGGGGACAGTATCGCTTTGTAGTACAAAAGCATCGCGCATCACATCTGCATTATGACTTCCGCCTGGAGATGGACGGAGTATTGAAATCGTGGGCTGTGCCCAAAGGCCCTTCGCTCAATTCCAGCGACAAGCGGCTGGCGATGCAGGTGGAAGACCATCCAGTTTCTTATTTCCATTTTGAAGGCAAAATTCCTGCAGGCAATTATGGCGCAGGCACGGTGATGGTATGGGACACCGGCACATGGCAGCCGCTGGGCGACGAGCACCAGATGATGGCAAAGGGCGATCTTAAGTTTCTTCTGCATGGTGAAAAGCTCAACGGCGAATTTGTGCTGGCCAAGATGCGCTCTCGCCGGCCAGGCTCGAAAGGGACGGAATGGCTGCTCATCAAGAAGAAAGATGCGTCAATGAATGCGCAGTTCGATATCGACAAGCTCGATTACTCAGTTCTTACCAAACGCAGCCTGAATGAAATTGCTGGCGACGATGGTTCCGACAAATGGCAGAGCAATCGCAAGGCGGCGGTAAAAAAAGGCGCGGAGTGGCTGTTGGAAGATGACAAGAAGCCCACTAAACGAGCTCCGGCGAAAAAGCCAGCCAAGCAAGAACACAAACTCAAGTCCGCCACGAGCCGCCCTATAAAAGCGAAGAGCCCCAGCGCCCGGAAAAAATCTCGCCGGGCAGCGTGAGCTTACCGCAGCTTGCGCTTTTAGATAAAAGCTCAGATTAAAATAAGAGGCAGTGTCCCGCTCCATTAAAGCGCATCTGTTGCTGGTGCTGATGACCCTGATCTGGGGCAGCACGTTTGTATTGATCAAACAGGCACTGAATGATTCTTCTCCGCTGATTTTGAATGCGGTGCGCATGGCGCTGGCCGCGGTTTTGCTGGCCATCTTTTACTGGAAGCAAATGACCAAGCTGACCAGACCTGTTCTCATCGCAGGCGTGACGGTAGGATTTTTTCTTTATCTCGGCTATGCCCTTCAGACGAGCGGACTGAGACTGACCACGCCATCGAAATCAGCATTTCTGACCGGTACGTCAACCGTGATGGTTCCCCTGCTGCTTGTAGCCATCTGGCGGACGCACATTCATTTGTGGCGCGTGGTGGGCATTGTGCTCGCGCTGGCCGGGCTTTTTCTGATGACTGTCCCAGGCGGAGGCGCGAATCTGGCCGACTTTGCCAAAGTGAACCTGGGCGACATACTAAGCATCGGCTGCGCCGTTGGTTTCGCTTTTCATATTGTTTTTATCGGCCGTGCCAGCCAGCGCTTCCCTTTTGAGCAGATTGCCGTTTTGCAGATTTCCACGGCCGCTGTGCTGATGGCTGTGACAGCCCCGCTTCTGGAGACGCCCCACTTCCACCCAACTGGAACGGTGATCGCAACCATCCTTATTACAGGAATCTTCGGTACTGCCGTGGCTTTCACGGTCCAGGCCTGGGCACAGCAGTTCACCCCCGCCACCCATACGGCGCTGATTTTCAACCTTGAACCGGTCTTTGCCTGGCTTGCATCTTTCGTCTATCTCAAAGAGCGGCTTGGACTTCGGGCCGGAGCGGGCGCTTTGCTGATACTGGGCGGTGTGCTGGTTTCTGAACTTCTTGGCCAGGTGGAAAAACCGGACGAAGAAGAGAGCGCCAGCGGCGAATTACAGGCCAGCTCTGGCGGATAACGCTGATCGCTATTTTTGCGTCTAATGGTTAGCTCCAGTTAAATCAAAGCCTTTGCCTGACCTGTGGAAGTGTTGGATTTATAATCATTGGAGACCTTAGTCCGGAGGAAGATCAAGTATGAACTCGCGTTTTGGCGCGTTGATGACACGTATGCGCTCGCAGCGGGCACTCTCCACGCTGGTGGTTTTGTTAACGCTTTCAGTCGGCATTCTAATAGGCACGGTCCTGAGCCGAAATGGCGTAAGGGGAAATTCGCTACCTGACGGTTCCCTGCTGCCAGCCATGCAGACACCGCAGCAATTGAGCAATACGTTTGGCCAGGTAGCTCAGTCAGTTGAGCCGGCAGTTGTGAACGTGAGTACGGAATCCACGCCCAAAGTGGCTCGGCGCGGTAATGGCCGTGCACCGAATCGGAGCCAGCGGGGCAATGGCAACGGGGACGATCCTTTCCAGGACTTTTTTGATCGCTTCTTCAACGGACAGCAGGGACAAGGACAAGGTGGTCAGCAGGGCGACCAGGGCGACGACGATGACCAGGGCGGCATGAATCCTTTTGGCGGCGGTGGACGCCAGCGCTCACTGGGCTCAGGCGTGATTCTGAACGCCAACGGCTACATCATGACAAATTTCCATGTCGTGGAAAAAGCCGATCGTGTCCGCGTAAAGCTTTTTGATGAACCAGCAAGCGTGCTGCACGACGCAAAAATCATTGGCGTGGATCGCGAGACCGATCTGGCGCTCATCAAGATTGAGCCGCCCAAAGATAAGCCGCTCACGGTTGCCCGGCTAGGCGATTCTGACAAGATGACCGTAGGCGACTGGGTGCTTGCGATTGGAAGTCCCTTTGATCTTGAAGCTACCGTGACTGCTGGAATCGTCTCCGCTAAAGGGCGCAATCTGCCCGGCGGACGCCAGTTCCAATCGTTCATTCAGACGGATGCAGCCATCAATCCCGGCAATTCCGGCGGCCCACTGGTGAGCATGAACAGCGAGGTTATTGGGATCAATACTGCCATCTACACGCAATCTTCCGGATACCAGGGTGTCGGGTTTGCCATGCCCTCAAATGTCGTTCGCGACGTTTACGATCAACTGCGGACCGGCGACCACAAAGTCTCGCGCGGATCCATTGGCGTGGAATTTAGCGCGGTGCCAAATCCTGCTGTTCTGCGCGTTTATGGCGTGAAGAATGGCGTGCCAATCTCCAATGTGCGTCCAGACAGCCCTGCAGCCAAAGCTGGCATGCAAGGCGAAGACACGATTGTGGCCGTCAACGGAAAGAACGTAAAGAGCGGCGACGAACTGGTAAGCCTGATCTCGGCCACCAAACCTGGCAGCAAGTTGAACGTAACTTATATCCGCAATGGCCAGGAAAAACAGACTACGGTGACTGTGGCGGACCGCGCAAAACTATTTGCCGACCGCACCGACCAGAGCAGTGATGACACTCCTGAAGAAAGCGAACCCACGCCGACAAAGCTGGGCATTACGGTAAAACCCGTATCCCCAGAGATGGCTGAACGCGCCGGTACGCCAGAGGGAAAAGGCGTGCAGGTAATGGAAGTGAAACCAGATTCCTTTGGCGACGACATCGGCCTAGCACCCGGTCTTATCATCTTGAAAGTGAACAAGCAGCCGGTAAACAGCGAAGAAGAGTTCCGCAAGATCACATCGCAGCTTAAGGGCGGGCAGGATGTGGTGTTCCTGGTGCACTCGGGCCGGGGCGCCAACGGCGGAAACACCTTCATTTCCGGGACGCTTCCATAGCCTACTTACTCTACCCTTTCGCCGAAGCCTGCTAACTGCAAGCGCTTCGGCGGGTTTGGGCCTTCACAGATGGGCTTAAATGCCCAGAAGGCCTTGATTTTATTGCACTTCGGTAATCTAGAGTCGCGCAACAAAGTGCTGGCGCGGCGGCATCCAAACATGGGATGATGTTCGGGCATTGTTAAAGCCCTGTGAAGGCCAAAGGCACGTTTCCTGAGGTGAGTGTTTGCATTGGATGGTAAAAAAACTCGGAATCCCTGGCGCTCTTCTGACGCTCTGCGCCGGATATGCCATGGCCTCGCCCCAGGCAACGAACAAGCCAGCTACGAGTAAAGCATCGGCAAGCAAGACAGCCGCCAAGCATCACCACGGCAAGCGCAAGCCAGCAAAAACCTCATGGAAGAAAAAAGGCCAGCAGGGTATCCAGCCGGAACGGACCACGGAAATCCAGCAGGCATTGATCCGGGAAAAATATCTCACCGGGGAACCTACCGGCGTTTGGGACGCACGTTCGCAAGCCGCCATGGTCAAATACCAGGGTGATAACGGCTGGCAGACCAAAGAGATTCCAGATTCGCGCGCGATTATCAAGCTAGGTCTTGGTCCAGATTACTCTTCTAAAACCTTGCTTAATGGCGCGCCCATAGCGGCTCCCACCGCCGGCGCTCCCAGCACCACGGCTTCCCGCGGAGTAAATGGCGCTCCAGAAAAGCAGTAATTGAGCGCCTGGCGGTTCGCAATTCCAATGCCTCGTGGTCTCTTCAACTTACAGCCACTTGCATCAGCTCTAACACAAGAGGCAGTTAGATACGCCGCAGCAAGAGGCTACCGAGCGTCTCATCAATGGTCTTCATCAGTTCATCCGAATTGATAGGCTTGGAAATATAGCCGTCCATCCCTGAGGCAAGGCACCGCTCACGGTCGCCTTTAAGAGCATGGGCGGTCATTGCAATGATGGGTATGTGGCGGCCGTTTTGCCGTTCTTTTTCCCGAATCATACTGGCGGCCGTGAGACCATCCATTTCGGGCATTTGTACGTCCATCAAAACAAGGTCAAAATCTTCTTGCGCAAGCATTGCCAGGGCTTCCACGCCAGATTGCGCCACCACAACTTTGTGTTCCATCTTTTGCAGTAAGCGGACAGCCAGCCGCTGGTTGACTACGTTGTCCTCAGCCAGAAGTATTTTTAGTCCCTTGTTCCGCTGCTGGGGCTCTGCCCGAAGGAAGACAGGAGTTTCATCCGGCTGGCGGCCATTCATCATCAGCAGCTTTCGCATGGAGTTCAGTAAATCCGCCGACCTGATGGGCTTAATTAAATATGCTTTGATCCCCAACTGACGGCAACGGCTTGCCGTGCCGTGATAATCGTCAGAAGTCAACATCATAAGAAGAGCGGCTGAAAATTCAGGGTGGCTGCGAATCTGCTTTACCAGTTCAAATCCATCCATTTCCGGCATGTAACAGTCGGTGAGTATCAGTGAAAATGGCAGGTTAGTTGCCGCCGCTTCATTCATAGCCTGGAGTGCCGCCCTGCCGGAATCCACTGCCTGTGTGAGCATTCCCCATGAGGCCAATAAGTTTTCCAGAATGAGGCGGTTGGTGAGGTTGTCCTCCACAATCAGCACGCGAACGCCCTTGAGTTCAAGATTGCCCGGCAGACCGTTTTTTACGGTATGTTTCAACGACACGCTGAATACGGCGCTAAAAGAGAAGACTGTTCCCTTGTCTCCGTTGCCATCGACTTGAATTTCTCCACCCATGGCCGCAATAATCCGGGAACAGATGGCAAGCCCCAGTCCAGTCCCGCCAAACTTTCGCGTTACCGAACTATCAGCCTGTGAGAAAGCCTCAAAAATGACTTTCCTTTTGTTCTCGGGAATTCCCACACCTGTATCGGAAACGGAAAACCTTATCTTGATTTCATCTGCCTCCCGTCCAGCAGATTCCACTCGCAAGCCAACCTCTCCCTTTCCCGTGAACTTGATTGCGTTTCCCAGGAGGTTGATCAATACCTGCCTGAGACGCACAGAATCGCCGGTAAGCCATTTCGGGAGATCGGAATCCATCCAGCAGGTGAGTTCAATATGTTTTTGATGGGCGCGCAAAGTCACTGTGCGCAAGGTTTCCGTTACCAGTTCCGCCAAATCGAATTCTTCTTGATCAAGCTCCAGTTTGCCTGCTTCAATTTTTGAAAAATCCAGGATGTCATTGATGACCGCAAGCAATGTAGTGGCTGAATCGCCTGCCATGGAGAGAAACTCATGCTGCTCCTGGGTCAATTGTGTCTGCCGCGTCAATTCCATCATCCCGATCACACCATTCAAAGGAGTGCGTATTTCATGGCTCATGTTAGCCAGAAACTCACTCTTGGAACGCGTTGCCGCTTCCGCTACTTCTTTTGCGCGATACAGGTCTTGCTCAATCTTCTTGCGTTCCAGAATCTCGTCCTGCAGCTCCCTGGTCCGCTCGTTTACCACCGTAAGCAACTCTTCTTCCCGTTTGCGCAGGCTGCGCAAACGCAGGACGAACCCGCCCACCCCTGCCATCAACAGCAGGAGAATGGAACCTGCATAAAAAATGGTGGTTTGATAAAAGCGCGGAGCGAGATAGAAACTGATTTCCGCTCCCGTGGTGTTCCACACTCCATCATTGTTGGCGGCAATCACGTGGAATTTATAGTGCCCGTGCGGGATGTTGGTGTAATACGCAACATGGCGGGTGCCGGCGGAAATCCAGTCTTTATCAAACCCTTCCAGTTTGTATTTGAATGTAACTTTTTCCGGCGCCAGATAACTCAGGCCGGAGAAATGAAATTCCAGTTCGCCGCGGCCAACCGCAGTGGGCGCATCTCCTCCCTCCATGTCCACGCCATTGATCTGGGCCTGCTCTATCACTACGGGCGGTGGCAGTGTGTTAGTTGTAAGCAATGAGGGCGTAACGGCCACCATTCCCCGAACACAGGCAAAGAGCAGAGTGCCCGAAGAAGTCTTCCACCCGGCGTTCTGGCTCCCACCATTACATTCAATATCCGCCATGCCATCTGACACGCCATAAGAAATGCTGTGTATCCTGGAAATCCTGCCTTCCGCAAAGGTCGTAAGTTCGCTTTTCTTGACACGGAAGATGCCCAGATTGGAGCTCATCCAGAAATTGCCCTGATCATCTTCCAGCACGGCCCACACATTGTCATCAAACAAGCCTTCCCGACGGCTATACGTGGTTAATTTTCCGCTCTCATCCAGGCGCTTGAGCCCGCTTCCATATGTGCTGATCCAAAGGATGTGGTCACTATCCTCATAAATGGCCGTTGGGCCGCCGATGATTGCACCGGTATTCGGCTTTTCTTCAAGACCGATCGTAGTGAAAGTTTTGTGGTCTTTATCCAGACGGCTGAGCCCGCTGTCCGTGCCAAACCACAATCTCTGGTTATGGTCTTCACGAATGGCCCACACACGATTATTCGACAGGCCATTCTGGGTGTTATATGTCTGGAATTTTCCGTTAGCAAATAAACTCACGCCGTTGCGCTCAGTACCGATCCACATGTTGCCATCATGGTCCTGAAAAATGGCATGAATCTGATTGTCTGCCAGACCGTCTTTAGTGGTATAAGTTTTCACGCCCTCCTGGCTGAAAACGTTCAGGCCGCCGCCATTCGTTCCAACCCAGACCTTTCCGCCACGATCCACAGTCAGCGTCCAGGCATAGTTGTTTGCCGGGCCATTTCCGGTAAGGTATTTGAGGACTTTACCATTCTTGAATCGCCGCAAACCGTTATCCAGGGCCACCCATAGCGCCCGGTCCTGGTCCTCATCAATAGACCTCACCGTTCCATTAAAACCCACCGCTGCGCCGTAAGTAGCGATAGGGCCGTTTTTGAACCTGTTGAGCCCGCCGGTTTCCGTTCCAACCCAAATACTCTTCTCGCGATCTTCAAAAAGCGCCATCACTGTATTGCCGCTCAGACCTTCACGCGATGTATAACACTCAAGATGGATCGCCAGCGTAGGCGCAGTTGAACGGCAGACGCCGCCGGCAGATGTGCCAACCCATAAAAAGTTTCGTTCATCCTGAATGATTGAAAGTATCGGCGCTTTAGGCACGCCTTCTGTGGCGCCATAGTGAACAAAAGCGCCGCCATGAAATGCGTAGAGCCCCTGCCGATCTGTTCCAACCCAGACCACGCCGGAATGGTCTACGTAAAGAGAAGTTATTACGCTGCCTGGCAAGTAGGTCTGCACACTGTTCTTGCCCAATGTATCCTGGCTTATGCGGTTCAACCCACCGTTTGTTCCGGCCCAGATGTCATGGCTCTGGTCCTCTACCAGGGCGTTCACATTGGTATTTGAAAGCCCGTCACGTTCGCCCACCCGGACAAATGTTCCTGCTGCAAACTTGTTCAGCCCGTCGTTCGTTGCAACCCAGATTATGCCCTTCTCATCCTCCAGCAACGCATTCACAAAATTATTAGAAAGGCCTTCCTTCTGTGTGTAAGCCCGGAACTGGCCGCTGCGGTCGCGGACAACCACTCCTCCAAGTGTTCCAACCCAGAGGTTGCCGTCATGCGCTTCCAGCAAGGCCCGCACATCGTTGTGCTTGATTGCATCAACATTGGTTTTATTGAAGGATATGAATTGGGTGCCGTTAAACCGGACCAGCCCTTCCTGAGTCCCCAGCCACAAATAGCCATCCTGTGTTTGCAAAATGACTTGTACAGAGTTTTGCGGCAGGCCCTCTTCAGTACGCCACACATTGTGCACATATTGATTGATGGGCTTCACTGCCTCATCAGCGGCACACAATCCCGCGAGCACGACTATGGACAAAAGTATTCGTAACAATGTGAACCTGCGATTTGTGGCGGCTGCCAAACGCTCCATTATTTTCAATTTCACCAATGCCGTTGTGATTCTAAGCGGGAAAGATAGATTCTTGACACGTCTATCGGCCTGAGAAGAATACTTATAAGCACTTAGGTCAGTCATGAGTACCAAAGTTATTAAAGATGGCTGACACATTAGGATTTTCCAAGATTGGCGGCCGGACAGATGAAGAAAACTCGCTTTTCAGGGGCGGCTGCGTAAACTTGTACTTTCGCGAGCTACGCGTTTTTCTGTACGATCCACGTCGTCATGCAGCGCTGATTTTGGACCACGGTCGTCTTGAGCGGATCGATTAAGTGTCCACCAAGTTCTTCAGTAAGCTGGACGAGAAGTGGCTCGTCCACCAGGTAGCGCTCGGAGCCATCGGGCAGAAGAAATCGGCGGCCCGCGATGCGCTGCATGCTCTGTTCCATGCCAATGGATGAAGCCAGCCGACAGAAGAGAAGCCCACCCGGCTTCAACACGCGCCAGGTACCGCGCAGCATGGCCAGAAAATGATCATCGTCCTGGGCAAAGTGCAATACAGCGCTGCTGATCACCAGATCGGCGAAGTGGCCGGGAAAAGAAATTGCTTCCAGAGTTTCCTGACGAAAGTTTTCCGGCGGCAGCTTTGGCGCAAGCGACGCAGCCAGATGACGCGTGGCGGCCACTGCCTGTGAGTCAGCATCTACGCCAAAGACCTCATATCCCTGCCGCAGAAAATAGACAAGATTCCGTCCGGAGCCGCAGCCGGCGTCGAATATCCGCATGGCCGGAGTGATGCGCCCGCGCAGAATCTGGTCAAAGAGATAAATATCGATCGGCCCGAATTGCTCGTGAAGGCTAAGCATGGAGTATGAAAGAAAATGATATTGATTTCAGTTAGAACTCCGCAGAGCAGCAAAACCCAGTTTGCGTAGTACATTGCCATGCTGCCCTGCGGAAAACAACTTCTTTAAATATTGCAAACTAACTTAGAATGCTGCGGCCCCAGCCGCTGCGACGGCATGATCCTGCTCGCCTGAGCCACCGCTGACGCCAATTGCACCTACTACCTTGCCATCTCGCTTCAGTGGAATACCGCCGGCAAAAATCATGATCTTGCCATCGTTTGAAGCGTGAATACCAAAGAACTGGCCTCCGGACTGAGAATGCGTGGCCAGGTCTTTCGTTTCGATGTCGAATGCGCGCGACGTATAAGCTTTCTTCATAGATATATCAATGCTGCCGATCCAGGCGTTATCCATGCGAACATGGGCAACGATGTTTCCACCTTCGTCAGCCACTGCAATGTTCATGGGCTGGCCGATTTCCTTTGCCTTCTTCTCGGCCGCACTAATCACGCGCCGGGCATCTTCTAATTTCACTGCGGACATTAAGTCCCTCCTAACGATTTGAGTTTTAGTTTGCCTTACTTAAGATACAGGCAGGTTTCATCCCCTGCAGAACACCGGCTCAACCCAAAGCAATTGGGGCAGATCTTTAAGGCTCGATCTTTACCAAGGTCAGCACCAAACCTTGCGTTTCTGGACACTGAGCCACTAAATTATTGAGAAGAAAAATTCTGGTGCCGAAGAAGGGACTCGAACCCCCACACCCTTGCGAGTACATGGACCTGAACCATGCGCGTCTGCCAATTCCGCCACTTCGGCCTGTAAATGAGGCGCC
>DASXLK010000082.1:0-19538 GCA_036496365.1 Candidatus Angelobacter sp. | reverse complement strand
CCCTGAGCGGGGGATTGCGGAGGGTGACGCTTGCTGAATATTTACGCCACAACCCACGACGGAAACAAGTGCCATGGCAAAAAAGGCGACCTTCATGTTGAAGAGTGTAATTCAGAGTAGCTGAAGTGGATTGCAGTTTTTAACCTTGGGGGCATGATCAGCTAAAACAAGTCGGGCTGGCGGCCAAATTTTATGCCAAAGTGGTCATACGCCATGCGAGTGGCTACGCGTCCGCGCGGCGTACGGTCAAGAAACCCAATCTGAATGAGAAATGGCTCGTAGATCTCTTCCAGCGCGTCCTGGTCTTCAGCCAGCGCCGCTGCCAGCGTGCTCAAGCCAACAGGGCCGCCGTTATATTTCTGGATAATCGTCAGTAACAGGCGGCGATCAATTTCATCAAAGCCGTGCTTGTCCACTTCCAGCATCTCCAGCGCGCCCTGCGCCGTGGCTTTATCAACCCGGCCGTCTCCGCGCACCTGGGCAAAATCACGCACGCGGCGCAGCAGACGGTTAGCAATACGCGGAGTGCCTCGGGCGCGGCTGGCCAGTTCGGCGGCGCCGTCAGAATCAATGGAGACGCCCAGAATTTCTGCTGAACGCTCCACAATATATTTGAGCTCTTCCGTGGTATAGAACTCCAGGCGCAGCAGAATGCCAAAGCGCGAACGCAGCGGCGCGGAGAGCAAGCCAGCGCGCGTGGTAGCTGCCACAAAAGTAAACGGACTCACGTCAATGGTGTGCGTGCGGGCGGATGGTCCCTGACCAATGATGATATCCAGCTTGTAATCTTCCAGCGCCGAATAAAGGATCTCTTCCAGTGCGGGCTGCAAACGGTGAACTTCATCCAGAAACAAAACCTGGCGGTCACGCAGATTGGTAAGGATGGCCGTGAGATCGCCTTTGATCTGTATCGCTGGGCCGGCGCTCTGCTGATAGGCCACCCCCATTTCATTGGCGATGATAGTGGCCAGAGTTGTTTTGCCCAGCCCCGGAGGTCCATAGAGCAAAACGTGGTCCAGCGCTTCCCCGCGTGACTTGGCAGCTTCCACGGCAACAGCCAGGTTCTCTTTGACTTTTTTCTGGCCGATAAACTCGCGCAGGTAGCGCGGACGCAGCTTCAGTTCGTAAGAAGCATCGTCTTCCGCCAGCGCAGCGGAAACCAGGCGGTCTTTATCGATCGGTTTTTGTTCCGAAGAAGACACTCTGGCGATGGTAAAGCGAACTGAAAAAAAATGGAAGAAGGATTAGAAGTAAAAGAGTTTCTTTGTCGTGTGATAATTTGGCTACATATAAGTGGAGAGCAAATCTTGAGAGATGATTTCAAGCAATCTATTCGGAAGTCGCTCGCTCATCGGGTTAGCTTGCTTTGTTCAAATCCAGATTGCCGAGCGCATACTACCGGGCCTCAGACTGACGAAACGAAGGTAATTGACGTGGGTGTGGCAGCACACATTACAGCCGCCTCTCCCGGTGGGCCGCGTTTCGATCCTGCCCTTAGTGATAAGCAGAGGTCAGGAATTGTGAATGGCATTTGGCTTTGCCAGAATTGCGCGAAATTGATCGACAGCGATGTCATTCGCTTCTCTGCTACAGTTTTGCAAAAGTGGAAAGCGTGGCGCTGAACAGGAAGCAAAACAACGTGTTGGTAAGACCAATAACAATAGATCCAGAACGAATGCACGGGCAGAGGCCGAGATTAAACGTGCTCACAAAACTCCGCGACGACCTGCACAAAGCGATGCTAAAAAGTAGTGCCGAAAGACTGAAACGGCCACCAGGCCAAAGCCGCCCTTGGAAGTTTGCTAAAGGAGAATTTATAGTCCATCGGCTAGGCGACAATGTCTATCCAGATTTTGATGAGGGCTCTGGAATTAGCAATTGGTTCAAGCTAGAAACGTTCGATTTCTACCATAACGGGCTTGAGGGTATTCTAAACATTGAATACGCATTGGTGTCGGAATTTAGTCGGCAATGGGCTTCGCTGGAAGATGGACAAATCGAGCGAAGTTTCCCGACCGGATTTTGGGTAGCAAAAGTTTTTAAAACCGGAAAAATCCCATGGCGCAATATCCGGCATTTTGATCTTATGGGGGACGACTTTTATAGATGCCCTCATTTCTATTGTCTGTATGCCGACAATGGGATGCCCTACGAAGGATTCGGCTATTATCTGATCAGGGATAACGTTTCTTATGAACTTGAGCTTCCTCTCGCAGACCGTGTGACTCTCGATGTTCTACTGAGTACTGAAAGCACTAAAATGGATGTTCAGTAGAAATAATAAGGTAGCTCTCCTAGATATTGTCGTGTCCTCTTCTCGATTTCCCCGCTGGCTTACTTTGATTCTTCGCTCGCCAAAGCCGCATACTCTCGTCCAACTGGCATGGCCAATTTTAGGAAGCTTCGGTTTTGCATCCCGCTGATTATTTCTCTTGTCTGTTCCGCACATGCTCTTGACCAGGCACACTATCGCGAGCTTTCGAAGAAGTTTGGAGAATTGGCGAAACAGAAAGACTGGCAGGGCGCACGCATAGTTCTGACGGAAATCGGCCGGGAGTTGCCAGCCCCCACGCCACGCTATTTTCTGACCGTGGCTTCAGTGGAGGCGCATCTGGGCCACAAGGCAGAAGCACTGCAATGGCTGGAAAAATATGCAGCAACGGGATTGAACTATGACATCGCCCAGGATGATGACCTGAAAGCGCTGCTGGCTGATGAAGCTGGGCAGAAGATCGCGGCAGAAATGAAGGCACACAGCCAGCCGGTGGAGAAGGCGCAATTTGTCTGCACCTTGCCGCAGTCAGACACCATGCCGGAAGACATTACTTACTTAAAATCAGCCTACTTAAAATCGGCGGATGGCAAAACGGCAGGCAGCTTTATTGTCTCCAGCGTGCAGCACCGGACTTTGTATCGTGTGTCTTTGTCTAAAGCTGGCGGCAAAGCCTTAGACAAAGCCCCAGCAAAAGAATGTCCCATGCAGGAATTGCCGCTGGATGCAGAGGCGAAACGCTGGCCCACGATGGCTGTTTCCGCCGATCCCAAAAGAAAAGTTCTTTGGATGACCGCAAATGCTGTGCCGGGGTTCAGCAGCTTCCCAAAAGAAGATGAAGGCAAAGCGCTGCTGTTTGAAGTGGATGCAGAGAGCGGAAAAATCTTGCACCGCTATGATCCCGGCGCTACTGGTCCAGCGCTGCTGGGCGATATGAGCGTGGCGGAGGATGGAACCGTTTACGTTACAGACAGCATTGGCGGCGGCGTATATCGCCTGCGCGGAAATTCTCAGCGCGGAAAAGATGAGACGGCGAAACTGGAAAAGATTGCCGATGGGCTTTTCTCTCCGCAAACGCCGGCGGTGGCTCGCGACGGCAAGCGGCTTTTTGTGGCGGATTACAGCATGGGAATCGCCGTGATCGATCTGGCTTCAGCAAATTCCGCTACCAAGGTAAGTTACCTGCCGCACCCTGAAAATATTGCCGTGGTCGGTCTCGATGGGCTCTACCTTAACGAAGATTCTTTGATCGGCATACAGAATGGCACCGAGCCCAACAGGATTATCCGGCTGCGACTGAACCATGCCCAGACGGAGATCACCGGCGCAGAAGTGATTGAGCAAGCGACTGAGCGCATGGGAGATCCCACGCATGCAGTTGCGGTTGACGGGTGGTTTTATGTTTCAGCCAACGTAGGCTGGAGCAAGGTGAACGACAACGGCAAGCTCAAAGAAGGCCAGAAATTTATGCCACCCGTGCTGCTGCGTTTCCCCATTTCAGTGGCGAAATAGCCAACTGCTAATCGCGCTTGGCGGAAACGCTTAGATCTTCAAAGCGTTTGGCGTCACTCTTGAGTGATTCTGCTTCTGGTGAGTTGGGAGCAACCGCCAGGTAGTCGCGGATTTCACGGGCCGCGCCAGCGTAGTCTTCTTTGCGCGAAAATACGTGGCTCAGCAAAATGCAGACCTCAGGATGGGTATGCTGCGTGTCCATGGCTTTGTATTTTTTGGCGCTTTCTTCCGCGGCGTCAAACTTCAGCGCGTTGTAATTGGCGGCAGCATTAAAGAAATAAGCCAGCGGAAAGGCGAAGGCATTCATTTTTGTCACCTGGTCAGTGCGCTGGATGGCTTCATCCCATTTCTTTTCCTGCATGGCAATCATGGCCATGCCGTACGCTGGATTCACAAATTGCGGGTCAGCGGCTATGGCCTGCCCATAGTCGGTGCGGGCCTCATCAAATTCATCCCGCTGGCGATGGATGTCACCCAGCATAGTCCAGGCCGCGGCAAACTGCGGATAAATCTGGACAGCTTTTGTAAGGGCTTTCTCGGCCTCTGCCGGTTTTGCGGCCATCTCTTTTTGCGCTTTCTCATAGGCGCGCATCGCATCTTTGGGTGCAGCCATGCTGGTTACGCTCACGGTAGTGCCTTTGGCGTCTCCCATACGCTTGAGAAAGATTGTGCCAATATCAAATTGCCAGGTCTCGCCGGCGGTCCGCAGGGCAGCAGCCGTGGACTGGTATCCGGCCAGCACGGCGCGGAACTCACAACCCGTGAGGTTTATGGGGCTGCGGCCGTTATTGCTGGCGGAACGCGGTTGTGAATTGGCGCTGGTGCGGGAATCACTCTCGCTGGCATCCTGAAAGCCGATGTTTATGCCCAGCTGAAAGCCAAATTGTCCTTTGGAATCGGAGTAGCCTTCGCGATGGATGGTCCCGTTGCAGATGCGCTCAATCGCCACCGGCTCGGCTATGCTTCCGCCGCCTTCCAGCATTACTTTGCCGGAGATGAATACCGGCTGCGCTGAGGGATCCGGCCCAGGCGCCCGCGAAGGAGATCCGGTCCTGTTGGACGCGCCCGCCGAACCGGAGCCGCGTTGGGCAAGAGCGGTTTGTGCAAGCACAGCAATGCCAAGCAATAAGCAGGCCCTGAATCGATAGAAGCCGAGATCCATCGTACCCTCCATGGCGCTGGCAAAGGCAAGCGCGGAACTTTGGACGTACCGGCCAGGCAAGAAGCACGTAGCATGAATGTTACGCCCATTCTCTTGCAATTGGGTTAAAAATCGCGCAACAAAAATGGGACGCAATGGCCCTATTGCTTTGTGATTTCGCCTATAAATCAGCAGAGGAATCAGTCGTTCAACCGGACTTTCATGGATGATGAGGTCTGTGGTTACCGGCGCGTGCATCCCTCTGGCCTTTGCCACAGAGTTGTGGCATGCTGTGTCCATGGGAAATAAAAATGCTCCTAAACGGGAAGTTAGAAAGCCTAAAAAGAAGAAGGTATAACTCACGCGGCTGCGCGCACAGGTAAAGAGTAAGCTGTTGCGCAGCCTAGTGAATTAAATGCAAGCCTGATTCGTTTTTGGAAAGCAGCTACAGCCCGGCCGGGCGACTGGACGATCTTTATTCTTTGCGCGTATTACCCAGCTCCGCGATGATTTCCTGCCCCAGCATTTTGCTGCCATCATAAAGCACTTCAATCAGGCGTGCGCGGGCGGTACGGCTGTTGGCAACAACCGTCGCCAATTCGGTGGTGGGAAAAATCCCAACAATCTCCCACTTATTTTCAGCGGTTTGGACCCAGATCTCGTATTGCTTCCACTTGGCCATTCGTTGTCCCTGTTAGTGTCTCATATTGGGAGAGAGTTTCGGGCAGGCAATGCAGAGACGTGCACGATTATTAAACCGAGGGTCAATTGATAACGGCCCGAATGAATTATGCCGCTTGAGTGTGAGGTTTGATTTTTTTTGCTTTGTTCCTGGTTTTCTTTCCGACGCTGCCAAGAGCGTAAGAAGACTGGAGATTCATCCAAAATTCAGCCGATGTGCCAAAGAATGCACTCAACAGCATCGCCATATCCGCACTGATGCCGCTCTTTTTTGTCGTTATGTCGCTGACTCTTTGCGCAGTAACTCCAATGGCTTTGGCCAGGGCGTAGCCTGAAAGGCCCATGGGCTTCAAGAATTCATGCTTGAGGATGTCACCCGGATGGGTCGCCCAGGCTGCTGATGTTCTTCTTTCGTAAGACATGTTCGTTTCCTTACTAATTAGTGATAGTCAGTAATCTCAACGTCATAGGCATTCCCATCTTTCCAGGCAAAGCAAACTCGATATTTCGTATTGATCCAAATTGCATGCTGCCCAAGTCGATCATCCACCAGAGGATGAAGTCTATTTCCTGGTGGAACCTTGAGATCGTACAGCTCTTTTGCAGCTTCGAGCATATCTAGCTTCCTTCTCGCCACTTTGCGCACATTCGCGGGAACAGTATTACTCGCGCCCGTTTCCCAAAACTTCCTGGTTCCTTCATCTGCGAAAGACTTAATCACTTATCGTCTCCACAATAGAGCGGTTTAGTAATCATGTCAACCATTATTAACGCGACGCATGACTATTGTAACAAAGAAAACGGGCGGGTAATTTCCCCGCCCATTTCTCTCGTTTCCAGCGGTCAACCGCGCCGAAGGCTTATCGGCTCATGTGCCGAGGCGCAGTCTCTGGCGTGTCCATGCCTTGCCAGCCGGCTTTCTCTCCCTGGTTCTGTTCGTCGAGCCACTTCTTTAACGGCGCAAAGTAATCGAGGATGGCGGTAGCGTCCATCTGGCGCTGTCCGCTGATGGCTTCCAGGGCATCTGGCCAGGGCTTGCTCTTGCCCATGGAGAGCATCTTGTTCAGCTTCTCACCGGCTGCTTTGTTCTGGTAGATAGAGCAGCGATGCAGCGGGCCCTGAATGCCTGCCGCCTGGCACAGTGCACGATGAAACTGGTATTGCAGAATCCGCGCCAGGAAATAACGGACATACGGCGTGTTGGAGGCAATGTGATATTTCGCACCCGGATCAAAGTCAGCTTCACTGCGGTCCACCGGTGCCGCAACGCCCTGATATTTTGCTTTCAGGTCCCACCAGGCTTTGTTGTATTGCTCAGGAGTGATCTGGCCGGAGAAAACTTCCCAGCGCCATTTATCGATCAGGAGACCAAAGGGCAGGAAGGCAATTTTGTCCATGGCTTGCTTGAGCAGGTAGCCAATGTCGGCACTTTCCGGCGGAACGTTGCCGAGTAGCCCAACTTCTTTCAGATATTCCGGCGTGACGGAGAGCGCGATGGTATCGCCGACGGCCTCGTGGAAGCCGTCATTGGCGCTGTCTTGAAAAAGCGGCGACTGCTCTTTATAAGCGCGCTGATAGAAATTGTGGCCAAGCTCGTGATGTATGGTGACAAAATCCTCGTCCTTGATCTCAATACACATCTTCAACCGGACATCGTCTTGCGCATCAATGTCCCAGGCGCTGGCGTGGCAGACCACGTCACGGTCTTGTGGCTTCAGGAAGAGTGAGCGCTCCCAGAAAGTTTTAGGCAGCTCGGCAAAGCCCAGCGATTTAAAAAAGTTTTCGCCGTAGTGGACCATGCCCAGCTCATCCACTTTTTTATCTTTGAGCAGTTGCGTCAGGTCATAGCCCTGGCCGCCGCCAGCGGGTGCAACCAGCGGATAAACGTTGCCCCACTCCTGCGCCCACATATTGCCCAATAAATGTGCGGGAATCATGCCGTCCGGGCGCTCCGCGGCCTTGCCATATTTCTTGATGAGCTGTTTGCGGACGTAGGTGTGCAGCGAAATATAAAACGGCTCAACCTGCCGCCACAGCCGCTCAACTTCAGCGCTGAAGTCTTCCGGAGACATGTCATAGTTGCTGCGCCACATGGCGCCCGTATCTTTAAAGCCCAGCTCTTTTGCGCCCGCGTTGGAGAGCTGCACAAAGCGCGCGTATTTATCTTTCATGGGGACAGAAATTTTGTGCCAGCCCACCCAGGCGTCCAGCAGCTCGTCAGGATTGGTGCTGCTGGCCATGATGCGGCTGAGATCGCCCAGCGACTGGCATTTTTCTTTGCCATCGACCTGCTTGCAGTATTTGCCTTTGCCATACATGCCGTCGAGTTTGCTGGCCAGCTCGGTAAGCTCTTTGCGCTCGGCGTCATTATTTGGGGCAGGAGCGGTGAGCGACAGTTTAAGCAGCAGAAATTTTCGGGCCAGATCGGGCGGCAGCTTCAGCTTTTCAAAACGTCGCGCGCTTAGCGCAAGCTGCGTTACGACGGCAGTGAGCTTTTCATTGGCCTGCGCGGAAATGGTTTCCGTGTCATCGGTTATGAAGTTTTCCTGTACCCAGCTGGCGCGACTGGCCCTTACGGTCAGGTCCTCAAGCTGGGCTTCCGCGTTTTTCATGAACTCCTGCGCTTCAGCGACGGTGGCAGGCCCTTTGGCGTGCGCGGCGGGCGATTGCGGTTTTTTGGCGGCGGTCTGCGCCAATGCGGCGCAAGCGACCAGCAGGACCAGAATGATCAGCCATAAAACTTTGTTTGAAAACATTTTGCTTCCCCTCGAATGGCAAACTGCCTAGGGTAGCTGTTTGCAGTGGCTGGCGCAAATCTGAGGCGCGAGAAAATTAGCTCTTGACAAAACAAACACATGTAGTAGATAAACATACGTGAGTAGTAAAACGGTGATTATGGCCTTACCAAAACTGACAAAGCTAGAGCTGCAAATCATGGAAACGCTATGGAGCCTGGGTGCTTCTTCGATTCGAGAGATTCAGGAAGCATTTCCTGAACGCGATCGCCCGGCTTATACAACGGTGCAAACCACGATCTATCGCATGGAGCGCAAAAAAATATTACGGCGCGCCAAGAAGATCAGCAACGCCCATATTTTTGAGGCAGTGATTTCGCGCCATGCCGCACAGGGCCGGTTGATTGACGATCTGCTTGGTCTGTTCGGTGGCCGCACACAGCCGGTGATGGCGCACCTGATCGAATCCGGCAAACTCACCATGGATGATGTGCGTGAAGCCGAGAAGGCTTTGCGCCGGCTGGCCAAGAAGGAGAAATCAGAATGACCATTCCTGCGATCACAGCATCTTCTCTATGGATGGCAATGGAAGCTCCTTTGGCCAATCATCTGTGGCAGTCCACACTGTTTGCCGCCGTGGCAGGGTTGCTGACGCTGGCGCTCAAGAAAAATCGCGCGCAAGTCCGCTACTGGTTGTGGCTGGCGACGTCAATGAAGTTTCTGGTTCCATTTTCTCTGCTGGTCAGCCTTGGAAGCTATCTGGGATGGTCGAAAGCTTCGATGGCTACGTCAGGATTCACGTTTGTCATGGAAGAGATGGGGCAGCCTTTTGCGCCAACGCCTAGCCATGTGGCTGCTTCCTCATTGCCGGCAAATTTTATTGGTTTCCTGCCGACTCTGTTCCTGGTTGCATGGGTGTGCGGATGCCTGGCTGTTCTTGCTTTCTGGTGGATACGCTGGCGGTGCATAACGGCCTCGATAGGCGGCGCTTTACCGATGAAATCCGGACGCGAGTTGGAGACACTGCGCCGTCTGGAACAAAGCACGGGAATAAAGAAGCAGATCAAGCTCATCGTTTTAGAGTCCGCTCTGGAACCAGGCATTGTTGGGATCTTCCGGCCAATCCTATTGTTGCCATCAGGCATTTCAGAGCGACTGAGCGATGCGCAGATGGAAGCGATCATCACGCATGAGCTGTGTCACATTCGCCGCCGGGACAATCTGATAGCCGCAGTCCACATGCTGGTGGAAGCCATCTTCTGGTTTCATCCTCTGGTCTGGTGGATTGGAGCGCGGCTGGTGGATGAACGCGAGCGCGTTTGCGACGAAGAAGTATTGATGCAGGGGAGCGATCCCCAAATTTATGCCGAGGGCATTCTCAAAGTTTGCGAATTTTATCTGGAGTCGCCGCTGGTTTGCGCGGCTGGGGTCACGGGCTCAAATCTCAAGAAAAGAATCGAGGTAATCATGGTTCATCGCATGGCAAGCAAATTGAATGCAGGAAAGAAACTGCTATTGGCTGTAATGGCATTCGGTATCGTCGCCGGACCAGTCGTATTTGGCTTGCTACATCCCACACCAGGCAAGGCTGCGTTGCAAGGCCAGAGTATAACCACTGCTGCGGCTGGGTTCGAATCCATTTCAATCCGTCTCAATACGACGGGTGAGGCCATGCCTCCGTTTAAGATCACCAGCAACCCACCTGGCACGGGTGTGGGATTTATGTTCAATCCCGATAAATTTCTGGCAACGAACGCTCCCTTGCCGGCACTCATTCGAATGGCCTACGGAGTGGAGCCCTTTCAGATTGCAGGCGGACCGGACTGGGTGAGCACGCAAAGATATGACGTGGTGGCGAAATTCAACAATCCTGATGGCGATAATCGAAGCAAAGTTGTTATGGACCTGCGGCGGCTCAGCTTACAGGCGCTGCTGGCGGAGCGATTCAAACTGGTACTCCATCGCGAAAACAGGGAAGCTCCAGTCTATGCGCTGGCCATCACCAACGATTCCAAATTGCACGAGGCAAAAGCCGACGAAACTTATACCAATGGAATCAAGCTTCCCAGTGGCAAGCCAATGGGACCAGGCATATGGGCTTACAACGAGGGCGGAGTGGCTGGACAAGGTGTTTCTCCGGAGGAACTGGCGCAGTACTTATCGAGGCAATTAGGCCGCGTGGTGGTGGATGAAACCGGCCTCAAAGGCCACTACGATTTCACGCTGCATTGGACTGGGACTGAAAATCAAGCTGCTAATTTACTGACCGCCGTGCCGAAGGAACTGGGGCTGGAATTAAATCCGCAACTAGGTCCAGTAGAGACGCTCATTGTTGATCACGCGGAACCCGCGACCAGCCAGCAGTAAGCAAGGGAGAAATCAGAATGAGCATTTCCGCTCTGACAGCATCTTCTCTGTGGACAGCGATCGAAGCGCCGCTGGCCAACCATCTGTGGCAGTCAACGCTGTTTGCCGCAGTGGCGGGATTGTTGACGCTGGCGCTCAAGAAAAATCGTGCGCAAGTTCGGTACTGGTTGTGGCTCGCGGCCTCATTGAAATTTCTGGTTCCGTTTTCTCTGTTGGTCAGCGTAGGGAGCCGTATGGGATGGCGGAAGAGTTTGGCGCCGTCAGGGTTCTCTTTTGTGATTGAGGAGATGAGTCAGCCCTTTTCGGCGGCATCGGGTCATGCGGCGGCTTCCCCAGCGCTGGCTATGTTTATGGGTCTGCTGCCAACTCTTCTGCTCATTACGTGGGTATGCGGATGCCTGGCTGTTCTTATTTTCTGGTGGGTACGCTGGCGGCGCATAGCGGCCTCAATAGGCGGCGCTTTACCGATGAAGTCTGGCCGTGAGATTGAGACACTGCGCCGTCTGGAACAGAACGCAGGAATAAAAAAGCAGATCAAGCTCATCGTTTCAGAGTCCGCGCTGGAGCCTGGGATAGTTGGAATCTTTCGTCCAATCCTGTTGTTGCCCTTGGGTATTTCAGATCGTCTGAGCGATGCGCAGATGGAAGCAATCATCACGCATGAACTGTGTCACGTTCGCCGCCGGGACAATCTGACAGCCGCAATCCACATGCTGGTGGAAGCCATTTTCTGGTTTCATCCTCTGGTCTGGTGGATCGGTGCTCGGATAGTCGACGAGCGCGAACGTGCCTGTGACGAAGAAGTATTGATACAGGGGAGCGATCCGCAAATTTATGCCGAGGGCATTCTCAAGGTTTGTGAATTTTATCTGGAGTCGCCGCTGGTTTGTGCGGCCGGGGTCACGGGCTCAAATCTTCAAAAAAGAATCGAGGCAATTATGGTTCATCGCATTGCAAACAAGTTGAATCTGGTTAAAAAATTTTTGTTGACCGCAATCGCCGCAGCCACACTCGCCCTGCCCGTGGTGTTCGGACTGTTGCATCCGTCATCGGGTCATGCACAATCTCAGCAGGCAACATTGCCGGTGTTCCAGGATGTCTCCCTCAAGCCCGTTGGAATGATCAAGCCGGGCGACATCATCCGCACGCGTATGACCGAGCAGAACGGCGTGTTGGACGCTAAAAACATTACACTCGAGCATCTCATTCATTTTGCCTACGGCGTGAGTGAGTCCCAGATGGCGGGAGCGCCGGACTGGATTGCTTCCAATCTCTACGATCTCAACGTCAAAACAAGCGAAACGGTCAACAGTGACCGGTTCAAGCTGGCGGTCCAGGGTCTTCTCTTCCAGAAGTTCAAACTAACGGTCCACCACGAATTAAAGGATGCTCCTACGTATGCATTGCTGCTGGGACCAAATGGCGCAAAGTTGGCCGCAAGCACAAAGGAAAAACCCGGTGGTCTTATGGTCAAGCCTCTCGGCCACCTGGAAGCCAATGACGCCAAAATCAAGGAGCTTGTGAATTTCCTGCAGGACTTTACCGGGCGCATGGTTATCGATAAAACCGGGCTTAATGGAACGTATGATTTCACTCTCAATGCCGAGGGATTGGCTTGGGGGCCGACAAAAGGCCCTGATAGCGTTGCCGCTTTGCGGAAAGCGGTCTCAGAACAATTGGGGCTTGAGTTGACTCCGCAAGTATCTCCGGTGGATATGCTGGTGATTGATCATGTGGAACAGGTGACAGGTCAGCAGTAAATGGGAATGCAACTAAGATGGCGGCGGAGATCTTCACTCTGCCGCCACATTGCTTAATACAGTCACAGGCAAGGGTGCCCATTCGGCAAGCTCAGGGCAGGTTCTGTGCCACGCCTGTGCGCTTCCGGCACTGGGCTGTTCGATTTCGAACAGCAAAAGCGTGGAACCGGGGATGAGCTGCATGCGTATATCCGCTTAGCGTTCAACTGCTTAGGCTGTTTTCCCATTTCGGGCATTGGATTGCCACTCTGATTGATTCGCGACTAAATCAAGCGATCGCACGCCAGAATCCTAGTCGACGCGCCGGAGGTATTTTATGGGGACATTGATTCAGGACATTCGTTACGGAATACGCATGCTGCGGAAGAACCCCGCGATGACTCTGGTGGCCACGCTCACGCTGGCGCTGGGCATTGGCGCAAATACCACTATTTTTGGCGCTGTGAACGGACTTATGCTGCGGCCGCTGCCCGTGGCCAATGCTGACCGGCTGGTGGTGATGGCCGGCGAGCCCAAGGGCGGCAATCTATTTACCCAGTTTTCCTATCCGGATTTTCAAGACATACGCAGCCAGGCAGATGGATTTCAAGATGTGATTGGTTTTGTGCTCCGGCTGGCCGGGATGGAAGTGAATGGCAAGGTAGAGCCCGTCATCTTCAGCTATGTGAGTGGAAACTTTTTTTCTGCCACCGCGCTTAAACCTGCCGTGGGCAGTTTGATTTATGGCGCGGAGACGGAGAAGAACGGAACGGCGCCTGTTGTAGTGCTGGGCTATGGCTACTGGAAAAAGCGTTTTAATGGCGACCCGGCAATCGTGGGCAAACAAGTAAAGATGAACGGCCACTCGCTGACTGTGATTGGCGTTACGCCAGAAAACTTTCACGGTGCGTATTCCATTGTGGACATGCAGGCTTATCTGCCGCTGGGCACCAGAATGCTTTGGGACCAGACGGCGGAAGATAAGAACAGCTACTGGACCAAACGCGATGGCGGTGACATAAAAATTCTGGCCGTGCTCAAACCAGGCGTGACGCGGCAGCAGGCAACCGTTTCAGCCAACGTGGTGGCGCAGCGATTGAACCAGCAGTTCCCTGAGACGCACAAGAGCGTGAGTTTTTATACATATCCTGAGCGGCTGTCACGGCCTGATCCTGATCCCACAAACGGCCTGCTGATTGTGGGCGTGTTGTTTATGGCGCTGGCCGGCATGGTGCTGTTGCTGGCTTGCTCCAACGTCGCCAACATTGTGCTGGTGCGCGCCACTTCGCGCGAACGTGAAATGGCTGTCCGCACGGCTCTGGGAGCGGCGCGGTCTAGGATTGTCCGCCAGTTGCTGACGGAAAGTTTTCTGCTGGCCCTGATGGGCGGCATGCTGGGCGTAATCGTAGGCATATGGACGACGCGGCTCATCAGCTCGATTCACATTGAAGTGGCGGATGTCCCACTACATTTTGATTTTGGTTTTGATTGGCGCGTGTTTAGTTTCGCTCTAGGTATCGCCCTGATAACCGGGCTGGTGGTGGGCATGGCTCCGGCATGGCGCGCCGCACGTTCTGACTTCAACAAAGTTCTGCATGAAGGCAGCCGCGGCATTCTGGGATCAGGAAAATCGCGAGTGCGCAGCGTGCTGGTAGTGGCGCAGCTCCCAAAATGCCGAACACACCTATCTGGGTTTTGATCCGCACAATGTGATGAACTTCACCATGGAGACGCGCACTATCGGTTATGACGAGCCGAAGACACAACAGTTCTTCCGCGACATGGAAGAGCGTGTGCGCGCGCTGCCGGGAGTGGAATCAGCGAGCATTGCTTCTTCTATTCCCATGGGATATTCCAGCAACTCCTCTGCGGTTTATGCCGAAGGGCAGACTTACTCTGACAAAGATGCAGCGCCACGAGCGCTCTATAACGCGGTTGATGCGGCCTACTTCAACACCATGCGCATTCCCGTGCTGCGTGGACGTGCCGTGAACGAGCAGGACACAGAGAAATCGCCAAAGGTGGCCGTGATCAACGAAGCGATGGCCAAAAAGCTCTGGCCCAACCAGGATGCGCTGGGAAAGCGCTTCAGCACGAAAACGGCTGGACCTCTCATGGAAGTTGTGGGCGTGGCGAAGCAGGGCAGATACAACGATCCGGTGGATGACACGACTCTGTTTTACTATCAACCGGAGTTGCAGAACCCCGCTACATTTGTGACGCTCCAAGTGCGGACGGCAGGTGACAAGAGATCTGAAGTTGAACAGAAAATTCACGGCCTGGCTCCTGAGCTCCCACTCACTGATGTGCAGACCATGGACGAAGCGCTGGGCGGCATAAACGGATTCTTTCTCTTTCGCCTAGGCAGCCACTTTACCGTGGCGCTGGGTTTGCTCGGACTGGTGCTGGCACTGGTGGGCGTCTATAGCGTGATTTCATACGCTGCGGCGCAGAAGACGCATGAGATTGGCGTGCGCATGGCGCTCGGCGCGGGTCGCGGCGACATATTAAAGATGGTGCTGCGCCAGGGCTTTGTCCTGGTCGGCGCAGGCTTACTGACCGGATTGGTGCTGACGTTTATTGCCGGCCGCGGTCTGAGATCGCTGCTGGTGGGCGTGTCTCCATCTGATCCGCTGACACTAATTGCGGTGGCTGTGCTGCTGGGTGCTGTGGGATTGGTGGCATCGTTTATTCCGGCGCGCCGTGCCATGAAGATTGAGCCGCTAAGGGCGTTAAAGTACGAATAAGCTTTTCTGCAACCTCGAGCGAAGCGAGAGGTCTCTATCGCAACGATTGCGATTCCGAATTGAAGGGTTAAGCGTTCGCCAACACTCTGTTGGTTTAAGAAACCAGCGCATATTTGAGTCCTGAGAAGTTTCGCAGTCATAGTGATCCCTCGCTGCGCTCGGGATTTCAGAAAGAGCGCTTTCTGCGTTTTGCAGCACTCTCAGAGCCTGTGCAAATCCCTCTGGAAAACACAGACTAATTGCGGCAAATCCGCGTTGACGCGATGGCGGCCAATCGCTGACAATCGCAAGACGCCATGTTTTTCTATCTCGCAGGCTCCATTGAATACTCTCCTGATCTGGGCAAAGGCTGGCGTGCCGGCATCAAGCCGAGCCTGAAGGCTCTGGGGCACGATTTTTACGATCCGGCCGAAGACGAGCTGAAAAACCTTACGGAGACAGAAGCCCGTGAGTTTCGCGCATGGAAGGCGACGGACCTTAAGCGCTTTCAGAAGACTATCCAAAAAATTATTGCCTACGATCTTGATCTGATTGAGCAGCGCTGTGACGCCGTAATCTGCTATTGGGACCAATACGCCGGACGCGGCGCCGGCACGCAGGGCGAGTTGACCTTTGCGCATCGCATGGGAATTCCTGTGTATTTAATCTGCGCCGTGCCCGTGGAGCAGATGAGCGGCTGGCTGCTGGGCTGCGCCACAGAAATATTTACGAGCTTTGATGAGTTTCATGCATTTATGCGTAACAAGAGTGAAGATGAAACGCTGGCGGCTATCGTCAGTAACAATAGAAAAATTAGTCAGATAAGTTAGTAGTTCGAAATTTCGCTGGCCGTAGAGACGCAGCATGCTGCGTCTCCTGCCAACGTGGCGCTATAGTAAAGAAGCGCGGTAAAACAGCAATCAGTAAAACAAGGGGAGTTGGAAGAATGAATGCAATGCGGGGCAATCTGGGCTGGATAGAAGTGGTCTGCGGGCCCATGTTCAGCGGCAAGAGTGAAGAGCTGATCCGGCGGTTGAGGCGCGCTGAAATTGCGCGGCAGCGTGTGCAGATATTCAAGCCCACCATTGATGAGCGTTATTCCACCAACCAGATCGTCTCGCATGACGATGGCCGCATCCACGCGGAAGCCGTGAGCAACGCCATGGACGTGCAGGCCAAACTGGAAACGCGGACCGAAGTCATTGGCATTGATGAAGCGCAGTTTCTGGGTGAAGCTATGGTCGATTTTGTCGTTCGTCTAGCCGATATGGGCAAGCGCGTAATCATTGCCGGCCTGGATACTGACTACCTCGGACGCCCCTTCCATCCCATGCCAGAGCTGCTGGCCGTGGCTGACGAGATCACCAAAACCCTTGCCATCTGCATGCAGTGCGGCAACCCGGCCAAGCATACCCAGCGGCTCATTGCCAGTGAAGAGCTTGTGGTGGTGGGCGCTGCCGGCATGTATGAAGCGCGCTGCCGACGCTGCTTTGAACCCAACCTCTCCGCGGTGGAAACGCAAAAGAAGAAACAGATGGAACTGATAAGTCAGCCATTAGCAGTTGGCCATTAGCTTTTGGCTAAGGGCAAAACCAACCCCAAAGCAAAATCAAAGACTTACCGCGGATGAACACGGATTTTGCGCGGATCTGTGCCAATTTTTAGCATTGAAGTAAAATTTTGTTTCGCTTAGAATTCGCTATTGTTGAATTTGTTCGAAGCGGGAAAGGGAAAAAACGACCGCGAATTAACGCGAAGAACACGAATCGGAAGAGAGCCACAGCAATTGCCTGCCGAATCGAAACAAAAGGATCACAGCAGCATAAACCTTGAAAATGGAGAGACCATTATGAGAGTGGCGTCACGTTTTATCATCATTTTTATTTTTTTTGCTTTTGGAATCTCTTTAATCCTCGGGTGCAACAAAGCGGCGCCGGCGCCGGTCCTCAGAGAGAAGATCGTCATCGGCGAAATTCGCGGGGATAAGCTTGGCATGACCCTGAGTGAATATGAAAAGAAGCACACTGGCTTCTGTTCATCTGGGATATGCGTAAGCAAGGAGACTTATGCAGGCGCGCCAGCAACGAAAGAGGTAGACTTCACCAATGGCGGCCATTTATGGAAGATCGCCTATGCCGTAGAGGAAGAGTTTTCCCAGCAGCTTCTTCAGGCACTAAAGGAAAAATATGGAGATCCGGGGCCGGGATGCAGCAACACAAAGGGCACCGGTTGCTCCTGGTCGAATGGAAAGGTAACAGTGAATTTCCTGCAAATGGACAAAAATGCTTCTGTGGTGTTCACGGACATTGCACTGAGCGAGCAATCGAGCAAAGAGTACGACCAGGAGCAAGAGGCCAAGAGAAAAAACGATCAATAAAAATGGTGCCTATGCGCTCCGGGCCTGCGGCGCAAGAGCCGCCGCAGATTTACGCAGAAAGATGCAGATTATTTCTTGGGCTTGGGATTCTGGCTCAGGGCATATTCCAGCAGCCAGTGGATGGCTTCGGTCCGCGTTTCAAAACGATGGGTAAAACGGAAATCGTCGAGTTTTTCACGCAGCTCCTTTTTTAGGCGCAGGTGAAACATTGTCGACGGCTGTGTTTTCCGCAGCATTGGCAAGAAATATACAAGAGACGCCTGATATACTTGCCATTTGCACGTCTTGTGTATACATGTTACATAAGATATAATCGGCGTGCAAATGCCCTCTTGAGCAAGTGCAATCCGTGATTTTGTCTAGCTTAGGAGCCAAAGCGAATGGCCTATGGCTATGTCTTCATCGTATGAACGCCTGTTTCTGCTGAATCGGTGCCTGGAGCAGGCGGGAGAAATCCTGGAGCAATTCCGGGACGATGGCGTGATTCATTCGGTGTTTGCCGCCGACCGCCAGCGCACGCTGGAGGACCTGCGCGCCGACCTGAGCTATGTGCTTACGGGCATGTTTCACCGCAGGGAATTGGAAAAATGCGTGGGCATAACGCAAGAACGGATTGAGCAAGAACGGAAGACGGAGGGTTAAGATAGCTGCCATTGATGGGGTTCGGGGCTGACCGGGGTGTCCGGAGGAGTTGGAGGTGATTGAGTGTGTCGGGTGGTGGGAAAGGGCTAATTTACGATTTTGGCGAGTTTCCATCAAGTGCGTTTAGCTAGGGCAGTTAAATTAGAATGAAGCAACCATATGAATCATGTTTTGATTGCGTCTCAGAGCAGCTCTCGGCAGGACATAACGCAAAGACTCACTGGGCAGTTTTATACGCCTCCCGATATTTGCAATGAAGTGGCGAGACAAATAACTGTAGATGGCTTTCAGCCGAGGATCGTTGCCGATCCTTTCTGCGGTGATGGCAGATTTATTCTTGCCTGGCTCGAATATGTTCATGCAAATAAATCTATTGCCTTGAGAAGCCTTGAGCAGATTCTTTTATGGGATTGCGACTCGAATGCCCTTTGCATTGCTGAGCAAAGCATTGCTGGTGCTCTGCAGCGGCTTGGTTTAGAACGATGCAGAATTGACGCGAGGGTGTGTGATACATTCCGGATGTTCCAGGAAGCAGCAAACTCCATTGACCTCGTTTTAACCAACCCTCCTTGGGAGTTATTGAAAGCAGATTCCAGAGACTCAATTTCAGTGGAGTCTCTGGGGCATTACAAAACGACTTTGAAGTACTATTCCAACCAATTGAAACATTTATTACCAGGTGCTGCTTCCCATACACAAAAGAGCATGGGCGGAGCGTCGGTCAATTTGGCCAGAGCCGGCGCAATTGCTTGTGCGATGTTATTGTCTGAACGGTCTTCGATTGGAGTTGTGCTCCCTGCTAGTATTTTTGCGGACCAGGCATCCGCTCCATTTAGACGGGAGTTTTTTAGCAGAATAGGTGTGCGAAAGATGCAGTATTTTCCTGCAGAATTGCGAGCATTTGATGGTGTTGATCAGCCATTCCTGACGGTAACAGGTCATGGTTGCAAGGAGACACAACAATTCTCTCTCGAAACTTTTGCCGTACCCAGCAGCGCTCGGGTCATTTCTGCTGATCTGTCTGGTATTCGACCAGTTCCGTTGTTGATCAATAATTCTCAGGCTGAAATTCTGGACACATTAGGGAAGGTACATTCACCACTACGTATGCTCGAATTGGACATGCGCTTTGGTCTTTGGCTGGGGAGGGAGCTAGATGAGACACGCATTGCGGAGTCATTCGGCGACCAAGGTGTTCCATTTTTAAAAGGTAGACAGGTCGATCGCTTTTCGATTAGACAGCACACTCCTCCACTGGTGAGCCCCGAGAAAAGAGAGATTCCGGCATCAACTCACGAAGAGAGGCTTGTATGGAGAGATGTAGCAAGACCAAATCAAAAACGTCG
>DASXLK010000081.1:0-5953 GCA_036496365.1 Candidatus Angelobacter sp. | reverse complement strand
AGCGACAGCGGAGACTCCGGGGAGGGATGCGATCTTCTCCTGTATCTGCTCAATGTAAGCAATCCTCGCTTCGCGCGGCTGAATGCGGCTCCACTCGCCTGGGTTTTTGTTGTGCAGGCCAATGCCGACCCTCATGACATTCCCCGGATCGTAGCCCAACGGCATCCGCATGAGCTCAATAAAGCTGTGGATGGCGGTTCCTGCAGTGGCCATAAGCAGAAGCGTGAGCGAGACTTGCGCGGCGATGAGAATGCTCCAGCGATGCTTTGCGGAAGTAGCGACAACGCCCGTCTGCCTGCCGGGGAGCATACGCGCGGAATCGTGACGCGAGAGGCGCAATGCAGGGACAAGACCGAAGACGATGCCGCAGATCAGCGCGAGCACAACGGAGAACGCAAGGATGGGAGCGTTGATGCGGATGACGGATTCGGCTGGAAAGGAATCTGGAGAGAGCGCCAAGGGAAGCTTTGCCAGCCAATAAGATGCGACAACGCCAAGAACGGCGCCTGCGCAAGAGATGACGATGGCTTCGACGAGCAACTGGCGGACGATGCGCCAGCGGCTGGCGCCTATGGCACTGCGGATGGCGAGCTCATGCCGGCGCGTGCGACCACGGGCCAGCAGAAGGATGGAGCAATTGGCGCAGCCGATGATCAGCAGAAGCACAACGCCGGCAAGAAGGAGCTTCAGGGTGGTGCCCGTACTCTGCTGGAAAATCCAGATGATGGGCTGCAGCGCGAGATGCGCGTGGTCGGGAATGCGCCCGGTACGCTGTTTCATAAGCTCGAATGCGATGGGCTCGAGCACAGCGTTGGCGGCGGCACGCGTGGCGTGGGGCCGGAGCTTTGCCATCAGTATGTAGGCCCTAGAGGGCGGTCCCGAGGGAACGTTGACAAGCGGCATGAGACTGGCCGGCAGGTAGACATCGCCCACCCCAGCCATATCATTGAATGCGAAGCTGCGTGGCATCACGCCAATGATGGTGTAGGGGGCGTGATTGATTTCCAGCGTTCGCCCGATGACGTGGGGATCGCCGCCGAAGTGGCGCTGCCAGAATTGGTAGTTGAGAACGACCACGGAGTGGCCGCCGTTCTCTGCATCGGATGGTTCGAGGTTGCGGCCGAGAAGCGGGCGCACACCAAAGAAAGTCCCGGCATTCTCGGTGAGGTAGTAGCCCCGGATATCTTCCGGCAGCGTGCCGCCGGTGATCTCCATCTGCGTTGGGTTAAAGCCAAGAACTGACTCAACCGGTGTTGCAAGGCACATCTCATCAAGCTGTGCCTTTCCAAGCGACAACCAGGTATACCCAGGATATCTATCGTCGATACCGAAGAGGTTCACGATGCGGTCGGCATCGGCGTAAGGAAACGGGTTCAGCAGAACGGCGTAGATCAGCGAGAACATCGCCGTGGTGGCGCCGATACCCAACGCGAGCGAGAGCACCGCGACAGCGGCGAAGCCAGGGTTGCGGCGCAGGCCGCGCAGTCCATAACGCACATCTCCGCCTAACTCATCGAACAGGCGAAGACCGATGGCCTTGCGGTAAGTTTCGTTTTGCGCAGCGGGCTGGCCAAGGTCAACGCGGGCTTTACGGCGCGCTTCTTCTTCCGGAAGCCCCTGGCGAATTAAATCTTCCTGGTAGGCATCGAGGGTAGAACGAAACTCTTCTTCCACGTCGCTGTGGGTTCGTGGCGTGACAGAGTGCCAGAGCTTGCGAATTGCGGCTCGGAGCCTCATATCTCGTCCGCTTTCTTGCCGAGAATGCCCGCGACAACAGCAGCCATGTCACTCCATTTGGCCGTCTCGGCCTTGAGCTGACGCGCACCCGCAGCGGTGAGCGAGTAAAAGCGGGCGCGGCGATTGTTCTCTGACTCGCCCCACTCGCCTTTGATCCAGCCCCGGCGCTCAACACGATAAATGGCGGTGTAGAACGAACCCTGCAGGATTTCAAGGCGCTCTCCAGAAATTTGCTGGATGCGCAACAGGATGCCGTAGCCATGCAACGCACCGAGCGAGACCGCCTTGAGGATGAGCATCTCAAGTGTGCCCTGCGGGAGTTCAACCGGTTTCATCAAAGCTTTCTCCTATTTGAAATAGGAGAGTACACGCTCTCTCCTTTCCCGTCAAGGAGAGACTGCTTGTTCACTTTTCTGAAATCCCGACTCTGAGCGAAGCGAACGAGGAGGGAACCCTATAATCACGTTGAACTATTAGGTTCACAACAACTCAAAAAAGAATTCGCGTTCTTTCGCGTTGATTCGTGGTCCCAATGATTTTCGTTGAAGTAGGGTTTCCCTCGCTACGCTTCGGGATTGCAGAAAAGCCTAAACCTTATTCATTCTTTGCACATCGTGTATCCCAGGAATCTTGCGCAGGCTCATGATCAGGCGCTCCAGGTGCTTTACATCTTCAATCTCAATCACAATATCGATCGTCGCCCGTGAATCCGCGGTTTGCGCTTCAATAGTGCGGATATTCGTGTCATGGTCAGAGATCACGGCAGTCAACTGCTTCAGCATCGCCGGGCGATCATCGCAGAAAACTGTCAGCTTCACCGGATACTTCGCGCGGCCCTCACTCTTGCCCAGCTTCGGTATGCTGGACCACTCCACGGCAATACGCCGGTCCGCTTCATACATCAGGTTATTCACGTTAGGGCAGCTGATTCCATGCACGGCCACGCCCTTGCCGCGCGTTACATAACCCACAATTGCCTCACCGCGAATTGGATTGCAGCACCGCGCGCGGTATACCAGCAGATCGTTGTAGCCTTTTACCTTGATTGCGCCAGCGTCCGCGCTTTGCCCAAACACCCGCCGGATCACCGTCCCAATTGTGCTGCCGGTCTTGGCTGGCTCTTCCGTCGGCGTCTGCTCTGAAATTTCCGGTGAGAGTTTGGCCAATATCTGCCGCGCTGAATATTTTCCGTAGCCAATCCCAGCCAGCAGGTCCTGCCCGCCGCCCAGACCATATTCCCGGGCAATCTTGCCCATCTCGGCTTCGTTGAAATCTTTCATGGCCAGGCGGTATTTGCGCGCCTGCTTTTCCAGCAGCTTTTTGCCAATTTCAATCGCCCGCTCCCGCTGATGGATGCTCAGCCAATGGCGAATCTTATTGCGCGCTCGCGTGGACTTGGCAAACCCCAGCCAATCGCGGCTGGGATTGTGCCCTGGCTGCGTCATGATCTCCACCACATCGCCGTTGCGCAGCTTGTTTCGCACAGGCACAATGCGTCCGTTGACCTTCGCGCCCGTGCATGTGTGGCCAACTTCAGTGTGGATCGCGTAGGCAAAATCAATAGCACTGGCATCGCGCGGCAAGATCACTACTTTGCCCATCGGGGTAAAGGTGTAAACCTCTTCGGGATAGAGATCTACCTTCAGCGTAGACAGAAATTCGCTGGGATCTTTTACGTCCTGCTGCCACTCCACCACCTGCCTCAACCACGCCAGCCGCTGTTCGTCCTTGGCGCTCACCGGGCTGCCGTCTTTATATTTCCAGTGAGCGGCAATGCCTTCTTCCGCCATCTTGTGCATCTCTTCCGTGCGGATCTGCACTTCAAACTGGTGCCCGTCTTCCGTGATCACCGTGGTATGCAGTGACTGGTAAAGATTGGGCCGCGGCATGGCAATGAAATCTTTAATGCGTCCCGGCACCGGACGCCACATCTGGTGGATCGCGCCCAGCGTGGTGTAGCAATCTTTTACTGACTTGGTAATGATACGCACAGCCAGCAGGTCATAAACCTGGTCCACGGTAATGCGCTGCTTCAATAGCTTCTGATGAATGCTGTAAAGCCGTTTGATCCGGCTCTCCACCTTGGCGTCAACGCCGTTTTCAGTGAGCTTCTGTTGCAGGATCTTTACAACCTTGCTCAGAAAAGATTCACCCGCTTTGCGCCGCTGGTCCACGGCAGACCGCACCTGGTCATAGCCAATGGAATCCACATAGCGGAACGCAAGATCTTCCAGCTCTCCGCGCACCTTGCCCATGCCCAGGCGATGCGCCAGCGGTGCGTAAATTTCCAGCGTCTCTTTGGCAATATGCTGCCTGCGTTCTTCCGGCAAATGCCTGAGTGTGCGCATATTATGGAGCCGGTCAGCCAGTTTGATCAGCACTACGCGAATATCGTCCACCATGGCCAGCACCATCTTGCGCACATTTTCTGCCTGGCGTTCTTCGCGGCTGGCCAGATCGATTTTGTCGATCTTGGTAACGCCCTCAACAATGTGTACTACCTGGTCGCCAAATTCGCGGCGTATGTCTTCATGCGTGACCGGGGTGTCTTCAATGGCGTCATGCAGCAGGCCGGCGGAGATGGCCGTGGAATCCAGCTTCATATCAGCCAGCACCAAAGAAACTTCCAGCGGATGAATCAGGTACGGCTCGCCGGAGGCGCGCGTCTGCCCTTGATGATGTTTGAGAGAAAAGTTGTAAGCCTTGCGGATAATTTCCAGATCGTCAGAAGGGCGGTTTTCGGCGACCTTAGCCAGCAACTGCTGGAACCTGCCATTCAGCAGCTTCATCTCTTTCTGTGAAGCGGGCTGCGGGTGGGTCGCCATATAAGATTATACCGTGAGGCGACAGAAGGGTGTGAGCCGAGCGAAAGGCTTCTTCAAAGCCCTGAGCCCGTAGCAAACGACCTGCTGTTATAGGAAAATAGCCTCTATGACCTCTGTACGCATCGACAAATGGCTCTGGGCCGCCCGGTTCTTCAAGACCCGCTCGCTGGCCTCACGCGCTTGCGAGCTTGGCCGGATTCAATCCCATGGCCAGCCCGCCAAGCCTGCGCGCGAAATCCGCATTGGCGACATGTTGCGGATCACCAACGATGGCGGCGACTTTCATGTAGAGGTACTTCTTCTCAGTGAAGTGCGCGGCCCTGCCTCAGTTGCACAAACGCTTTACCGGGAGACAGAAGAAAGTAAAGAAGCGCGGCTGAAAGCCGCAGCCGAGCGCAAAGCAGCCATGCAGTACGCGCCTGCGCCCACCAGCAGGCCATCGAAACGTGACCGCCGCAAGATTATCCAGTTTCGCGGCAGAGGCTAACCACTACGCTGGCTTTTGATTTGGCCTGGCTCCGCCCGTATGTTTTCCAGTTTTCAAGTCCACTTCAAATGGGACTTCTTTATCGGCCAGCGCGTCCCAGCCCTGGCCAAACAGCTTGTCGCCCTTGACGTCAGTAATTGTGAGACCTTCCCAGGAGAGACGCTCCGTGGTCCAGGCGATGCCCGAGCTGCCAACAGCGATAATGGTAGTGAAGCCGGCAAAGAGCAGCAGCCCATGCTGTGAAAGCACGCGCAAATCCACCACCGGACGCTGCTCCACGCGAAACCACTGCTCCGGATCATCCGCTTTTACCACGTAAGCGTAACCACCAACCACAGTGCAGAAAGAATCCGGATCAGGAGAGGAACAGACCTCGCTGACGACCTGATCGGAATCAAAACCTAAAGCAAAAAATCCCACCCATGCCGGCGCAGCCTTCAAATCAATCTTTGAGTCATGCGCTGAAACATGAGTCGGCACCACCCGCACATACGCACCGCTACGATCGCCTTCTTCCATCTCCATTGGATAGTGATACAGCTTCTCTATCGGATGGACAGGCGGAGCGGATTCCAGGACCCTGACTTCATAGTTGCGCGGAAATGTGAAGTCAAAGCGGAAATGCTGTTTCATAAAAACAAATCGACCACGGAGCTTAGCTTCTGTAGATATCAAGGCATGGCTTCATGCCGTGCCCATAAAAGATTCTAATGGATCAGGGCTTTAGCCCCTGCGCCGCTATAAATTCCGCTACCCGTTCACGCACATTCTTCACGTGTACCGGCAGCTCCAATTGACTTCCGTCTTCCAGCAGCGGGATCAACTTGTTGAAGTCCGGACCTGAATGCGAACCAATCAACATGATCCGCACTGGATGAAACAAGTCTTTCCCCTTCGCTCCGGT